>NZ_VFVN01000003.1:0-628487 GCF_006442185.1 Mesorhizobium sp. B2-4-1 | reverse complement strand
AGGGGTTCGACCTCATGCATGAGGGCAAGTCGATCAGGAGTGTCGTGGTTTACTGAGGGCGGCCACACGCCGCGGGCAACGGGCCCGCGACCTCTGTGGTCAAAAATGGGAGGAGAAAAGCATGGCGGAAAAACTGCATCCGAAAATCGACAATGGTCTGCCCAGGGAGAGTGCGAGCTTTATCGGCGGCACGCTGGTCTGCGCCTGTACCAGCAATCCGGTCAAGGTGAAGGTCAAGGGCCAGATCGCCCACAACCACGCCTGCGGCTGCACCAAATGCTGGAAGCCCGAAGGGGCGGTGTTCTCGGTGGTGGCCGTAGCCGGCACCGGCGACGTCACCGTCACCGAGAACGGCGACAAGCTGAAGGTGGTGGACCCGAGCGCGTTGATCCAGCGCCATGCCTGCACCGGCTGCGGCGTCCACATGCATGGACCCGTCGAGCGCGACCATCCGTTCAAGGGCTTGTCCTTCATCCATCCCGAGCGCTTCGAGGAGGATGGCTGGTCGCCGCCGGGCTTTACCGCCTTTGTTTCTTCGATCATCGAATCCGGTGTCGACCCGAGCCGCATGGACAGCATTCGCGGCCAACTGAAATCGATCGGCCTCGAACCTTATGACTGCCTCAACCCCGGCCTGATGGACTATATCGCCACCTGGACCGCCAAGAGGTCGGGAGCGCTTCCGGCCTGACGACCATGAGATTTGAGGCATGGGGCCGGACGGGTTGCCGGCCCCATGCTCATTTGGAGAGACAATGCCCGCACCCGCCATCCTCGTCGACGCAGACGCTTGCCCGGTCAAAGCCGAAGTCGAAAAAGTTGCCGAGCGCCACGGCGTCGTCGTCACCTATGTTTCCAATGGCGGCCTGCGCCCCTCCCGCGACCCAATGATCCGCAATGTCGTCGTGTCCAAGGGTGCCGACGCCGCCGACGACTGGATCGTGGAAAACGCAAAACCCAACGACATCGTGGTGACCGCGGACATTCCACTGGCCGCACGCACGGTGGCGCTCGGGGCCCATGTATTGGGGCCGACCGGACGTCCCTTCACGCCGGAAACGATCGGCATGGCGGTGGCAATGCGCGACTTGAAGCAGCATCTGCGCGAGACCGGCGAAAGCAAGGGGTACAATGCCAGCTTCGCACCGCAGGACCGCTCGCGGTTTCTCGGCGAACTCGACCGCATCTTGCGGCGCGCTCTAAAATCCGCCACACCGCAGTAGAAGCCCAGCGCCATTCGGAACCATCATGGCCGCCGAAATCCCGTCCAGGACGCCCATGCACCGGCACATGCTGTTCGCGGTGTCGGCTTGTGTCGGCGTCTTTGCGCTTCTGGTGGCCTTGCTGCTTCACGCGCCGCTCGCTTATTCGATCGGGGCCAACGCCTTTTTTGCCGCCTATGTCACGCTGGTTGTCGCCCAGATGCCCAAATTCACCGGCACCTATCTCAGCAAGAATGCGCGCGACACCGACCAGCCTGTGCTGGTCATCTTCGCCGTCACGCTGGTCGTCGTCGGCGTTGCCATCGCCGCACTGTTCCAGTTGATCAACCAGAAAGGCAGTTCGAACGCGATGGAGCTCGGCTTCGCGCTGCTGTCAATTCCCCTAGGCTGGTTCACCATCCACGCCATGGCGGCATTGCACTATGCGCATGTGTACTGGATGGACGGCGACCTGGTCGATGCCGGAACGAAGAAGAAAATCCCGGTCGGCGGCTTGCTGTTCCCCGGCGACAAACGGCCGGAAGGCTGGGATTTTCTGTACTTCTCGACGGTCATCGGCATGACGGCGCAGACCGCCGACACCAACATCTTGACAACCCACATGCGCCGCGTCGTGCTTGTTCATTCGATCCTGTCGTTCTTCTTCAACACGGTCATCGTCGCCGCCGCCGTCAATCTCGCCGTCAGCCTGGGCGGCCCTTGAGCTTCGACCTGATATTTTCGTGATCGATGAAACATCGGCTTGGCTGGCGACGTATCAGGAGGAGAATGATGCAGACAGCGGCCGCGCCGGATGGAACGGCCAGGAAGCGAGACCAGATGGAATCGGTTGCCATGAACCAACCCGCCGCCAGCGCGGACAGTGACGCTACGAAGGCCACGACATTGATCTACCGGCAATCGGCCTGGACGCGGCTGACGCACTGGCTGTGGGCCATCTCGCTGTTCTTCATGCTGCTTTCCGGCCTCCAGATCTTCAACGCCCGTCCGCAGCTCTATCTCGGCAAGCAGTCCGGCTTCGACTACAACAACACCGTCTTCGCTATCGGCGCCGAGAACACGAATGCCGGGCCGCGCGGCTATACCGAAATCCTCGGATACCGCTTCGACACCACCGGCGTGCTCGGCTGGTCTGGGCCGGCAGGACAAGAGACGCCCCGCGCCTTCCCGTCCTGGGCGACGATCCCATCATACTACGACCTCGGCACGGCACGCGTCGTGCATTTCTTCTTCGCCTGGGTGCTGACGACGACGCTGCTTGTGTGGCTGGTCGCCAGCCTGGTCAACGGCCACATCAGACGTGACCTCGCCCCTCGCCTGGACGATCTCAGGCGCCTGCCGCAAGATATCGTCAATCACGCCAGGCTGAAGTTCCACCACACGCGCGAATACAACACGCTGCAGAAAATGGCCTATGGCGGCGTGCTGTTCGTGCTGTTGCCGCTGATGATCCTCACCGGGCTCGCAATGTCGCCAAGCATGAATTCGGTGCTGCCGTTCCTCAACGACCTGCTCGGCGGCCGGCAGACGGCGCGCACCATCCATTTCACCGTCATGGTGCTGCTCGTGGGCTTCTTCATCATCCATATTCTGATGATCGTGGCCGCCGGCCCGATCAACGAACTGCGCTCGATCGTCACCGGATGGTATCGGACCGATCCGCCGCATGACGCAAAATCCTCCGAAAGGAGCGCCTGACATGGCAAAATTCGAGATCAACCGCAGGAAATTCCTGACCGCGGCCAGCCTTGGCCTTTCCGGTATCACGCTTTCAGGCTGCGATGCCTTCGACAGCCAGCTCGGCGTGGGCGACGGCCTGCGCAGCTTCCTCGAAAACGCCAACGATCTCACACACCACGCGCAACGTCTGCTCGCGGGCCGCGATTCGCTGGCGCCGGAGTTCACTGAAGCCGACATCCGTCAGCCGATGCGCCCCAACGGCGTGACGTCGCCCGACGACGATACCTACAAGGCCCTGCTCGCCAACAACTTCGCCGACTGGCGACTGGAGGTTTCGGGTCTGGTCGAAAAGCCGCTGTCGCTGACCCGCGAGCAGCTCATGAACATGCCGAGCCGAACGCAGATCACCCGCCATGATTGTGTCGAAGGCTGGAGCTGTATCGCCAAATGGACCGGCACGCCGCTGTCGCTGGTGCTCGACCAGGCGGTGGTCAAACCCGAGGCGCGCTACGTCATGTTCCATTGCCTGGACACGATCGACCGCAGCCTTTCGGGCGACATCAAATATTACGGCAGCATCGATCTCATCGACGCCCGCCACCCGCAAACGATCCTGGCCTACGGCGTCAACGGCAAGCCGCTGCCGGTCGAGAACGGCGCGCCGCTGCGTGTCCGGGTCGAGCGCCAGCTCGGCTACAAGATGCCGAAATATCTCTACAAGATCGAGCTGGTCGACGGCTTCGCCGCCTTAGGAGGCGGACGGGGCGGTTATTGGGAAGACAATGGCTACGACTGGTATGGCGGGATCTGATCGCAATCGGCACGATGCCGCCATTTTATTTTGCACGTCGCATGCAGGTGACAATCCGTCGTTGACGGGCTATGGATGACGAGTCGAGGGCTTTTGCGAGCCCTACCTGTTTGCGGGAGAGAGCAGCGAGAGCTGTCGCCGAAGGGGAAATCGCCCGAAATCTCTCAGGCAAAAGAACCGTAGACGGGAAAGACACTCTGGAAAGTCGGGGCCTGCCCCCGCGCCGAAGGTGTAAGCGCTGCCGACAGAGTTACGGGGCGCGAGTCTCTCAGGCTTCAGACAGAGGGGCACGGACTGGTCGCCATTCGCGACCGATTGCGTGCGACTCTGGAGAACACATGACGGGCGACACCAAACACCTTCCTCTCGAAGACATCCACGCAGCTGCCGGTGCGCGCTTTGGCGCCTTTGTCGGCTGGTCGATGCCGCTGACCTACCCGGCCGGCGTCATGAAGGAGCATCTTCACACCCGCGAACATGCGGGCCTGTTCGACATCTCGCACATGAAACTGTTCAAGGTCATCGGGCCGGGCGCGATTCCCCTGCTCAACCGTGCCTGTCCGCTCGATGCGGGCGCGCTCGAAATCTCACAGTCGAAGCTGACGTTTTTCCTGAACGAGGCCGCGGGGATCCTGGACGATCTGATCGTCACCCGGCTGGGCGATACCAACTTCATGGTCGTCGCGAATGCCGGCAACGCGATCGCCGACGAGAAGCATTTGCGCGAGCTTGCGACCGGCTTCGATGTCAAGGTCGAACCGCTCGACCGGGTCTTCCTCGCCATCCAGGGTCCCGAGGCCTGGGCGGCACTTTCGCGCGCCGGTATCGAGACCGGGTCGCTGCTGTTCATGCATGGCATCGAACCGCGAAAGAACTGGTTCATGAGCCGGTCCGGCTACACCGGCGAGGACGGGTTTGAGATCGGCCTGCCTGAGGCAGACGCGCGCGGTCTCGTGGCGAAGCTGCTCGAAGACGAGCGCGTGCTGTGGATCGGCCTTGCCGCCCGTGACAGCCTGCGGCTGGAAGCCGGCCTCTGCCTGCACGGCCAGGACATCACCGCGCAAACCGATCCGGCAAGCGCGGCGCTGATGTGGGCCATCCCGAAGGACATCCGCGCGAACGGCACGTTTATCGGCGCCGACGCGCTGCGCACCGCCGTCGAGCGCGGCTCCGCTCAGAAGCGCGTCGGCCTGAGGCCGGATGCCCGCCAGCCGGTGCGCGCCGGCGCCACGCTCTTTGACGCCGACGGCAATCCCGCCGGCCACGTAACCTCGGGCGGTTTCGGCCCGTCTGCCGGCCATCCCGTCGCCATGGGTTATGTCCCGACGCCCTTGGCGAAACCCGGAACTCGGGTTTTCGCCGACGTGCGCGGAACGAAGATTCCCGTCGACGTTTCTTCCCTGCCCTTCCTCCCGCATCGCTACCGCAAAGGATAATTTTCAGATGGCAAAGACCTATTTCACCGCCGATCACGAGTGGCTCAGCGTCGAGGGCGGCATCGCCACCGTCGGCATCACCGACTACGCGCAGGAGCAGCTGGGCGACCTCGTCTTCGTCGAACTGCCCGAAACAGGCAAGAAGCTCGCCAAGGGCGACACCGCCGTCGTGGTCGAATCCGTCAAGGCGGCCTCCGACGTCTACGCGCCGGTCGACGGCGAGATCACCGAGGCCAACGCAACGCTGTCGTCCGATCCGTCGCTGGTCAATTCGGCGGCGACCGGCGCCGGGTGGCTATGGAAAATGAAGCTTGCCGACGAAAGCCAGCTCGCCAGCCTCATGGATGAGGCCGCCTACAAAGCCCATATCGGCTGAAATCAGGACGCATTGACATGACCGCAGCACCCTACCCCTTCTCGGCCCGCCATATCGGACCCGGCATTGCCGATGTGAGAGCCATGCTGGCCGTCATCGGCGTGCCCTCAGTGGAGACGTTAATCAGCCAGGCTGTGCCGAGATCGATCCGCCTCGACCAGCCGCTGTCCCTGCCCGCGCCGGCCAGCGAAGCCGAAGCGCTGGCCGAATTGTCGGCGACCATGGCCCGGAATACGGTTCTGAAGAGCTTCATCGGCGCCGGATATTACGGCGTGCACGTGCCGCCGGCCATCCAGCGCAACCTGTTCGAGAACCCGGCCTGGTACACGGCCTATACGCCCTACCAGGCGGAGATCAGCCAGGGCCGCCTGGAAATGCTGTTCAATTTCCAGACGTTGGTTGCGGAACTGACCGGCCTGCCTGTGGCATCGGCTTCGTTGCTCGACGAAGCGACAGCGGTCGCCGAAGCGATCGGCATCGCATTGCGCCATCACCGCGACAAGCGCACCAAGGTGGCTCTCGCCGGCACGCCGCACCCGCAGACGCTGGATGTGGCGCGCACCCGCGCCGAGCCGCTCGGCATCGAGATCGACGGCGAGACGATCGACGACAACACAGCCGCCCTGCTCGTCTCCTGGCCGGACACTTTCGGCGTCTATGGTGATCACAAGGCGGCCATCGACAAGGCGCGCGCGGCCGGCGCTCTGGTCGTCTTCATCGCCGACCCGCTCGGCCTGACACTGACCGACACGCCGGCAAGGCTCGGCGCCGACATTGCCGTCGGTCCGATGCAGCGCTTTGGCGTGCCGATGGGCTTTGGAGGCCCGCACGCCGCCTACTGCGCGGTTGCCGACAAATTGACCCGATTGATGCCCGGCCGCCTGGTCGGCCAGTCGACCGACAGTAAGGGCCGTCCAGGCTACAGGCTTGCCCTACAGACGCGCGAGCAGCACATCCGCCGCGACAAGGCAACGTCCAACATCTGCACCGCCCAGGCGCTGCTTGCCAACATGGCGACAGCCTACGCCATCTGGCACGGCCCCGCCGGCCTTCAGGCAATCGCCGGGCGCATCCACGCGCTGGCCAGCCGCCTGGCAGCCGGGCTCAAGGCGGCAGGCTTGCCGGTGATCGGCACGAGCCGCTTCGACACGGTGACGGTGGAGACGAAGGGAAAGGCCGCGCAGATTGCCGCCGCCGCCGAAAAGGGCGGCCGGCTTCTGCGCGTCATCGATGCCGACCGTGTCGGCATCGCCTTCGACGAGACCTCTGACGAAGCCGACCTGGAAGCCATTGCCGCCTTGTTTGGGGCCAAGCCAAGCGCGGAGGCCGCCGCCACCACGCCCGGCAAGCCGCGCGGCAAGGAGTTTCTCACCCAGCCCGTCTTCCACGAGAACAAGTCGGAAACCGAGATGATGCGCTTCCTGCGCCGGCTGGCCGACAAGGACCTGGCCCTCGACCGCGCGATGATCCCGCTGGGGTCCTGCACCATGAAGCTCAATGCCGCGGCCGAGATGATGCCTGTGAGTTGGCCTGAAATCGCCAACATGCATCCCTTCGCGCCGGCCGCGCACTCGGCAGGCTACCGCGCCATGATCGACGATCTGGAAGGCTGGCTTTCGGAGATTACCGGCTTCGATGCGGTAAGCCTCCAGCCCAACGCCGGCAGCCAGGGCGAATATGCCGGATTGCTGGCCATCCGCGCCTATCACCGCTCGCGCGGCGAGGGCCATCGCACGGTCTGTCTGATCCCGTCCTCCGCGCACGGCACCAATCCGGCGAGCGCGGCGATGGCCGGCATGAGCGTGGTCGTCGTTCGCTGCCTGGAGGACGGCAATATCGACATGGACGACATGAGGGCCAAGGCCAACGAGCATTCCAGGAATCTCGCGGCGCTGATGTTCACCTATCCCTCGACGCATGGCGTATATGAAGAGGGCGCGCGACATCTCTGCGCCCTCATCCATGAGCATGGCGGCCAGGTCTATTTCGACGGCGCCAACCTCAACGCTCTGGTCGGCCTCGCCCGCCCGGGCGACATCGGCGCCGACGTCTGCCACATGAACCTGCACAAGACCTTCTGCATCCCCCATGGCGGCGGCGGCCCGGGTGTCGGCCCGATCGGCGTCAGGGCGCATCTGAAGCCCTATCTGCCGGGCCATGTCACCGAAGGCTCCGCGCATGCCGTGGCCGCCGCACCTTTCGGGAGTGCCTCCATCCTGCCCATCACCTGGATGTACATCCGCATGATGGGCGCTTCCGGCCTGAAGCAGGCGACCGAGACGGCGATCGTTTCGGCCAACTACGTCGCGACGCGGCTCGCCCCACACTTCCCGCTCCTTTACAAGGGCAGGAGCGACCGCGTTGCCCACGAGTGCATCCTCGACACCCGCGTGCTCAAGGAGAGCGCCGGCATCAGTGTCGAGGACATCGCCAAACGGTTGATCGACTACGGTTTCCATGCGCCGACCATGTCGTTCCCGGTCGCCGGCACGCTGATGGTGGAGCCGACCGAATCCGAGCCCAAGCGCGAGCTCGACCGCTTCTGCGAGGCGATGATCGCCATCGCGGGCGAAGCGGCCAAGGTTGCGAGGGGCGAGTGGCCCCTGGCTGACAATCCGCTGGTCAATGCGCCGCACACCGCCGCGGAGGCGCTGGCCGGCCAGTGGAGCCATCCCTATTCGCGCCTGGAAGCGGCCTACCCCGCCGGAGACGCCGACATGGCGGCGAAATACTGGCCGCCGGTATCGCGCATCGACAATGTCGCCGGCGACCGCAACCTGGTCTGTTCATGCCCGCCGCTGTCGGACTATTTGGGCGCGGCCGAATAGTCTCGCAAACTATGCTGAGCGCAAGGCCGGCTTGATCGGCTCGGCCTTGCCCATCCTTTTGTGGCTGACGACGCAATTGCGGCCCGCGCGCTTGGCGGCATAGAGCGCTGCGTCCGCCTCGGCCAGCACCTCGCCGAGGCTGTTGCCGTTGGCGCCGCCAAAGCCGATGCCTCCGCTGACAGTGCTGCGCAAGGGACCGTGGGAGGTCGCAACGATCTCGGTGCCGAAGGCGACGCCGATCTTGCTTGCGAGCTCGTAAGCCCTCTCTTCGGTCACCCGGGACATGACGATCGCGAATTCCTCGCCGCCGAGACGAAAGGCGTCGACGCCCGTTCTGGCATATTTTCTGATGACTGCGGCGAAGCGGCACAGAACCTGATCCCCCACCGGGTGACCATAGATGTCGTTCGTCTTCTTGAAATGATCGAGGTCGAACATGACGACAGCCATGAACGGACCGAAGGCCCGTTCGCCATGGAGCGACATCAATCCCCGGCGGTTCATCAGCCCGGTCAACGGATCGGTCATCGTCTCGGCCTTCAGCTCGATCTGCGCCTGCAGGTGATGCAGGGAAAGCGTCAATGCGCCGAGACCGGTCATGCAGGCCACGGCCACGACCGAATTCAGGCGTTCGGCCCAGTTATCGGGGGCTGCCCCGAGCGTCCATTGCCCCTTGGCCACCAGGACGACCGCGCAAAGTGCAAACGACACCGCACAGGTGCCGCCTAGGAACGAAACCACCAGCAGGATTTTGCGATCATGACTGCCGTTGAGCCAGAACATGGTTCCGATCGCCGAGAGCAGCACAGTCACCGTTACATAGGTAACGATGAAGCCTACCCCGTCGAGACCGAGGGAAGTCACCGCCGCGCAGATCGTCATGGCGGCCAATGTCGGCAAAATGGCACGCCGGTAATCCGGCACGCCGAGATACTGCATGGCCGAGAGGCAGATGACCAGGAAACCGAGGCTGAGCAATGCAAGCGCGACCTGGCAAAGCAGCGGATCAGGCTCCTTCGTGTATCGCCAGAACAGGATGACATGCACAACGAGCACGAGAATGCCGCACCCCACCGTCAGCACGAAGCTGGCCCGGGGCGCGGCGAACCAGATCGCGAACATGGTGATGCTGAGGCAGATGCCCGACAGCGCGGCTGCGAGCAGGAGCGAACTGAAATCCAGCATATTGGGCGGGGGTTCCCTGAGCGTCGGCCTTACCGCTGCATTCTAGGTCAGCGACAGCCATCAGACATGATTTTCAACTGATCTTTCGGCTGAGACCTTCGGATAGGGTTTACAAAGCGTCGACGCCGAGTGTCCCAAAATCGGCCTCGCGACATCATGGCCACCAGACAGCCGTCAGCCCTTGTTCAGGAGGGCAAGATTGGCATCGACGACCGTGGGGTCGGCCATGCCGGCCTTGGCTTCGAGCAGCAGCGCCCTTGCCTTTTTCCTGTTGCCGCGCAGCAATTGCGAATAGCCCATATTGTTGACGATCTGCGGCTTGCGCCCGGCGATCTTGAGCAACTGGTCGTAGGCACGATCGGCGAAGTCGAAACGGCCGAGTTCGTCATAGGAAGCGGCGAGCCCCATCCAGGCTTCCGCATTGTCGGCCTTCAACTCGACGGCCTTGCGGAAACGCTGTTCGGCAAGGCCGTAATTCGCGTCGCGAAACTGCGCCTTGCCTTCCGCCAGATCGGATGTGCCGACGTCCTTCGCGGCCGGTTGAATGGCGGTGGTTTTGGTGGTGTCGACGCCACTCGTCGTACAACCAGACATCATCAAGACGGCCGCCATCGCGGCCATTGCCGTTAAATTGCTGTGACGCATGCCCCTGCCCCATCGCCCGGTTTTTTGCCGGGTCGTTCTTCAGGAAACACACTATTCCAGAGCAATTAAACTTAGGTGCCGAAACGCCGCCAAAATTAGGCCCTGGGTACACCAGCTATTAACCACCAGGCCGCAACGCCTCGATCACGGCCAGCGGCGTTCTCACGGTTCCAGGGCCTTGAGTCCCGCCGGAACCGTATACCGGCTGCCGTCATAGCGCAGCCGGTAGGTTTGGCTCACGGACTTGCCGGGGTGGGACTGGCACTCGCCATTGCTGTCGGGCAACGGATTGTCGGTATCCATCCGTTCGACCACCGCGATGTCGTGGTAGCCATGATGTTTGGCCGGGCTCATCGCCAGGCTCACCTGACTGATATGGAAGGATCCGGCGCAATTGGTATCGCCCTCGCCGCCATTGCCGGCCACGACCAGGCCATCGAGCACCATCCGCAGGGCATCGCCGTCCTCGGCATAGAGCCGCAGGTCGGTTTCACTGAAAGGGTTAGGCAGCGAATTGTTCGCCATTTCGATGCGCAGGCCGAAGGCGGAGACATCGGGCGCCAGCGCATACCGGCCGGTATCAAGTTCGAACTTGCGGATGGCGATGGCATCATCATTCATCAGCCCGGGCTGCAGCAGACGCTGGCGCACCTGCCGGCTTTTCCTGTCGATGACCAGAAGCTCGATATCGCCGGCATGCGCGTAGTCGCTGGGTTGCGAACTGTCCATCAGCGGCACCGCGACCAACAGCAGGGCCTCATGGGCGGGCCAGATCTTGCAGACCAGCCCGGGCGGGTCGCCAAATGCGGACGTCAGGGCGATGCTGGTGTGGGGTTCGAGCGTGAACGAGGCACCGTCAGCGCTCTTGCGGGCCTTGGGATAAGCCTGCTGCACCAGGGCAGCGGCATCGCCGCAATCGGCTGCAGCCCAGACGGGCGACAGACTGGCCGCGGCAAGGCCGAGGACAAAAGCGCGCAACAGCATTCGCATGGACTTCTCATTCATTTGCGGACTTTGCAGATCGCCGGTTTCACTGAATATCAGCAAATCCTAGTGGCCGGTCATTTTGACGATGATCGGAATGACCGCGATCATCAGCACCACCGGCAGGATGCAAACCACGACCGGCACCGACATCTTGGCCGGCAAGGCATGCGCCTTTTCCTCGGCCAGCGACATGCGCTTGTGGCGCATCTCGTCGGAAAAGACGCGCAGCGCCCCCGACAGGCTGGTGCCAAGCTCCTTGGACTGTTGCAGCAGCGTGGCGAAGGAGCGCACCTCGTCCAGGCTCAGGCGATCGGCGAGCGCCTTCAGTGCATCGTCGAGGCTGCGCCCGGCCCGCAGCTCCAGCGACACGAGCTGCAGGTTCTGGCTGAGCGACGGGTAGGTCTTTGCGAGTTCCTTCGAGACGCGCTCGACGCCCGCTTCCATGCTCATGCCGGCATCCGAACAGACGATCATCAGGTCCATGAAATCGGGGAAGCCGTTGCGGTATTCGCGCATCTTTTCCCGTATCTTCTGGGTCAGCACCAGCCCTGGCAGGAAATAGCCGGCCACGCCCGACAACACGACGAAGGCCCAGCGGCTGGTCACCGTGGCGTCGGGACTGGCCATCCAGCGGTTGAGCACGAAGACGGCGAGCGCGATGCCCACCATCGCCGTGAAACGGATGAGGAAGAACATGCCGACGGCGCGCGGCTCCATGTAGCCCGCCTGGATGAGTTTCAAGCGCAGGCGGGCGACATTTTCCGGATCGCTCTTGGCGTAGAACTCCTGCGCCTTCTTCACCGCCTTCTCGCGAACGACACCGGTATTCTTCTTCTGGGCCGGTTCCGGCCTGGCGGCCACTGGACCCTCGTCGACCTTGAGTCTGCGCCTGACTTCGTTGCGATCGCCCTTTGCCACCACCATCGGCCAAGCAAAAGCGGCAGCGCCCACGGCCAGCAGCAGGACAGCCACCGGCATCAGCGAGGTCGGCGCGAGCGAGGCGAGGAATTCGACGACCTTCTGCATGTCAGAATTTGAAGTTCGACATTTTGAACATGATCAGATTGCCCAGCATCAGCCAGGTGACCGAGCCACCAACCATGTACCACGTCTTAGGCACGCCCCAGACGTCGCTGTAATACCCAGGCATGAATGCCATGATGGTCGTGAACAGCAGCGCCGGCACGGCCGTCAGGATATAGGCCGACAGACGGCCTTCGGTTGAAATGGCGCGCACCTTGCGGCGCAGCTTGCCGCGTTCGCGGATCGTCGTCGACAGTCCGTCGAGGATTTCGCGCAGATTGCCGCCAGAACTCGTCTGGATCGACACGGCGGTGACGAACAGCGGCAGATCCTCATGGCCGACCCTGTCGAACAGCGAATTCAGCGCCGAAACCAGATCCGAACCAAAGGTCACCTCATCGGCAATCACGCCGAACTCGGTGCCGATCGGGTCGGGCATTTCGCGCGACACCATGGCGATGGCCACCGGCACCGGATGGCCGGCCTTGAGGCCGCGTGTGATCAGTTCCAGCGCTTCCGGCAACTGCATGCCGAACCGCTTCAGCCTGCGCTTGCGCATTGAGCGCATCGCCATCACCGGCAGCACCGGCACCACCACGACAAACAGAATGGCGCCCATCAGCAGCGGCAAGCCATACCAGATGGCGGCAAGGGCCGCAGCCAGCGCCATCCCCGAAGTGATCATCAGGAACTTCGACAGCGGCATGATCATGCCCGACTGGGCGCGCAGGGCGCGAAAACGGTCAGGCGAGAACAGCGACGTGCCCGCATCGAGACCGCGCTCCTTGCGCAATTGGATCAGCACCTGTTCCTGGCTGATCCTGTTTTCCTGCAGCTTCATGCGCCGGTTGATGGCGGTGCGCCTGTCGCTGCGGCCGGCATAGAGCAGGTAAACGGCCTCGGCGATCATGATGCCGGTCAATGCAGCCCCGGCATAGACGACATAGATCGCGCTGAATCCGTCCAACACCTGGTTACTCCTGCGGCCGGCCGGGTTCGAAATAGCGCCCGGGAAACTCGATGCCCATGGCGCGCAGGTCCTCGAGGAAGCGCGGCCGGATCCCGGTCGCTTCGAAATGGCCGAGGATTGTGCCATCGGCGTCCATGCCGGTACGCACGAAGCGGAAGATCTCCTGCATCTGGATGACGTCGCCTTCCATGCCCGTCACCTCGGCGACGCTCGTCACCTTGCGCTTGCCGTCGGAGAGCCGGGTCAACTGGACGATGATGTCGATGGCGCTGGCGATCTGGCTGCGGATCGACTGCACCGTCATCGGCATGCCGGTCATGCCCAGCATCTGCTCGAGCCGCGAAATGGCATCGCGCGGCGTATTGGCGTGAATGGTGGCCATCGACCCTTCATGGCCGGTGTTCATGGCCTGCAGCATGTCGAAGGCCTCCTCGCCGCGGCACTCGCCGAGGATGACGCGATCGGGCCGCATGCGCAGCGCGTTCTTGACGAGGTCGCGCTGCTTGAGCTCGCCATGGCCTTCGATGTTGGCCGGCCGGGTTTCCATGCGCGCGACATGCGGCTGCTGCAACTGAAGCTCCGCCGCGTCCTCGATGGTGATCAGCCGCTCGTCCTCGGGAATGAAGGCCGACAGCGCGTTGAGCATGGTCGTCTTGCCGGTGCCGGTGCCGCCCGAAATGATCGTCGTCTTGCGGGCATGTACTGCCGCAGCAAGCACTTCGGCCATGTTCTGGGTGATGGCGCCGAATTCGACCAGCCGGTGCAGGCCGAGCTTGTTCTTGGAAAATTTGCGGATCGACACCAGCGGCCCGTCGACCGCGACCGGGCGGATGGCGGCGTTGAAACGCGAGCCGTCCAGCATGCGGGCGTCGACCATCGGCTGCGATTCGTCGACGCGGCGGCCGACCGCGGCAACGATTTTGTTTATGATTCTAAGCAGATGCGCCTCATCCTTGAACGGAATGTGGACCTGCTGCAGCTTGCCCTTCTTTTCGACGAAGCAGTTCTGATGGCCGTTGATCAGGATATCATTGATGTCGGGGTCCTTGAGCAGCGGCTCGAGCGGGCCGAGCCCGACCATCTCGTCGACGATGTCGTCGACCAGGGCATCGAGTTCGACGGTGTTGATCGCCATCCGCTCTTCGCGCGTCTTTTCCGACACGAAATCATGCACCTGCCGGCGCATCTCGTCCCTGGGCAGCCGCTCCAGCGCGACAAGATTGATCTCCTCGAGCAGCAACCGGTGGATACGCACGCGCGCATCGAGCACCTTGTTGGCGCTCTTGCCCGGCACGGCTTCGATTTTCGCCGGCAAGACCTTCCGGCTCGTCGGGATGACGACCGCGTGGTGCGCAACCGCCGTCGGCTCGGCGGAGCGCTGCGGACGCGCATCGCGGTTCTGCAAGGTGGAAAAGCGGCTGCTCATCCGGCCTTCCTCTTCAAAAGGCTCTTGCCGAAGCCGAACAGCGATTTCGATTTGCCCGGCGCCGCCGCCACTTCCTCCGGAAGGATGATCCTCTTCAGGTCGTTGACGACGTTGGCATTGGCATCGATCTCGTGCAGCGGCACGCCGCGATCGACGGCCTCGCGCACCAGCCGGTAATTGTTGGCGATGCCGCCGACGAAATGCTCGCCGAGGATTTCCTGGACGTCCGCCTGCTTGATGCCGCTGTCAAACATCTTCTGCTCGAAACGGTTGACGATGACGTTCGGCTTCACTTCCTTGCCGGCGGTCTCGTAGACCGCCTGGATCAGGCGTTGCGTGTGGCGCAGGCACGGTACCGTCATTTCGGCGACGATGTAGAGCTTGTTGGAGCCGAGCAGCACCGTCTCCGTCCACGGAAACCAGGTGCGCGGCATGTCGATGACGACATTGTCGAAATAGGCCGAGACGAGGTCCAGCATCCGCACCACGACATCGGTCTTGAACGAGCGCATCTCCGCCGGCTGCGTCGGTGCGGCCAGAACACAAAGCCCGCTGGCATGCTTGGACAGCATCACGTCGAGCAATTGCCTGTCGAGACGCTCCGGCTGGTTCTCGATTTCGGTGATGTCGAAACGCGGCTCCAGGTCGAGATATTCGGCGCAGGCGCCCTGCTGGAAATTGAGGTCCACCACGCAGGTCGAGGCGCCGCGCGTCACTGAATGATGCAGCTGGAACGCGGTCTGCAAAGCCAGCGTCGTGGTGCCAACGCCGCCAGCCGCGGGCATGAAGGTGTAGATCTGCGACTCGGTGTTTTCCTCGCGCCCCGGCCCTTGCAGCGCACGCACCACCGAACGCACGAGATCGGCCGTGGTGATCGGCTTGACCAGGAAATCCGCGACCTTGAGCTGCACGAGGATGCGCGCGGCGGCGGCGTTGAACTCCTGGGTGACGACCACGACCGGCGCCTTGCCTTCCAGCCGGCGCATGACGCGTTGCAGCGCATCGATCTCATCAAGCTTCGCTGCGTCCATATCGACGATGATCGCCCCGAGATCGGCCTCCTGGACCTCGCCGCGAAGTTCGGTGATATTCTTGTCCACCGTCGAGAGCTGGATGATCTCCGAGGCGGCAAACGCCGTCCGGGTGTCCTGCGCGAAGGTTCTGTCCGTCGATATGAGCAGGATTTTCCTGATCTTGATGCCGTTTGCCATTACTTGTCAGCCTGTGATCTCGGATCAATTGTCGGCACTGGCTTGCGATGCCTTGGCGCTGGCCGCCTGCTCGGCGGTGGCGGGTTCCGTGCTGCCGCGCTGGGCAGGCACGAGAAGCCTGGTGTTCTGGACGCCGTATTTCCAGGGATCGACCATCTGCATGACGGTGTTGGCGGCCTGGGCCTCCCCGGCGCCGCTCGTCACGCCTTCGCTGCGCACATAATCGTCGCTCGTGCAGCCGGCGGTGAAGCCGGCAAGCAGCAAGGCGACGCTCGAGCTCAAGACCAGACGCATGGCTTCAGTCCTTCGGCAGGTCGAGGAAATGCCCGACTTTGGTGGCGGAAGCGGCACGCGCGGCGCTGCCGTCAGCCAGCGCCAGCGCGCGATTGGTATCCGACGCCCTCACCTCCTCGGTGTTGTTGAGAAAATAGTCGACATTGCTGGCAGGCTGCGTGCCATCGGTCGGCTCGGCCATTTTCTTCGATGGATCCACCGGCTTGACCAGGTAAGGCGTGACGATGATCACCAGGTCCGTCTCGCGCCGCTGGTAGGATTTCGACGAGAACAGGGCCCCGAGCACAGGCATCTTGCCGAGGCCCGGTATGCGCGAGGTGGTGATGTCGTTCTGCGACTGCAGCAGCCCCGCGATCATGAAGCTCTGGCCGTTCTTCAGGTCGACCGACGTCCTGGCGCGGCGCACGATGAAGCCGGGCACCGAGATGCTGCCGATATTGTAGGAAGCCGACGCGTCGATCGAGGAGACTTCCGGCGCGATATCGAGGCTGACCAGCCCGTCCTTCAGAACGGTGGGCGTGAAATCCAGGCTGACGCCGTACTTCTTGTAGCTGACGGAAATCTTGCCGTTGTCTTCGGAAACCGGGATCGGAAACTCGCCGCCGGCCAGGAAGCTCGCCGTCTCGCCGGACCGGGCGATCAGGTTCGGCTCGGCCAGCCGACGAGCCAGGCCGCGCTCTTCCAGTGCCTTGATGGCGATGTCGATGGAAACGCCGTTCGACAGCAGCTTGCCGATGATCTCGCCGGTCCCCGCCGGCTCAATGGTGCCGGGAGCAATCGTAACGTCGCGTCCGCCCATGCCATAAGCGAAATTGGCACTGTATTTGGCGCCGAGATCCTGCCCCGCCTGGCGGTTGATCTCGACGAAGCGAACATTGAGCTGGACCTGCTGTGAGGACGAGATGTTGACCGAATTGATCACCTCCTCATTGCCGGAGAAGCGGGTAGCGATCTTGTTTGCCTTTTCGGCGGCGACCGCGTCATCCGCCTCGCCCGACAGCACGACGCGGCCATTGGCGGAGCCGACCTTGATCTTGGCGTCCGGCACGCTGGCGCGGATCGTGTCGGCCAACTGGTCGGTATCGAGCGTCACTTCGATGTCGACGGTGCCGACGAGCTGCTTGTTCTCGTCGAACAGGGCAATGCCAGTGGTGCCGAGATTGTTGCCCAGCACATAGAAGGATCTGTCGGTCAGCGGGTTGACGTTGGCGATCTCCGGATCGCCGATGACGATCTGGTAGAAAGCCGCGCTCGTCATGATCGTCTTTGGCTTGCCCTTGGCGACCTTGATCGAGGCGTTCTTGGTCGCCGAGACATAGACGATGTCGTTATCCGCCCTGGCCGGGCCGGCGAAGATGCAGGCCGACGCCATCGTCACCGCCATCGCCACGGCCCGCGCGACGTGCAACCGGCCTGTCATTCGATATTGAAGTTGCCTCAACATTGTTCCCGTCCCGTCCGGTCCCCACCGGTCCTGCTCTGGTCCCACTCAGGAACCTGATATTCCTATTTCTGGTCCCGCGCAGGAACCTGATATTCCTCGGCCGTCGTTCCACGCGTCACGATGACCGTCTTGAATTTCGGCTTCTCAGGCTCCTTTGCCATGGCGTCGAACAGCGAGCCGGCTGCGGCCTGCGCCTTGCCCGCCACCGATCCGCCAAAGGAGGAGATGGTGGTGACACCGTCCTTGCCGTCGCCGCCCTCGCTGGCGGAGCGAAGCGACAGCGACAGCGTGCCGACAGTGCGGGCCAGCGCCACTTTCTGCGCGCCTTCGGTGGTCACCTCGATGGTTATGGAATTGGCCACCTGCGGGGTTGTTTGACGCTCGTCGGCGCCCTGCCCGACGCTCAGCACCTTCGCGTCGGCAACGACGATCTCAGAGGTGATGGTCGAGCCGGCGGCGCCTTGCGCATTCTTGGCCACTTCCTGGATTTCACCGGCATCTCGCGTCAGCACGACATCGACCCGATCGCCCGGCGTGACGAAGCCGCCGACGCCCGCGATCTCGTCGGTGCGGATGGTGACGGCCCGCATGCCGGGTGTCAGCATGTTGGAGAGCGTGGCGCGGCCATTCGGGCCGGACAGCTTTGTAAGCAGCACCGGTTCGTTGACCTCGATCGGCGACAGCACCACGCGGTTGCCGTCCCCGAGCAGTCCATCGATGGTGGCGAAGGCGCCCTGCGGCAGCGAATCCTGCGGCCACGGAATTTCGCTGAGTTTCGCGCGGTCGAGATCCATGCCGTACCGCAACGGTGCATTCGCCACCACGATGGTCTTGAATTCGACCGTCGGCGCGGCGGGCGCCGCGATCGACGCGGTTTTCTCCTCGGCGTCGGCCCTGGCCTGGCGCTTGACCCAGAAATCCGCGGCAAAGATCGAGATTGCGCCGAAAACGGCGGCGATGCCGATCATCGTTATGGCCTTGCCCCTCACGCCCAAACCCCTGATGCCCGTAGTTTCTTGTTATGTTGGCTCACGCTAGGCGGCATTGTTAAAGAATCAGGAATCTTCTCGCTGGCTATCCGCCTGATTTCCGCCGGCTTGGTTATCGAATGGTTTTAGGATACGAGGGGGTTAATCCCCGAACGTAACAGGAACCTCCGTCGCTTGGCGCTGAAAAGCGTGGCAGTATCGGCGGGTGATTCGCAGCTTGGGCTCTATGGCAGGCATGGACGACAACAACGATCTTTTCGGCAATCTGGAGAAGCAGCCGCAACCGGTTCGCACACCGGCGCGTCCGGCCGATCCGCTGGTGCAGGCGGCAGCCAAGCGTCCGGCGGCGGCGTCTCGTGACGGCTCAGAGGGCTACAGCGCCGCCGATATCGAGGTACTCGAAGGCCTGGAGCCCGTGCGGCGCCGTCCGGGCATGTATATTGGCGGCACCGACGACAAGGCCATGCACCATCTGTTCGCCGAGGTTATCGACAACTCGATGGACGAGGCGGTTGCCGGCCATGCCACATTCATCGATGTCGAGCTTTCGGCTGACGGCTTTCTCACCGTCACCGACAATGGCCGCGGCATTCCCGTCGATCCGCATCCGAAGTTCAAGAAGCCAGCGCTCGAAGTGATCATGACGACACTGCATTCGGGCGGCAAGTTCGATAGCAAGGTCTATGAAACCTCGGGCGGCCTGCACGGCGTCGGCGTCTCCGTGGTCAACGCACTGTCGGATCATCTCGAAGTCGAAGTCGCGCGCGGACGGCAACTTTACCGGCAGCGCTTCTCGCGCGGCATCCCGGTCAGCGGCCTCGAGCACCTTGGCGAAGTTCACAACCGGCGCGGCACCAGGACCCGCTTCCATCCCGACGAGCAGATTTTCGGCAAGGGTGCCGCGTTCGAGCCAGCGCGGCTCTACCGCATGACACGCTCGAAGGCCTATCTGTTCGGCGGCGTCGAAATCCGATGGACCTGCGATCCTTCGCTGATCAAGGAAAAGGACACCACTCCGGCCAAGGCCGAATTCCATTTTCCCGGCGGCCTCAAGGACTATCTGAAAGCGTCGCTCGGCGACGAATTCCAGGTAACGCGCGAAATCTTCGCCGGCAAGAGCGACAGGCAAGGCGGCCATGGCTCGCTGGAATGGGCGGTGACCTGGTTCGGCGGCGACGGCTTCATCAACTCCTACTGCAACACCATCCCGACCGGCGAAGGCGGCACCCACGAGGCCGGCTTCCGCAACGTCTTGACGCGCGGCCTGCGCGCCTATGCCGACCTCGTCGGCAACAAGCGCGCCTCGATCGTCACTTCGGAAGACGTCATGATCTCGGCGGCGGGCATGCTGTCGGTGTTCATCCGCGAGCCTGAATTCGTCGGCCAGACCAAGGACAGGCTGGCGACGATCGAGGCGATCCGCATCGTCGAGACCGCGATCCGCGACCCGTTCGACCATTGGCTGGCCGACAATCCGCAGGAAGCGTCGAAGCTGCTCGAATGGGTTATCGCACGCGCCGACGAGCGGGTACGACGCCGCCAGGAAAAGGAAGTGTCGCGCAAGAGTGCGGTGCGCAAGCTGCGCCTGCCGGGCAAGCTTGCCGATTGCACGCAGAATGCGGCCGCCGGCGCCGAACTCTTCATCGTCGAAGGCGATTCGGCCGGCGGCTCGGCCAAGCAGGCCCGTGACCGCGCCAGCCAGGCGGTGCTGCCGCTGCGCGGCAAGATTCTCAACGTCGCGAGCGCCGGCAACGACAAGCTGGCCGCCAACCAGCAGATTTCCGATCTGATCCAGGCGCTCGGTTGCGGCACGCGGTCGAAGTATCGCGACGAGGATCTTCGCTACGACCGCGTCATCATCATGACCGACGCCGACGTCGACGGCGCTCACATCGCCTCGCTGCTGATCACCTTCTTCTACCAGGAGATGCCGAACCTGGTTCGCGGCGGACATCTCTATTTGGCGGTGCCGCCGCTCTACTCGATCCGGCAGGGCGGCAAGGTCGCCTATGCGCGTGACGACGCGCACAAGGACGAATTGCTGCGCACCGAGTTCACCGGGCGCGGCAAGGTCGAGATCGGTCGCTTCAAGGGCCTGGGCGAAATGATGGCCGCGCAGCTCAAGGAGACAACCATGGATCCGAGGAAGCGTACGCTGCTCCGCGTCGATGTGATCGATGCCGAGGCCGCCACCAAGGACGCGGTCGATGCGCTGATGGGCACCAAGCCGGAGGCTCGTTTCCGGTTCATCCAGGAACGCGCCGAATTCGCGGAAACGGAAGTGCTGGATATCTGAGCGCAGGCCGGTCGATTAAGGCTTGCGGAGACGCGCGTGTGAGCTGGCAACGGCTGAAAGGCTATTTCGAAGCGGGTCTTGCCGGGCTGACACAGCCGACCCGGTCGGACTGGATCTTCGCCTTGCGCACGGTCTCGGCCGGCCTGATCGCGCTTATGGCCGCCTACGCCCTCAAGCTCGATCACCCGCAATGGGCGATGATGACGGTGTTCATCGTTGCCCAGCCGGTCGCCGGCATGGTGTTGGCGAAAGGCTTTTATCGGTTGCTCGGCACGCTGGCGGGCGGTGTTGCCGCAATTGCCATCACCACTGTCTTCGGCACGAATCCCTGGGTGCTGGTGACGGTGCTTGCCCTATGGATCGGCCTCTGCACCTTCGTCTCGTCGCTGCTGCGTAACCCGGAAGCCTACGGGGCGGCGCTGGCCGGCTATACCGCGATGATCATCGGCTTGCCGGCGTTTGGCCAGCCGCATCTCGTCGTCGACCTCGCGGTCGCGCGCTGTGCCGAGATCGTACTCGGCATTGTCTGCGCCGGCCTGACCAGTCGTCTGATCCTGCCCAAATTAGCCAGCGAGGCCATCATCTCGCGGCTTAAGCGCAGCATTCTCGACCTTGCCACCTATGCCGGCGGCGCCTTTTCCGGCGGCGACACGGCAATGCTTTCCGGCCTGCACCGGAAGCTGGTCGCCGACACCCAGACGCTCGCCGAGATGCGCGCCTACGCCAGGCTGGAGGCCCCGAGCTTCGCGCCGCGCGCCCATCCGGTCCGGCGCACCATCGGACAACTGCTTTCAGCGCTGTCCGCGGCCCGCGCGCTGCATTCACACGCCGCACCGAAGAACGCGGCGCTCATTCCGGTGCGCTCGGAGTTGCAAGCCCTCGTCACTGAAATGGCGGCGACGCCGGGCGCGCTCGACGACACGGCGCCCTGGCTGGCACGGCTCGACGCGATCGGCGCCAAAGCGACGCAGATGCCCGACGCCTTGGCCGACCAGGACGGCGACAGAGTCGGCACCGTCACCCGGCTCACCATCGCCGCCGATTTCGCCGAAGCGCTGAAGCAGACGCTGCGCGGTCTCGATGCCTTGCGTGCGCCCGTCACGCGGCCTTCACGCGAACGCAGCCCCCCGGCGCTGGTTGTACATCGCGACTATCACGGGGCGAGCCGCAACGCGGTCCGCGCGGCACTTGCAACGCTGCTGGTCGCCGCTTTCTGGCTGACGATGAGATGGTCGGAAGCCGCCGGCACGGTCATTCTGGTCGCCGTCGTGTCGAGCTTGTTTGCCGCCCGCCCCGATCCGGTGCGGGTAGCCTGGGGGTTCTTCCAGGGAACGCTGTTGGCTCTGCCCTTTGCCTTTCTCGTCGGCCAGATCGCGCTTCCCGTTTTTCCTGGTTTCGGCTGGTTCATGCTGTTCGTCGTACCGATCCTGGTGCCGGCGGCGCTCGCCATGGCCAATCCCCGCTATGTCGGCGTGGCGACGGCCTTCGCCATCAATTTTCTTGCTTTCCTCAGCCCGCACCAGGCGATGACCTACGACCCGGGCCCGTTCTTCGCCGGCTCGGCCTCGATCCTGGTCGGCATCCTTTTGGCAATCGGCGTCTTCATCATCGTGCTGCCCGCCGACCCATGGCTCGCGGCGCACCGCATCGTGCGGGCCATGCGCGAGGATCTGGCGCGGCTTTGCCTGCACGAGCGCGTGCCGCGGCGTTCAGCCTTCGAGAGCCTCGCCTATGACCGCATCAACCAGCTGATGCCGCTGGTCCAGACCAGCGGCAGGAAGGGTGAAGCGGTTCTGGGCGGCAGTGTCGCCGCCGTCACCGTCGGTCTGGAGATCCTGCGGCTGCGTGCCGCGCAGCAGGCGCACGCCGTTCCGGCCGAGACGTCGCTTTCGATCGCCAACTTCCTGCGTGGACTGGCACGCGAACTGCTCTTCCGCGCCCCGGGCGACCCGCAGACAGCCACCATTGCCGTCGCCCGGCAGTATGCCGCCGGCATCGCCCAGCGAAACGCCACTGGTGAAATGCTCCAGATTGCGGCGTCACTACGGATTGTCGCGGCGGCGATGGAGGATTTTCCGGATTTTTTTTCCAGGGGCAGAGCTTAGGCGAACCTCAACGCGGTTTGGACCTGCGCATGGGCGTCACTGCTTGGGCGGGCTTTGCATCATCGGCAAGATCGACTTTGAAGTGCCCCGCGGCCCGCGAGATAAGGGCTGCGATATCGTCGATGGCTTTCTGAAGTTTTTCCCTGTCAGGCGCACGAGGTATCTGGCCCGAAGGCAATGTATATCTGAAAGTGGTGGCATAAGCCTCCAGCCAAACGAGTGATCCCAACGCCGTTTTCTCGGCGTGGTCGTCCGGAAAGCGTCTTAGAATCTTGTCGAGTTGGTGTGCATCATGACGTTCGATGTGAATGGCCTCCGACGTCGCCAGCGCCCTGATGATCTGCTCAACGGCCTGTTGGCTGAGATAAGCGGCGTTGCGAGACCCTGTTGCGACCAGAATACGCGCATCACTCATACAGCCGTTCGCCAACCGAAGCGCGCTGGCGATAGTCCACTGATCAGACATCTAATCGACGTCCGTCCCGAGCGATGTCATACGCGATCGTATTTCGCGAATCCCAACTTGCAGCCAAAGCGCCCGATGTCGTGGAAAGGATTGTCGCCGGAATTCCGATTTCGTGCTGAATGGTCCAGCCAATGAGTGGGTCGAGAAGTTCTGGTCTGGCATCATCTGGCAAAGCCACGAGGATATCCCAGTCGCTGTCAGGTCGATTGTCGCCGCGTGCTCGGCTTCCAAACAGCCAAATAGAATCGGGATTCATGCGGATCCTGATTTCATCGATCAGCGGCCTGATCTCGATCGGCACCGGAAGATGCTTTGAGGACGAGTGGCTCATGCGCGAAACATAATACCATTCTTTTGCGCCGACAACGCAATGGCATCAAGCCCGCCCAAAGGGGCTAAGCGGCGGCAATCGCCAGCGCATGGCCGCGCGCATTTTCACGCAACGCAGCGAGATGGATCGACTTGATCAGCGCGGCGAGATCGCCTTCCGCGGACTGTCCGCCCAATTCCTTCAGCATCAGCCAGCTGACTTCCTGCACGCCGGCGACGCGCTTGCCGTTGGCGACCTCTCGCCAGATTTTCAGCGCGCGCAAGATGACCGCGTGCGTGGCGGCAGCCAGGCCGGCACTGCGGAACAGCGCCTGCAAGGCCACGTCGTGTCCGCCGGCCAGCAGCGCCCTCACTCTTTGGGCGGACTGCTGGCTGAGCGCGACCAGCGCCGAGCCGAAGAAGTCGACCTTGCCATGCGCGATGGTGCGAATGAGGAAGCTCGCGGTGAGATCGCCGCGTAGCCTGAGATGCTCGATCAGTGCTGCATGTTCTTCCTGGCGCGTGCCCTCGATCAGCGTCACGCAGGCCTTAACGCAGGCGTCGCGCATGACGCGGTCGGCCCGGGCGGCTCCCATCAAGGCCATGACCAGCGGCGAGGTCTTTAGCATCTCACCGAGCTTGACGAGCAGCATGTGCCGGCAGTCGGCAGGCAGGCGTGCATCCGATATAAGCGCCTCGCGCACCAGCGGCAGATGGCCGTGGCGCTCGGCCATGCGGCGGAAACTCAACGAAGCGATATCGGCGCCGCTGTTGGCCAAAAGCACGGCGCAGGCCTCCGCCTCGCCGATCTCTGCGATAGCCGCCGACAGCGCCATCGAGACCAATGGCCGATCGGCGATCAGTTTTTGCGTCGCCTTCGGACCTGAAGCCACGCGATTGATCAGGTCTGCGTCGGTAAGCAGTGGCGATCGCGTCAGCACGACGCCGGCGACTTCCGGCTGGTCGGAAGCAAGCGCGCTGATGATCTGGGGCGGTGCGTGATGGCTCATGGACAGCGGCTCGGCCATCGCCAGCCGTACCTTCGACGATGCGTCGTCGAGCAGCAAGGTCAGCGCCGCCTCGGCGGCGCAGCGATCCTCGAACGGCAATTCCGCGTCGACATAGGCGCGGGCGAGCGCGCTTGCCGCCGCGGCGCGCTCCGATACCCTGGCCGTGTAGATCCATTTCAGGAAATGCGAGACAACAACCATACCGCCTGCTTCGCCCCTTGCCGGAAGGTTTCCGACCCCGTGCCGAACGTTAGGCCGAATTGGTTTATGAAGCGTTCACCATGTTCGTTAACTGGCTTGCGAGCGCTGGATGCAGCGCCTATCAACCGTCCAGCAGCGGAGGAGAATGAAATGGCTGGGCTTTATCTCGAGGAGTTCGTCGTCGGCCATGTCTTCCAGCACACGCTGCGCAAGACTGTCACCGAAAGCGACAACATGCTGTTCTCGGTGATGACGCTGAACCCGCAGCCGCTGCATATCGACTTCGATTTCGCCGCCAGGAGCGAATGGGGCAAGCCGCTGGTCAACTCGCTGTTCACGCTCGGCCTGATGATCGGCATTTCGGTTAACGACATCACCGTCGGTACGACGGTCGCCAATCTCGGCATGAAGGAAACGGTGTTTCCGCATCCGGTCTTCCATGGCGACACCATCCGCGTCGAGACCACTGTCGTCTCGGTGCGCGAATCCAGGTCGAAGCCCGATCGCGGCATCGTCGAGTTCGAACATCGGGCCTATAACCAGAACGGCGACCTCGTCGCCAAATGCACGAGACAGGCCATGATGCTGAAGAAGGTAGCCTGATGCGTTCGCTGCTGTTCGTTCCCGGCGATTCCGAGAGGAAGCTGGAGAAGGGCTTTGGCGCCGGCGCAGACGTGGTCATTGTCGACCTCGAGGATTCGGTGGCGCCCCAAAACAAGGCATCGGCGCGAATGACCGCGGCGCGCTTCATCGCCAGCCACAGGGCGAAAACAAGGTCGGCAATCTACGTCAGGGTCAACGACCTTTCGACGGGATTGACGGACGACGATCTTGCGGCGCTTATCCCGGCAAAACCCGACGGCGTCATGCTGCCCAAATCGGCTGGCGGCCAGGATGTCCAGCACCTCTCGGCAAAGCTCAGGCTGCGCGAAGCGGAGAACGGCCTGGCCGACGGCGCGACAAAAATCCTGCCGATCATTACCGAAACACCGGCGGCCGTGCTGGCGGCGGCGAGCTACGCCGGGGCAAGCGCGCGACTTGCCGGGCTGACCTGGGGCGCGGAAGACCTGTCGGCGGCGATCGGCGCGCGCACCACCCGCGACCAACATGGCCGTTACACCGAAATATTCCGCTTCGCTCGCGCCATGACCATTCTCGCCGCCGGCGCGGCGGAAGTCGCGGCGATCGACACCGTCTTCCCGAATTTCCGCGATATGGCGGCCTTCGAGGCCGAATGCAGGGAGGCCGAACGTGACGGCTTCACCGGCAAGATGGCGATCCACCCTGATCAGGTGCCGGTCATAAACGCCGCCTTCACGCCCTCGGTGGAAGCGGTGCAACAGTCGGCGGCAATTGTCGCGGCATTCCAGGCGGCGGGAAATCCCGGCGTCGTCGGCATCGACGGCAAGATGTATGACCGGCCGCATCTGCGGCTGGCCGAGCGGCTTCTGGCACGCGCCCGGGCAGCCGGAATCTCCGCCTGACCGCTACCAGACCAACGGGATCAGGCGGTAGCGGACATGGGCCGCATAGTCGTCATAGCCGCGCAGGCCGGTGCGAAGCGTTTTTTCCTCGATGAATGTGCGGATGGCCAAGAGAACGATGAACACGACGACCAGTGCCAGCCCCCACCAGGAGCCGAGCAGGAGAGCCGTGCCGGCAAAGAAGAGGATGGCGCCGGCATACATGGGATGGCGCACATAGCTATAGGGACCCGTTGTGATCACTTGCTGTCCGCGCTCCGCCTGGATCTTCACGACGGGCGCCGCGAAGCTATTCTCCAGCATCGTCAGATAGCTGATCCATAGTCCGACCAGCAGAACCAGCGCACCGATCGCCTGTACCCAGACCGGAACGACGGACCAGCCGAAGCGGTAGTCGAAACCCATGAAGGCCAGCCAGGCAAATATGCCGAGCAGGAGTATGCTCAACAGAACCTTGTCGGCCGCGGTCTGGTCCTTCTGGATGGGAGAGCTCAGCCGTTCGTTCATCAGCCCGGGATCGCGCCGGGCCAGCGTCACGCCAAGGGTCAGGCTCAGCCCGGTCATCACCGCCAGATATACCCAGGCTCCCGGCCAGGTCAGCGTACCCGCTGTCAGGAAAAGCAGCGCGCCCATGGCGCCGAACCACACGAACGTCTGGAGGATCAATCTCGAGACCATGATCAACCTTCCATGATATTTGCCGTCGGCATTTACCAGCAACAGACTACCGCCGACCCTCAGCGGACTATCGCCCATCCCGCGCCTGGACGAAACGGTCCTGGTGTGCAGAAGGTTTCGTCATGCCGCGTCATCAAGCTCAGGGCGCGTCGTGATGACGGCTCGCCGTCAGGAAAGCACAGTGACTGGGCCCCCTTGCGGGCTAATCCTTGCCCCAACGCGGCCGGCGCATCGAAAACACTTCGTTGACGCTGGCATAATCCATGTAGCCGAGGCGAGCGACATTGCCGGCCTTGCTGATATCGAACAGGCCGTCTTTCAGGTAGGCATCGTCAATATGCACGCCGATCACTTCGCCGGCCACGACGACGGCGCTGGTCGGCGTTCCGTCCAGGGCCTTTGGCCGGAACACTTCGGTCACCTTGCATTCGAGTGCGGCGGGTGCGGCCGCCACGCGCGGCGGCGCGACAAGACGCGACGGCGCCATGGCGAGGTCGGCATAAACGAACTCGTTGACGCCGCGCGGCGCGTCGACCGACGTCCGGTTCATCTTCTCGGCGAGATCGCGGCCGACCAGATTGGCGACGAACTCGCCGGTCTCCTCAGCGAAGGAGGCACTGTCCTTCTCGCCCTCGGAGGAAAACCAGACGATGAAGGGCCTTGTCGAAACGGCATTGAAGAAGGAATAGGGCGCGAGGTTGATCTCGCCGGCCCCGTTAAGGGTCGAGATCCAGCCGATCGGGCGCGGCGCCACGATCGCCTTCGACGGATCATGCGGCAGTCCGTGCCCCTTTGACGGCTCGTAGAACACTTACCCCGCCCAGGGCCCGGCATAGTCCGCATAAAGCTTTGCCGGATCGGGGCGCGGCCGCTCCGGCGCCGGGCCGCCATAGGAGCCGATATGGACGAAGCCGATGACGCGCTCTTGCGGCGCCAGCCCCAGGATCGCCCTGCCTTCCGGCACGTCTGAATACCAGTTGCTGATCATGTTGGTGCCATAGCCCAGTGCGTTGGCAGCAATCATCAGGTTCATCGCCGCCATGCCGCCGGACAGGAACATCTCCCATTGCGGGATTTTTGGATTTTCCTTCGGCACCGACACCACGCCGATGACCAGCGGCGCGCGCGAGAAGCGCGCCAGCTCCTGGTTGCGGCGGCCATCCGGTAAAGGTCCCTCCCGCTGTTCGGCAAGGGCCGCCAGCTTCCTGCCGATTTCGATGCGGGCATCACCGCGATAAAGAATGAAGCGCCAGGGCTCGAGCCGGCCATGATCGGGCACGCGCGTGGCCGCGGCGATCATCGTGGCGATCTCGGCGTCGCCGGGCGCGGGCTCCTTCAAGTCCGGTATCGGCGCTGAATTGCGGGTCAGCAGGAAGTCGATGATCGGGGACGCCATGGGCGCAAGTCTCCTAAGTTCGATTTTGAGCTGAAGCGCGCCATGGGAATGCGGGGCGGCTCGGGCATCGACGCGGGCGCGCCAGGCTGGAGAGTCGTATCGGTCGGACTCTTAAGCCTTGAAATTGCCACCGCCATGGGCTTCAACGCAAGGCATGTTTGAGGGGACTTTGCGTCTTTTCCTGATCTGGGTCTGCACCCTGCTGCTCATGGCGCCGGTTTCCTTTGCCGTGGCGCAGAATGTGGATGGCGTCAGCGACCTGAAGCTTCCCGGAATTTCGAGCTATGCGACGCCGAAAGGCGAGACATCGCTGGCGCTGGGCGGCGGCGGCGCCATCACCTTGTCCGCGCAGTTGACCGACAAGGGAGGCGATATCACTCGCGGCATCGTCTGGCGCGTCTTCAAGCCGGAGGCCGTCAACGGCAAATTGCCGATGGTGGCTTCCGCCCATGGCGGCACGGCGGTCTTCCAACTCGAACCCGGCAGCTATCTGGTTCACGCTTCCTACGGCCGGGCCGGCGCCACCAAGCGCATCACCGTCGGCAAGGACGCCAAGCGCGAGAGCCTCGTGCTCGATGCCGGCGGCCTGAAGCTCGATGCCGTCCTTTCGGGAGGGGCGCGCATCCCGCCAAAGAAGCTGCGCTTCTCGATCTATGAGGGCAATGCCGAACCCAATGGCGATCGCGCGCTGATCATTCCCGACGTCGAGCCCAACAGCGTCGTGCGTCTCAATGCCGGCATCTACCACGTGGTCTCGACCTATGGCGCGGTCAATGCCGTCATCCGCTCCGACATTCGCGTCGAGGCCGGCAAGCTGACCGAAGCCACCGTCGAGCATCACGCCGCCGAGATTACCTTGAAGCTGGTGCGTGAAGCGGGCGGTGAAGCGATCGCCGACACATCATGGTCGCTGCTCAACGAATCCGGCGATCCGATCAAGGAAACCGTCGGCGCCTTCGCCTCCATGGTTCTGGCCGAAGGCGATTACACCATCATCGCCAAGAACCGCGACCGGATCTACCAGAAGGATTTCACTGTCGTGGCCGGACAGAACCAGGAAATCGAGGTTCTCGCGACGGAAGCCGCCGCGATGGATCCGGAAGAAGGCGCGGATTAGTCAATTCCGGAAAGCCTCGGGCCGCTTTCCTTCGGATCTCCACGAAATGGACCTACGCCGCCAGCTTGGCTCGTGCCGGCAGGAATGGAATCCGGCGGCGAGGAACCGGCGGCGCCAGATCGAAGACGCCTCTATAGAGGCGCTCGAGCAGCGCCTTGCGGTCGCGCACGGGCTCCAGTTCGTTCCAGTTCAGCACATCGCCGACACGCACGTCGATCGACTTGCCGGAAAGCCGGGCGAACCCGTGGATAAGCAGCGAAATGCGCAGCGTCAGCGATGCCTTGCCGACGAACTTCGCCACGCGCCCGTCGCGCTCGGCCATGTTCATGGGGCCGCTGACCAGATGGAACAGCCTGCCGTTCTGGCCGGAGAAATGCATCGGCACTACGGAAGCCTTGGCATCCTGCACGAGACGGGCCGGAAACATCTTCCATGGCAGATCGCGTGCCTGGCCAAAACCTTTCGGCGCGGTGGCGACGCCGCCGGCCGGAAACACCACGATGGTGACACGTTCTTTCAAGAGCCGCACAGCCTCGTGACGCACCGCCATGTTGTTCTTCAGAGCGTCCTTGGTCTCGGAAAAGTCGATCGGCAGCGAGTAGGGCTCCATCTCGCTGATCTTGAGCAGATCCTTGTGGATCATGACCCGGAACGGCCGCCCAAGCTGCTCGGCCAGCGACAGCACGGCAATCCCGTCGCCGATGCCAAAGGGATGATTGGCGACGATCACCAGCGGCGTGTCAGGCAGGGTCTGCGGCGGCCATTGGTCGGGGGTTCGCACCCGCACATCGATCAATTCGAGCATGCGGCTGAACACGCGCTCGCCGGACGGGACCACCTGGCGGCGCCAAAAATCATAAAGCGCTGCAAAACGGTCGCGTCCGGACAGGCCTTCGATGGAATGGATGACCCACCGCGTCAGCGCTGGCTGTCGGGGATTAGCATAGGAAAGCTCGGGAAACGGTTTTTCACGCAATTTCAGCTTGAGCATGAGGGCTTGTTACAAGACTGCCGTGACAGGGATGTGAAAATGGAGGGATGTGAAGACGGTGCGATATGGAAATGGCGGTGGACTGCTCCACCGCCATTCCGCTTGAAATACTACCGGGTCAGGCCGCAGGTTTGCGTCGGCGATCGGGCGTGATCGCTTCTTCGGTCAGCTGCGCGACCGCTTGGGCGAGACCCAGCGACTCCTGATCGCGCGATCCGAGGCGGCGCATGTTGACCGTCTGCTCTTCCGCCTCGCGCTTGCCGCAGACGAGGATGACCGGAACCTTGGCTAGGCTGTGCTCACGGACCTTATAGTTGATCTTCTCGTTGCGCAGATCCGCCTCGGCGGACAAGCCCGCGGCTTTCAGCTTCGCCACCACTTCGTTCGCATAGCCGTCGGCGTCCGAAGTGATCGTCGCCACCACTACCTGCAGCGGCGCGAACCACAGCGGGAAATGGCCGGAATAGTTCTCGATCAGGATGCCGAGGAAGCGCTCCATCGAGCCGCAGATGGCACGGTGCACCATGACAGGCTGTTTCTTCTCGGAATCCGAGCCGATGTAGAAGGCACCGAAACGCTCCGGCAGGTTGAAGTCGACCTGCGTGGTGCCGCATTGCCATTCGCGGCCGATGGCATCCTTCAGCACATATTCGAACTTCGGCCCGTAGAAGGCGCCCTCGCCAGGATTGATCGAGGTATTGATGCGGTTGCCCGATCGCGTCCTGATCGTCTCCAGCACGCCGCTCATGATCGCTTCGGCGTGATCCCAGGCTTCGTCGGTGCCGACGCGCTTGTCCGGCCGGGTCGACAGCTTCACGCTGATTTCGTCGAAGCCGAAATCGGCATAGGTCGACAGAATCAGATCGTTGATACGCAGGCACTCCGACGCCAGTTGCTCCTCGGTGCAGAAAATATGCGCGTCATCCTGCGTGAAACCGCGCACGCGCATCAGCCCGTGTAGCGCGCCCGACGGCTCATAGCGATGCACATTGCCGAATTCCGCAAGCTTTACCGGCAGGTCGCGATAGGATTTCAACCCGTGCTTGAATATCTGCACATGGCCAGGACAGTTCATCGGCTTCAGCGCGAACACGCGGTCGTCATCGGTGTCGTCGCCGGCAACCGTGACCTTGAACATGGCGTCGCGGTACCAGCCCCAATGGCCCGACGTCTCCCACAGGCTCTTGTCGAGCACCTGCGGTGCGTTGACCTCCTGGTAGCCCTGCTCGTCGAGGCGGCGGCGCATGTAGTTGACCAGGTTCTGGAACATCTTCCAGCCCTTGGCATGCCAGAAGACGACACCGGGCCCCTCTTCCTGGAAATGGAACAAATCCATCTCGCGGCCGAGCTTCCTGTGGTCGCGCTTTTCGGCTTCCTCCAGCATTGTCTGGTAGGCGTCGAGCTGCGCCTGATCAGCCCACGCCGTGCCGTAGATGCGCGTCAGCATCGGGTTGTTCGAATCTCCGCGCCAATAGGCGCCCGCCACCTTCATCAGCTTGAAGGCATTGCCGATCTGCCCGGTCGAGGCCATATGTGGACCGCGGCAAAGGTCGAACCAGTCGCCTTGCGCGTAGATCTTGAGATCCTGATCGTCAGGAACGGCGTCGATCAGTTCCAGCTTGTAGCGCTCGCCCCTGTCGGCAAAGACCTTTTTGGCCTTGTCGCGCGACCAGACTTCCTTCGTGAACGGCTTGTTGCGCGCAATGATCTCGCGCATCTTCTTCTCGATCACCGGGAAGTCGTCCGGAGTGAACGGCTCGTTGCGGGCGAAGTCGTAGTAGAATCCGTTCTCGATCACCGGCCCGATGGTCACCTGCGTTCCCGGCCATATCTCCTGCACGGCCTCCGCCAGCACATGTGCCGCGTCATGGCGGATGAGTTCCAGCGCGCGCGGATCGTCGCGGGTGATGATCTCGATCTTGCCGGACTTGCCGAGCGGGTCGGAGAGATCGCGCACGGTACCGTCGATGGCATAGGCCACGGCCTTCTTGGCCAGCGACTTGGAGATCGATTCGGCAAGGCCTGCACCGGTCATCGCCGCATCGTAGTCGCGCACGGAGCCATCGGGAAATGTCAGGGAAACGGCATTCAGCATCAGGTATTCTCCTATCCAGTCCCGCAAACGAGCGCGGGTGGTGAAATGCAGGTCGTCAGCCGTTCGAGGCTGCGGCCTGCCAGATAGCCGGAGGCGTCCGGCGGCGGCAGTCTTTTATGGGCAGATGCCGCCGCCGTAAAGCCTCGGCTATTTAATCAGCAGCGGCAGGTCCTTCAGGAAGGCCGCGCGCGTCGCGAGCCCCTTCGGCATATCGCTCCGCTTCGTATCGACGACGAGCCGGGCAAACACGATCTGGCGGCCGTTTTTCTGCGCCCAGCCGACGAACCAGCCGAGTGAACGCCTGTCCTTGCCGCCCTCGCCGACCCTGGTGCTGCCCGTCTTGCCCTGGACGGTCCAGTCGCCGGCCTTGAAGCTGGGTAGGATGGCTTTCGTCATGTCGTGAGCCTTGGCCGAGACCGGCATCTTGCCGGCGAGGAGCTTACGCAGGAAATCGACCTGCTCGACCGGCGTGATCTTGAGCGAGGAGTTCACCCAGGAATGAGTCAGGCCGTCATTCTTGCCGGGATCGCCGGAAACGTCCGCATTGCCATAGCCGAACTTCGAGACGTAGCCGGCAAAGCTCTCCGGTCCAAGCCGGCGGGTGATCTCGCGTGAATACCACAGCACCGAGTCCCGCTCCCAGATCATCGGATCGACGGTCTTGTGGTCCCGCTTGACCGCCTTGAATTCAGGTTTGTAGTCCCAGCTCGGCGTGTGCTCGTCGCTTAGTATGCCGGCATCGTAACCGATCAGCGACAGCGGCACCTTGAACGTCGAGGCCGGGCTGAACCGCTGATCGCAGACGCCGTTTTGGTAAAGCGTCTTGCCGCTCTGCGCATCGGCGATCAGCGTGCATTGCACATCCCCGAGCGGCGCCGACTGCGCGCGCATCGGAAATCCCAGAAGCCAGGCAAGCAGGAACAGGACTCCGGCAAGGATGAAGGGAAGACGGTCGACATTGCGCATTGGATGCTCGCTCCAGAGGGGGGTTCGGCGAGCGGCTTAGCGAGGTCTCTTGTCTCGATTTTGTCTCAAATTCGCAGTTGTTGTGCAGGCTGCCGTTAACCCTACCAGATCGTAAACGGTTGAACTGACCGGCAGTCAGCTTCGCGCCTCGTCGTGGTTGCCGCCGATCCGCCAATATCGCCACGGCGTAAACCAGACATACCGATCCGCCAGAACCTCCGGAACAAGGTCGACGCCATGGGTGCCGAATGGTCCGCAGCGCAGAACCCTGAAAAATCCCATCCAGCCGCCGGCCCAAAGGCCATGGCGGGCGATCGCCTCATGCGCGTATTCCGAGCAGGTCGGCAGGTGACGGCAGGAATTGCCGATGAAGCTGGACAGCGTCAGTTGATAGAGGCGCACCAGCGACGTGCCCAACACCCGGCCGGGGGTCTTGCGCCACGGGCCGGACCAGTTGCGGCCTTGCCGCGGCGGCCCGGCTGTATGTGTATGCCCATGCTGGTCGCCCACTGCGATCTCCGTCTTTCGACACGATAGATGTGGGCTTCATCGGGAGAACGCAATCCCGCCCCTGCTTGCTGAGCTTTCACGGGCGGAAGCGGCGAAGTGGCTGCCGATCAGCCGGCAGTGCCCATCGGCGGGGGCTAGACTGCTCTTCGTGGTGCTTCCGACGGGTCCTTTCGTCACGCCACTGATAGGTTGCAATCCGCATCACATCGCCAAAAATCTCTAGCAACTGGATCATGGCCGTATCTCCTTGACGACGAGTAGACCGCCGCTGGCCTTCGCCTTCAAACGAGTATAATTTCCACTTCGGATAATCCTGGGTTATGCGAATGAAGCGTGGGCGACTGCCGCTGACGGCCTTGAGGAGCTTTGAAGCAGCCGGGCGGCACCTGAGTTTCAGCAGGGCGGCCGAGGAGCTTTTCGTCTCGCAGGCAGCGATCAGCCGGCAGATCCGCGAGCTCGAGATCTTTCTGCGCCGGCCCCTGTTCGAACGTCACCATCGCCGCGTCGAACTGACCGATGCGGGCCGCCGGCTGCTCAGTCAGCTGGTCAGGAGTTTCGACGCCATCGACGCCCTGCTTTCCGAGTTGGTGGCGGCTCCCGCGCAGACAGTGGTTCGCGTCAGCGTCGAGCCGTCTCTGGCATCGGTATGGCTGGTGCCGCGGCTCAACCGTTTTCGCCAATTGCGGCCCGACATCGACGTCGCGCTCGAAGTCGATCCAAGGCTGATTGAGTTTCGCGGCGACCAGCCTGAACTTGCGTTACGCTTCAGTGCGCATGCTGCCTCGTGGCCGCGCAGCGAGGCCGAGCAGCTTGCCTCGACGGTCGATTCACCGGTTCTGTCGCCGGCGCTGCTTGCCGCGGGGCCTCCCCTCGACAAGCCGGCCGACCTTGGCCGCTATACGCTGTTGCATGAGGAAAACCGACAGGGTTGGGCGCGCTGGTTTGAGGCGGCTGGTGTGCCTGCCGACGCCGTGCCCGCGCGCGGTCCCATGCTGGCGGATGCATCGCTTTCGAAGCAGGCCGCCCTGCTCGGACACGGCGTGGCGCTGGGCGATCTCCTGCAGATCGGCGAAGAACTCGCCTCCGGCACGTTGGTCAAGCCGTTCGACATCGACGTCGCGTCCGGCGCCTATTGGCTGGTGGCCAGAAGCCTGCGCGATCTCCCCGAGCCAGCCGCCGCCTTCGCCGACTGGGTGAGAAGCGAATTCGCCGAAAGCAGACGGCTCCAATAGGCCGCCAAATGGGCTATCAGGCGGCTTCTTCGGCGCGCTTCTTCTCGATCTGACCGATCGCGTCGACCACCGCGTCGAAGGTCAACATGGTCGAGGCATGGCGCGCCTTGTAGTCGCGCACCGGTTCCAGATATTTGAGATCGGCGAAGCGGCCTTCCGGCGGCGCTCCGTTCTCTTTCAGCATTTTCAGCATGGTCTCGCGCACCGCGCGCAATTCGTCGGCCGTAGCGCCAACCACATGCTGCGCCATGATGGAGGACGAGGCCTGGCCGAGCGCGCAGGCCTTCACGTCATGTGCGAAATCGGTAACCACGCCGTCTGCCATATTGAGATCGACGGTAACGGTAGAGCCGCACAATTTGGAATGTGCCCTCGCGCTGGCGTCGGGATGATCGAGCCGGCCGATCCGTGTGATATTTCCGGCAAAACCGAGAATTTTCGCATTGTAGACGTCGTTGATCATTATTTTCCAGTCCGTCGCCGCCAAGCGAACAGCGTTTGCCGCTGACGCGTCTTTCTTTCGCTCGTCATGACCATATATAATGGTGGCAGTCCGGTATCGACAAGGCGACGAAAAGCCCACGTCTTTGCCGCAGTTTGCTCACGCCGCTTACGGGGCTGGAAACCGGGCGAGTTTCCGACGCCGAAAGGTCGTGGTCCGTTCAACTCGTTCCTCCTGAGAGAGGGACTACGGGAGACGCCTTTATGGATGCCGTTATCAAAAAGTTCATGCCCCAGTCGGCCTACATGGAAAAGCCCGTCACCGACCGGCCGAGCGAGGCCGAGGTCGAGGCTGCGGTCCGCACGCTTTTGCGCTGGACCGGCGACAACCCCGATCGCGAAGGGCTGGTCGACACGCCCAAGCGGGTGGCCAAGGCCTATCGGGAAATGTTCGGCGGCTATGACATGTGCCCGGCCGAAGAGCTTGGCCGCACCTTCGAGGAAATGGCTGGTTACGACGATCTTGTCATCGTCAAGGACATCCAGTTCCATTCGCATTGCGAACATCACATGGTGCCGATCATCGGCAAGGCCCATGTCGGCTATCTGCCGGACGGCAAGGTCGTCGGCCTGTCCAAGATCGCGCGCGTGGTCGATATCTTCGCCCACCGCCTGCAGACCCAGGAAGCCATGACCGCGCAGATCGCCGGCGTCATTCAGGATGTGCTCAATCCGCGCGGCGTTGCCGTGATGATCGAGGCCGAGCACATGTGCATGGCCATGCGCGGCATCCGCAAGCAGGGCTCCACCACGCTGACCTCGACCTTCACCGGCGTGTTCAAGGATACTCCCGAAGAACAGGTTCGTTTCGTCACCATGGTGCGTGGCGGTGGGGTGTAAGCCGCCTCGCCCGGCATCGTCGGGACCATGATTCCGAAAGTGGCTACCGGTTTTCGGATAATCATGGTCAAACAGGAAGATAGCCCGGCGATGTCGGCACTGGAATTTCCGAAGGCTCCCTCAGACAAGAAATCGCTGGAAGAAGGCGCGGTGTTTTCACCGCGCTTCGATGTCGCCGGCCTGGTCACCGTCGTCGTCACCGATGCGGCAGACGGCGTGCTTTTGATGGTCGCGCACATGAATGCGCAGGCTCTGGCGTTGACGCTTGAAACAGGTATCGCCCACTACTGGTCGCGTTCGCGCAATGCGCTGTGGAAGAAGGGCGAAACGTCAGGCAATCTCCAGCATGTCATCGAGGTGCTCACGGATTGTGACCAGGACGCCATATGGTTGCGCGTCAAAGTGCTAGGCCACGACGCAACTTGTCACACAGGCCGGCGTTCCTGCTTCTATCGGACGGTGGGGCTGATCGACGGCAAGGCGATGCTTGCCGACGATGGCAGCGAGCCCTTGTTCGATGCGGAAAAAACGTATCGGAAGCTCCCGTGAATAACCAGCTTGAACCTTTTGCCCGCAGCCAACCACATAGATTCACCATTTCGATACGGCCCGCCTATATATTAGCTGTGGGACAAGGGAGATCATGATGCTCGAGTGGGCGTCATTGCGTAACAGAGCGGACGTACGAGAGGCGAATGGTCCCGCTTCGTCCGGCGGCGCGGCCGAAACAACATCACCAAAGAAAACTGGCATCTCGCTTGCACTGGGCGGCGGTTGCGCAAGAGGCTGGGCGCATATCGGCGTGCTGCGCGCGCTCGATGAAGCCGGCATCGAGGTTTCGATGATTGCCGGCACCTCGATCGGCGCGCTGGTCGGCGGCTGTTACCTCGCCGGAAAACTGGACGAGTTGGAAGAGTTCGCCCGCAGCCTGACCAGGCGGCGCATCTTCGGCCTGCTCGATCTAAACCTGCGCGGCAGCGGTCTGTTCGGCGGCATGAAGCTGGATGCTCGCCTGCGTGAGCATGTGGCCGGCATTCGCTTTGAGGATTTGTCCAAGCCGTTCGTCGCGGTCGCTTCCGAAATCCGCACCGGCCATGAGATTTGGCTGTCGAACGGTTCGCTGATAACAGCCATGCGCGCTTCCTATGCCTTGCCCGGCGTGTTCGAGCCGGTGACTTGCAATGGTCGCGTGCTGGTCGACGGAGCTTTGGTCAATCCGGTGCCGGTGTCGGTCTGCCGTGCCTATGAGCAGCCGCTGGTTGTCGCGGTCAACCTTCATTACGACCTGTTCGGCCGTGCCGCCGTCATCAAGCATAGCGCCGGCGAACTGGTCGTCGAGAACGATGCGCCGCGCAGTGGCCAATTCGACCCTGAGCACCGGGCACATCAGACGCGGCTTGGCATCACCGGCGTCATGGTCGAGGCCTTCAACATCATCCAGGATCGAATCTCGCGCGCCAGGCTTGCCGGCGATCCGCCCGACATGTCGCTGCAGCCCAAGCTCAGCCACATCGGCCTGACCGAATTCCACCGCGCCGACGAGGCGATCCAGATCGGCTATAGGGCGACGATGGCACAGATCGGCGAACTGACCCGGCTTCAGACGGTTCTCGCCTGATCAAAGACGCATCAGGCGCGTGCCGCGTCGACGATGCGGAACTGCACGCTGCGATTGCCGTTCCAGTAATTGCCCGACAATGAGCCGGCGACGTGGATCGTCTTACCACGGTTCTTGAACAGGAAGTCGCCGAGCACCGTGTCGACGGCACGAAAGGCGATCGCCTGGATGCGACCGCCACTGCCCGACTGGAGGTCGGCGCGGATGTGGTTGGTGCCGACCAGCCGGGCGTCGGCCAGCCGATGGCGAGGCAGCGCGAAAACAGGCGCGACATGCCCTGCACCGAACGGGCCGGCCTTTTCCAGCGCATCCAGCAAGGCCAGCGTCGCACCCTCGGCGGCAAGCGCGCCGTCGATCGCCAGGCTTTCCTCGTCTTGCAATCGGAACACGTCGGCTGCTGCGCGCTCCTCGAAAAATGCCCTGAGCTCGCCGAGCCGCGTGCGCTCGACGGTAATGCCGGCTGCCATGCCATGGCCGCCGCCCTTGACGATCAGCCCGGCATCTGCGGCTTCGCGCACCAGCCGGCCGAGATCGAAGCCCGACACCGAGCGACCTGAACCGGTGCCGGTGCCGGTGGCGTTGAAGGCGATGGCGAAGGCCGGCCGTCGGGCATGGTCCTTGAGCCTGGAGGCAAGCAGGCCGACGATGCCGGGATGCCAGTTGGTGCTAGCGGTAACGACGATGGCCGGCCCGCTGCCGCCGGCAAGCTCGGCATCGGCCTCGGCACGCGCCGCGGCCAGCATCTCGTGTTCCATCAGCTGCCGCTCCTGGTTGAGCCGATCGAGCGTCTCGGCGATGGTGCGGGCCTCGACCGGATCGTCGGTCGCAAGCAGCCGGCTGCCGAGGGCGGCGTCGCCGATGCGCCCGCCGGCGTTTATGCGCGGTCCGATCAGGTAGGCCAGATGGAAGGTGCTGAGCGGCTCGCCGACGCGCGAGACCCGCGCCAGCGCAGACATTCCCTCGTTCTTCTGCTGGCGCGCCACTTGCAAGCCCTTGACGACGAAGGCACGGTTGACGCCGGTGAGCGGCACCACATCGCAGACCGTGGCCAGCGCCACGAGATCGAGCAGCGAGAGCAGGTCCGGCGGCGTGGCGTCGGCCAGCCGGCCGCGCAGGACCTTGGCCGTCTGCACCAGCGCGAGAAAAACCACTCCGGCGGCGCAGAGATGGCCCTGCCCGGAAAGGTCGTCGTCGCGGTTGGGGTTGACCACCGCGTGTGCCGCCGGCAAGGCGCCGCCGACCTGATGATGGTCGAGCACCACGACATCGGCACCGGCGGCATTGGCCGCGTCGATGGAAGCCGCGCTGTTGGTGCCGCAATCGACGGTGACGATCAGCGTCGCGCCGCGCGAGATGAGCTCGCGCATGGCTTCGGGATTGGGACCGTAACCCTCGAAGATACGATCGGGAATGTAGATTTCCGACGATATCGAGAAATGCGCGAGGAAGCGTTTGAGCAAGGCCGACGAGGCGGCGCCATCGACATCGTAGTCGCCGAAGATCGCCACCTTCTCCCGGGCCATCACCGCGGCGGCTATTCGAATGGCCGCCTTGTCCATGTCGGTCAGCGAAGCCGGGTCCGGCAGCAGGTCGCGGATCGTCGGGTCGAGAAAGCGCTCCGCCTGTTCCGCCGTCACGCCACGTCCGGCAAGCACGCGCGCGACGATATCGGGCACGCCGTGCCCCTGTGCGATGGCAAGCGCGACCATGTCCTGCCGCTCGGTCAGCCGATGTTCCCAGGAAACACCGGTGGCCGACTGTCGGACATCGAGAAAAAGGCGTCTCTCGCCCGTCATGCGAGGCGACGTTTGCGGATGATCATTGCCCACAATATGCGACGGCCAGTCAGGAATGCATCAAAACTTTTCCAGGTCCTGATGCCGGGCCTTGATCTCGCGCACGGTGCGCGACGACGAGCGCAGCACGATCGTGTGCGTTGTGATGTAGTTGCGGCCGAACTTGACCCCTGCCAGCATGTTGCCGTCGGTGACGCCGGTGGCCGCGAACAACACATCGCCGCGCGCCATGTCCTCGGCCCGGTAGACCCGCTTCGGGTCGGCAATACCCATCTTGCCGGCGCGGGCGACCTTTTCGGGCGTATCGAGGATCAAGCGGCCCTGCATCTGGCCACCCGTGCAGCGCAGCGCCGCCGCGGCCAGCACGCCCTCCGGCGCGCCGCCAATGCCGAGATAGATGTCGATGCCGGTTTCCTCGGGATCGGTGGTGTGGATGACACCGGCGACGTCGCCATCGCCGATCAGCCGGATTGCCGCCCCGGTGGCGCGCACGGCGTCGATCAGCTTGCCATGGCGCGGACGGTCGAGGATGCAAGCGGTAACGTCGGACACCGCGACGCCCTTGGCCTTTGCCAGGCTGGCTATGTTTTCGGCCGGCGAGGCATCGATGTCGATGACGCCCTCGGCATAGCCCGGGCCGATGGCGATCTTGTCCATGTAGACGTCGGGCGCGAACAGCAGGCTGCCCTTCTCGGCGATGGCGATGACGGCCAGCGCGTTGGGCAGGTTCTTGGCGCAGATCGTGGTGCCTTCCAGCGGGTCGAGCGCAATGTCGACCGCCGGGCCTTTGCCGGTGCCGACCTCCTCTCCGATATAGAGCATCGGCGCCTCGTCCCGCTCGCCTTCGCCGATCACCACCGTGCCCTTGATGGCGAGGCGATTGAGCTCCTGGCGCATGGCGTCCACCGCGACCTGGTCGGCGGCCTTTTCGTCACCGCGTCCGCGCAGCCTGGCGGCCGCGACGGCGGCGCGTTCGGTGACGCGCACCAGTTCCATGGTGAGTATCCGGTCAAGTCCGGCGATAATGTTGTGGGCCACGTTCATCAGGTCGATCCTCGTTCGCATGCCACCTCCCGCCGGAGGCGCGCCTCTTGTGTCAAACGAGCATGACAACGGCAAGACCTCTCGAAGGTTTTCTCGAAAAGCCTGCAATATCAATCGATTAAACTATGGATAGCACGATTCCGGCGAACTTGGGCCGCTTTCCAAGTAGGTATCGAGATCTAAAACACGGCCAGATATTTCAATAGCGAAACGATGCCGATGATGATGACGATGATCTGCGCGATCTGCCGCATCCTGGCGTCCAGCGGCAATCGCTGAATGAGGTAAAGCACCAGAATGATCACCAGGAACGTGATCAGGATGCCGATCAGGACGGAAGAAGCCATAGTGCTCCCCTGGAAATTGCTCGACGGACAGGTAAGCCGGCAAAAACCGGCTCGGTCGTTACCGGATCAATACCAGCGGCGCTGGCTGTCATTCATCGACTGGCCAACGGCGAGGCCGGCCAGAAAACCCAGCAGCCCGATGACGCCGACCACTGCCGTCGTCGTGCCCGGGTTTTCACGCGCGACCTCCGAGACCGCCTGGGCGTGGCTGCGCAACTGCTGAGCCGTTCGCGACGCACGGCTCGCCGCGCTGTCGTAGACGTCGGATGCCTGAGCCGAGGCCTCGTCAACCAGTTCCGCACCTCGCTCCGAAAGGCTCTTGTTGATCCTGGTGATCTCCTTGCGCAGGTCGGCGATCTGCTTTTCGAGCGTCTTTTGGATGTCGTCGATCTGGGGGGTGTCGGATTTCGATGTTTCGGCCATTGGCATTCCCTCGGTTTGCACCTCGTGAGAACGGCGCTGGCCGGGATTGGTTCCGGCGAGCCAGGCAGCGGCATCGGCCGCAACAGTATCGTCGCAGCAATCCAGTGGTGCGCGACGGAAGGAAATATCTATCCTGCCCGTTCGATCCGGATGACCTGCGGCTTGTCGGTCAGGTGACCATCCTTGGTGATACCGTCCACGGCCTTGCGCACCGCGGCTTCGGTGGTCTCGTGGGTGACGAGGATCACCGTCTTTTGCGCCGCCACTTCGCCGCTGATCGCGTGCTGGACGATCGATTCCAGCGAGATATCGTTATCGGCCATGCGCTTGGCGATGGCCGCGAACACGCCAATGCGGTCATGCACGGTCAGCCGGATGAAATAGCCGCCGGCATGGCTGCGCATCTGCGCCTTCTTGTAAGGCTTCAATTCCCTCGCCGGCCTGCCGAAGACCGGGCCGTGCTGGAAGCCGGGACGGCTCTTTGCGATATCGGCGATGTCGCCGATGACGGCCGAGGCGGTGGCATTGCCGCCGGCGCCGGGGCCGGAGAGCAGCAGTTCGCCGAGGATGTCGGTCTCGATCGCCACCGCATTGATGACGCCGTGGACCTGCGCGATCACCGAGGCTGTCGGCACCATGGTTGGATGCACGCGCTGCTCGATGCCGCTGTCGGTGCGCTGGGCAACGCCAAGCAGCTTGATCCGGTAGCCGAGATCGCCGGCCGCACGGATATCGGCCTGGGTGATGTTGGAGATGCCTTCCATGTAGATGTCGTTGGCGGCGATCTTGGTGCCGAAGGCCAGGCTGGTCAGGATCGACAGCTTGTGCGCGGTGTCATGGCCCTCGATGTCGAAGGTCGGGTCGGCCTCGGCATAGCCCAGCCGCTGCGCGTCCTTGAGGCAGGCATCGAACGAGATCCCTTCGGCCTCCATACGGGTCAGGATATAGTTGCAGGTGCCGTTGAGAATACCGAAGACGCGGGTGACCGAGTTGCCGGCCATCGCCTCTCGCATGGTCTTGATAACGGGAATGCCGCCCGCCACCGCGGCCTCGTAGTTGAGCAGCACGCCCTTCTTCTCGGCGATCTCGGCCAGTGCGACACCATGTTTGGCCAGCAGCGCCTTGTTCGCCGTAACGACATGACGGCCGGCCTCGAGCGCCGTCTTCACAGCCGCAAACGCTGGCCCCTCGTCGCCGCCGATCAGCTCGACGAAAACGTCGATCTCGGCGGCCTGCGCCATCTTGACAGGATCGTCGAACCATTTCGCGGCATTGAGATCGACCCCGCGGTCGCGCTTGGGATCACGCGCCGAAACCGCCGACACGACGATGTCGCGCCCACACTGCCGTGTCAGTTCCGCCGCCTTGTCGCGCAGCACGCGCGCCACTGACGCGCCGACCGTGCCGAGGCCGGCAATTCCAACACGCAGAGCTTCAGCCATGGCCGGCGATGTCCCCCGAAAGATCAAACGAAATTGTGTGCGGAAAGCTTACCGATGGGCGGAAAGCGGCACGACATTGTTGGGTTGCTTGGCGCTGGTCGCCAGGAAGCGCTTGATGTTGCGCGCCGCCTGCCGGATCCGGTGCTCGTTCTCGACCAGCGCGACACGCACGAAATCATCGCCATGTTCGCCGAAGCCGACGCCTGGCGCCACCGCAACGTCGGCATGTTCGATGAGCAGCTTGGAGAATTCGAGCGAGCCGAGATGGCGGAACGGCTCCGGAATCGGAGCCCAGGCGAACATGGACGCAGCCGGAGCCGGAATGGTCCAGCCCGCGCGGCCGAAAGCATCGACCATCACGTCGCGCCGCTTGTGGTAGATGTCGCGCACTTCGGCGATGTCGGCGCCGTCGCCGTTGAGCGCGTGCGCGGCCGCCACCTGGATCGGGGTGAACGCACCGTAATCGAGATAGGATTTCACCCGGGTCAGCGCCGAGATAAGCCGCTCGTTGCCGACCGCAAAGCCCATGCGCCAGCCGGGCATGGAGAAGGTCTTCGACATGGAGGTGAACTCGACGCAAACGTCGATCGCGCCCGGCACCTGCAGCACCGAAGGCGGCGGATTGCCGTCGAAATAGATCTCCGAATAGGCAAGGTCCGACAGGATGATGATGTCGTTCTTCTTCGCGAACGCCACCACGTCCTTGTAAAAATCGAGCGAGGCGACCAGCGCCGTCGGGTTCGACGGGTAGTTGAGGATCAGCGCCAGCGGCTTCGGAATCGAATGGCGGATGCCGCGCTCGACCGCCGGGATGAAACCGTCATCGGGTTCCACCTGCAGCGACCGGATGACGCCGCCCGACATGATGAAGCCGAAAGCATGGATCGGGTAGGTTGGATTCGGGCACAGGATCACGTCGCCAGGGGCGGTGATCGCCTGCGCCATGTTGGCGAAGCCCTCTTTCGAACCCAGCGTTGCCACCACTTGCGTATCGGGATCAAGCTTCACGCCGAAGCGGCGCTGATAGTAAGCGGCCTGGGCGCGGCGCAGGCCCGGAATGCCGCGCGAGGAGGAATAGCGATGGGTGCGCGGATCGCGCACCACTTCGCACAACTTGTCGACGATTGCCTTGGGCGTCGGCAGGTCCGGATTGCCCATGCCGAGGTCGATGATGTCGGCGCCGCGCGAGCGGGCGCTGGCCTTGAGCCGGTTGACCTGCTCGAAGACATAGGGCGGAAGCCGGCGGACCTTGTGAAACTCTTCCATGGCAGTTCCAGACATCACTTGGCGTTTGGCAAGGCGCACCGTGTCGGCAAGTGCCTTGGGCGCGCGCTATATACTTATTTGCAGGTAGGGTCGAGGGTGGGGTCGCATTTGCCTTCGATCTGCTTCAGCGTCTGCGCGCCATGCTTGCTGGCCAGGTCCGTCAGCGCCGCCTGATTGGTGACGTTGGGGGCGCCGCCATTGGCTGCCTGCGCGCTTTCGTCCCCCTTCAATTCCGCGAGCCTGGCATTCCTCTCGGCATCGGTGAACTGTTTGGCCGCTACTTTCGGCGGGATGTTCAGGTTCGGAAAGGTGCCGGTATCCTTCGGTCCCGCTGATGTGGCGATGGGCACCGGGCCGCTGGTATTGGTGCTCGAGCAGGCCCCAAGGCACAGCAGGGCAATTGCCGCACCGATGCGGCAAAAACGACCGGCGCCGAAAAAAACAGTCTCGCCAATGTTAATCGTCATATTGTTTCCTTGGCAGCCGGGGTAGAGCGAGGTTGGACCCAGTCGGATGTCCCATGGTAATATGTCAAGAAAACGCTTCGGGAGGAACCCCGCGCACCATGTCCAAAACACCCGATTCGGGCAAAGCGGAAGATGGCGGACCTTCGACGGTCGAGCAATATCTGGTGAAGGACCCGGAACGCTTCGCCCTGAACATGGCGCGCATGATCGAGCAGGCCGGCAAGGCGGCTTCCGCCTGGGCCGAGCCGCGCGAGAAGGGCGAAGTGCGCGACCATGTCGCCGAACCGGTCGTCGACATGGTGAAGACCTTCTCCAAGCTCAGCGAATACTGGCTTGCCGACCCACAACGCGCGCTCGAAGCGCAGACGCGGCTGTTCGCCGGCTATATGACGGTTTGGGCGAACGCCATCCAGCGCGTCAGCGCCGATGCCGAGCGAACCGAGGACGCGGTCAAGCCGGAGCGCGGCGACAAGCGTTTCCAGGATCCGGAATGGGGCCGCAACGCCTTCTTCGATTTCTTGAAACAGGCCTATCTCGTCACCTCGCGCTGGGCGGCTGATCTTGTCGAGCACGCCGAAGGCCTGGATGACCACACCCGCCACAAGGCGAGCTTCTACGTCAAGCAGGTGTCCAACGCCATCTCGCCGTCGAATTTCATCCTGACCAATCCGGAACTGTTTCGCGAAACCATCGCCTCGAACGGCGAAAATCTTGTGCGCGGCATGAAGATGCTGGCCGAGGACATCGCGGCCGGCAAGGGCGACCTGAAGCTGCGTCAGGCCGACTACTCGCCCTTCGAGATCGGCCGCAACATCGCCACCACCCCCGGCAAGGTGGTCGGCCGCAGCGACGTCGCCGAGATCATTCAATACGATCCCGCCACCGAGACGGTGCTGAAACGGCCGCTGCTGATCTGCCCGCCCTGGATCAACAAGTTCTACATACTCGACCTCAACCCGCAGAAATCCTTCATCCGCTGGGCGATCGAACAGGGCCACACCGTGTTCGTCATCTCCTGGATCAACCCTGATGAACGCCACGGCATGAAGAACTGGGAAGCTTATACAAGAGAGGGGCTGCAATACGGCCTCGACACTATCGAGAAGGCCACAGGCGAGAAAGAGGTCAACGCTATCGGCTACTGCGTCGGCGGCACGTTGCTGGCGGCGGCACTTGCCCTGCTGGCGCAGGAAGGTGACGATCGCATCAAATCGGCGACCTTCTTCACCACCCAGGTCGATTTCACCTATGCCGGCGACCTCAAGGTGTTCGTCGACGAGGAACAGGTCGCGGCGGTGGAAAAGGCGATGAACGAAAAGGGCTATCTCGACGGCACCAAGATGGCGACCGCCTTCAACATGCTGCGCTCGGGCGACCTGATCTGGCCCTATGTCGTCAACAACTACATGCGCGGCAAGGATCCCCTGCCCTTCGACCTGCTTTACTGGAATGCCGATTCGACACGCATGGCGGCGGCCAACCACTCCTTCTATTTGCGCAACTGCTATCTCGAGAACAACCTCTCGCGCGGCAGGATGGAACTTGCCGGACGCACCGTTTCGCTCGCCGATATCAAGATCCCCATCTACAACCTCGCCTCCAGGGAAGACCACATCGCTCCCGCGCTGTCCGTCTTCCTCGGCTCGAAATATTTCGGTGGCGAGGTCGAATACGTGATGGCGGGCTCCGGTCATATCGCCGGCGTCGTCAACCCGCCCGCATCGGGCAAGTACCAGTACTGGACCGGCGGCAAGCCGGAGGGCGACTTCGGCGAGTGGATCGCAAGGGCCACCGACCATCCTGGCTCCTGGTGGCCGCACTGGCAGAGCTGGATAGAGGCCAAGGACAACAATCGCGTGCCCGCCCGCAAAGCAGGCAAGCATATGAAAACTTTTGGTGATGCCCCCGGCACCTATGTCAAGGTGCGTGTGTAACCGACTGTAATGTCTGGTGAGTTGACGGACCCGTAAAAGCGGGCGAAATGGTGTCGTCAACCATCTTGCCGCCTAAATTCGGCAATTGCCGCAAAAATACTTCCAGGCTTGCTGATTTGACACAGGTCTCGTTTCCGGATCGGAGACAAGGGGCACGTCGACGCAGCCGTTCGGACGCCGCGCCAAGGATATACCGATCGGACATCGAGGGGGAATTTGACTTTGAAATCAGCAGGGTGGAGCCTCGCGAAGGGAGAACGCCGCACCATTGCGGCGGCGCTCTGCTCCGTGCTCCTGGCCTCCTGCACCTCGGCCGGCGACCCCACAATGTCGGTTGGCATGCCCGGCTACAATGCCTCCGCGTCGGACATCAATGCAGCCTCGACAAACAAGCCGATCGTGGCCGGCGATTCGTCGTCGCAGACGGCGACCACGCAGACCACCGTGATGGCGGAAGGCGACACAGCGCTGCCCGAGACGGTCGCCTACGTGCCGATTACCAAGCCGCAGGCGGCCTTCCCGCTCACCGCGCCGGCTGAAGCTGAAACGATTGCCGGAAACACGCCGCAATCGCTGGAGCAGCAGCCGCAGACGGCGCAGCAGACCGATGCGGCGGCGCAGAAGATCGCCGCCGCCGACGCGGCCGTGACGGCGCCGAAGCAGGCCGCCACACCGGCGATGAACAATCCGGTCTATGTGACCGCTGGCGAGGCGCAGCAAGCGGAGGCGCCGAAGAAAAGGGGTTTCCTGGCCTCGATGTTTGGCGCCACGCCGGCTTCGGCGAAGCCCGCTCCACTGGTCAACACGCGCGCAGGCGAACAGCCGGCTGTGCAGGCCAAGCCCGCCCCGGCGGCGGCAAAGCCGATCATTACACTGGCCTCGGCCGATTCCACGGCGAAACCGGTGCAGCTGGCTTCGCTCGGCGACGACTCAGGTCACATCACCGGCAGCGATGCCCTGCCGGGCGTCCGCCAGACGGCGCTGTTCGAGATCAAGCGCAAATCCGGCCTCGACGACGAAAGCGACGTCGACCTCAACGAGGATGAAGGTTCGGGCGGCCTCTACCAGGTAGCTTCCGCCGCCGGCATGGCGCGCCTGGCGCCCAACGGGCTCTTGAAGCAGAACGAGAGTGTCGACGTGGCGTGCCTCAAGCCCTCGCTGGTGCGCGTGCTCAAGACGATCGAAGGCCACTACGGCCGCAAGATGGTCGTCACCTCCGGCTATCGCGACCCCGCCCGCAACCGCCGTGCCAACGGCGCCAAGAATTCGCTGCACATGTATTGCGCCGCCGCCGACATCCAGGTGCCGGGCGTCTCGAAATGGGAGCTGGCGAGCTACGTCAGGACGATGCCCGGCCGCGGCGGCGTCGGCACCTACTGCCACACCGAATCGGTCCACGTCGACGTCGGCCCCGAGCGCGACTGGAACTGGCGCTGCCGCCGGCGCAGCGGTGGCGAAGGCTGACCAGGGCCGGTTCGGCTGGACGCGCTAATACCGTGGTCCAAACCTCCGCGATTGCTCTCCTTCGCAAAGAGCGAGGTGAGTTCTGGGTTTGGCACGGGCACATTCAATCTGTTCTTAAGGCTTAGTCATCTCCTTCTTGAGACTTGGCTTAATTATGGCGCGGTAGTTTTTGATCCCAGCAGCAAGAAGCCGGGTTTCGCACGTCCCCGCTTACCTCTTTTCTTCAGGTTGACAGTGATATCCTTGAGGGGGAGCTTTCCACTCAGGATTTGTTAATCATGCTCGGGGATTGGAATGCACAAGGTCGTCGCGGCGATTGCTGTGCTTGTGCTTGCGTTGGTGGCGGACATGGGTTCGATATCGCCATCCTTCGCTCAGCAACGCTGCACGGAAATCGGATTTCCAGACAAGGACACGGCCGTTCAGAGCGGCCTCGCGCCTGTCGATAACTGCTATGAGCTCGACGCCCAGGCTGCTGCCGCTTCATCGGACGCCCGGGCCGGAACGCCATTTCGCGATTGCGAACATTGCCCTGAAATGGTCCCGCTGCCTCCGGGCAGCTTCATGATGGGCGCAAGCCAGAAGGAGATGAAGCGGCTCAGATATGTGCAATGGGCGACGCCTCAACATGAGGTAACGATCGGCTATCCGTTCGCCATCGGTCGCTTCGAGATCACCGTTGATGAGTTTGACGCCTATGTGAAGGAAACCGGTGCTGGGGTCGGCGGCAAGTGCGGTATACGTACGATCGAAAGCGGCCCGAACAAATTCAAATATAGCGGCACACCCGTCCCCGGCGGCGACAAGACTGAATCCGCGCCATACGCCATCTATATCAGCGACGGCTCCTACGCGCAGCCGGGATTACCTGTGACAGGACGGCAACCGGCCGTATGCGTTTCCCGCAACGACATGAAAGACTATCTCGACTGGCTCTCCATGATGGCGAACAAACACTACCGGCTGCCGACAGAAGCGGAGTGGGAATACGCTTATCGGGCGGGAACGGATTCGTTCAATTATTGGGGCGATGACTTCAAGCAGACATGCGATTACGCGAACTTCGCAGACCGCAAGTCCGGCTATCAGGCAGGCATGGCTGCCTCCTGTTCGGAGAAAATACATCCTGACTGGACCGCCGAGGTCGGTTCCTACAAGCCCAACTCATGGGGTCTTTACGACATGGGCGGTAACGCCCAGGAAGCCGTCGAGGACTGCTTTCACAAGAGCTACCAAGGGGCGCCCGCTGATGGTTCGCCTTGGACGGAGCCGGACTGCGTTCTCTTCGCGGCGCGCAGCGGCGACTATGAGTTGACGCAGTTCTCCATGCGTGGCTCAGAGCGGTTGCTGTTCGGATACACCGACGATACCGATGACGGCATGTGGAACCGGGATGAAGGATCCGATGAACGCTTCAACGTCATGGGTTTCCGTGTGGCCTTGTCGCTCGACGATAAGAGCTGGGACAAGACCGCGCGAGCTGCTGCGCCCGAAAAACTGGCAGAAGTGAAGGTTGCGGCCGCTGCATCACCGACCACAACAGACAGTGGTCCGCAATATGACCACCTCCCCGCCGCGGTCAAAACCTACGTCGAGGATATCCGCAACAGCTGCAAGGACTATGACGCGAGCGGCATCCCTGCCAACAAGATGTCGGGCGTCCGACCGATTTCGCTTGTCGACGGCACGCCAGCCCTTCTCATCGAGAATGAAACCTTATGCTCCGGCCATTACCCGGGCGCGAATTGCAGCAATCGCGGGTGCGATGTGGTGGTCATGGTCGAAGGGAACGGCGGTTGGAGGGAAATCTTCCACGAGCATCTGTACGACGACACCTTCGACATCGGCGAGGACAAAAAGCTGAGTTCGATTTCAGCGACAATCTATGCGGGCGACCCGCATTGTGGTCCCCCTCCGAACGCCAAATTCATGTCCAGCGACAGCTGCGACGTCGTGATCCACTATGAAAACCAGGGCTGGATTTGGCGAAAGGCCCAACATGCGGCGACGTCGCGCGTCACCGGCGGCCAGATAGGGACGGACACCGCACCTTCGACCACAGAGAATTGCGGCGGCTCATATGTCTTCGTGCAATTGGTCACGTTCCTGTACGATCCTCTGCTCGGCCCGAAGGTGGATCGACAAATGCTCGAGGCAAAGGGTGACGCTGCCTCCTGGTACGACGTGGAATGCGATGCGGCTGGGAGGCCCTCGATCTTTACCCGCTACGAGTTCGGCAAGAAGACCGGTCTGACGGCCGTGGAATACGACGGTCAGTCGAACCATGTGGCGCGGCAAGTCGCGAAAGGTCCGGACGGAAATGTGCTCGATACCAGCGTGATTGCGCGCAATGCAAAGATGCAGCCCGCTAGAATCGAGGTCCTGAATGCAGATGGCGTAGCCGAAAAGGTCGGCCTCTTCAGCTATCGCGATGACTTCGTCGATCTGAACATTACGGAGGTGAAAAGCGGCGCATCACTATGGCATGCACGTGAATGGTTCGATGACAGCGGAGCCCTTGCCCGAGCATACTGGTACTATCCGAGGTTTTGGTATGACTATCACTACGATCCGAAAACGGGCCTTTATCCGGTGCACGACAAGTATGACGGTGACCTGAAATTCGAGACAACGAAGTACGAATATGACGAGTTCGGGAATACCCTGTCCCGCAGGTCTACATGCATTGTCGACACGTGCGACACGGTGACAAATTTCGGAAAATACGACCACGGCCATCTGGCACACGAAGAGGCGAAACTCAAAAGCGGAGACCAGCTTGTCTGGGAGAACGCGTACGATGCCGAGGGCCGACTGGCGGTGTCGCACCTGAATGCGAACGGACGTTTCGTTATCAAGTTCGTTGTTGAACGAGATGGACCTTTGGTCAAACAGACGGTTGCCTATTCCCCGAAGGGCAAGAAGCTCTTCGTCTATGATCGCGCGGAGACGGTATACATAACCAGAAACGGATCCCCGGTGAATGGCGGCAAATACAAGCGCTTTACGAAACACGATGTCTGGTGAACAAACCGATGTCACTGTTGAGCGACATGCATTTGCATCGGGCCGCTTCCAGCAATCGTCTGAAAAGTGCCCGGAAATCCACGCAGCGGCTGGTGACGGCCGCCAGAAAAATTGCCGCTGGCGCTGCGTGAATCACTCGCTTCGGCAGGCAGGAAAAAAGTTGTCCAAGCCGGCACCTGACGGGTTGCCGGTTGCGCACAACGCCAGTATAAGCCGCTTTCATCTGAGCGCGCCCATCGTCTAGCGGTCAGGACACCGCCCTTTCACGGCGGTAACAGGGGTTCGATTCCCCTTGGGCGTACCAGCTTCACTCGATGTCCCCTCCGCTCCTTTCGGCGTCAAGAGCTATTGCGCCGGACAGGGTAACACCCCCTTCCGAAACGTCATTTTACGTGTTGACCATTCCGCCGCCTCGACCTTGTCGAGGGCAAGGCTCGATGGTTAAATCGGCTTTCCCAGGGGGATGCTAATATGGCAGTTCACCTTTCGGCGGATGCTCGAGCTCCTGCGGCGACGCCGCCACAAAGATATCTCTTTGGCCCGCTGGCCGACTTCCTCATGCTTGGCGGCAGCGCATTCCTGATTTTGCCGGCCCTGTACTTCGTGCCTACCAAATACGACAGCCTTGTTGCGGCGGCGATGTTTTTCCTGGCCTACTTGATAAACTATCCGCATTTCGCCCACTCTTACCAACTCTTCTATCGCAATTTTGGAAGCAAGGTGCGCGGCGAGGGATACGACAGCGGCCTCCAGATCCGCTACATTTTCGCCGGCATTGTCGTTCCCCTGCTCATGGTCGGGTTTTTTGCTTACGGCTCGATAACGGCGAACGCCCGGCTGCTCGGAAACGCAGCCAACGCGATGTTCTTTTTCGTGGGCTGGCACTACGTCAAGCAAGGCTACGGCATGTTGATGGTGGACGCCGTGTTGAAGCGCAGGTTCTTCACCAATCCGGACAAGAAAATCTTGCTGGTCAACAGCTATGCCGTATGGCTGTTCGCATGGCTTCAGACGAACACGGCGGTCAGCCAAGCAAAATATTACGGCTTGGAATATTATACGTTTGCTACGCCTGCGTGGCTCAACACGATTGCGCTGTCGGCCGCGGCCGCTTCCACGGCCGCCACCGTCGTGATGCTGATCAATCGCTGGAGTAAAAATGGCGGCAGCCTGCCGTATAACGGCGTCGTCGCCTATATCGCGTCCCTATATCTTTGGATCCTGGTCGTGAGAATAAACCCGCTGTGGCTGCTCGTGGTGCCGGCTCTCCATTCGCTGCAGTACCTGGCCGTGGTCTGGCGCTATCAAAGCAATGTCGAGCGTGACGGTCCCGATGCACAAAAGGTTCCGGACTCCAGAATCCTGTCCGTTCTTGGTCCGATCTACAGGACGCGAGTCCTGGGGTTCGTCGTCGCCGGCGGGGTCCTCGGCGGTCTCGGTTTCTGGCTGATCCCGGCGGCACTGACTGCCTTGATCCCTTACGACAAGGAAGTCCTGGGTTCGTCGCCGTTCTTCTTCATAGTGCTGATCTTCATCAACGTGCACCACTACTTCCTTGACAACGTCATGTGGCGACGCGGCAACCCCGAAGTTTCAAAATATCTGTTCCGCTAGCGGTGGCATGGACCGGCTGTGGGACGCCTTGCGGAGCACTTCAGGCGGAAAGAATTGGCATCGGCTCAGTGGCCGCGCCGGCCGATATCTCTTTTTGCACGGCGAAGAAGAACCTGCGCACCTCGTCGCTGGCCGCCGCCCTGTCCCTGCCTGATCTGACGACGAGATCGAACAACTCCGTCGCCTTGGCCCTCCAGAACGAGGTGGCGCTGTCGCCATGCAAACTGTCGAGCCTGGCAGCCACCTCCCGAACCAGGAATGCCTGACGGTCGATCGGGAATGCACGGATTTTTTCTGGGGACATCTTCCGAACCACGAGACTGACGCAACGAATCAACCATTGCCGAACAAGCATGGCGTAGCCGCGAAAGTGGAAACGGAAGCTTAATGGCATCGGCATCGATGCGCCGTTCGGCCAGGAGAACGAAAGAGCGCAGCGCACCTCAGGCTTGCAGCCCTCTCGCCTGGCCACTGCGCTTGCGCGGCGCCATCATGTCCCGGGCCATCAGCCCGGTCACCCGGCAGAACACCATGAACGCCCGGCAGGCATCCTCGGTCTTGACCACGTCCACGGTGGCGCCGAAGCAGGCGTTGAAGGCCTTCTGGTAAATCGGGCCTTGCCGGCGCAGCGGCCAGGCCTGGAGAAAATCAAGGGCCTGTTCGACGCTGTAGATCTCCTCGACAGGCAGGCCGGGTCCGGGCGCGATACGCACCGGCACCTCGAATTGCAGTCTGTCCATCCGCCATCTCCCGAACTGTCGTCACCAGCGGCAACGCCATCCGTCGTAAAAAGTTGCTCTGGCCGGTCGCTACCGCAGGAATGTGGCGTCTCCGCGGTCATGGACGTTTTGCCGCAGCCGCCGCAAGCAAGCGCCAAGGCGCCCGGCCTTGTCGAACGCGGGCGCCTTGGCGGTCCGGCTACTGGTTGGCGGGATCGGTCTCCGCACCGAAGGCCATGCGCACCGCCGTAAGCAGCACGAGAGCAGACGGCACAGCGAAAATCCCGCCAAGGACAAGTGCCCCTGTCGCCGAAAGGCCGAGCGTCTCCGTCAGCGCCCAGTAGACGGTTCCGATACAGATGAGCGCCTGGACGGAAAGGAAAATGGCGGCGCAGGCCGCGCGCGAAAGGCTCTTGAGTGTCTTGATACGTTGCATGGAAACAATCCGGAAATGACGCGCTACGCACCGCTGCGCGACCGAAGCCGCCGCGCGGATCGAGGCGCGAACAGGAAGTGGTTTGAGTGAAGGAGCGGTTGAAACCGCTCAGGCCGGAACCGATGGCGGCGCGCGCGGCTGATTGGCAGTCGCCCACGGTGTGCGGGCGTCCCCGTCGGCGGCGACGACCTCTGCCGGCGGAACCGAAACAAACCAGGAAAAGACGGTGTCCCGAGCCGACAGGGCCGGATGGCCGCCGGCGAACTTAACCAGGGCCGGCCGGCCGGAACGAACTTCCAGCGCCTGCGCCTTGCCGGTGATGCGCAGCAGCGCCGCCGCTTCGCCGGACCGCTCCACGCCGGCGCTGGCGACACCGGAGGCTGCTCCGGCAAAGACGGGCACCTCCGCCCGGCCAAGCGACAGCATCGCCAGCAGCACAAGGCTCATCAGCAATGAGCAGGCCGCCTTCAACGGCGCTTCAGGCAATCTGGCGTGCTCGACGCTCATGAAATCTCCAAAAACCTCCCTCGCCCTACCGCACGGTCGACTGAAAGGGAAGGAACAAGGGCGTCAAGGACACCGGGGCGCGCCGAATATCCCTGCCGCTTGGTCGTGTCCGGGCAGTTCTTCCTTGAACCTTTTGCCCTCAAGTGCCAAATCTGGGGAGATTTTCACGCCGGCTCCCTTGCAGAGCCACACCGGCAAGACGGACACCAATGGTCACTTATCTCGACGCCGCCACGGCACCGCTCAGAAACACCGGCCAGATCCGCCTCTATGGCGAGGAAGGTTTTGCCGGCATGCGCAAGGCATGCGACCTCACGGCGCGCTGCCTCGACGAACTGGTGCCGATGGTTGCGCCCGGCGTCACCACCGACACCATAGATCATTTCGTTTTCGAGTTCGGCATGGATCATGGCGCGCTGCCGGCGACGCTCAACTACCGCGGCTACACCAAGTCTTCCTGCACCTCGATCAATCATGTCGTCTGCCATGGCATCCCCGACAACAAGCCGCTGAAGGATGGCGACATCGTCAACATCGACGTCACCTACATCCTCGACGGCTGGCACGGCGATTCCTCGCGCATGTACCCCGTCGGCACCATAAAACGCGCGGCGGAACGCCTGCTCGAAGTCACCCACGAATGCCTGATGCGCGGCATTGCCGCGATCAGGCCCGGCGCCCGCACCGGCGCCATTGGCGCGGCCATCCAGAGCTATGCCGAGGGCGAGCGCTGCTCGGTGGTGCGCGACTTCTGCGGCCACGGCGTCGGCCAGTTGTTCCACGACGCGCCCAATATCCTGCATTATGGCAGCGCCAATGAGGGCGTCGAGATGCGGCCCGGCATGATCTTCACCGTCGAGCCGATGATCAACCTCGGCCGGCCGCATGTGAAAGTCCTGTCGGACGGCTGGACCGCGGTGACACGCGACCGCTCGCTGTCGGCGCAATACGAACACACGATCGGCGTGACCGACACCGGCTGCGAGATCTTCACGCTCTCCCCCAAAAAGCTCGACCGCCCCGGCCTGCCAGCCTAATGTTTCGTTCTCCCGGCGCTCGCGGTCGGGGAGCTGGGGGCAGACGAGATGTCAGGTGACGACGACGAGCGCAGTTTCTTTGCAGAAAAGCCTGCGCAGCTTTCCGCGACCATGCACTCTCCTGGGACAGCCGGGCCTGCCGCGAAGACCAAGGGGATCGAGGAGAAGCCGCATTATCTCGGCCATCGCGACCGTTTGCGCGAACGCTTCGCCTCGGCAGGTCCCGACGCCCTGCCCGACTATGAGCTTCTGGAACTCCTGCTCTTCCGCCTGATCCCGCGCGCCGACACCAAGCCGGCCGCCAAGGCGCTGCTCTCCCGCTTCGGTACCCTGGCCGAGGTGCTTGGCGCGCCCGTCGGCCTCCTCCAGGAGGTCAAGGGCGTGGGCCCGGTGGTAGCGCTCGACCTGAAGGTCATTGCGGCGACGGCCCAGCGCATGGCGCGCAGCGAGGTCCATGGCCGCGAAATCCTCTCCTCTTGGCAGCAGCTTCTCGACTATTGCCGGTCAGCCATGGCCTTCGAGGCGCGCGAGCAGTTCCGCATCCTGTTCCTTGACAAGAAGAACACGCTGATTGCCGACGAGGTGCAGCAGACCGGCACCGTTGACCATACGCCCGTCTATCCGCGTGAGGTGGTCAAGCGCGCTCTCGAACTGTCGGCGACGGCAATCATCCTGGTGCACAACCACCCGTCGGGCGATCCGACGCCATCGCGTGCCGATATCGAGATGACCAAGGAGATCATCGACGCGGCCAAGCGGCTGGGCATTTCCGTGCATGACCACATCATCATCGGTCGCAAGGGCTATTCCAGCATGAAGGGCTTGCTGCTGATCTAGATCATCGGCTCGGCGAAGCTATCCGAATGAAAGCAGGCAATTCGCCGGCCCGGTCTTTCGGCTCAAGAATTTGAAAATCGTTCAATTCTGGAACGAATGGCCCGAAATTCGGGTCATCTCGTCACAGGTTTCCAAATTCCCCTGCAAATTCCCCGTCTTTTAGAAGATAATTCCGTTGAGGGACGGCATTTCCGTTGATACCGTTTGAAACGCTTCAATTGGAGCCAGCCATTGCAACGCAAGCGCCCGACCATAGCGGATGTCGCACGCGCCGCCGGTGTCTCCATCGGAACGGTGTCGAACTTCATCAATGGGACTGCCGGCCTGAAGGAGGCCACGCGCGAACGCATTGAAAAGGCGATCGCCACGCTGATGTACCGGCCGAGTTCGTTTGCGCGCTCGCTGCCGGGCCGCGCGCCCCACAGGCCGAAGAATCTCGATCATCTGCCGAGGCTCCTGGTCGCGGGCCGGGTCAGCGTCGACTTTCTCTGCCGCGTCGACGTCCTGCCGCATCGCGACGACCGCATCACAGCCAGTCATATCGAGAAGGCGCTGGGCGGGCCGGCGGCCAATCTCGCGGTTGCCGCCGCCGGTGTTGGGACGCCCTACGCTCTCGACGTGGAACTGGCGACGGCGGTCGGCGAAGACCCGGAGAGTGACTGGGCGCTCGGCGCGCTTTCCAAACTGGGCGTCCACGCATTGCCGATCCGCAACACGCCCAACAACCGCCTTTCGCAAGCCATCGTGATCATCGAGCGCAATGGTAGCCGCACGATCATCAGTGAACCGTTCGAACTCGGCGAGATCGATCTGACCGCCAATCTGGACATCCAGCCCGAGCCGCGCCCGGCCTGTCTTCACATCGAAGGCTTCCACTACGAAACGATGACCGCTTCCATCGCGCGCTTTCATCAGGCCGGCTGGAGGGTGAGCCTGCATTCGGCCGGCCTGCCCAAGAGCGCACGCACGCCTGAAACCTTCACGCAGATGGTCCGGCACATCGACCTGACCTTCATCAACGATGTGATGATTCGGGAGATTTTCGACTTTCGCTCCAGGATGGCGACGATGATCGAAGAGGTGCGGCTGATGCTGGCGCGCATCAAGCCGCGCGGAACGGTCGTGCTCACTCTCGGCGAGTTTGGCGCGGTCGTCTTTCCGGCGAATGGCGGACCGCAGATCGAGGTGCCGGCACTGCCTGTCGACCGCGTCGATGCGACGGGCGCCGGCGACAGCTTCGCCGGCATATTCCTAAGCCTCTGGCTGCATGGTGCGTCGCTGGACGACGCCGCCCGCCATGCGGCGATCGGCGCGAGCCTGACGACCACGGTCGAAGGCGCACAGGGCTACATCGCGGATTTCGCGACTTTGAAGGCCGCCGCCTTGGCGAACAACGCCATGTTGGCAAGCTGAACCAACAACTTACGGGAACCCAGGAGAGTATTGGTCATGGCGAAAACAAGAGTGCTTCTGGTCGGCGAGAGCTGGATGAGTTCGGCGACCCACTACAAGGGGTTCGATCAGTTCGGCAGCGTCACCTTTCACCTGGGCGCGACGCCGCTGGTCGATGCCTTGAAGAGCAGCGAATTCGACCTCGACTACATGCCGGCCCATGAAGCCGTCGAAAAGCTGCCTTTCACCACGGAGGGCCTGTCGCAATACAAGGCCATCATCCTCTCCGACATCGGCGCGAACTCGCTGCTGCTTCACCCCGATGTCTGGCTGCACGGCAAGACAGTGCCCAACCGGCTCAAGCTTCTGCGCGACTGGACGCAGGCCGGTGGTGGCATGGTCATGATCGGCGGCTATTTCTCTTTCCAGGGCATCGACGGCAAGGCGCGCTGGCACCGCACGGCCGTCGAGGAGGCGCTGCCGGTAACCTGCCTCCCCTATGATGACCGGCTCGAGATTCCCGAAGGGTTCCGGCCTGAAATCACCGGTCCCAAGGATCACCCGATCTTTGCCGGCATCGAAGGCGAATGGCCGCTGCTGCTCGGCGCCAACGAGGTCGTCGCTCGCGATCGCGATGACGTCGAAATCCTCGCACGGTTGCCGCAGGATCACGGCGGTCATCCGCTGCTGGTCACCGGCCGCCATGGCCAGGGCCGCACGCTGGCCTGGACGTCGGATATCGGCCCGCATTGGCTGCCCAACAGCTTCGTGGAATGGCCGGGCTATGCGCGTCTTTGGACCAACGTGCTGCGCTGGGTCAGCAAGGCCGTCTAGCCGACCAGCAACCGCCGGGGAACCGCCATGACAGAACCGTTTCTTGTCGCCAGAAATATCGCCAAGCGCTTCGGCGCTCTGACCGCGCTTGCCGATGTCGACCTGGAGATCCGCTCTGGCGAGGTGCTGGCGCTTCTCGGCGACAACGGCGCCGGCAAATCCACCTTCATCAAGATCCTGGCGGGCGCCCATCCGCCCAGCGATGGAAAGCTTCTCATCGAGGGCAATCCGGTGGCTTTCTCCTCGCCCAAGGATGCGGCGTCGTCGGGGATCGCGACGATCTTTCAGGAACTGGCGCTCTCGGAAAACCTGTCGATTGCCGAAAACGTCTTTCTCGGCCGCGAATTGAAACGCTCCATTTTGGGTATTCCCTTCCTGAAGCGCAAGGAAATGCGCCAGCGCGTCGACGGCCTGCTGAAAGAGCTCGACGCGCATATTTCCGATCCGGAAGCACCCGTCGGCAGCCTGTCCGGCGGTCAGCGCCAGGCCGTGGCCATCTGCCGGGCCCTCAATCTGAATGCCAGGCTGGTCATCATGGACGAGCCGACGGCGGCCCTTGCCGTCGCCGAAACCCGCAAGGTTCTGGCACTGACGCGGCGGCTTGCCGCGCGCGGTTGTGCCGTCGTCCTCATCAGCCACAACATTTCCGAAGTGTTCGAGGTCGCCGACCGCATCGTGGTGTTCCGGCGCGGCCGCAAGGTGGCCGAACGGCTGGCGGCCGAGACCAATCACGAGGAAGTCGTTTCGCTCATAACAGGCGCTCATCCCGACGTGCGGGCGCTTGAAAAATCAAACTGAAATGCACGTCCATTCCAGAGAGGATAAACCAATGCTTTCTCAACTCAAAAAAGCGCTCGCCGTTTCCGTGCTGTCACTCGTGGTCGCCACGGCGGCGCATGCCGCCGACAAGCCCAAGGTCGCCTTCGTCCCGCAATTGATCGGCATACCCTATTTCAATGCCATGGAAGCCGGCGGCAATCGCGCCGCGAAGGACCTGGGCGTCGATTTCATCTATTCCGGCCCCGTCGACACCAACCCGGTCGATCAGTTGCAGATCGTGCAGAACCTGATCGACCAGGGTGTCCAGGCGATCTCAGTCAGCGTGCTGGATGCGTCCAGCATCGCGCCCGTCGTCGAGAGCGCCAAGGCCAAGGGCATCAAGCTTTTCACCAGCGACAGCGATGCACCCGACAGCGGCCGTGCCGTCTATGTGGCGCAGGCGACCGACGAAGGGCTCGGCACGACGATCATCGATGAGTTGGTGAAGCGCGTCGGCGAGGACGCCACGATCGGCATCGTCTCCGGCGAGGCGACGGCGTCCAATCTCAACGCCTGGATCGGCTTCATGCAGAAAGAGGCCACCGCCAAATATCCGAAGCTGAAACTGCTGGCTCCGCAATTCGCCGGCGGCACGGCCGAGCGCGCCGCGCAGATATCAGGCGATCTCATGGCCGCCAATCCCGACATCAAGGCCATCATCGCCGTCGCATCCTCGACCTGCCCGGGCGTCGCCCAGGCCATCGAAACCGCCGGTAAGATCGGCTCCGTCATCGGCACGGGCTATTGCAGCCCGAACACGGCGCGATCCTACCTGAAGAGCGGCGCCTTCGGCTTCACCGTGCTGTGGGATCCCGAACAGCTGGGCTATCTCACGGTCTGGGCCGGCAAGCAGTTGATCGACGGCAAGAGCTTCGAAGCGGAAAACAAGATCGCCGGCCTCGAAAAGCCCGCCACCTATGATGCCGCCAAGGGCATCCTGCTGCTCGGACCGCCGGCGGTCTTCACGAAGGACAATGTCGACAAGTTCAACTTCTGAGCCTTGGGATGAACACGGTGCGACAGTTTGGAAACGGCGTTTTGGCCATGAACGGGCGGGAGTGGTCCTTGCTTGCCGCCTGTCTCCTGGCGATCGTCATCTTTTCTGTCGCATCGCCCCACTACGCGACGCCAGGCAATGCGGCGACCGTCCTGCGCAACAGCGTCGAACTGCTGCTGATCGGCCTTGGCATGACCTTGCTGCTGGCCATGGGCGGCATCGACGTCTCGATCGGCATCGTCATGGGTCTGGCGGCAATAGCGATCGGCCGTGTGCTCGGCGCCGAGGGCAATCCGCTGCTGGCGCTCATCGCTGGCCCTGCGGTCGGTGCGCTGCTCGGCTGCGTGACGGCCACCGTCGTCGTCCTCGGTCGCATTCCGGCAATCGTGGGAACGCTCGGCCTGCTTGGCGTCTACCGCACCGCCGTCTTTGTCCTTCTCGGCGGGCAGTGGCTCTCCGGCCTGCCCTCGAGCCTCACCAATCTTCTGGCAACCACCGTACTCGGCATTCCAGTCCCAGCCATCGTCATTGCCATCGCCTATCTGGTCGTCTGGCTGGCGTTGCGGCGAACCCCCTACGGGCCGCACCTGCTGGCGATCGGCAATTCCGAGGAAAAGGCCCGGCTGTCCGGAATCCCCGTGGTCAAGGTACGCTTCATGACCTTCGTCATCAGTGGCGTCCTGACTGGCATTGCCGCCACGTTTTACGTCGCCACCTACCGCAATGTGGAGATGACGATCGGCAGCACGCTGGCGCTCGATGCGATCGCCGCGGTCATTCTCGGCGGCACGAGCATATTGGGCGGCAGATGCAGCTTGATCGGCACGGTCTTCGGCGTACTGCTTCTGAGAATTCTCCAGAATGGATTGCTCCTGATCGGCGTCCCCTCGCTTTGGCAGCCTGTGGTTACCGGCGTTCTCATCATCGGCGTGCTTGGCTTCGAAGCTGTCTCCAACCGGCTGCCGCTTGCCCAATTCCTGCGAGCCCGCGCATGAACAGGATCCGGAACCTGCAGGGCCCCGCCCTCACTTTGGCTCTGCTGTGCGGCCTCTGGCTGGTCGTTATTGTCGGCCTGCTGGCGCTCAAGCCCTCGGTCTTCAATCTTGGCACCGTCACCACGATTTTGCAATTTTCGACGATCCTGGCCCTGGTCGGCCTTGGACAGGCGCTGGTCGTCCTGGCCGGGGGCGCGGGCATCGACCTGTCCGTTGGCGGCGCCGTTTCGCTCTCGGCGATCGTTGCCATGCTTTCCCTGAAGCTGGGGTTGCCGCCCCTTCTGTTGCCGGTCGTCTGCATCCTGGCTGGCGCTGTGCTCGGTGCCTTGAACGGATGGCTGGTGAACGAGCTCGCCCTTCTCCCCTTCATCGCGACGCTGGGAACATTCTTCGTCTATTCCGGCCTGGCGCTTGCCGCCACCGGCGGCGCGGCGCAGTCCGGCGTGCCCGCCTGGCTGCTCGTTTGGGGGCGCGGTGCGATTATGGGCATCCCCGTGCCTTTCCTCACGCTCGCCGTCCCCTGCTTCGCGCTTGCCGGTCTCGTGTTGCTCTCGACGGCCTGGGGGCGCTGGATCTATGCCATGGGCTTCAACGAGCGCTCGGCCAAACTGGTCGGCATTCCGGTCGATCGCGTACGCTTCATTCTCTACGTGCTGAGCGGCGCACTGGCCGGTGCTGCCGGCCTCGTCTCTCTCGCCTGGCTCGGCAGCGGCAGGCCCAATATCGGCCAGAACCTCGAACTGGAATCGCTGACCGCGGCCATGCTGGGAGGCATCGTCATCACCGGCGGACGCGGTGGCGTCGGCGGCGTGTTCGCGGCCGTCCTGCTGCTGGTCACGCTGAAGACCGGCCTTCTGCAATTGAACATCAACACGGTCTGGCAGGTGGGGATTGTCGGCGCCCTTCTGGTTTTCGTCCTTCTCGCCGACCGACTTTCCCAACGTTGGAGATAACAATGCCTTCCATGGAAGAGACCATCGCCGCGCGCGTCGAGGCAGCCGCCGAGCGCATCGTTAAGACGCTGAGCGATCTCGTCGCCTTCCCTTCGATCGTGAAATCGAATCCGAAGGAGGCCGGCCCCGGCGAGCGGGATTGCCAGCTCTACCTGCAAAAGCGCCTTGAGGCACTCGGCTTCTCGACCGATCTCTGGGATCCGGACGGCCCGGCACTCTACGAAAAATACAAGGGACGTGCCGGCGCCAACAAGGGCAGGACGTTCGAGGGCCGGCCCAATCTCGGCGGCGTTTTGAAAGGCACCGGCGGCGGGCGGTCCATCATGCTGACCGGCCATATCGACGTCGTGCCGCCGGGTGCCGCCGGGCACTGGACCACCGATCCCTTCCAGCCTGTCCTGAAGGATGGATTCCTGCACGGTCGCGGCACGGTCGACATGAAGGGCGGCGTCGCTTGCATGCTGTTGGCGGTCGAAATCCTGAAGGAACTCGACGTTTCCCTCTCCGGCGACGTCGTCTTCACCACCGTCGTCGACGAGGAAATCGGCGGCATGGGGTCGCTCGCCATGGTTGATCGCGGCTTTCGCGCCGACGCCGGCATCATGACGGAACCGACGGCGAACAGGATCGCACCGCTTTGTCACGGCATTCTGTGGGGCAAGATCATCATCGACGGCATAGGCGGCCATGCCGAACTGACGCCGAACGCCTGGTATTCGAGCGGCCCGGTCGACGCCGTCCAGCTTTGCCGGCAGATCCTCGACGGCATCGACATCCTCAACCGGCGCTGGATGTTCGATCCCAGGAAGAACCACCCGCTGATGGACCTGCCCAACCAGATCATCGTCACCCAGATCAATGCCGGCGAACATCCATCCTCCATGGCAGGACGCGGCGAGATCATCATCGACGCACAGTATCTGCCGAGCGAGCATGACGAGTTCAGGCTGGGCGGCAATGTCAAACGCGAAATCGAAGAGCACATCGCCAATGTCTGCCAGGCGGATCCTTATCTGCGAAAGCACCCTGCCCGTGTCGAATGGATCCTCGATGCCGATTGCGCCGAGATCCCGTCGGACAACCCCTTTGTCGGCCTGTTCCAGGAGGCCGTCAAAGCAGCCGACCTGTCGCCGGCCCTGAGCGGCTTCGGCGCACACAGCGACATCGGCCTGCCGACCGGCCTGGGCAACACCCCGACCGTCAACTTCGGTCCCGGTGACCCGGCACAGGCGCATCAGCCGAACGAGCGCGTTTCGGTGCGCGATCTCGTCGACTGCACGAAGGCCATCGCCTTAGCGGTGGAGAAATGGTGCCGGTAGTCTTAGCCTAACTGACTGCGAGCGGGATGACGGCAAGAGAGCTTGGGGAAAAAATCCGGGGGAGCGGCTAAGAGGCCGCCCGTCAGCCACCAAACCTCGGCTCGGGAACTCCGGTCACGCCAAGGCCGGTGATGGCGAACAGGCTGCCGCGCAGCACGCCATCGCCGGGAAAACGCGGCAGCGGCGGCTTGGCCATCGAGGTGACGTAGAGCGTGTCGAGCTTCGGTCCGCCGAACATGGCGCTGGTGATCTTCTTCACCGGCATGTCGATGATACGGTCTATGCTGCCGTCCGGCGCGTAGCGCACCAGGCGGCCGTCATAGACCAGCGCATTCCACAGACAGCCTTCGGCATCGACGGTCGAGCCGTCGGCGGCACCACCGCGGCTGGTATCGACGCGAACGAAGGTGCGGCGGTTGCTGGCCGCACCGGTCTCGATGTCGTAATCATAGGCCCAGATCTCGCCGGTCCAGGTATCGGCGAAATAGAAGGTGCGGTCGTCGGGGCTCCAGCATGGACCGTTGGAGCAGATGATGCCGGAATCGATCCTGGTGACGGAGAAATCCGGATCAAGCCGATAGAGACCGCCGGAAGGCCCCTCCTCCATCGTGTCCATCGAGCCGGCGAAGAAGCGGCCGCGCCGGTCGACCTTGCCGTCGTTGAGACGGTTCATCGGCTTGTCCGGCTCCGGATCGTGGATCAGCGTCACCTCGCCGGTGGCGAAATCGAGCAGATGGAAACCGCGCTGCAACGAGACGACAGCGCCGCTGCCATCCTTGCGCAGCGCCATCGAGCCGATTTTCATCGGCACGTCCCAGCAGCGGATCTCGCGCCCGTCGGCGGTCGCGCGGAAGACGCGCCCGTCGAAACTGTCGATCCAGTAGAGACGCTCCTGCTCGACGTCCCAGAGCGGTCCCTCGCCAAGCGTGGTCTTCACGTCCACCACGACTTCGATCTTCATGCCGTCCTCCTCTTTGCTCGCGCGGCGATTGGCTGCGTCAGAAAGCGACCTTGTCGCCGCCTTTCAGTGACAGGATCTCGCGCGCCTCGTCCGGCGTCGCCACCTCCATGCCGATCCCTTCGATGATCTTGCGTGCCAGCACGACCTGTTCGGCATTCGACTTGGCAAGCTTGCCCCTGCCGGCCCACAGGCTGTCCTCCAGCCCGACCCGGATATTGCCGCCGAGGGCCGCCGACTGCGCGGCGATGCGCAACTGGCTGGCGCCGGCGCCGAGCACCGACCAGCGGAACTGGTCCCCGAACAGCCGGTCCGCTGTGCGCTTCATATGCGCGACATCCTCCGGATGCGTGCCGATGCCGCCCAGCAGGCCGAACACCGACTGCACGAAGAAGGGCGGTTTCACCAGCCCACGGTCTGCGAAGTGGGAGAGATTGTAGAGATGCGCGATGTCATAGCACTCGAACTCGAACCGCGTGCCGTTGTCGTAGCAAGTCGCGAGAATGTACTCAATGTCCTTGAACGAGTTGCGGAAGACGAGGTCGCGCGTCGCTTCCAGATGCGGCTTTTCCCAGTCGAACTTGAAGGTCTCGTATTTGTCGGCGAGGTGATAGAGCCCGAAATTGATCGAGCCCATATTGAGCGAGGCTACCTCCGGCTTGAACTGGGCGGCCGGGCGCACCCGCTCCTCGACCTTCATGTAGGGGCTGCCGCCGGTGGTGATGTTGATGGCGGCGTTGGTGCCTTGCTTGACGCGCGGCAGGAAACGGGCAAACGCCTCCGGCGTCTGGTCGGGCTTGCCGGTCTCCGGATCGCGGGCATGCAGATGCAGGATCGCGGCGCCGGCTTCCGCGGCGGCGATCGCCTCCGAGGCGATCTGGTCCGGCGTGATCGGCAAATAGGGCGACATGGTCGGCGTGTGGATCGCCCCCGTCACCGCGCAGGTGATGATGACCTTGCCCCTGGCCGCCGTGGCGCCGGGCTTGCGGCTGGTTTCTTTCATTGTCCGAACTCCTGATCCGATTTCTTCTTGTGCGCCGCCAGCGCCATCAGCCGGCGATCGCGCCATACCTGCCGATCGCCCAGTTTGTCCCTGGGCAAGCGCCTGCTACGCTCGGCCTCGACGGTTTCCATCACCTCGCCCGCCCAGTCGACGCGACGCAGCATCTGCGGGAAAATATTGGAATAGATGCCCTGGTAGCGCTCGGCATAGTCGCGCACGCCGCCCGGCGCATTGAGATCGATGGTCTCGAAGGGCCCCATGAACGACCAGCGCAGCGCCAAGCCATCACGGATGCCGATATCGACGTCCTCGACGCTGGCATAGCCGTCGGCGACAAGCCGGAAAGCTTCCTCGAGCAGCGCCCCTTGCAGCCGGTTCATGATGAAGCCGTCGAGCTCGCGCTTCATCACCAGCGGCGCGTGGCCGGCATCGAGGAGGAAGGCGCGCGTCCTTTCAAGCGTCTCGGCGGACGTCCACGGCGCCGGCACCACCTCCGCCGCCGGAATGAGGTAGGGCGGGTTGATCGGATGCACGACCAGGCAGCGGTGCCGCCCCGGCAGATGATCGGTGAATTTCGACGGCAACAGCGCCGAGGTGGAGCTGGCGATCACCGCCTGCGGATCAGAGAGGGAATCGATCCGCGAAAACACCTCGCGCTTCACTTCGAGATTTTCCGGCGTGTTCTCCTGGATATGCACGGCGCCGGCCAGCGCAGCGTCCATATCGCCCACGACGGCGATACGCTCGAGCACCGCGTGCGCGGACTGACCGCGCAGCAGGTCGTTCGAAGCGAGATCGCCGAGCACGCCTTCTATGTAGTCGCGCGCGCCGCCTGCCGCGACCGGCGACTGGTCCCACATGCGCACGTCATGGCCGGCACGCGCGAAGCTGACCGCCCAGGCCCGTCCGATGAACCCGCTTCCGACAATTGCAACCCTGGCCATGGCTTGCTCCTCAAAGCGTTTCGACGTTGCCGTCGACGCCGAGCGACTGGCCTGAAATGTTGATGCCCGCGTCGGACAACAGGAATGCGACCATCGAAGCCACATCATACGGGCTGGTCATGCGGCGCAACGAGATGTTCTGCAAATAGCGTTCGGTCATCTCCTGATGGCTGATGCCGACCTGTTTGGCGCGTGCCGAGATGACGCTCTCGATGCGCGGCCCCTCTATGATGCCCGGCAGGATGGCGTTGACCCTGATGCCGTGCGGCCCGAGCTCCTTGGCAAGGCTCTGCGTGAAGCCGATGACGCCGAATTTGGCCGCCGAATAGGGCGTGCGGAACGCATAGCCGTGGCGGCCGGCCGCCGACGACATCGAGACGATCGAACCGCCGCCGGCCCCCTTGATGAGCGGCACGGCGCGCCGTGCGCACAGGAACTGGCCGGTCAGGCCGATGTCGAGACAGCGCCGCCAGTCGGCCGGATCGATTTCGTCGACGCCGCCGGTCGGCCCGGCGATGCCGGCATTGTTGATCAGTGCGTCGAGGCCGCCGAGTTTCTCCTCCACCGCCTCGAACAGCCGGTCGACATCGTCGTCGCGCGACACGTCGGCCTTGACCGCTGCGACGAGCGCCATCTTCTTGGGGGCGGCCGCCAGGGCTTCGTCGGACACATCGCAGACGACGATGCGCGCACCGAGCCGCGACAGCGTTTCGGCAATGGCGAAGCCAATGCCGCCGGCGCCCGCCGTGACCAGGACACGTTGCCCTTTGAGCCCCGCCAGGAATTCGTCGGGCGATTTGGGTGCGCTCGTGCTCATGATTCCATTCCCTTCATTGTATGCGTCTTTCGCGCAGCGCCATGACGGCGCCGAGCACCACCAGCCCGAACAGGATCGCCCGTGTGGCGTAAGGCAGCGTCGTGCCGGCCAGCAGCATCTGCAGCGCCGTCAACAGCAGCACGCCGCCGAGCATGCCGAGATAGTGACCGCGCCCGCCGGTGATCAGCGCGCCGCCGACCACGACAACGGCGATGGACGGCAGGAGATAGTCGTCGCCCATGCCAAGGCTGGCCTGGCCGGAAAAGCCGGTCAGCATGACGCCGACGATGGCCGCGCACAGCGCCGACAGCATATAGACGAAGATCAGCATCCGTCCGACGGCGATGCCCGAAAGCTGGGCCGCGCGCGGGCTGTTGCCGATGCCGTAGACCTTGCGGCCGAAGGCCGTGCGGCCAAGCAGCAGCACCGCAAGGGCCACGAAGACGACCATGAACGGCACGACCGGCGTCACCACCCATATCTTGCCGGTCATGAACCAGCGCAGCATGGGCGAGGAGAAGCCGGCCGGCGTGCCTTGCGAATAGAGAAGCGCGAAGCCTTGCAGGATGCCGTTGATGGCGAGCGTCATGACGATCGGCGAGATGCCGAGGAAAACGATACCGATGCCGTTCGCCAGTCCGATAAGACAGGCGATGGCGAGCACCACCGGCAGCGCATAGGCGAGTGCCGCGTCCGATCCGTTGACCATGCCGGCAAGGAGGATGCCCGACAGGCCAATGGTCCATGGCACCGATAGGTCGAGTCCACCGGTGAGTATGACGCTGCCCTGCCCGAGCGCAAGCACGGCAAGGAAACTCGACAGCACGAACAGCGAGTTCCAGTAGGTGGGATTGAAGATGGCCCGGCCGAGCCAGATCTGGGTGACGATCATGACGACGGCCAGGCAGACGTAAGCCGGCAGCGCGTAGCGCAGCGCCTCGGCATTGCGAACGCGAAAGCCGGGTGCCTGTCCTGGAACGGCCGTTTTGTGAGCGATGCGCAGCCTGCGGTCGGTATGATCGAGTTGCGACGGCAGCATGCCGGCGCGCCATGCGGCGAACCGCGCGCGCAAGGCGCGGACCTGGTAGGCGAGCACGGAGCCATGCGACAGCGAGCCCGCGAGAACGGCAAGGATGAGGATGGTGCCCTCGGCGATGGTCGAATAATAGGCCGAGACGTTGAGCACGAGCAGGACGTTGACGACCATCATCAGGATATAGGCGCCGAAGACGGTGCCGAACGGACCACCCTGCCCGCCGCCGAGCCGCGTGCCGCCGACCACGACGGCGGCGAATATCGACAACAGCAGCGGATTGCCGACCAGCGGATCGCCGCTGCCGGTCTGGGCGCTGATGAACACGCCGGCAAGCCCGTAGCAGCCGCCGGCGATGACATAGACGAGGAAGCGCACGAGAGCGACGCGCACGCCGACCGCGGCCGCAGCGTCTGGATCGCTGCCGACCGCGTAAAGCGCCGTGCCGAACCGCGTGCCTTTCAGCCAGAACCATGCCAGCAGGACCATGCCGATGACGACCAGCGGCATGGGCAACCAGCCCGGGATCGCATCGCCGAGATAGAAAGAACCGAGATCGGGCGAGACGAAGCCGCCGGGCTTGTCCATGACCAGCAGTGTGATGCCTTGCAAGATGAACATGGTCGACAGCGTGACGACGATGGGCTGCATGCGCAGCACCGCGATGAAGAAGCCGTTGAACGCCCCGACGAGCATGCCGACGCCAATGCCGGCCATCGTCCACAGCCAGACGCTCGTTCCGGTCGCCATCGGATCCATCGTCGTGGCCAGCACCACATTGACCAGCGAAACCACGGCGCCCGCCGACAGATCGAAGCCGCCGGACAGAATGACGATGGTCTGGCCCATCGCCGCCAGCGCCGAGGTGGCGCCGCCGCTCGACAGGAACGAAATGTCGAAATAGGTGAGCCGCCCGGCGCTGATCAGGTCGACGACGACGAGCAGCACTGCAAAGACGATCGCCGCGATGATGGCGCCGCGATGCCGCGCCAGGAGGCGCACCAGGGATCCGGCCTGTCCGGTTGCCGTCGAACCGACCGCGCTCACTGTGCTGCCTCCAGCATATTGCCGCCATGTCCCAGCGCCGGACGCATGATCGCGCTCTCGGTGATCTCGTCGCCGGCGAGCTCGGCCACCAGCCGTCCGTCATAGAGAACGAGCACGCGGTCGCATTGATGGACGAGTTCGGGAATTTCGGTCGAATGCAGCAGGATCGAGCCGCCCGCCGCCACATAGTTGCGCATCATCACGTAGAGCTCATGCTTGGTGCCCACATCGATGCCACGGGTCGGGTCGAAGAGCAGCAGGATGCGGCTTTCGGCGACCAGCCATTTGGCGATGGCGATCTTCTGCTGGTTGCCGCCGGAAAAGGCGCCGGCCCTTGTCCACAGCGCACGCTTGTCCACCTCGACCGTCGAGAAGGCCGCCTGCACGGCGCGTGCTTCCTCCTCCTCGCGGATCAAGCCGAGCCGGGTGAAGCGGCCGACCACCGGCAGGGATGCATTCTGCCGGCCCGACAATTTCAGGAACAGACCTTCGGTCTTGCGATCCTCCGGCACCAGCCCGATCGCCATGTTGGGCCTCAGCGCATCGGCCGGCGAGCCGAGCCACACTTTGCGGCCGTCGACCATGAGGTGGCCGCGTTCGATCTCGGCCATGCCGAAGCAGGCGAGGAACAGGTCCAGCTGGCCCATGCCCTGAAGTCCGGCGATGCCGAGGATTTCGCCCCTGCGCAAATCGAAACTGGCGCCATCGAGTTTTCTGCCCGCCTTGAGGTCGCGCACGCCGAGCACCGGCGGACCGAAGACTGCCGCGCCCTCAGGCTTTGGCGGAAAGGTCTGCGCGAGAGCGCGGCCGATGATCTTCTCGATCACATCCTCGTCCGACATGTCGGCCACCGGTGCGGTGATGATGTGGCGGCCATTCCGAAGGATGGTCAAGGTATCGCAGAAGGCCCGCACTTCGCGCATGCGATGGGTGATGAACACGACCGTCGTTCCGGCGGCTTTGAGCCGCGCGATGGTCGTTCCCAGCCATTCGACGTCGCCGCCCGAAAGCGTCGAGGTCGGCTCGTCCAGCAGCAGGATGCGCGGTTTCCGGTAGACGGCGCGGGCGATCTCGATCTTCTGGCGGACCGCGAGATCGAGCGTCGCCACCTCCGCGTCGAGATCGACCGAAAAACCGAGATCGGCAATGTGCCGGCCGACTGCCTTGCGCGCGGCCGACCGCCTGATCAATCCGGTCGGGCCGGATGGCGCATAGGGCAGCAGCATATTGTCGAGAACGCTGAGGTCGCGGACCAGCGTCATCTCCTGGAACGCCGTCTGCACCCCGCGTTCATGCGCGGCGCGCGGCGAACCGAGCGCGGCCGGCGCGCCAAGGATGCTGATCTGGCCCTGATCGGGCCGCACCAGTCCCGATAGGAGCTTGACCAGCGTCGACTTGCCGGCGCCGTTCTCACCCAGCAAAGCGTGCACGCTGCCAGGCGAGATCGCGAAGGAGACGTCGTCAAGCGCGACCGTCGCGCCAAACGCCTTGCGTATGCCGTTGACGGCAATAGCCGGCACATGCGTTGTTGAAGTCATCATTCCCGGTTCCGGCATGCCATGCTTGCGGGCGCGTGGAGCCCACAGTGCCCCACGCGCACGGATTGCTGAAGCCTACTCCTCGGGCTGGCCGACGAGCGCCGCGTTGAGGCCGATCTCGGGCGTCTGGTCGGAGAAGATCGACGCGAACCAGCCGGGGTTGGAAACCAGCGACGGTTTGAAGGTGTTGCATCCGGCCTTCATTTCGGCCCAGGTGCCCTCGTTGCAAAGCTTGCTCGTCTCGTTGGTGACGATCGGCAGCGGCAGGATTGTCGCTTTCGGCACATCCTTGCCCTCGATCGCCTCGATGGCGAGCTTCAAGGCGAGCGCGCCGGAATAAGGCGGCGAGGCATACGAAATGCGCGGCGCGCCGAGCGGTGCATAGGGAGAAGCAGCACCCTCGACCTCCGTCCCTTCCGGCAGCATCTGGATGCGGCCGCCATTGGAGCCTTCACCGGCGCAAGGCAGAAGCTGGCTGGCCTTCCTGCCCGCCTCGAGCTGCATCGAATTGGCGGTGAAGCAGCCTACCTGCATCCACAGCCCGTTAATGTCGTCCCAGCTGCGCGTGGCGAGAATCTTGGAGAGTTCGGTGCGTGCCACCGCCTGGCTCCACATGCCGACCGCTTCGCCGACAATCTTGATGTCCGGATATTTGGCGAACACCGCCTTGGCGGCCTTGGTGCGCAGCTCGTCGACCGAAGTGCCGGGAACGCCGGTCACGGCGATGATGTTGCCCTTGCCGTTGAGCTTCTTGGCCAGCCATTCGGCTGTCACCCTGCCAGCCTCCTCCTGGTCGATATGGACATTGTAAGCGCATGGCTCGGTGATCTCGGCGTCGTAGGCGAAGACCTTGACCCCCTTCTCGCAAGCGTTCTTGACGACCTGGTTCAGCGCCGTCGGCGAGATCGGATAAATCACGATCGCCTCCGCTCCCGCCTGCACCATGGCGTTGATCTGCTGGATTTGGCGCTGCGCATTCGGCCCGGCCACCTGGACCTGCAGGTCGACCTTGTCGACCAGGCTCTTGTGCGAGGCCATCGCCTTGACCATGTTCGCCGCCTCGGCCTGCCAGTCATTGCCGATGAAGCTCATGCTGAGAAAAATCTTGTGTTTTTCAGCGGCCTCGGCCGCGGAGATGCCAAAAGCACAGGCAGCCATGCCGGCCAGCAGCGCAAGCCGCCGGGCTTTCAATCCGATACCCATTATGAAACTCCTCCCGATCCGAACGATCGGATGCCTCCCAAGGGCACGAGACGTGACCTTGCCATCCGATATCGCAACCGTATCACCATTTGATCAAAGATCAATGATGAAATATGCTCATGACAAGGCGACGGCCGGGGTGCTTGACGCCGCAGCCGGAAGCCTGCATTCCGGATACGGGTTATGGCGCAGCTTGCGCGGGAAGGTTGAGGGGAGATGGCTGGAGCGGCGTTCAGAAAGCCGGGTGTCGAGATCGCGCCCCTGTCCAAGGAGACCTTGCAGGACAGGGTCTATCGCCATGTCACCGAATTGATCCTCGACGGCAGCATCGTGCCGGGCGAGATGGTAACGGTGCAAAGCCTTGCCGATGCTTTCGGCGTCAGTCCGATGCCGGTCAGGGAGGCCCTGCGGCGGCTGACCGCCGCCAACGCGCTGATGGTGGTTTCAGGCCGCTCGATCGGCATTCCCGCACTCAGCCGCACACGCCTCGTCGATCTGAGAAACGTCCGCTTCGAGATCGAAGCGATCGCCGCCGCATGGGCGGCCGAGCGTATGGACGACCAAGCTATCGCCCGGCTGCGCCAGCATCTGGACGCGCTCGAACAGGCCAATGCGGCGGGAGACGTCAAGTCCTATCTGCGCGCCAACTACGCCTTTCATTTCTCCATCTACCGGGCGGCCGGCTCCGAGAACATTCTCAACATCATCGAGAACTTGTGGCTGCAGATCAGTCCTTATTTCAACATGCTGCACGATTCCGGAAACTATTCGACCGCCAATGCGCACCATCAGGAGATGTTCGCTGCGTTGCGTGACCGGGACGCGGAAGCGGTCAAGGCCGCGGTCCGCGCCGACATCGACGCCGCCTTCGACGTTCTGGTCGGCCTGCTGAAATAGCACAAACGAAACTTCGTCGGCGCGAAGATCGAATTCGGCCTGCCGACGTGGCTTGGCACACCCCACCGTCGACTTCGCCCAAACGATCCGGCGCAGGCGCATCAGCCGGACGAACGCGTCCCCGTGTGTGATGGACGGCTCCTCTCGAAGGGTTGGCGCAGGCAAGGCGGGATTTTTCCCGTCAAGACAGTCGGCTCTAGAATTGCGACCCCAAATCAAGCTATGATGCACTTGGCATTTCCGGAGACGGCTTCGCGCCCCTGGAATGCCGGGAGGAACGGGACATGGCCTTCGCGCTTGTACTCGTTTTGATAGTTGTGGGCTCGGTGCTGTTCCACCTCCTGAGCCCATGGTGGTGGACGCCGATTGCCTCGAACTGGGACTATATCGACAACACCATCATCATAACTTTCTGGATCACCGGTGTCGTCTTTGCCGCCGTGGTTTTGTTCATGGCCTATTGCGTCTTCCGCTTCCGTCATCGGGAAGGCAATCAGGCGGCGTATGAACCGGAGAACAGGCGGCTCGAATCCTGGCTGACGGTTGTCACCGCGGTCGGCGTAACGGCTTTGCTGGTTCCCGGCCTGTTCGTCTGGAACCGGTTCGTCAACGTTCCGAGCGACGCAACCGTGGTCGAAGTTGTCGGCCAGCAATGGCAATGGAGTTTCCGCCTGCCCGGCAAGGACGGCAAGCTCGGCACGTCCGACACCCGCGGCGTCACCGCTGACAATCCGTTGGGCGTGATCACCAGCGATTCCAATGGCCAGGACGATGTCGTGGTCGAAGCGGCCGATCTGCATCTGCCGGTTGGCAAGCCGGTCAAGATGTTGCTTCGCTCGATCGACGTGCTGCATGATTTCTATGTGCCGGAATTCCGCGCCAAAATGGACATGATCCCGGGCTCGGTCACCTACTTCTGGTTCACCCCAACGAAAACCGGAACCTTCCAGGTCCTGTGCGCTGAACTCTGCGGCCAAGGACATCCGATGATGCACGGTGTGGTGATGGTCGATACGCAGGAGGATTACCTGGCGTGGCTTGGCCAGCAACAGACGTTTGCGCAATTGTCGGCGCCCCAGCAGACGGGCTCGGCAAGCCAGGCGTCGGGTCCAACGACGGTGTCAAGTTCGAGGATTGCAGCAAAGCTCGAAACCGTCGGGTCTCGCTAAAAAGGACACGGAGGTGTTCCTATGGTCGATATTACCCCTGCAGATGCCATCCCGCCGGCCGAAGTCGCGGAAGTCGAACTGTATCATCCGCACAGTTGGTGGACGAAATACGTCTTCTCGCAGGACGCCAAGGTCATTGCCATCCAGTATTCGGCGACGGCAACGGGAATTGGCCTGGTCGCCCTGGTGCTGTCCTGGCTGATGCGGCTGCAACTCGGCTTTCCCGGCACCTTCGACTTCATCACGCCTGAAGCCTACTACCAGTTCATCACCATGCACGGCATGATCATGGTGATCTATCTGCTCACGGCGCTCTTCCTCGGCGGTTTCGGCAACTACCTGATCCCATTGATGGTGGGGGCTCGCGACATGGTCTTTCCCTATGTCAACATGCTGAGCTACTGGATCTACCTGCTTGCCGTGCTGGTTTTGGTGTCGAGCTTCTTTGCGCCTGGCGGACCGACGGGGGCCGGCTGGACGCTGTACCCGCCGCAGGCAATCATGACCGGCACACCGGGGGGCCAGGACTGGGGCATCATCCTGATGCTCGTCTCGCTGATCCTGTTCATCATCGGCTTCACCATGGGCGGGCTGAACTATGTCGTGACGGTGTTGCAGGGCCGCACGCGCGGCATGACGCTGATGCGTCTGCCGCTGACTGTCTGGGGCATCTTTACCGCGACCGTCATGGCTCTGCTCGCCTTCCCGGCGCTATTCGTCGCCTGTGTGATGATGCTGCTTGATCGGACGCTCGGCACCAGCTTCTTCATGCCGGCGATCGTCGAAATGGGCGAGCAATTACAGCATAATGGCGGCAGCCCGATCCTGTTTCAGCATCTGTTCTGGTTCTTCGGCCATCCCGAAGTCTACATCGTGGCCCTTCCGGCCTTCGGCATCGTGTCGGACCTGATCAGCACCCATGCGCGCAAGAACATCTTTGGCTATCGCATGATGGTCTGGGCCATCGTCGGCATCGGTGCGCTGAGCTTCGTCGTCTGGGCGCACCACATGTATGTCAGCGGCATGCATCCCTATTTCGGTTTCTTCTTCGCCACCACGACATTGATCATCGCGGTTCCGACCGCCATCAAGGTCTACAATTGGGTGCTGACGTTGTGGCGCGGCGACATCCACCTCACCATACCGATGCTATTTGCCCTGGCTTTCATCGTCACCTTCGTCAATGGCGGGTTGACCGGGCTGTTCCTTGGCAATGTCGTGGTCGACGTCCCGCTGTCGGACACGATGTTCGTCGTTGCCCATTTCCATATGGTCATGGGGGTCGCGCCGATCATCGTGATCTTCGGTGCGATCTACCACTGGTATCCGAAGGTCACCGGCCGGATGCTGAACGAGGCGCTGGGCCGGTTCCATTTCTGGGTCACCTTCCTCGGCGCCTACCTGATTTTCTTTCCCATGCACTACCTCGGACTGATGGGCGTGCCCAGGCGTTACAATGAACTGACCGATATGACGGTGATGACAGAATCGGCCCACCATCTGAACTCGTTCATCAGCATCATGGCGTTCATCGTCGGCTTTGCCCAGATTGTGTTCCTGTTCAATCTGATCTGGAGCATCCGTCATGGCCGCGAGGCCGGCGGCAACCCGTGGCGGGCCACGACCCTCGAATGGCAGACGCCGCAAACACCACCGGCCCATGGCAATTTCGGCAAAGACCTACCGATCGTCTATCGCTGGGCCTATGACTACAGCGTACCGGGCGCCAAGGAGGACTTTATCCCGCAAAACGTACCGGGCTCCTTCGGTCCCTCCAAGGAGCCGGCATGAGCGTCATTCTGGTCTTCATGCTCGTGATCGCCGGTTTTGCCGGATGGTGGCTTTCCCACCAGCGGCTGATGACCAAGCCATGGCTCGAGCAAGGTATGGCCGGGGATTTTGTTGGTATGGAAGGATCGGCGCTACCGACCGCCAAGATCGGCCTCGGCGTCTTCCTGGCGGTCGTCGGCTGTCTGTTCGCGCTGATCACCAGCGCCTACTTCATGCGCATGGCGCTGTCGGACTGGCAGGCGCTGCCGCTGCCGCGGCTGCTCTGGTTCAACACCGGCATGCTGGTCCTCAGCAGCATTGCGCTGCAATGCGCCTCGCTCGCGGCTCGTAAGGGTCAAATGGACATGGTTAAGCTCGGCCTTGCCACCGCCGGGTTTACGGCGCTCTCCTTCCTGATTGGACAGTTTATGGCCTGGCGCGAGCTGTCTGCCGATGGCTACTTTCTGGCTTCCAATCCGGCCAACAGTTTCTTCTACCTGCTTACCGGAATGCATGGCCTGCACATACTGGGCGGACTGGTGGGCCTGGGCAGAACAACCGTCGGCGCTTGGAACGGGGCAAGGCCGGCGCGGCTTCGCCTCAGCGTCGAGCTGTGCGCCATGTATTGGCATTTCCTGCTTTTCGTCTGGCTTGCCATCTTCGCGCTTCTGGCCGGCTGGGCCGCGACTTTCATCGATATTTGCCGGGGGTTACTGACGTAGGAGGAACGGGCGGATGGCTGAGACACTCACGCATATCGCTCAGACAGAGCCGCGGCCCGCAGGCTGGCAAGGCATCGCCGCCGACTGGTCCTCGGATCAGCGGGCGTTCAAGAACGTGTCATGGGGCAAGGCCATGATGTGGATCTTCCTGCTCAGCGACACCTTCATCTTCGGCTGCTTTCTGCTCTCCTATATGACCGCGCGCATTTCGACACGCGTGCCGTGGCCCAATCCCAGCGAGGTCTTTGCGCTTCGTATCGGCGGCTCGGATATTCCGCTGATCCTTATTGCCATCATGACTTTCGTGCTGATCTCAAGCAGCGGAACCATGGCCATGGCGGTCAATTTCGGCTATCGCCGCGACCGCCGCAAAACGGCAATCCTGATGCTTCTGACCGCAGCACTCGGTGCGACCTTTGTCGGTATGCAAGCCTTCGAATGGACCAAGCTGATCACCGAAGGCGTGCGGCCCTGGGGCAATCCCTGGGGCGCTGCCCAGTTCGGGTCAACCTTTTTCATGATCACCGGCTTCCACGGCACGCATGTGACAATCGGGGTGATCTTCCTGATCATCGTGGCGCGAAAGGTGTGGCGTGGAGATTTTGACTTTGGGCGGCCCGGCTTCTTTACCAGCCGCAGGGGCCGCTACGAGAACGTCGAGATCATGGGACTCTACTGGCATTTCGTCGACCTGGTCTGGGTCTTCATTTTCGCGTTCTTCTATCTTTGGTGAGAGGCAGATATGGCTGAAGCAACCGCAAACGGCCTCGGGCAACACACGCTGCACGCTACTCATGACGCGGCGACGACCGGCGCCCCCCCGGCAGAAGTTCATCAGGAGCACCCGATCAAGCTTTATCTGGTGGTCTGGGCATGGCTGTTCATTCTCAGCACCTGCTCCTATCTGATCGATTATTTCGGTCTGCACGGCTATCTCAGATGGTCGCTGATCCTGATCTTCATGATCCTCAAGGCAGGGCTCATCGTCGCCATTTTCATGCACATGGCCTGGGAACGGCTGGCGCTGACATACGCAATCATCCTGCCGCCCGTGCTGGTGTTGGTATTCGTGGCGATGATGGTCTTTGAAGCGGATTACACGCTTCTCACCCGGATGGCGTTTTTCGGGGCTGGGCCCTGACGCCAAATCGGAGTTCAGACCTTGTCGCCGACCAGGATTCCGACGATGCTGCGGGCGGTCCGGTGCCGCCACCCTCGCCTTGAAACAATCGACGGTTGGGCCATCTTTATTCATACCGAAACGACGGAAGCGAAATGATTGCCGCGTTTTGACCTGCGTCGCGAACTCAGCAAGGGACGCCCAAAATGACAATCGCAAACAAACTGAAGGACTATATCGACCGGAAAGGGATTTCCTACGATACTGTCGCGCATCATCGCACGGCCACAAGCAGGCAGGCCGCCATAGCCGCGCACGTGCCCGGCAGCATAATGGCCAAATCGGTGCTCGTTCACCACGATCTGGGTTATGCGCTGGCCGTGGTCCCCAGCACACATAGGATCGAGCTCGGCGCGTTGCAGAAGGTCATGGACAAGAATCTTGGACTCGCCACCGAAGATGAAGCGGTTTCGCTCTTTGGCGATTGCGATACCGGCGCCATTCCGCCGATCGGCGCGGCCTACGATGTGCCGGTAGTCCTTGACGAAAGCCTTGGCGGTGCCGCCGATATCTATTTCGAGGGCGGCGATCACAGGACGCTGGTGCGTGTCAGCGGCAAGGATTTCCGTAACCTGACTATGGGCGCCCACCAGGCCCGCTTCAGCCATCCGGCTTACTGAAGCCGGAAAGGGCTCTGATCAACCTGCACGCACCGGTCCTTGCCGGCGCGGCAGGGAGTTCATCGAGGCGCCGGTCCGGCCGTCGGCGGCGGTTCCACGACCTTGCGGTAGACATGCCAGGTAGCGTGACCGAGGATCGGCAGCACGATCGCCAACCCCGCGAATACTGGCAGCGTGCCGATGATCAGGGCGACGGCGACAATCAGGCCCCATACCGCCATCACGATCGGGTTCGCCAGCACCACGCGCACCGAGGTGTGGATGGCTTCATAGGCGCCGACATCTCGCTCGAGCAACAACGGGAAGGCGACGACCGTCGTGCACAGCACGATCGCAGCGAAGACGAAGCCGATGGCGTGCCCCAGGATGATGAGCGTCCAGCCGCGTCCTGTGGCGAATATGTCATTGATGAAGCTGGAGAAGGATTGCGGTGGGGCGGGGCCGAACAGGTGTTGGTAAAACGCCTGCGCAGTCAAAAGCCAGGCGATGAAGATTGCAAGCAGCATGATCGCAACCGCGGCGATGGCTGGCAGCGCCGGAGAATTCCTGACCTCGAAGGCGGCCCTCCATGAGGCGTCTAGCCCGGCTTCCCGTCGCCGGCTGATCTCATAGAGGCCGATTGCGGCGAATGGACCAATTAGCGCAAATCCGGACACGAGCGGAAACAACAATGGGAGCGTGTTATTGCCTGATGTCCAGACTGCAAGCACGACCCCCGCAAGCGGGTAGATCAGGCAGAGAAAAATGATGTGCGACGGTTTGACCATGAAATCGTCGACGCCGCGCCTGAGCGCATCGAAAAGGTCGGTGACACCGATCTTGCGAATTCTGGTGTGCTCCAGCGTCTCGCTGGCGCCTGCTATGACGTGAAAGCTTGCCATGACCATTCCTCCAGACAGGTCTGGTAAGGCCGCGGTTTCACGGTGCTGCCGTTCTGCATGACTGGCCACGCAAACCGCGACCTGCACCAGGATCAATATACTCTCATGCGAGCGACTTGTCGCGCTTTGTAAGAAGGTTGGGTAAGAAGGCCCGGTCGCCTGGCTAGCTCTGGACGCCTTTCTTCGATATTCTCCTCAAGTCGAAGGTGAAGGGTCATGGACGGAAGGACAGTTCTCATACTCGGCCTTGGCGTCGTTGTTCTGCTGCTGCTGGGTTTTTGCGCACTGCCGACGTAATGTTTTGCGCCGGCGTCAACGGACGGCTGATGCGATCGTACGCATTACAGTAGTGTCGGCAAGTAACGTTGCAAAGATCGCGAACAGGTAGAAAATCGAATAAGAAAACAACGCCTTTGCTTGCTTCATCTCCTTGTCGGGGATGGTGAGCACCTTGCAGGCGCGCCAGACGAATCCCGCACCCAAGACGGTCGAGACAGTCCCGTAATATCCGCTCGCGAATCCAAAGGCCCAGGGAAGCACGCCGATTGGCGCCAGAACCAGCGAATAGGCCAAGATTTGCTTTCTGGTCGAGGGTTGGCCAGCCACGTTCGGCATCATGGGGACGCCCGCCGCGGCGTACTCTCCGACCTTGAACAGGGCTAGCGCCCAGAAATGCGGTGGTGTCCAGAGGAAAATGATCAGGAACAGAATGATGCTTTCAATGCCGATGGCGCCGGTGGCAGCAGCCCACCCGATCACCGGAGGAAGAGCGCCTGCCGCGCCACCTATGACGATGTTCTGCGGTGTCGAGCGTTTCAGCCAGATCGTATAGATGACGACGTAGAAGAAGATGGTGAATGCCAGCAGCGATGCGGCAAGCCACCCCACCAGCACGCCGAGCACCGTCACCGAAAGTGCGGAAAGCACCAGACCGAAGCCGAGGGCTTCGCCTGGCGCGACGCGGCCCGACGGGATTGGCCGCTTGGACGTGCGAGACATCAACGCATCTATGTCCGCGTCGTACCACATGTTGAGCGCCCCGGCCGCGCCTGCTCCCATCGCAATCGCACTGATGGCGATCACCGCGATGACCGGATTCGTCGGGCCAGGCGCCGTCATTAGGCCCACGAAAGCAGTGAATACGGCAAGCGCCATGACCCGCGGTTTTAAAAGCGCGAAGAAATCACCCGCCGTCGCTTCCGGAAGGCGGATGACGATATCCTTGAGGCGGCTTTCCCTAGTCGACATCTCAGACCGATGGAAGCAAGAAACCTAGGCCATGATCCCGAACCGAAGGCACGCGTGAGCGAAATTGAAACCCGGTTTTTGCTTACGCGGCCCCTTCGGGTTCGGACGAGATCACGGCGAACGAGAGGATAGACGCATGGCGGAGGAGAAAGTCACTTGGAGAACGTTTTCAAATAGGCGATGACGTTGGTCACGTCTGCATCGTTCTTGAGGCCGGGAAACGCCATCTTGGTGCCTTTGACCATAGCCTTGGGATCGTGAAGATAGGTCATCAGTGTTGGTTCGTCCCATTTGACGCCGGATTTGCCGGCCGCAATCATGGCGTCGGAATATTTGAAACCGGGATGCGTACCGGCAGTGCGGCCGATGACGCCGTGCAGCGATGGACCGATCTTGTTCTTGTCCTCGTCCGCAATGTGGCAGGCCTTGCATTTGGTGAAGACCTTCTCGCCAGCCGCAGTATCCTGAGCCTGCGATGGATTGGCGACGAAGGTTGCAACAAACACGACGGCGAAAAATGCGGCTAAGCGCATGACTTTTTCCTCCCTGATCGTCAAATGCGCCTGAGACGATCTGGTATAAGCCAGCATCGCCAGCGAAGCGCCTTGTACGGCAGAACAGATTGTCCACTTCTCCCATATGAAATTGCGGCCTCTATATACCACGGAATCTGGCCGGCAGGTAGAAGAGGTCGACCTACAAAGGTTTAGGTTGTCCGCAGCGGATCAAGGCATAGCAGTGTTGCAGCTGCCGGCGAGCTGGCTGACCGCTTCATCAAATCCGGTCAGATCGAAATCGGCGTGGCCCCGCCCCGACAGCAGCCCGAAGCGCCACGAAAGCTGGAGCCGGTTCGCGGCGGTAAGGCGCTTTATGCCGTCGGCGCCATCGCGCACCAGCATGCGGCCGCGCGGGCCGACCAACCAGCTCTCGTCGAACTTGTTGTCGCCGTCGACGGTGACCGACATGGTGATCTTGCGATTGGCCGAGACGGTGTCGTTCAATTGCAACCATTCGGTCCAGCGCGGTTGGCTGTCCGGGCGGCAGGCGATGGTCAGGATCGGGCTATAGCTCAGGGCGCCACCGCCGGTGATCAGCTTGTTGGTGGCATGGACCGAAGCCGTGACAAGGCCGTCATCGTCCGTGCCGATGCGCCAGGTGCCGGCATCGGCCTGGGCGAAATCGCAGGCGAAGGCCAGGACGATCGCCAAGGCGACGACGCGTCGCGTTTCGAAGAATAGGCTCAACCGCCCCTCCAACAACCCTGTGGTTTGCAGCAGGAGCGCAGATAGTGATCAATGCTTGGTATCGACAATGGTCACCGTCCGCGAAACGGATTGGCTGTTGCAGTTTCGCAACGAAAAAGGCCGCCTCGAGGGGCGGCCTTCGTCAGTTCCATCAACTCGGGATTTACTCGGCGTCCTTGGCGGCCTTTTTCTTCGGCGCGGCCTTCTTCTTCGGCTCTTCCGCGTCATCGCTCTTCTTGTCTTCAGTCTTCTTCGACGCGGCCTTCTTCGCCGGCTTCGCCTTGGTCGCGGTCTCGGCTTCCTCGTCGTCGGCCATCAGCTCTTCCTTGCTGACCTTGACGTCGGTGACCGAGATCTGCCCGAGCAGGTGATCGACCACCTTCTCCTCGAACATCGGCGCGCGCAGCGCATTCAGCGCCTCGGGATTGTTGCGGTAGAACTCGAAGGCTTCCTGCTGCTGGTTGGCCGGGAAGCGACGAACCTGCTCGAACAGACCGCGCTGCAATTCCTCGTCCGACACGGTGACCCCGGCCTTCTCGCCGATCTCGGCCAGCACAAGACCAAGGCGCACGCGGCGCTCGGCGAGCCGCATATATTCGGCGCGCGCTTCTTCCTCGGTCGTCTCTTCATCGGCGAAGGTGCGGCCGGCCGCTTCCAGATCGCGGTTGACCTGCGCCCAGATGTTATTGAACTCGGCCTCGACAAGCCTCGAAGGCGCCTCGAACGAGTAAGCCGCGTCAAGCTGGTCGAGCAGCTGGCGCTTGACCTTCTGGCGCGTCATCGAGCCGAACTGGCTCTCGATCTGGCCACGCACCACATCGCGCAGGCGCTCCAGCGATTCCAGGCCGAGGTTCTTGGCGGTCTCATCGTTGATTTCGAGTTCGCCCGGCTTGGACACTTCTTTGACCGTGACGTCGAAAGTCGCTTCCTTGCCGGCCAGATGCGCCGCCTGGTAGTTTTCCGGGAAGGTCACGGTGACCTGCTTTTCATCGCCGGCCTTGGCGCCGATGAGCTGATCCTCGAAGCCCGGAATGAATTCCTTGGAGCCAAGCACCAGCGGCTGATCCGTGCCGGCGCCGCCGGCAAAGGCCTCGCCGTCGATCTTGCCGACATAGTCGATCGTGACGCGGTCGCCTTCGGCCGCCTTGCCGGTCTTCGGCTCGTAGCTGCGCGCCGATTCGGCGACGCGCTTGACCTGCTCGTCAATCTCCGCGTCAGGGACGTCGAACACCTGGCGCGTCACCTTGATGTCGGAAAAATCCTTGATCTCGATGGGCGGGATGATCTCGTAGTTAAGGCGGAATTCGAAGTCGGCGCCGCCGGCCAGGATCTTCTCGGCTTCCTTCTCGTCCTCGGTCATGATGACTTCGGGCTGCATGGCGGCTTTTTCGCCGCGGCCCGAAATGATCGACCGGGTCGAATCGTTGAGGATCTCGTTGACCACTTCGGCCATGAACGACTTGCCATAGACCTTGCGCAGGTGCTGCACCGGCACCTTGCCGGGACGGAAGCCGTTGATGCGAACCTTGTTCCTGGCGTCCGTCAGCCGCGCCATCAGCTTGGCTTCCATGTCACCAGCCGGCACGGTGATCTTGATCTCGCGCTTGAGACCGGAATTGAGTGTTTCGGTGACCTGCATCGTAAAACCTTTGTTTTCACCAATGAGGCTGCCAAACGGCTCTCTGCCGTTCACAGCCTGCCGGTATAATCTTGCCGGGAATGGCTTTTGGTACGGAACCTGGCGATTTGACCTGAAATACGGCTCAAACTCTTCCAAACTGCGTTCCAAAATGTGAATAAGTCTTTGTTTTTCCTACTTCTTATCACATTTTGCAGAAGCGGATCGTCGCGTCCCGTCACATTCGACACGCCTTTTGTCACAGGCGAGGCCAATTTTCAACCATCTTCGCGTTTAGGCGAATAACCATCATTTCGGCCCTGACATTGACAGAATGATGGCTAATGGGATCGCCAGACCGTGCGGGCGTGACGGAATTGCCAGACCCTCAGGTCGCGGCTGGCGGCTGCCGCGATATTCAAAGGACGATGCGGTATTCCACCTCACTCCCAAGACCTCGACAAGGCCGCCGAGGCTCTGCTACAGCCCGCCCGAGGCGCGTGTGGTGGAACTGGTAGACACAGCAGGTTTAGGTCCTGCCGCCGCAAGGCTTGGGGGTTCGAGTCCCTTCACGCGCACCACTGCCGGCATGGCATCGGATAGTCCACTAGCGCACAGGCGCTGGCAGGAAATCAGGACACTGCCTAGGCGAGCTTCTTGATACGTCCCTTGTCGAGGCGGAAGATGCCATCGTTACCGCCTTGGCGCTGGAAATCATCCTGCAATTCGTCCCATGTGCCAAGATACTGACCGCAGTCGTCGCACCGGATGCCCGTCGAAGGTTCGGCATCGGCAGGAATCCGCAGCCTTATCGTGCCGCAAAAAGGACACTCCAACTGGTGATCCAAGTACCCGGTCGCCATGGGCTTTCCATCTTTCTGAATGCCACCGCCAGCGTCGAGAATATACCTACCACGCAACACAATCCAGTGGCGAGACGCTAGCGCCGTAAAGGACGCCCCTGAGGTCGATTAGACGTAAGCTTCCAAGGCTTGAGCCTTCGAGGCCGCACCGCCCTCCCCGTTCAAGCTATGGATGGCAGCCCACCCCTGCACACCTTAATATAGAGGCTCCTGAAACAGCGTCTTGTCGCCGTCCACCAGCGCCTTGATCTGGGCGGTGCCGTCGCTGGCCAGTGCAAGACGGATCCCGAACGGGCGTACCCGCATGTCGTTCTGAATTGCCATCCCCTCGCCTTCCGGCAGGTAGAACCGTTCGATGCCGTAATCCGGCGCGATCGTCAGTCCCTCGCCGCGAAGATCCCAGCCTCCGGCGACATGACCGCGAATATCGGCCTCGTCGGCACCGGTCGGTGTCGGCGCCGCGCCGAACCACGCGGCGCTCGGCGTCCAGTAGCCGTCGGCGTTCTTCTTCAGACGGACGACGATCGAGGTGTCGTCGCTGGAAAGTTTTCCGGCCGGGATGTTGGCGATCATCTTCACCGGTATGCGCGAGATGTCGTAGCCGAGGATGATATAGTCGCCGCGCAGCAGGTCGCGCGGATCGACAGGCTCGATCTTCAGCAGCACTTCCTTGCCGCTGCGCAGGATCGCCGCCCGGCCGGCGATGATCCAACCCAGAAAGCCGATCTGGACGAGCGCCAGCACCAGCGCCAAGATGACAAGCCTCTTTCCGGTCATCATGCCGTGGCTCCTCCGGTGGCCGGATCCTTCATGCGTTTCTCCACGCGGATGATAACGATCGCCAGGATGCCAAGCAGCACCGCCGCGGCAAGGAAGAAGCCGGCGGTGTCGAGCATCGACTGCAAGGTCACGACATAGATCATGGCGAGTTCGAAGGCGAAGCCGAGATAGGCAAGCCAGCGCAGGCCACGGCTCTCGCGCCCCGCGAGCACAATGGCGGCAACAATGCCGGCCAGCGCGACGACCGAAGCAATGGCGAAGCCTCTGTCGTAGCTGCTTTCGCCGGCCAGTTCGAACTGGATGATGGCCAGTCCAGTGAGGAAGCCAAGCAGAGCATGCAGCGGCAAGCGGCCGCCAAGCTGCACGATCCGGTCGACCGGTTCCGGCGCGAAGACGGAAGCCACGAACAACAATACCGATACGATGACCAGCGGGATCGCCACCGGCAGCGTCTCGTGATCCACGGCGACCAGCACAAGATAGAAGAGCAGCGACAGGATGATCAGGTGCCGCGCCGCCTGGCTGCGGGTCCAGAACGAGACGGCAAACAGCACAGCCGCCATGACGAGGAAGAGATGCGGAAATTCGCTGCGATTGAAATAGTCGAACCCTTTCAGGAACAGCCAGGCGTCGGCGATGCCGACCGCGGCGACGGTCAGCGGGTTGGACCGCAGCGCCACCGCCGCCAATGCGGTGCCGGCGCCCCAGGTGATCAAGGCCGAGGCCTCGTCGCCCGACAGATGGTACATCTGGCCGATCAGCGCGATCGAACCGCCGAAAGCCGCCGCCGCCACGATCCACAACGCCTCGCCGATCGCCGCGTGGTCGCGGGTTTTCAGCACCGCACCGCCGACATAGCCGCCAAGGATGACGGCAAAGAGCGCGGCAACGCGCGCCAGCCGCGGGATGGCTTCCCAGTTGGCGGCGACGAAGATCAGGATGGCCGCGCCGAACAGCAGCGCCGCCATCATCGCCAGGATCGAACCGAAGCTCAACGACTGGCGCGCGTTGATCTCGACGTCGCGCCGCAATGCATCGGCCGTCGGGGCGTCGATCAGCCCGGCCTCAAGCCATCGCGCAATGTCCGACCTGACCCGTGTCGCGTAGCCCGGCATACCTTCCCCCGCTGCTTGGTCGGTTTTTCAGCTGGAGCTGCCAAACCGTTGACGTCACGGCACTTTCTGATTCTGGCTTCTTTGTGTCAGGTCCGCGAAGGCTTGTTAATGTTGCATTGCACAATTTGCATTGCTGCCATGCAGCCATAGCGCTTTTAAATCGATATGGGCCCGCCTATTTATGGTTTGTACACAAACGGAATGATCCGCAAGAAAAGACGAAACGAGCAATACCATGAACCTGATCCGCAACTACCGCAACTGGCGCCGCTACCGGGACACCGTTTCCGAGCTGAGCCGCCTGAGCAACCGTGAACTGACCGACCTCGGCATCAGCCGCAGCGACATTCCTTACGTCGCTCGCAAGGCGGTCTAATCCTTCGGACCGCGAATGGTCCGAACCAGTTTTGAGAAGAGCATGACAATGAACCTGATCCGCAACTATCGTAACTGGCGCGTTTATCGCGAGACGGTTACCGAGCTGGGTCGCCTTTCCAACCGCCAGCTGCATGATCTCGGCATCGTCCGCGACGAAATCAAGATCGTCGCCCGCCAGGCGATCTAACAACGGAATTTCGCCAGGGTCGACCTCCTCCCCGATCCTGACGAATACGGTCACCCCTTACCTCCTCCCAAGGGTTGACCACCAAAACGGCGCCCGCCGCACCTCCTCCCGCGGCGGGCGTTGTTTCCCGGAGCAAAACGAGTTTTGCTCCAGAGGCTTCGCCCCTCTTCAAAATGGCGAAAAGAATTTCGTCAAAGCCGACCTCCTCCCCGGCGATGACGGATAGGCCCGACCTTCACCTCCTCCCGAAGGTTGGCCACCCAAACGGCGCCCGCCGCACCTCCTCCCGCGGCGGGCGTTGTTTCCCCGGAGCAAAACGAATTTTGCTCCAGAGGCTTCGCCCCTTTTCAAACGGCGAAAGGAATTTCGTCAAAGCCGACCTCCTCCCCGGCGATGACGAATACGGTCGGCCTTCACCTCCTCCCGAGGGTCGACCCCCAAAACGACACCCGCCGGACCTCCTCCCCCGGCGGGTGTTGTTGTTTTCAGGGCAGCCTTCGCCTTCGCCGCCGCGGCATGTTCCAGGTGCGGCAATTGCAATCGTCCCGCCAAGCGATTATTCCGGCGCTCATGAGCAAAAAACCTATTCACATCATCGGCGGTGGCCTCGCCGGATCCGAAGCAGCATGGCAGGCAGCCCAAGCCGGCGTTCCCGTTGTGCTGCACGAAATGCGGCCCGTTCGCGGCACAGAGGCGCACAAGACCGACGGCTTGGCCGAACTCGTTTGCTCCAATTCTTTCCGCTCCGACGACGCCGAGAACAACGCCGTCGGTCTTTTGCATGCCGAAATGCGGCTGGCCGGCTCGCTGATCATGAGCGCCGGCGACGCCAACCAGGTGCCGGCCGGCGGGGCGCTGGCCGTGGACCGCGACGGATTTTCCGACGCGGTGACGGCCAGGATCGAGGCACATCCGCTGATCTCCATCCAGCGCGAGGAGGTACCCGGCTTGCCGCCGGTCGAATGGGACCAGGCCATCATCGCCACCGGCCCGCTGACCGCGCCCTCGCTCGCACAGTCGATTGCCGAAGCGACGGGCGCCGATGCGCTCGCCTTCTTCGATGCGATCGCGCCGATCATCCATTTCGACACGATCGACATGGACACCTGCTGGTTCCAGTCCCGCTACGACAAGGTCGGGCCCGGCGGCACCGGCAAGGACTACATCAACTGTCCCTTGGACAAGGACCAGTATCTTGCCTTCGTGCAGGCACTGGTGGAGGGCCAGAAAACAGAATTCAAGCAATGGGAAGGCACGCCCTATTTCGACGGCTGCCTGCCGATCGAGATCATGGCCGAGCGTGGCGTCGAGACGCTGCGCTACGGGCCGATGAAGCCGATGGGCCTCACCAATGCGCACAATCCGACTGTCAAGGCCTACGCCGTCGTGCAACTGCGGCAGGACAATGCGCTGGGCACGCTCTACAACATGGTCGGCTTTCAGACCAAATTGAAGCATGCCGAGCAGGTGCGCATTTTCCGCACGATTCCTGGTCTGGAGAACGCCGAATTCGCCCGCCTCGGCGGCCTCCATCGCAACACCTACATCAACTCGCCGACCTTGCTCGACGCCTCGCTGCAGCTGAAGTCGCGCCCGGGCCTGCGTTTCGCCGGCCAGATCACCGGTTGCGAAGGCTATGTTGAAAGCGCCGCCATCGGCCTGCTCGCCGGCCGCTTCGCCGCTGCCGAGCGGCTCGGCCACGCGCCGTCGCTGCCGCCACTCACCACGGCGTTCGGAGCGCTGCTCAACCACATCACCGGCGGACACATCGTTTCAGACGACGAGCCGGGAAAGCGCTCTTTCCAGCCGATGAACGTCAATTTCGGCCTGTTCCCGCCTGTCGAGGCGGTGAAGATCGAAGGCAAACGCCTGCGCGGCAAGGACAAGACGGTCGCCAAGCGGCATGCGATTACGTCGCGTGCGCTGGGTGATTGCCGGCGATGGCTGGGACTGCCGGCGCAAGCTCAAGCGGCGGAATAGCCTTACTGACTGGCCTTGCCGCGGAAGTAGGATACTATCCCACTCGCCTAGTGGGAGTCATTGCATGGAAACAGCCGAGAAACTGTCCGTCACCGTCACGCCGGCCATGGCGCGCATGATCCGCGAAAAAGTCGAGGACGGTTCCTTCGGCTCGGCAAGCGAAGTCATTCGCGCCGCGCTCCGCGCTTTCCAGCGCGAAGAGGAAGAGCATGCCGAGCGCATGGCGTCGATCCGGGCGCGGGTAAAATCTTCGATTGACGACACAAGGCCGAACCTTTCCGGAAAAGAGGTTCGCGACCAGCTTAAGAAATTCGCTGAGCAATATTCGAGCCGCATTGATGATTCGGCGGCTTGAGGTCGAGTATCGCGAAAGTGCCAGAGACGATCTTACCAACATTTTCAGATACATAGTTGAGTCGGGCGGAAGCCCCAACGCGGCGCTGAAATTCGTGCTTCGAATTGAAGACCGTTGTCAAAACATCGGCAACGCACCTCGTGGCGGTCGCCTGCGCGACGACATCGTGCCGGGACTGCGAACCGTTCCGTTCGAGCACTCCGCCGTCATAGCCTATCTAATCGAGAGCGACATATTCGCATCGTCAACATCTTTTACGGCGGCCGCGACTACGAGACATTGATGCGAGATGGCGGATCGGGCCCTTCCTAGATCGGCCCGAAATAACTACTCGGCCGGCTCGGCACGCGCCGGTCGCAGCCCGGGCTTCCCGGCCTCACCCGGATTTCGCCTGACATAGGCTGCTTTCAGGCTCTCGGAGGTTTCGCGCGAGCCGTCATGGCTCCAGCCGGGTGGCTTGATCAGGTAGTTCAGGCGGTCGCTCAGGGTCAGATCAGGTGCGAAGGCATCCCTGAACATGCCGATCCATTCGTGGAAAGCCACTTTCAGCGGATTGAAGGTGCCAAGATTTTTCACGATTCCGTAGCGCGGGCGGTCCTCTTCCAACTCCTCGACGAAGGTGCCGAACATGCGGTCCCAGATGATCAACGTGCCGGCGTAGTTGGCGTCAAGGTAGCGCGGATTGATGGCGTGGTGGACGCGGTGGTGCGAGGGCGTGTTGAAGACGAATTCGAACCAGCCCCACATCTTGCCGATCGTCTCGGTGTGGATCCAGAACTGCCAGATAAGGTTGAAGCCGAAGGTGAAGGCAATCACCGCCGGATGGAAGCCGAGCAGCACCAGCGGCGCCTGCAGCACGAACATGAAGGTGAACAGGCCCGTCCAGCTCTGCCTGAGTGCCGTCGATAGATTGTAGTGCTGGCTGGAATGGTGGTTGACGTGCTCGGCCCACACCCAGCGCACCCGATGCGCGATGCGGTGGTAGATGTAGTAGCGCAAATCATCGAGCAGGAAGGCCGCCAGGAACACCCAGATCGACAGGCCGAGGTTGAAGAAACGGAACTGCCAGAGCCACAGCAGCGCCCAGTAGGAGACGACGCCGAGCAGCAGCCCGGCGACGACATTGCCGGTGCCCATCATCAGGCTGGTCAGCGTGTCGTGCGTCTCGAACGAGCCCTTGGCCCGGCCGGTGCGCACCAGCCACAGCTCGATCAGGATGGCGGCAACGAAGAACGGGATGGCGAGCTGGGTAACCTGCGGGAAATTGTAATCGCCCATCACGCGGCCTCCTTGGTCGAACTAGGATGCTGCGGCTGAAGAACTCTTAGCACAGCGTGCGCGTCGGCAGCGTTAGCGAAGGTGAAGTGACCGCCTTTCCAGGTGAAATCGGCAAGGCGCAGCACAATCGTGCCGACATCATCTTCGCTGCGTGCCAATACATCGCGCGGCGTGACGATCCGCGTCAGGAAACGATCTCCAATGGCATGGACGATGCCAAGGCGCCCTCGCCTGAGTTCCAGGAACGCGGTTCGGCCATCGGATGTGAGGTGGATGGCGGCCGCCGGTTCATCCGGAAAATCCTCGGCAAAACGCTCTCGCGCCTGCTCTGCATCGGCCAGCCTGGCCTTGCGGCTGCCGCCGGTGAAATGAACGGCGGCGACCGACAACGCGATGCCGAATACGACGATCACGACCAGCACGGGCAGGCTCATGGACAGGCATCTCCTCCAGCCGGCCTGTTGTCTTGGCAACAGTTCCGGTTGAGCGATCCCTTAACACAATTGACGTTTACGTCAAACTGCTGGCCAGCCCACCATGGCGCGACGCAGCATGAGCCAGTGGCGGCGCATGGTCGAGAGTCGCACCGTGCCGTCGAGCGGCGAACCGCGTTCCATTTTCGTCAGGTAGGCTCGCGACAGGACCAGCGGCAGAAAGGCCGGGCGCAGTGAAGCCGGCAAATCCGATGCGCCTTTCTCGAAGACCGAGAGATGCTCCCGCGCCAGCGCGATCATGGCGGCGACGGCGCGCTGCGCACCTGGTCCACCATCGTCGGTGACGAATTCCTCCGGAGACGAACCCGCCGCGGCCAGGATATCGGCCGGAACAAAACACTGTCCGCGACTGCGGTGCAGCGGCAGCAGGAGCAACAGTCCCGTAATCGCCTGCGCGCAACCGGCCCTACCGGCCAGTTCGGCGAAACGTGGCGCCACTCCTGGATCCAGCACCATTGCCGCCAGTTGAATAAGCGCGGCTGCCGTTTCGCCGCAATAGCCTTCGAGATCGGTTCGCGACGGCATCGGGTCGTCATAGAGGTCGAAGATCCGGGCCTCGAGCATATTCTCGAATGCCTGTTTCGGCAGGCCGTACCTGGAAATCGTGGCCTTCAGCACATCCGCGATCGGATGGCCCGTCTCGGACCCTTCGGCTGCGATGACATCGCGCCACCATTGCAACCGCACCTCGCCCGGCAAGGCCTCGCGGATGCGATCCCGAATGCCCGCGATTTCGGCATTGAAGGCGTAGAGCGAAAACAGCGCTTCGCGCTTGTCCGTCGGCGCGTAGAGCGCGCTGAGATAGCGGTCATGGTCGGCGGCGCGCACGGCGCCCATGACGATTTCGCCCTTTTGGTCCACGTCAGTCAACGGCGATCAGCGCGGCGGCTACCGCGCGATCCTCTGCGAGCAGGACATTATATGTCCGCACCGCTGCACCGGTCGCCATCGGGTCGGCGGCTATGCCCGCGGTCTTCAAGGCGGCGCGAAGCCCCGCCGGCAAGGGTCGTAAATCCTTGCCCGTGCCGACCAGCAGGATTTCGATCTTCTCGGCCTGGGCCAGCAGCCGTTCGAAATCCGCCACCGTCAGCGCAGATGGGTCCGCCGGCTCCCAGCCATGGATACCCGACGGCAGGCACAGAAGCGAACCGCGATGCGACATGTCGGCGAAGCGGAAGCCGCCATTGCCATACGCCTCGATAGGGGCGCGGCCGGGGAAATGCGCCTCGCGGATGACGATACCTTTGGCCATCCCTGCCGATCCGCCCTTCGGGTCGCGCGTCAGGTCGCGACCGCCTTGCCGCCGCCGACCGGCTTTTCCTCGTCCGAACTCGTGGCCTGCGGCCGCAGCTTGAATAGGATCAGCAGCGGCGCGGCGATGAAGATCGACGAATAGGTGCCGAAGATGACGCCGAACAGCATTGCCATCGTGAACGAGCGGATCACCTCGCCGCCGAACAGCACCAGTGCCAGGAGCGCCAGGATCGTCGTCACCGAGGTCAGCGTCGTTCGCGACAGCGTCTCGTTGATGGCGTTGTTGAGGAGCTGCGGCAGCGGCATCTTCTTGTATTTCCTGAGATCCTCGCGAACGCGGTCATAGACCACGATCGTGTCGTTCAGCGAGTAGCCGATGATGGTCAGGATCGCCGCCAGCGACGATTGGTTGAACTCCAGCCCGGTTATAACGAAGAAGCCTATGGTCATGACCACGTCATGGACCGTCGCCACGATGGCGCCGACCGCGAACTGCCATTCGAAGCGGAACCAGACATAGATCAGGATACCCACCAGCGCGACCAGCATGGCGATCGTGCCTTGCTTGGCCAGTTCTCCTGACACGGTCGGTCCCACCACCTCGACGCGGCGGAAATCGTAATTGTCCTGCAACTCGCCGCGCACCTTGTCGATGACGGTCTGCTCGGCATTCTCGCCGCCGTCCTGCGTGCCGACACGGATCAGCACGTCGTTCGGCTCGCCGAACTGCTGCACCTGCACTTCGCCGATATTCAGTTCCGAGAGCCTGGCTCTGATGTCGGCAAGATCGGCATTGCCGCTCTTGGACTTCACCTCGATCAGCGATCCGCCCTTGAAATCGATGCCGTAATTGATGTCGACGGTCATGAACAGCACCACCGACAGGACCGACAGCAGGCTCGACAGCGCGAAGGTCCAGCGGCGGATGCCCATGAACGGGATCTTCGTGCCGGGCGGAATGAAGGTCACCGGCGCCCGCGGCAATTCCTTCGGGCGCGCGCGGCGCAGCCAGATGGACACCAGCAGCCGGGTAAAGGTGAAGGCGGTGAACACCGTGGTCAGGATGCCGATGGCGTAGGTGATGGCAAAGCCCTTCACCGGCCCCGTTCCGAGATAGAACAGCACCACGGTCGCGATCAGCGAGGTGACGTTGGAATCGACGATCGTCGCCAGCGCCTTCGAGAAGCCGGTGTCGATCGCCTGGATCACCGAGCGTCCGGCGCGCCGCTCCTCGCGGATGCGCTCATAAATCAGCACGTTGGAATCGACGGCCATGCCGATGGTCAGCACGATACCGGCAATGCCTGGCAAGGTCAGTGTCGCGCCAAGCAGCGACAGCAGTCCGACGATCATCGCCACGTGCACCGCCAGCGCGATGTTGGCGAGGAAGCCGAGGAAGCCGTAGGCGACGAACATGAAGGCGACGACAAGGATAGAGCCGATGATGCCGGCGACCTTGCCGGCATGGATCGAATCTTGGCCGAGGCCCGGACCCACCGTGCGCTCCTCGATCACGGTCAGCTTTGCCGGCAGCGCGCCTGCGCGCAGCAGGACCGCGAGGTCATTGGCGCTCTCGGCCGTGAAATTGCCTGAGATCTGGCCGCTGCCGCCCAGGATCGGCTCGCGGATCTGCGGCGCCGAAATCACCTGGTTGTCGAGGATGATGGCGAACAGCTTGCCGACATTCTGCGATGTCGCCTGCCCGAACCGTGTCGCGCCGCGCGAGTTGAAGGTGAAGGAAACCACCGGCTCGTTGGTCTGCGAGTTGTAGGTTGCGGTCGCTTTGGAGAGGTCTTCGCCGGAAACGATGACGCGGTTTTCGATCAGGTAGGGAACCGGCGGATCGTCCTGCGAATAGAGGATCGATGAACCGGCCGGCGGACGGCCCTTCAGCGCATCCTGCACCGGCATAGACTGGTCCACCATCTGGAAGGTCAGCTTGGCGGTCTGGCCGATGATTTCCTTCAGCCTTTGCGGGTCCTGCAAACCGGGCACCTGCACCAGAATGCGGTCGTCGCCCTGCCGCTGCACGATCGGTTCGGTGGTGCCGAGTTCGTTGACGCGGCGTTCGACGACTTCGATCGACTGTGCCAACGCAGCCGACGTGCGATATTTTATGCCGGCGTCGGTGACGGTGAATTTGAGCAGGCCGGGCTCGGAATCATCCAGCGCCATCTCCTGGACGGAGCCGCCGGTGAACAGGCTGGCGGCGACCGGATCGGTCAGCGGCTTCAGTGCCGTCTTGGCCGCATCGAGCTGGTTCGGGTCCTGTATGCGGACCTGTACGGTCCTGCCCGTGCCCGCCAGGCCGGTATAGCCTATCTTGGCCTCGCGCAGCAGTGTCCGGATCTCGTCACGCGTCGTCTCCAGCTGCGCCTTCACCAGATCGTTCTGATCCATCTGGAGCAGGATGTGCGAGCCGCCCTGCAGGTCGAGGCCGAGCGTCATCTGCCGCTTGGGCACCCAGCTCGGAAGCTGCGCCAGCGTGCTTGCGGGAATGAGATTGGGCGCGGCGAGGACCACTGTGGCGGCCACGGCCAGCCAGATCAGGATCATCTTGAAGCGCGAGAAATAAAGCATCAGTTCTTATCCGTTCAGGCGTACAAGCGGCAGCATTCCGCCATCGGTTCGGTTCGCGGGCCCGTTTCTCATTCTGAGCACGGCCGGCCCTATCGTGCTTCTTCAGCGATTGTCAATCTTGCCGGCAATGGGCCGGTTCGCAACAGCATGGCGACGGTGTTGGCTTCCCGGACCGTGAAATTGCCCGAGACTTGACCGTAACCACCATCGATGGGCTCGCGAATGACAGGTGCTGAAATCACGTGGTCATCCAGGATCACAGCCAATGGCTTGCCCACATTTTGCGTTGTAACCTGTTTGAACCGTGCCGCGCCTTTGGCGTCAAACCGGATTATGACAACCGGCTGGTCATTTTGCTGCCCACTGTAAGTTGGGCGGGCGTCGAGCACGTCCTTATCCGAGAGGATGACCCGATTCTCGACCAGGTAAGGAACCGGCGGATCGTCCTGCGTATACACCACCAGCGAGCCAACAGGCGGGGAACCGCTGATCGCATCGTTCACCGGCATCGAAAGGTCAACCAAATGGAAGCTCAGGCGACCAGGCCGGGTGAGAATTTTTTCCAGCGTTTGCCGATCGGCGATGTCTGACGTCTGAACAAGTATGCCGTCTTGGTCCGCTGGTTGGGCCACCGTGCCGGCGACACGCAGATCTTGGAGACGATTTTTGATGACCTTAATCGACTGAGAAATCGCGTTAGAGGTCTGATACTTCAAACCCGCATCCGTCAGCGTGAATTTGAGCAAGCCGGCTTTGCCGGAATCCAGCGTCATTTCCTGAACGCGGCTGTCCGGGGCAACATCCGTTACCCTCTTGAGCGCTGTCTTTGCCGCCTCAAGCTGAGCCGGATTCGTGATGCGCACCTGCAAGGTCCTGCCCGACACAGCAAGCCCCGTGTAGCCGATCCTGGCCTCCATCAGAAGCGCCCGGACATCGCCACGCGCAATCTTCAGCCGGCCGTCGATCACATCAGCCACCACCAGATGGAGCAGGAGATGCGAACCGTCTTGGCCTGCTCGAACGACTGCCGGACTATCGGCAGGCCGTTCGGGCCGCATGGCATGCGGACTGGCGGCGGAAAGGCTGGACGCGTCCAAGACGGTCATCGTGGCTACGGCAAGCCACGTCAGCATCATCTTCAGGCGCCAAAAATGAGACATATGCCGTCGCTTGTCAGGGCCCCGTCCGCGGATCGCTCCGCCTGGAATTTGGTTATTTCTTGGCGTTCTGGTTCGCTACCGGCTCGCCCTTGACGCGCACGTCGGCGATCGTCGAGCGCAACGCCGTCACCTTCGTGCCGCCACCGAGGTCGATCTCGAGCTCATGGTCGTCGATCACCTTGGTCACCTTGCCGACGAAGCCGCCGCCGGTGACGACCGTGTCGCCGCGGCGCACGGCCGCCAGCATCTCGCCGCGCTTCTTCAGCTGCGTGCGCTGCGGCCGGATGATGAGAAAATACATGATCACGAAGATCAGGACGAACGGCAAAATGCTGATGAACATGTCGGGAGAAGCCCCAATGCCTTGGGCATATGCCGGTGTCACGAACATCGAGGTACTCCTGAATTTTGAAAACAGCCGCCAAACGGTTCAGTGGATTTGGCAGCCCCGCGAAATTTGGCCGGAATATAGTCGGTAAAGTTGCCAATGCAACTGCGTGGCCGGGCAAATCGGCTGCTTTTCCGGCCTGTTCACCCGTGTTAGAGCATGACCGCGAAAAGCGCGAGCGGGTTTTCGCAAAAGATCGCGCTGTAACAAACGGTTGCAGCGAGTTTCGAAACCGTCGGGATCGAACCCGGCCACACCTTCCCTCGCGGAACCAGAGCAAAAGACCTGAGATGACCGATACCAGCATCGACGCATTGAACCAGAAACTCGACCGCCTGATCGAGGCGGTCAGCCGCCTCGCCCCGCCGCCTGTGCCCGTAACCGACCTTGGCGGAGCCGATTGCTTCGTCTGGCAGGCGGATCCGGGTTATCTGGAGCCGGTGCGCAAGGTGAACCGCGTCGACATCGGCCTGATCCGCGGCGTCGACCGCGTGCGCGACATCCTCGTCGACAACACGGAGCGCTTCGCCTCCGGCTATGCCGCCAACAACGTGCTTTTGTGGGGGGCGCGCGGCATGGGCAAATCGTCGCTGGTCAAGGCCGTGCATGCCGCAATCAACGCCTCGCCGAAACTCGACCGCCCGCTCAAGCTGATAGAGATCCATCGGGAGGACATCGATACGCTGCCGAAGCTGATGACGCTGCTGAAGGCCGCGCCTTACCGCTTCATCCTGTTTTGCGACGACCTCTCCTTCGACCATGACGATACCTCCTACAAATCGTTGAAGGCAGCACTCGAAGGCGGCGTCGAAGGCCGCCCGGCCAATGTCATTTTCTACGCCACGTCGAACCGCCGCCATCTTCTGCCGCGAGACATGATCGACAATGAGCGCTCCACCGCCATCAATCCGTCCGAGGCGGTCGAGGAGAAGGTTTCGCTCTCCGATCGCTTCGGCTTATGGCTCGGCTTCCACAAATGTTCGCAGGACGAATATCTCGAAATGGTCAACGGCTACGCCAGCCATCATGGGCTCGACATCGACCCCGGGCAGTTGCGCGCCGAGGCGCTGGAATGGGCGACGACACGCGGCAGCCGCTCGGGCCGCGTCGCCTGGCAGTTCACGCAGGACCTGGCTGGCCGGCTCGGCAAGCCGTTGAGAGACTAGGCGGGGTACAACGGGTGGGCAGGAGCCGGTCACAAACTTCGTGGCCGACCCCGTCCGTGGACGCCGGGTTGTCTATATCGTGTTCATTCCCGCACAGGCTTTATGCTTCCCAGGACCATCGGAATATCGGTTTGTATCCCTAGTGCGTCAGTCGCCCAGGCCTGCATTTCTGGTGAAGCATCACCTGATTTCAGGATGGAAATGGCCAGCTTGGACATGTCTGTGGGCGGTTTGGTATTGATCACCGCATAGGAGAAATAACCGGCCAGAACGGCACTTGCGATCGAAATGACCGGTGCAACAATTAAAGCAGTTGCTCGCACATGCGATTGCCAGCGATGCGTTGGGCTGGCGGACGGAAGTTCATCCTCTTCGACAGATTCAATCATTCCACTCTCCTTGCAGAGCGTCGAGAATGACTTTCCTCTACATTAGTTAAAATGCAGATAACCGCTTTTCTGACGGCGGCCCTGGTTTTGGAACGACGACATACATTGAGATTGCGACGTGCATCCCGCGACCAACTGAAAAAGCCCGCTCCTTGCGGGGCGGGCTGAGCCGGCGGGCCGGACTGGAGGTCAGGCGGCCCGCAAATCGCTTTTTTTATTCTATTCGAAATAGCCCCGACTATTCGAGATAGCCGGAGGGATCGACCGGGGCCGAGTTCTTGCGCACTTCGAAGTGCAGCTTCGGCGAGTCCGTCGTGCCGCTCATACCCGACAGCGCGATCTCCTGGCCGCGCTTGACCTTCTGGCCGCGCTGGACCTCGATCGAGCTGGCGTGACCGTAGACGGTGACCAGGCCATTCTCGTGCCGCACCAGCACCGTATTGCCGAATTCCTTGAGGCCATCGCCAGCATAGATGACGACGCCGTTCTCGGCCGCCTTGACCGGCGTGCCCGCCGGCACGGCGATGTCGACGCCGTCCTTGCCGGAACCGAAGCCGGAAATGACGCGGCCGCGCACCGGCCAGCGCATCTTGCCTATGCCGGTGGCGTCCGGCGCCACAGCGTCGTCATCCTCGGCCTGCTGGATGACCTTGGCGTCCTTCTTCGGCGGCGTGTAGGAAGCCAGCGTTTGCGACGGCGTCGTCTTGGCCGTCGGCTGCGTCGTGGCTGTCGTCACCGGGTCCACCGCCGCAGGCTTTGCGGCGGCCACCGTGGCCGTTCCGCCGGCCGGCACCTTCAGCGTCTGGCCGATCTTCAGCAAGCCGTCCTGCATGCCGTTTGCCTGCTTGATGGCGACAACGCCGACACCGGTCTTCCTGGCGATCGAGGAAAGCGTATCGCCCGACTGCACCGTATAGGCACCGGCGCCGGCCTTGGGCGCGGCGGCGGCCATTTGCGGCGCGGGCTTGTTGTCCTTGGGCTTGTTCGCCGCGGCCGAAGCATCGACCTGCGCGGCTGACTTGCCCTCCTTGAGCTTCGGCTGCTGCGGCAGCACGGCGACCTTTTCCGGCGCGGTGGCCGGCAAGTCGCGCTTGCCGTTGGCTGGCTTGGCGTCGGCAACCCTGGGCTCGGCCTTGCTGGAATAGGCGTAGGCCGGAATGATGATCTTCTGGCCGGTCTTCAGCCCCTTGGTCGCGCTCAGCCCGTTGACCTTCATGATCACGTCGGCCGGCACCTTGTAGTGCTGCGCCAGCCCGGAGATCGTTTCACCGTCCCTGACGACGATTTCGGTGGCATGCGCCGTGCCGGCTGCCTTGGCGTCGGGCTGGGCATCCTTGAAGGGCTTGGCCGCGGGAGCAACCGTGCCGGTCGCCGTCCGGTCGACATGCGGTGCCGGGCGCACCAGAGCGGGCGCCGATGCAACACGCACCGGATTGGCGGCGGGTGCCAGCGCGGGAGCGGGCTGCGCCTGGGCGACCGGTGGCGGCAGCGGCCGCGTCGACACCGGTTCGAGGCTGGAGCGGCTGACCGACTGCGTGTGGCTGCCATCGAGCGGCGCGGCCGCGACATCCCCCGGATAGGGCTGCTGCACGGCATCCTGCTTGTTGATGATGGCGCGCTGATTGTTTGTCGAGGAGGTGAAGACGTCGTCGACGCCGTTGAACCGCGACACTTGCGAGCTGCACCCAGCCGCAGCACCCGCGATCATGAGAACAGCGCAGCCCCGCGCCAAATTGCGACTGTTTGCCTTCAAAACACTGAGTTGCATCGCACTAACCCGCACAAACTCTGCACCAACTGGACAGGATTAAAGCGCGTTAATGTTACTGGTCGGTTAACCCCTTAGAATCAGACGCAAATTTTCTTAAAATATTTGGGGGCCGCCCAGACTGCCCATATAGAGGCACGCGCAGCCGCCGTTGCAGGCCGGCTGACATGGACAATCCCTAGATAACGGCCGCCAGGCTGCGCAATACCGGCTGCAGGCGCACGAGGCCGATATCCTCGCGCTCGAAACGGCTGCCGACCTTGGTGAGCTTGGCCAGCACCTGCTCGCCCTCCTCCGGTCCGATCGGCGCGATCACGATGCCGCCGCTCGACAACTGGTCGAGCAGGAAACGCGGCAGGCTGTCGAAGGCGGCCCAGGCGACGATCCGGTCGAACGGGCCTTCTGCGGCCAAACCGGAGGAACCATCCACCTGGCGCGCGATGACGTTGCCGATGCCGAGCGCCTCGAAGCGCTGCCGCGCCTGTTCGACCAGCGTCTTGTAGCGGTCGATGGTGACAACCCGGCCTGACAGGCGCGACATCACCGCTGCCGTATAACCGGAGCCGGTACCGATCTCGAGCACGCGATTCCCGACTTCGATGGCGAGTGCGGCGATCACCGCCGCCTGCATGTCCGCGCCCTCGATCGCTTCGCCGCATTCGATCGGCAGCATGCGGTCCGACCAGGCGATGGAATGGAATTGGGCGGCCAGGAAGCCGCGCCGCGGTGTCGCCTCGAAGGCCGCGATCAGCGCCTTCGGCACGGTCCCCCTGCCGCGCAGGCGCAGCAGGAAGGCGGCAAATCCTTCTCGGTCATCGATCGGCAGGTTCATGCAAGGGCCTTGCTCAGCTGGTCACGAATCTCATGCGCGGTGAGGTCGAGCTGCAGCGGCGTCACCGACACCAGGCGATTGCGCAGCGCAAAAAGGTCGGTGCCCTGCTTGCCCTCGACGGGTTCGCGGCCGAAGCGCAGCCAGTAGTACGGCAGCCCGCGCCCGTCGCGGCGTTCCTCGACCCACAGGCTGTGTACGAGCTTGCCCTGCGAGGTGACCACCGTGCCGGCGACCTCTTCAGGCAGGCAGTTCGGAAAATTGACGTTGAGCAGCACGCCGTCCGGCAGCGGCGTCGCGACGAGTTTCTTGAGCAGCGCCGGCGCCAGCGCCTCGGTGGTCTCGTAGGGAACGACGCGGTCCTCGCCGATAGTGCTGTAGCCCTGGCTGAGCGCGATCGAGCGTATGCCGAGCAACGCGCCCTCCATCGCGCCGGCGACGGTTCCCGAATAGGTGACGTCGTCAGCGATGTTGGCGCCGGAATTGATGCCCGACAGGATCAGGTCGGGCGCGCCGGGCAGGATCTTCTTCACGCCCATGATGACGCAGTCGGTCGGCGTGCCGCGCACGGCAAAGTGCTTCTCGCCGATTTTCCTCAGCCGCAGCGGCTCCGAGATCGACAGCGAGTGCGCATAGCCGGACTGGTCCTGCTCCGGCGCCACCACCCAGACATCGTCGGACAATGTGCGCGCGACGCGCTCGAGCGACGCCAGGCCCTCGGCATGAATGCCGTCGTCATTGGTCAGGAGAATACGCATTATTTCGATTCGATCTTTTCCAGCCCGCCCATATAAGGCCGCAGCACTTCAGGAATGGTTACGCTGCCATCCTCGTTCTGGTAGTTTTCGATGACGGCGATAAGTGCGCGCCCGACAGCCGTGCCTGAGCCGTTCAGCGTATGGACGAAGCGGTTGCCCTTGCCGTCCTTGTCCTTGTAGCGGGCTTCCATGCGCCTGGCCTGGAAATCGCCGCAGACAGAGCAGGACGAGATTTCGCGATAGGCGTTCTGGCCGGGCAGCCACACCTCGATGTCATAGGTTTTTCGCGCGCCAAAACCCATGTCCCCGGTGCACAGCACCATGGTGCGGAACGGCAATTCAAGCCGCTTCAGCACTTCCTCGGCACACTCGGTCATCCGCTCATGCTCGGCGAGCGACGACTCCTGATCGGTGATCGACACCAACTCGACCTTGTAGAATTGGTGCTGGCGCAGCATGCCGCGCGTGTCGCGCCCTGCCGAGCCGGCCTCCGAGCGGAAGCACGGCGTCAGCGCGGTGTAGCGCAGCGGCAGTTTCTCATGGGCGGTGATCTCCTCGCGCACGAGGTTGGTGAGCGGCACTTCGGCGGTGGGGATGAGGCCAAGCCTGCCGTCCCCATGCGGGGTGAAGAACAGATCCTCCTCGAATTTCGGCAGCTGGTTGGTGCCGAAAAGAACATCGTCCTTGACCATCAGCGGCGGGATGACTTCCTCATAGCCATGCTCGGTCGTGTGCAGGTCGAGCATGAACTGGCCGATCGCGCGTTCCATCCGCGCCAGCCCGCTCTTCAGCACGGTGAAGCGCGAGCCGGAAAGTTTCGCGGCGCGCTCGAAATCCATCATGCCGAGCGCTTCGCCGATCTCGAAATGCTCCTTCACCCAGTTCGGGCGGGTAGGCACCTTGCCGACGATATGCTTGACCACGTTGTCATGTTCGTCCTTGCCGACCGGCACATCGTCGAGCGGCACGTTGGGCAGCACCGCCAGCGCGTCGTTCAGCGCCTTGTCGAGCTCGCGCTCGCGCGCCTCGCCGTTCTGGATGAAGGTTTTTATCTCGCCGACTTCGGCTTTCAGTTTTTCGGCAAGGGCGGCATCGCCCGAACGCATGGCATTGCCGATCTCTTTCGAGGCGGCGTTGCGGCGTTCCTGCTTGGTCTGCAGCTCGGTAACATGTTCGCGCCGCGCCTCGTCCCTGGCGATCAGGTCATCGACGGTGGACTGCGCTTCCTCGACCGACCACGAGCGCTTGACCAGCGCCTCGACAAGGGCCTTCGGGTTGTCGCGAATCCATTTGATGTCAAGCATGGTCTGAAAGCTCCTGCGGTAGCTTGCCGCCAAAGCGCGCGGCGGTTTGCGCTACGATATGCTCCAAGAATATAGCCTGAAACGCATCGTCGGTTTCGCGATGCGTTTCAGGCCAGAGGGGGTAAACCGCATCTCTGATCGATGCAAGATCGGGCTTGCGGACGGCAGGGGCCGCGAGCCCGCTTTCGAGTGGTGAGGGATAGCGCGACAGTCCAGAAATAAAAAACCCGCCTCGGCGGCGGGTCGTTGGCGCAAATCAGCACCATAACCGAATATGTACCATAGCGGCGGGCACCAAGTCAAGAAAAAATTCCTATCGGCACCGGGCCGCGCACCGATTCCGAGGCCGGCAGCCCGCAGGGGCGACGCGCCTGCCCTATGTGGAGGATGCGTCTGCCGGCTTTTCCGCCACCTCTTCCTCGGATTGCTGCTTCTCCCGCGCCAGGCGCTCGCGCTCCTGGCTGCGTTCAATCATCCGCGCCGACCAGATGGCGACCTCGTAGAGCAGGATGGTCGGGATGGCGAGGCCGATCTGGCTCATCGGGTCGGGCGGCGTCAGCACCGCCGCGACGACGAAGGCGATGACGATCGCCCATTTGCGCTTCTCGGCCAGCGCCTTGGATGACAGCATGCCGACGCGCGTCATCAGGCTGGTCACCACCGGCAGTTGGAATACCAGGCCGAAGGAGAAGATCAGCGTCATGATCAGGCTGAGATATTCCGACACCTTCGGCAGCAGCGAAATCTGCACCTGGTCGTTGGTGCCCGACTGCTGCATGGCGAGGAAAAACCACATCACCATCGGCGTGAAGAAGAAATAGACCAGCGAGGCGCCCATCAGGAACAGGATTGGCGACGCGATCAGGAACGGCAGGAAGGCGTTGCGTTCGTTCTTGTAGAGGCCGGGCGCGATGAACTTGTAGATCTGCGTGGCGATCAGCGGAAAGGCGATCACCATGCCGCCGAACATGGCGAGCTTGACCTGCGTGAAGAAGAATTCCTGCGGCGCGGTATAGATCAGCTCGACCTTGTGCGGGTCGAGCCCCGCCCATTGCGTCGCCCATTTGAATGGCACGACAAGTAGGTTGAACAGCTTCTTGGCGAAGAAGAAGCAGACCAGGAACGCGGCGAAGAAGCCGCCGAGCGACCAGATCAGTCGGCGGCGCAACTCGATGAGATGCTCCATCAGCGGCGCCGAGGATTTCTCGATCTCGTCCTTTTCCTTGTCCGAAACGCTCACTTGGCGGCTCCCGCCGTCTTTTTGGCCACTGGCTTCTTCGCTGGAGCCGGTTTCGCCTCGGCCTTGGTCGTCGCCGCCTTGGCTGCTGCCGGTTTGGCAGCCTTTGACGCCGCCACGGGCTTCGCCGGCGCTTTGGGTGCTGGCGCGGGTTTGGCGGTCGCCGCTTTCGCAGGCGTGGAAGCTTTCGCGCCGTTCGCCGAAGCCTTGGCGGGCTTGGCCGCTTTCCCTGCCGCAGGTGTCTTTGGCGCCAGCTCTGTCGGCGCTGAGGACGCCACCACCGATTCATCGGTCATGACTGGGAAGATCGGCGCGGCCGGCGCGGTATCGGGTTCAGTGGGCCCCGGCATGGTGGTCGCGCCGTTCTTCAACGGTTCGGCCGCCTGCGGCACCGAGCCGGCGGGCGCTGCCGTATCGACGGCCGGCTTCGGCTTCATCGCCGCGTCGACGCCGGAACGTACATCGGCGGCCGCCTGCTCGAACGGATTGAGCTGTTTCCTGATCTCGGCAACCGGGCTGAGCCCCCTTAGCTCGTCGACCGATTTCTTGACGTCGTCGAGCTCCGCTTCCTTCAGCGCCTCGTTGAACTGCTTCTGGAAATCGGCCGCCATGGCACGCAGCTTCGCCGTCGTGCGGCCGAAGGTGCGCAGCATGTTGGGCAAATCCTTCGGCCCGACGACCACGATCATAACGATCGCGATCACCAGCATTTCGGTCCAGCCGACTTCAAACATGGCTATCCGTTCCGACTAATGCATGCCGCCCAAAAGTGCGAAGCGGTTCTGGGACAACGACACGCACAAAAGCAACAACCCTTGGCTCAGCTCTTGCTGGCCTTTTCCTTCGCTGCCGAAACGGTTTCGTCGGCGCGATGTTCGACGGTACGCTTGTCGTCGGCAACGTCGTCGTCGGCCATGCCCTTCTTGAAGCTCTTGATGCCCTTGGCCATGTCGCCCATCAGCTCGGGTATCTTGCCGCGGCCGAACACCAGAAGCACGATGACCAGCACGATCATCCAGTGCCAAATCGAAAATGAACCCATAGCAACTCTCTCTCGAATGGTTTCCCTGGCGATGATCTATGCGTTTTCGCGTTGGGATTCAAACACAACCGCGACAGAGTTTATGAAAGGGTGTCGGATGTCACGCATTTTCGGCGATGCGGTCCGCTACCAATCGGCGCATCTAGCCCGGGAAAGCCTCCAGGAACAGGGGCTTGTGGTCAATCTTCCGTGACGCGCGGCGTCAGCAGGCCGAGTTCCTCGAGATCGATATCGGTCAGCGGATCCTCGTCCTCGGTCAGCGCATCCGGATCGGCCGGCGGCTGCGGAATGGAGAAATTCGACGGCATGCGGCCCGAAAGCAGGCCGGCGCCCTTCAACTCCTCCATGCCGGGGAGATCGCGGATTTCCTCGAGCGCGAAATGGTCGAGGAAGGTTTCGGTGGTGCCATAGGTGACGGGACGGCCGGCCGTTTTGCGCCTGCCGCGCATGCGCACCCATTCCGTCTCCAAGAGCGTATCCAGCGTGCCTTTCGAGGTTTCGACGCCTCTGATGTCCTCGATCTCGGCGCGCGTCACCGGCTGGTGATAGGCGATGATCGCCAGCACTTCGAGCGCCGCGCGCGACAGCTTGCGCTGCTGGACGGTGTCGCGGCTCATCAGGAAGGCGAGATCGCCGGCGGTGCGAAACGCCCAGGCATCGCCGACCCGCACCAGGTTGACGCCGCGCCGCGCATAGATCTGCTGCAGCTCGGCCATCGCGAGCGCGATGTTGATGCCATCGGGAAGGCGCGCGGCCAACTGCTTTTCGCTGACGGGCTCGGCACTGGCGAAAACGATCGCCTCGGCCATGCGCACCGCTTCCGCCATATGCAGCCGCTCGGCGGGATTCTGCGCCGGATTCTGGGCCGGATTCTGAACCGAAGCCTGGTCGACCTCGCCCTCCTCCGGTTCGTTGTCCACCTTGAACGGGACAACCGAAGCGTTGGCGCGTTCGCTCATGATGCCACCTCGACTGCCTTGATTGCCGGTGCGCGGTGATCGCGCAGATAGATCGGCGCGAACACCTCGTCCTGCCGCACATCCATCTTGCCCTCACGCACCAGTTCCAGTGTCGCCGCGAACGAGCTGGCGATCGCGGTGCGCCGCTCTTCAGGGCTGGACAGATATTGGACGAGAAAACTGTCGAGCGCCGTCCAGTCCCGCAAGCTTCCGATCAGCCTGGTCAGGATGTCGCGGGCGTCCTTGAGCGACCAGACGCCGCGCCTGGCGATCGTGACATTGGTGATTGCCTGCTTCTGCCGCTGCTGGGCATAGGCGGTGAGCAGATCGTAGAGCGACGCCGAATAGGCATTGCGCTTCTCGATGATAACCATTTCCGGCATGCCGCGCGCGAACACGTCGCGGCCGAGCCGGTTCCGGTTGACCAGCCGCGCCGATGCATCGCGCATGGCTTCCAGCCGCTTGAGCCGGAATTGCAGCACCGCCGCCAGTTCCTCGCCGCTTTCGCCTTCCTCGCCCGGCTGCTTCGGAATCAAAAGCTTCGATTTGAGGAAGGCGAGCCACGCCGCCATCACCAGATAGTCCGCGGCGAGCTCAAGTCTCAGCGCCCTCGCTGTCTCGACGAAGGCCAAATACTGCTCGGCCAGCGCCAGGATGGAGATGCGCGCGAGATCGACCTTCTGGTTGCGGGCAAGATGCAGCAGAAGATCGAGCGGGCCTTCGAATCCTGCGACGTCGACGACCAGCGACGGATCGCCGGTCAGCCGGGTATCATCGCTTTCGGCCCACAGGCGGTCCATCGGTGCGGCCTTCCCGGCCTTGCTTTCCAATGCTTCCGCCACGTCCCGTTCTTCCCTCTGTCAGGCCACCGCATCGAAATAGGTGGCGAATTCGGCGCGTATCTCGGTTTCTTCAGCCGCGTCGCGTTTTTCTATATAGGTCATTGCCCGGTTTGCACGCTCAAGCGACTTGCCCTCAAGCCCTTTGGTTCGCGATGCGATGCCCGCCATCTCCTCGAAAACGCCGTTGCAGTGAAGGACCAGATCGCAGCCGGCCGCAAGGATCGAGGCCGCCTTTGTCGGGAAATCCCCAGAAAGTGCCTTCATCGAGGTGTCGTCGCTCATCAGCAGCCCATCGAAGCCGATCTCGCGGCGAATGATCTCGTCGATGACCTTGCCGGAGGTGGTTGCCGGGTTTTTCGGATCGATCGCGCTGTAGACGACATGCGCGGTCATGGCCATCGGCAGGTGGTTGAGTTCCCTGAACGGCGCAAAATCGTGCCGCTGCAGCTCGCTCATCGAAGCGTCGACGACAGGCAGTTCGAAATGCGTGTCCGCGAAAGCCCGGCCATGGCCGGGAATATGCTTCATGACCGGCAGCACGCCGCCAGACATCAGGCCTTGCGCCGCGGCGCGGCCGAGCTCGATGACCGGGCGCGGCTCCTTGCCATAGGCGCGCGCGCCGATGACGTCGCTCGCCCCTTCGATCGGCACGTCGAGCACCGGCAGGCAATCCGCCGTGATGCCGTAGCGCAGAAGGTCGAAAGCGTGCAGCCGCGCCATCAGCCAGGCGGCGCGGGCTCCGGCGTCATGGTCGTCGCGCCACAGCGCACCGAGCGCGCCGCCGGCTGGATAGTTCGGCGCCAGAGGCGGCCGCAGCCGCTGCACCCTGCCGCCCTCCTGGTCGATGAACACCAGCGCGTCCGGGCGTCCGATGCAGTCGCGCATCTCGGCGACCAGATCGCGGATCTGCTCGGTCTCGCTGATATTGCGGGCAAACAGGATGAAGGCCCACGGGCATTCATTGCGATAGAAACTGATTTCTTCGCGGGTGAGCGACTTCCCGGCACAGCCGAGGATCATGGATTTTGATTCGGTCATGCCGACGAGTCTAGAATCTTCCGCGGCCAAAGGGAATCACGTCGAAAAGTGCAAAAAGAAAACGGCGCGGCGTTGAGGCCGCGCCGGTTTTCAAACTGCTCTCCTCCGACACGGGAGGTGAATGACTACCTCGACACGAAGCAGTTGCCGCCGGCAGCCTTGTAGCTGGTGCACAGATTGATGGCATCGTTGCGCGACTGCGCGGGCACGCGGACGCGGTAGAAAGTCCCCTTGCCGGCGATCTCCGCCTTGACGATGTTGGCGGTGCGGCCGGAAAGCACGCCACCATAGCGACGCTGCAGATCCTGATAGGTCGACTGCGCGCTTTCGACCGTCGGCTGCGAGGCGATCTGCATCGACCACGAACCGCCGCCGGTCGAGGGCGCCGCGGGACTGATGGAGGCAACCTGATCGGGCTTGACCTCGCCGACCACGTCGACCGGCTGGTCGGACGGGCGCTGCGGCGCGACCGGGACCTTGGCCGGCGTGTTGGCCGACTGGGCCTTGGCTTCCGCCTTGGGCTCGGTCACCGGTTTCAGGGCTGGCTCATCGGCCGCCTGCGCGGCGTCCGGCGCCACCGTGCCGGTCTGGTCAGCATCAGCCTGAGCCGACGGCGCGACATGTTGCGGCGCCGGATCGACCGGCTCCACGGCAGCCACTTTCGGTGCGGCGGGCGCCGGATCCTCACGCGGCACCAGCGACCCGTCCGATTTGACCACCATGGTCCTAACCTTGCGCGGCGCCACGGCGACGACGTCGGGATTCGTTCCCTTGTCGGCATCCTGGAGGACCTGCGCGATGCGGTCCTCGGACTTGGCTGCGGGCGCGGCGTTATCGGCTGGCGCCGCAACGGCGGTTGGAGCATCGCCGCCGTCGCCGTCGGTCGCGTCGGCTGCGGTCTGGTCGGGCGAGAGATCGACGGCGCGAGCCGGATCTTTCGCCGCCACATCGACCGGTTCCTCGACATTGGTGACGAGCTTCTGCTGGACCGGCTCGGCGGGCTTGGCGCCCTTGGCGACCGCGTCATAGACCTTGTTGTCCTGGTTCGGCACCACGGCGCCGCCCGGGTTTTCCGGCTTGACCTTGATCGGTGCATTGTCCGCCTTGACCAGGACCGGGGCGTCACTGCCGCCCTGGCCGCCCGGAGACAGCGCGAAGGCGCCGAGGCCTCCGGTGACAACGACTGCACCGACAATGGCGGCGATGAGCAGGCCGCGCCTGCGCGGCGACCCGCCGGCCTCGCGTTCGGCGAGACCAGGAACCGACATCGCCTCGTCCAGCTCGGGATCGTAGTCGAGCTCGTCGACGGCAAAATCGTCGGCCTGTGAAACCGGCTGGCTGCCGGGCAAGTCGTCGACGTCGAAGCCATTGGTGGCGTCGGCATAACCCGCCGGCGCTGTCGCGCGGGCAGACATTTCCGCTGGCCGTGCCGCGTAGGTGCGCGCCTCGGGCTGATAGCCCGGCTTGAGCCCCTCATAGCCCGGCTTGAGAGCCTCATAGCCCTGTTCAAAGGCATCGTATCCCGACTTGAAGCCGGGATTGTAGGAGTCGTCGGCATAGGGCGCGCTGGCGTTTGCGGGAGCCGCAGCGACATCCACTGTATTCATCTCGGTCAGCAGATTGGAGAATTCGGCGTCGAGATCGTCGTAGCCGGGCGCGGCCGGCTCGTCCTCTTCGAAGTGCAATTCCGGAATGTCGAGATCATCCTGAAGCGCCACGACGCGCTCCGGCACATCGACGGTCTCGACGTCAGGCATCTCGTCATCGAACGCGGACTGCTCGCGCTGCGCGGCGGCCGGCGCCGCATAAGCGGCAGGCTCAGCCGCACGATAGGTCGGGATCGCGGCAGCCGGCGCCGCCATGGGGGCCGCCGAAGCCATCGGCTGGGCGGTAAAACTCGCCTGTTGCGGCTGCGGGACCGGCGTAACCCGGCTCCACGAGCGGGCCGGCTCGGGCGGAGTGGACTGCGTCGTCAGCCAATCGAGGGGATCGTCGCGGAAAGTTTCCGGCGCGGCGGAATCCGCGGCGAGATCTTCATCCCGGTCGATTCCTTCGGCCAGGTCGATGCTTGCGGCGAGTTCCGCTTCGAAATCATCGTCTTCAGAGACAGTGGCATGCGCGCCGAGGTCCTGGTCCTGAAGCTCATCGAGCATGAGATCGTCAAGATCGACGTCAGCGGTCGAGACCGCCTGATGCTGCTGCGTCGCCGCAGGTTCGTCCAGGTTCCAGTCGAGGTCACCGGCCGTCGGTTCTTCGTCGGGTTTCGCGGTCGCGGCGACAGGCTGCTGAACCGCGACCTCCTCCTTGGCCACCGGCGCCGGGCGCGCGCTCATGGCGCCCAACAGCGCGTTCAACTCGTCTTCAAGGCTACGCTCGACGGCGGCGGCATGCACCGGTTCGGCCATAGCCGGGGCGGCCGGATGAACGGGGGCAGCCACAGGCTCAGCGGCCGGCTCGTCCGTCGCTTCGGCAAGCGCGTCGTTGAAATCCTGCTCGAAAGCATCGTCCAGCGGCTCATCGGCGGCCAGGTCTGCCGCCTCGCCTTCCGCATCCGTCGCCTCGGCGAACACGTCCTCCATTTCGTGCGCATCTGCCGTCTCGGCGGTCACGTCATGCGCGTCAAGCGCATCCGTCTCCGCAGCCACGGGCGCATCGGTCGCGACCGAATGATCGGCAGCCAGATCGAAATCGATATCCGCCAGCCCGTCGTCGAAAGCCGTGGCGTCATCAAAGCGATCGCCAAAATCCTCTTCGGAAACCGCATGGTTCGCGTTCAGCGCCGCCTCGACGGGAGGCTCGACCGGAGCCGCGGCCGCTTCAGGCTGCTGCTCCGCCACGTGACCATCGAGCATCAGTTCGTCTTCGAGCGAAAGGGCAAAGCCATCGTCGAATTCATGGTCGACGGTAGGCTCCGCGACAGGCTCCGCCACTTCGGCGGCCAAGGCGGGCTCGGCCGCATCGGTCGCGTCATCAAGCCGGAAGTCCTGATCGAGCGATGCCGCAAGCTCGTCCGCCATGGGCAGATCGTCATCGAGCGGCGAAACGCCATCGAGAGAGCTGGCTACCGCATCGTCGAAATCCGTATCGAAAGCGGCATCGACGGTTGGCGCGGCCTCGGCAACAGCGTCGTCGGCACCATGCTCATCGTCGAGCTGCATGTCGTCGAACGCCATGGCGAGTTCGTCATCCATGCCGTCGGTAGCGGCGGCGTCGAACGCCGGCTCATCAACATCGGCGACCGTCGCGGCGTTGCCTTCGGCAAAGTCGAAGTCGCCCATCAATTCCTTTTCGAGATCGATGTCGAAATCGCCCTCCTGCGCCTGCTGATCAGCGGCGGCTTTCGGTTGGGCGGGCGCCTGTGGCTTGACCGGCTGGCGCGGGTCGAACCCCATGATCCTGGTCAGTTCCGCGAACGGATCATCGTTGGCGATGTCGTTGTTGTCGGCTATTCTCAGCTGGGTTCTGTCTGCCATTATTGTTCCCGAACTCGCACTCATTCGGACGCCATGGACGTCGCGCAGGGTTGGCCCTTACCAGCGCAATGTGGGCAAAAGGTGACAGGTTTTTTAGTCAAACCTAACGCATTTCGGTGGGCGCCGCGGCGCCGATCAGCGTCAGGCCGGACGTCAAGACATCCGAAACAGCCTGCACCAGCCCTAGTCTGGCATGCGTCAATTGTCGGTCGTTAACCTTAACAAAACGTAAGTCCGGATTATCGGTGCCGCGGTTCCAGTGCCCGTGGAAGCTTGAGGCCAGATCGTAGAGGTAGAATGCCAGCCGATGCGGCTCGAGCGCAAGTGCCGCCGACTCGATCAACCGTGGATATTCAGCGAGTTTCCGGATCAGGCCGATCTCGCCTTCGTCGGTCAGCAACGCCACGGCAGCCGCCAGGCTGTTGCGATCGAAATTCGCTTCGCCCAACTGTTCGCTCGCCTGCCGGAACACCGAATGGCAGCGCGCCGAAGCGTACTGCACATAGAACACCGGATTGTCCTTGGACTGTTCGGTCACCTTGGCGAAGTCGAAATCGAGCGGCGCATCGTTCTTGCGATAGAGCATCATAAAGCGGATGGGGTCGCGGCCGACTTCCTCCACCACTTCGCGCAGCGTCACGAAATCGCCGGACCGCTTGGACATGCGCACCGGCTCGCCATCGCGAAACAGCTTCACCAGGTTGCACAGAAGAACCGTGAGCTTCACCTCGTCGCCGGCGATCGCCCGCGCCAGCGCTTCCAGCCGCTTGACGTAGCCGCCATGGTCGGCGCCGAGCACGTAGATCAGCTCGACGAAGCCGCGATCGACCTTGTCCTTGAGATAGGCGACGTCGGCGGCGAAATAGGTGAACGAACCATCCGACTTGACCAGCGCCCGGTCCATGTCGTCGCCGACCGCCGTCGAACGGAACAGGGTCTGTTCGCGATCTTCCCAGTCGTCCGGCCTCTCGCCCTTGGGCGGCGGCAGCTTGCCTTTGTAGATATGGCCCTTCAGCGTCAGGTCGTTGATCGCCGAGCGGATCTTCCTGGCATTGTCGGCGTGCAGCGTGCGCTCGGAGAAGAACACGTCATGATGCACGTTGAGCAGCGCCAGATCCTCGCGGATCATCGCCATCATCGCGTCGATGGTGCGGTCCTTGACGATGGCGAGCGCCTCTTCGTCCGGCATCTGCAGCAAGGACCGGCCGAACTCCTTGGCCAGCGCCTGCCCGACCGGGACCAGATAGTCGCCTGGATAGAGCCCGGCCGGAATCTCGCCGACCTCGTCGCCAAGCGCCTCGCGATAACGCAGCATCACCGAGCGGCCGAGAACGTCGATCTGCGAGCCGGCGTCGTTGATGACATATTCCTTGGTCACGTCGTAACCGGCAAAGGCCATCAGATTGGCAAGCGCATCGCCAACGACGGCGCCACGGCAATGGCCGACATGCATTGGCCCCGTCGGGTTGGCCGATACATATTCGACATTGGCCTTCCTGCCGCCGCCGATGCTGGAGCGGCCGTAATTGCGGCCCTCGCCCAGAAGCGTCGTGAGATGTGCCTGCCAGAAACCGTCCTTGAGCCGCAAATTGACGAAGCCCGGGCCAGCAACCTCGGCGGCCGCGATATCCTTGTCGTCCCGCAGCGCGAGCGCCAGGCGCTCAGCCAGCGCCCGCGGGCTCTGGCCGGTGGGCTTGGCCAGCACCATCGCCGCATTGGTCGCGAGGTCGCCATGGCTGGCATCGCGCGGCGGCTCGACGGCGATGCGCGACAGGTCGGGCGAAACGCCGTCATTGTCTTTCAGATCAAGCGTCTCGACGGCTTTTATGATTCGCGCGGTGAAGTCGGCGAAGATGTTCATGGGTATGACTCTGGCGGCTTTGCAGGGAATCCGGCTTGTTGGCCGGCAAAATCGAGCCCGCCCTAGCTCAAATCCGGCGTATCGTCAAACAAACGCCGGTGTTCCTTCAGCGCGTAGGTGTCGGTCATCCCCGCCAGGAAGTCGGCCACGCTGCGCGCCTTGATGCGATCCTCGGCCCGGTCGAGCCCCTCGCGCCAGCCGTCCGGCATAGCGCGCGGGTCGGCGAAATAGACGTCGAACAGGTCCCTGACGATCCGCTCCGCATCGGCGCGCACCCGCATGACTTCCTTGTGCCGGTAGAGGTGCTTGTAGAGAAAGGCCTTCAGCTCTTTCTCGGCGACGGCCATTTCGGCGGAAAAGGTCACCATCGTCTCGCCCGCCGCCCTCACCGCATCGGCGCTCCGCGGCCCGGTGCGTTCCAGGTTGGCGGTGGTCGACCTGATCACGTCCTCGACCATGGCGGTGATCTGGCGCCGCATCAGCTCGTGGCCGGTGCGCACCTCGTCGAGATTGGGATAGCGCGCGCGCACCCCCTCCAGGATGGTCCCCGGCAGCGAGACGGCCTTCAGCATGTCCAGCGTCAGCAGCCCCGCCCTCAGGCCGTCGTCGATGTCGTGCGTGTTGTAGGCGATATCGTCGGCGATCGCAGCACACTGCGCCTCGATGCCGGCGAACCGGTCGAGTTCGAGGTCGTGCAGTTCCGAATAGTCGCGGATCGCCTGCGGCACCGGACCCTTCAGGCCCTTGCCGTTGGCATCGGTCAGCGGACCATTGTGCTTGACCAGGCCTTCCAACGTTTCCCAGGTCAGGTTCAGTCCGTCAAACTCGGCATAGCGCGCTTCCAGCCTTGTCACGATGCGCAGCGATTGCGCGTTGTGGTCGAAGCCGCCCCAATCAGCCATCTTCTCGTTGAGGGCGTCCTCGCCGGTGTGGCCGAAGGGCGTGTGGCCGAAATCATGCACCAGCGCCACCGCTTCAGCCAGATCCTCGTCGCCGCGCAGCGCCCGCGCCAGAGCGCGTGCGATCTGCGCCACCTCGATCGAATGGGTCAGCCGGGTGCGATAATGATCGCCTTCATGGGCGATGAAGACCTGCGTCTTGTGTTTCAGCCGGCGGAACGCGGTGGAATGGATGATGCGGTCGCGGTCGCGCTGGAACGGCGTACGGGTCGGGCTTTCGACCTCTTCGAACAGGCGCCCGCGCGAGCGCGCCGGATCGCTGGCATAGGCCGCGCGGGGCCTATAGCCAAATCCGATGTCGCCCAACTCGTTGGTCATGGTCGATGCCGCCTGACTTTGGCCGCCTGACTTTGGCCGCCAGACTATGGCCGGTTGACTTGGCCGGTTGACTTGGCCCTTCGCGCTTCATACCTATCATGTGAAACCGAAAGCAAGGTGACGCCCATGGGCGCGGATGCCAAGACCGCCATGAAAGTCGAGATGACCGATGCCGCCGCAAGGCGGATCGCCAAGATTGTGTCGGACGAGGCCGGCAAGACGGCGTTGCGCGTTTCCGTCGAAGGCGGCGGCTGCTCCGGCTTTTCCTACAAGTTCGATCTGGTCGACGCGCGCAACGACGACGATGTCGCCATCGAGAAGGACGGCGCCACGGTTCTGATCGATGATCTGTCGCTGGTCTATATGGGCGGGTCGGTGATTGATTTCGTCGACGACCTGATGGGCCAGTCGTTCCAGATCCGCAACCCGAATGCGGTCGCCTCCTGCGGCTGCGGCACAAGCTTCTCCATTTAGGAACAACATGCCTGCCATTGGCGCGGTTCGTCAGGTCGCGCTCTCGGCCGGGCGAGACCTCGACGCGACTCTGGCCTTCTGGTGCGACGTGCTCGGGATGAGCGTGCATGTGCGTTACGATCCGCCGGGCATCGCCTTCATCATGGCCGGCAGCGTGCGGCTGCTGTTCACCGACGGCATTCCGGCCGGAACCGTCTATCTCGACATATCAGGTCTCGAGGATTTCCACGCCGGCGCGAAAGCTGCGGGCGTTCCCTTCACCGCGCCTCCAACGCTTGTTCATCGCGACACCGAGGGCCAGTTCGGTCCGGCGGGGGAAAGCGAGTGGATGGCCTTTCTAAAGGATCCCGCAGGCAATACGATCGGCCTGGTCGAACGTCTTGCCCCGGAAGAACATTGAGGCCGCCATGAAGATCGTCACCTGGAACATCAACGGCATTCGCGCCCGCATCGGCAATCTCACCCATTGGCTGACCGAAAGCGCCCCCGACATCGTCTGCCTGCAGGAGATCAAGACGGTCGACGAGCAGTTCCCGCGCGCCGAGATCGAGGCGCTTGGCTACAATGTGGAAACCCACGGCCAGAAGGGTTTCAACGGCGTCGCCCTGCTGTCGAAATTGCGCTTCGACGAGGTCATCAGAGGTCTGCCCGGCGACGACGCCGACGAGCATGCGCGCTTCATCGAAGGCGTGTTCTCGACCGACAAGGGCGCATTGCGCGTCGCCTCGCTCTATCTGCCGAACGGCAATCCGATCGATGACGAGAGGAAATTCTCCTACAAGCTGTCCTGGATGGCACGGCTGGAGCGCTGGGCCGAGGAGCGGCTGAGGCTGGAGGAAGCCCTGGTGCTGGCCGGTGACTACAACGTCATTCCCGAACCTGTCGACGCGAAGTTCCCGGAGAACTGGCTGAATGATGCGCTCTTCCAGCCGCAGACGCGGCAGGCGTTCCGCAGGTTGAAAAATCTCGGCTTCACCGAAGCGGTGCGTTCGGTCACCGATGCGGGCGACACCTTCACCTTCTGGGACTACCAGGCCGGCGCCTGGCAGAAGAACAACGGCATCCGCATCGACCACCTGCTGCTGTCGCCCGAGGCCGCCAACCGGTTTTCATCGGCCTCGATCGAAAAGCATGTGCGCGCCTGGGAAAAACCGTCCGACCACGTGCCGGTGGCCATCGATCTCGATTTGCTGCCGGCCTGAGGGAGACCCCGGGCCCGCGCTGGACCTCGTATCGCCACAATCAGGCGCATGATGGGAGATCATCATGGCGGCTGGGGTTCCCATGACCATACGACTTGTCCTTTGTCCGATCGGCCTGGCATTCGCTGTCGCCGTCCCTGCGGCGGCTTTCGCCGCCGAGGAATGTCTTGCCAATGGAAAATCCTACCCGGTCGGCCAGGTCGCCTGTCTGACGATCGCCGACAAGAACTACCTCGCCCGCTGCGAGATGGTGCTCAACAACACCTCATGGACGAAAGTCGGGGACAGCTGCCCGCAAGACAGGCTGGCGCCGCACCGGCGGATGACGCCGATCTCGGCGCCGGCTCCCAGCATGGTGCCGGCGGAGCCGACCGAGAATTAATGTCTGATTAGCGATCTCCTCGTGGGGAGATCATCCTTACTGATCGGCGCTGTTGCCCTTGGTCAGGATGTCGTCAGCGAGCGAGATCGCTGTGCGGCGGTCGGCTTCGCCGGCGGCGGCAAAGGCCTCCTCCTGCATGCCGCGGATCCAGGGCTGGTCGGCGGGCGCCGCACGTTCGAGTGCTGCCGTCATCATCGCCAGGCCGCGCACGATCTTGCCGCTCTGGAACAACAGATGGCCAAGCGTCGCCTGCGCGCCGGCATGGCCTTTTTCGGCGGCGAGCTGGAACCAGCGCCCGGCCTGCTTGACGCTGGCCTTCACGCCGCCCTCGCCCTTCAGGAACATCTGCCCCATCTCGAACTGGGCATTCGGGTTGCGGTAGTTGGCGGCGGCGCGCATGTAATATTCCTGGGCCGCCACTTCGTTCTCGGTCACCGGGCTGCCGGGAATGCCCTTGCGCAAATAGTCGCCCAGCGCCACCAGCGCGTCGGAAACGTAGCTTTCTTCCGGTGAGCCGGGCTCGACGTCCTGATCGACGATCTCCGAAAAGAACTTAAACGCCTCGTAATCGTCGCGCGCCACGCCATCACCCTCGGCATACATGCGGGCAAGCTTCCAGGTAGCGCCGATCTGGCCGTTCTCGGCGGCGTATTTATAAGCCTCCGCGGCCTGTTCCTTGTGGCCGTTCTTGTAGGCGGAGAAGCCGAACTGGAACACCGCCCAGGGGCTCGACTGCGGCTTCACGCCGGTCTTGTCGTCGAACACCTTGTCGTCGAAGGCCATGGCCTGGCCGACGGCGCCAAAGATCGCTAACGCGACCAGTGCCGGAAGGACAGACGACCTCAACAACTCTGGTGTTGACTTCAACAACTCAGATGTCCGCATAGCAGTGTGTTTCTTTCGCACCGCCCGGATGGGTGACCGCGCCGTCGCGGGCGGAACCTACCGTCTGTGCGTATTTCCATATCGCGCCGGACTGATAGTCGGTTGTGCGCGCCTTCCAACTCTTTGCCCTCGCAGCCAGTTCCCTATCGGACAACGCCACATCGATCGTGCCGTTCACGGCATCGATGGAGATCACATCGCCGTCCCGGATGAGGCCAATCGGACCACCAACGGCGGCCTCGGGCCCGACATGGCCGATGCAGAAGCCGCGCGTCGCGCCCGAGAAACGGCCGTCTGTGATCAGCGCCACCTTGCCACCCATGCCCTGGCCGTAGAGTGCCGCCGTCGTCGACAGCATCTCGCGCATGCCAGGTCCGCCGCGCGGCCCTTCGTAGCGGATGACGAGAACTTCGCCTTCCCGGTAGTTGCGATGCGTCACCGCTTCGAAACATTCCTCTTCCGAATCGAAGCAGCGCGCCGGGCCGGAGAACTTCAACTCCGTCATGCCCGCGACCTTCACGATCGCGCCTTCCGGGGCAAGGTTTCCCTTCAAGCCCACGACACCGCCGGTTTGGGTAATAGGTCTGTCGGCCGGGCGGACCACATCCTGGTGTTCATTCCAGGCAATATGCTCCATATTTTCGGCCAAAGTGCGGCCAGTGACCGTCAGGCAATCGCCATGCAGGTAGCCGTGGTCGAGCAGCGTCTTCATCAACAGCGGAATGCCGCCGGCCTCGAACATGTCCTTGGCGACATATTTGCCGCCGGGCTTGAGGTCGGCGATGTATGGCGTCTTCTCGAAAATCCGGGCGACATCGAACAGGTCGAACTTGATGCCGGCCTCATGCGCTATGGCCGGCAAATGCAGCGCCGCATTGGTCGAGCCGCCGGTGGCCGAAACCACCGTCGCCGCGTTCTCCAGTGCTTTCAACGTGACGATGTCGCGCGGCCGGATGTTCCTGGCGATCAGTTCCATGATCTTCTCGCCGGAGGCGAAGTTGAAACGATCGCGCATTTCATAAGGCGCCGGCGCGCCGCAGGAATAGGGCAGTGCCAGACCGATCGCCTCGGCCACGGTCGCCATCGTGTTGGCGGTGAACTGGGCGCCGCAGGAGCCGGCCGAGGGACAGGCGGCCTGCTCGATTTCAAGCAGTTCGGCATCGCCGATCGTGCCGACCGAGTGCTGGCCGACCGCTTCGAACACATCCTGCACGGTGATCTGGCGGCCGCGGTAGCTGCCGGGCAGGATCGAGCCGCCATAGATGAAGATCGACGGCACGTTGAGCCGCACCATGGCCATCATCATGCCGGGCAGCGACTTGTCGCAGCCGGCGAGCCCGACCAGCGCGTCGTAGCAATGCCCGCGCATGGTGAGCTCCACCGAATCGGCGATGACCTCGCGCGACACCAGCGACGACTTCATGCCCTGGTGGCCCATGGCGATGCCGTCGGTGACGGTGATGGTGCAGAATTCGCGCGGCGTGCCGTTGGCGGCCGCGACGCCCTTCTTGACCACTTGCGCCTGGCGCATCAGCGAAATGTTGCAGGGCGCCGCTTCGTTCCAGCAGGAGGCGACGCCGACCAGCGGCTGTGCGATCTCGGCCGCCGACAGGCCCATGGCATAGAGATAGGAGCGATGCGGCGCACGCGCCGGACCGACGGTCACATAGCGGCTGGGGAGCTTAGCCTTGGAGATGACTTTGGCGTCCATACTCTTCCTTGCCCCACATCTTCCTCGCAAGAGGGCGGTGCGGCCTGCTCCCATCGCCGAGCCTTTTGGCGCGTGTCCCGAGACAAGATCGAGGTGCGCCGGGTTTATGGCGGGAAATGGGCAATTTCGTCGGCCTGACTTCTAGCGCAGGGGTTGTTCAGAAAGTGTTGCCAAAACATCACAACGACACGAGGCGGAGCTGGTGCGGTTTATCTGCAACGCAGCCCTGGGGCCGACAGGCTCGGCCACAGCCCCGGAACGAAAAAGGCCGGGCATTGCCCGGCCTTTCATTTGATTTTACAGAGACTTAGAACTTGATCTTCACACCACCAGAGATCGCCGTGATCAGATCATTCCCGAAATCATAGCTGGCATCCTCGCCTGCAACATAGCCGTTCTCACCAGCCAATGTCCCCGAGTGGCCGCTGGTCAAAACGCCGACCGCTCCAGCGAGCCGCACTTCGATGTTGGGCTGCGGCGTATAGGCGACGCCGCCGCCCAGGGTCCACGTATCGGTCTGCGCACCATAGCCATGCGAGGTGCCACGATCCCAGGTCAATTGACCGGCGGCACTCCATTGATCATTGAACTTGTGGCCGATACCACCTGAAACGGTCCAACCGTCACGATACATCAGGTCGAGCGACGTCACCTGACCCGGGCCGTTCGTGAAGCAAGCCGCCCCAGGCGCAATTGTTGGACAGATCGGAACGCTCTGCAGCACGCTCCAGTTGACCCACTTGATTGAGCCGAAGGCCAGCCAGTCAGGCGCAATACCGGACTGCAGTTTCAGTTCCAGCGAATCCGGCATCGACTCCTCTGCGCCATAGATCGGCCGAGAACCTCCAAGAATAGCTGGTAAGGTGAGTGTGCCCGAAATGTTGTCTAGCTTGACTTTCGAATTGTAGACCAAGCTGGCGCGGAGCGCGATATCAGGGATTTCGTAGGCAACGCCGGCGCGCCAGCCCCAACCGTTAGCCTCCAGATCGACACGACCAAGCAGCGGTTGTCCGAGGGGAGTAAAACCGACCAAGCTTTCCTTGAAGCCTGAAATGTCCTGATAGAACAACCCGCCGATAAAGCGGAGCTGGCCCTTGCCAGCATCAAACTTGTAGGAACAGGTGCCGGCGTAATTGTTGCTCTTGATATCGGTCTCGACGTTAGAAAGCGCTCCGTTCCACATACCTGGTGCGGTATGCGCGCCCCAAGGCTGCGAATAATCGACCATGCAGTCGACGCCCTGCACAACCTGGGCCTTCATTCCTATGCGCGGTACCCAATAGCCCTCGGCTCCGTCGGCCGAGGTACCAAGGCCGAGATTGGCTCCGCCGGGACCACGCGCATTCTCGTACTTACGGTCCGGCATCACATAGGTCGCTTCCGCGTCCGTCGCGAACGGCGCCGGATCAAACAGCAGGTCGATATCGTAGCCGCCACGTTCCAGGCCGCCGGCATGTGCCGAGCTCATTGCCGTCCCCAGCAAAGCCAGCGAAAAGCACCCTGCCCCCAGCAGTGCTTTCAAACGCAGATTGTTCATGGATGTCCTCCCCGAATAGTCAGTGCATCCAGCTAGAACCAATTCGGGTTAACGGTGCAACAACGAATTCTTGGGGCGTACATGTACATGTCCACCGGACGCATTCCGGACAAAATGCAGACCAGCGCAGCGAGGCAGAAAAACGGTTCGCCGGGCGTGTCTCACTCAGAAAAACGGGAGAAAATCGGCCAAAAAGGCCAAAAATAATCAGTTTTGAGCAGTCGAATGCCCCATTGTTACATTATGGCAACAATGGGGCGAAAACTTCCGTTTACGTCAACATTAACGCTACGGAATGCCAGTTTCGAGGCAAAAAGCCACCCCATTTTAGAGGGCCCTAAAGTCTCCCGAATCTGCCCTCAACCCGCTTCGCGAACCCTGGCCAGCGCCACCGAAAGCTTGCCCTGCGCCTCGCGGTATTCGGCCAGCTTTTCACGCTCGGCTTCCACGATCTCGGCCGGCGCGCTGGCGACGAATCTTTCGTTCGACAGCTTCTTGTGCAGGCGTGCGATCTCCTCGGTCACCTTGGCCAGTTCTTTCTGCAAGCGCGCGGCCTCGGCGGCGAGATCGATCAGGCTGCCGAGCGGCAGGCAGACCGTTGCCTCGTTGAGCACGATCTGCGCCGAGCCCTTGGGTGCGGCGTCAACCTGCGAGATGTCGCCGACGCGCGCCAGCCGCTTGATCGCGGCGGCGTGGCGCTCCAGCCGTTCGCGGGTAAGCGTGTTGGCTCCGATCACCATCAGCGGCGCGATGGCTGCCGGCGGCACGTTCATTTCCGAACGCACGGAACGAATGCCGGAGACGAGATCAACCAGCCAGTTGATGTCGGCGGCCGCTTCAGCGTCCTCGAAATCCGGCGACGGCCACGCGGCATGGCAAAGCAGCGAAGCGCGCTCCTTGCCCTCGCCCGCGGTCTGCGCCCAAAGTTCCTCGGTCATGAACGGCATCATCGGATGCAGGAGCTTGTAGATTTCGTCGAGCACGAAGGCGACGCAGGCGCGGCTTTCGGCCTTGGCCGCCTCGTCCGTGCCCATGAACACCGGCTTCAGCAGCTCCAGATACCAGTCGCAGAACAGGTTCCAGACGAAGCGGTAGGCCGCCCCCGCCGCCTCGTTGAAGCGATATGAGGTGATGCCGTCCGTGACCTCTCGCGCGGCGCGCGTCAGCTCGGTCAGGATCCAGCGGTTGACCGCCAGCTTGGCGTCGTTCAGCCAGAAATCGTCGTTGCGCGCGACTTCGTTCATCTCGGCGAAGCGCGTCGCGTTCCAAAGCTTGGTGCCGAAATTGCGGTAGCCGGCAATGCGCGCCGGGTCGAGCTTCACGTCACGCCCCTGCGCCGCCATCACCGTCAGCGTGAAGCGCAGCGCGTCGGCGCCATATTCGTCGATGAGGTCGAGCGGGTCGACGACATTGCCTTTCGACTTCGACATCTTCTGCCCGTTCTTGTCGCGCACCAGCGCGTGCATGTAGACGGTGTGGAACGGCTCCTCGTCCATGAAGTGCAGGCCCATCATCATCATGCGCGCGACCCAGAAGAAGATCAGGTCGAAGCCGGTCACCAGCACGTCGGTCTGGTAGTAGGTTTTCAGCTCCGGCGTCTCATCCGGCCAGCCCAGCGTCGAGAACGGCCACAGCGCCGAGGAAAACCAGGTATCGAGCACGTCCTCGTCACGGGTCAGGATTTCGCCCGGCTGGAAATTCTCGAGCTTGTCCTCGACCCAGGCCTTCCAGGGTCCTTCGAGCGCCAGATAATATTCGATCGCGGCACTCAGCGCCTCTTCCTCCGTCTTCTCGACGAAGACGCGCCCGTCCGGCCCATACCATGCCGGAATCTGGTGGCCCCACCAAAGCTGGCGCGAGATGCACCAGGGTTCAATGTTCTCCATCCACTGGAAGTACGTCTTTTCCCAATTCGCGGGTATGATCTTGGTACGCCCCTCGCGCACCGAGGCGATCGCCGGCTTGGCCAGTTCGGCGGCGTTTGCATACCACTGCTCGGTCAGGAACGGCTCGATCGGCACGCCGCCGCGATCACCATGCGGCACGGCGTGGCGATGCGGCTCGACCTTGTCGAGGAAGCCGCCTTCTTCCATCAATTCGACGATCCTCTTGCGCGCGACAAAGCGGTCAAGGCCGTTGAGTTCATCCCAGACGGCTTGGCGCTCCGGCGTCACCTCGAGCCCGGCGAGGAAATCCTCGTTGTCCCTGAGGTTTACCGCCGCCTCGACGGTGAGGATATTGATCGCCGGCAGCTTGTGGCGCTTGCCGACCTCGAAGTCGTTGAAGTCATGCGCCGGCGTTATCTTGACCGCGCCAGAGCCCTTCTCGGGGTCGGAATACTCATCCGCCACCACGGGAATCTTGCGGCCGACGATCGGCAGGACGACATTCTTGCCGACCAGGTGCCGGAAGCGCTCGTCGTCCGGATGCACGGCGACGGCCGTATCGCCCAGCATCGTCTCGGGGCGCGTCGTCGCCACGATGATGAAGGTCTTCGGGTTTTCCGGATCGAAGGCCACGCCTTCGACGGGATAGCGGAAGTGCCAGAGATTGCCGTTGACCTCCTGCTGCTCGACCTCGAGATCGGAGATCGCGGTGAGCAGCTTGGGATCCCAGTTCACAAGGCGCTTGTCCTTGTAGATCAGGCCTTCCTTGTAGAGCGTGACGAACACTTCGAGCACGGCCTTGGACAGGCCTTCGTCCATGGTGAAGCGTTCGCGCGACCAGTCGGCCGAGGCGCCGAGCCGCTTCAGCTGGTTGAGGATCGCGCCCCCGGATTCGGCTTTCCACTCCCACACTTTCTCGATGAACTGTTCACGGGTGAGGTCGCGGCGATGGATCTGCTTTTCCATCAACTGCCGCTCGACCACCATCTGCGTGGCGATGCCGGCATGGTCCATGCCCGGCTGCCACAGCACGTTCTTGCCGCGCATGCGCTCGAAGCGAACAAGAATATCCTGCAACGTGTTGTTGAGCGCGTGGCCCATATGCAGCGAGCCGGTGACGTTGGGCGGCGGGATGACGATGGTGAAGGCCTCGGCCCCCTCCTCGGCGCCGGCGCCGGCGCGAAACGCGTCGGCCTCTTCCCACACCTTGGCAATCTTCGGTTCGACGGTTTTGGCGTCGTAGGTCTTTTCAAGCATGGGAAAATGGTCCGCGCTGTCGGATTTTTGCTGGTCCGGTGTAAATCGGAAGGCTTTGACCGAGTCAACCGTAGGGGCCGCCTCGGCAACCGGCACAACAGAAAGAGGATCACCGTTCAGATAGTGTCTGTCCCGTATGCGACAATCCCTGGTGGCGTCGGCACTGTCACCGGCTCCAGCCGGAGAGGCATTGCACGCCTACGCCGCCCAATCCCAAATGCCAGCTCGGGTCGTACGAAACGAGGAATAGTGCGACGTCTCAGGACGCGCTGGAGTCCTCTGGTTTTTCTTTCAAAGCTTCGGCGAACTTGCGCATGAGCCGCACGAGTTCGTCGATGTCGTGTGCGTCCCAGCTTTCGAAAACGGCGCGAGCGTTTCTCTCTCGTGCTGCGTCGATCTTGTCGGTCATCGCCTTGCCCTTTGGCGTGACGACAGCCTCATTCACGCGGCGGTCTGTCTCGCTCTGCCGGCGCACGGCCAGGCCAAGGCTTTCGAGCTTCGCCACCTGACGGCTGACAGTGGTGTAATCGCGGCCAGCCCGGTCGGCGAGGTCCACTATCCCGATCGGCCCAAGCCGCTCTATCCCGACCAGCAGAGGAAACAGTGCGCGGTCGAGCGCAATTCCGGCCTCCTTTACCATCTGCTCATCGCGCTGAGGCCGGTTCATAAGGCTGGCAATCTCGATCAGCGCTCCGTGGAGTTCACGAATCTGATGACTCCCAATATGTGTATTTTTCACGTTTTTCATTGACGCCACTCCGACTCTCCATTATGTGCATTTTACACACAAGGAGATCGACATGACAAACGGTTTTACGGCAGATGTGCTCATCTGCGGCGCGGGAGCGGCTGGCCTGACGCTTGGGATCGAGCTTGCACGGCGCGGTATATCCTTCCAGCTCATTGAGAAGATGAGCGACCCCTTCCGTGGCTCGCGCGGCAAGGGCATCCAGCCGAGGACACAGGAGATTTTCGAAGATCTTGGCATTCTCGACAGGGTCGTTGCCGCAGGCGGCGTCTATCCGCCGATGCGCGTGTATGGCGATGACGGCAGCTATATCGAAAAGGACACCGGCGAGCGCCCCGATCCGACCCCGGCAGAGCCTTACGCCATCGCGCTAATGATTCCGCAATTCCTCACCGAGCGGATCATGCGAGAGCGGCTGGCAGAACTAGGCCATAGGGTCGAGTACGGATGTGAGTTGGTTGGGTTCGAGCAAGGTGAGAACGGTGTCATGGCACGTCTTGCGGGGCCGAATGGCGAGCAAACCGTTCGCGCACGCTATCTTGTCGGGGCGGACGGCGGGCACAGCTTCGTGCGCGGCGCGCTCGGCTTGAATTTCCCCGGCAAGACGCTGGGCGTGCGTGCGGTCGTGGCGGATGTGCTGTTGACCGGGCTGGACCGCGATGCGTGGCACCAGTTCAACGACGGTGACATGGAGCGAATGGTCGCGATTTGCCCGCTCGCCGGAACCGATCTCTTCCAGATTCAGGCACCCATTCTGCTGGACGGCGAAGTGGACCTCTCAGCAGAACAGCTGGGGCGCTTGATTAATGAGCGGACCGGCCGCGGCGACGTGCGGGTGGATTCGGTCGCCTGGGCGTCGGCCTACCTGATGAACGCCCGGCTTGCCGATCGCTACCGGGTCGATCGGGTATTCCTCGTTGGCGATGCAGCTCATATCCATCCGCCAACCGGCGGCCAGGGCCTGAACACCAGCGTGCAGGATGCCTATAATCTGGGCTGGAAACTTGCCGCCGTCCTCGACGGCGCGGATGATTGCCTGCTCGACACCTATGAGCAGGAACGACGTCCGGTCGCAGAATCGGTTCTCGGCCTTTCGACCCGGCTGCTCGACGCCCAGAAACAGGGTGGAATGCACCGCGGCCGCGAGGTGCGCCAGCTCAATATCGCCTATCCGGAATCGCCGCTCTCCAGGGAAATGGCCGAACGCGGCGGCGGCCCGCGTGCGGGGGACCGCGCGCCGGATGCCCAAATCAGCGGCGCGGCGGGGCAACCATGGCGACTGTTCCAATTGCTGCAAGGGCCGCATTGGACACTGCTTGTTCATCAAGCCGGGAGAGAGACGGTTGGGCCACTCAAGGGGCTGCATGTCCACCACATCGGCCCGCAAGGCGATGTCATCGATGCCTGGGGACACCTTCGCGATGCTTATGCACTGGCACCGGGCGAATGTGTGCTGATCCGGCCGGACGGATATATCGGTGTGATGGCGATTCTTGGTGCAGACCGAACCGCGAAACTCGAAACCTATTTGGCCCGCATGGGCCTAGTCCAACCCGGAGAAGACCCGAAATGACTGCCGAGATATGTTCGAGCAATAAGGTTGGCGGGCTCTATGCTTGGATCGGCCTATATGAAGCGTGGAGCGGCGTGGTCGTGGCAATCGCCATCATCGGAGCTATTATTGCGGCCACCGCCTCCCTCGACATGCCGATCCTGAGATTACCGTGCCTGCGCCAGGGTGAAGGCGCAGCGGTGTCCAACTAGCCACCTAAGGCGACCCGGGAAAATCATTACGCGCCGCGCGCCACGCGCTCGATCTCCTCGCGCACCAGGCGCTCGACCAGCGTTGGCAGGTTGTTGTCCAGCCAGTCCTGCAGCATCGGCCGCAGCATCTCCTCGGCCATCTCGTCGAATGTCTTCTTGCTGCGGCTGGCAAAGGCGTCGGAGAGTTCGCCAAAGGCCGCGGCGACCTGCCGGCCCGTATGCTCGGAAAGGATTGCCGGACGGGCCGCAGGCGTTTCATCCGCCGCCTTGCGCGCCTCGTCGGTGCTCGCCGGGGCGGCGATCGAAGGGGTCCGCTCGAACGCCGGCTCCGGCATCGGCTCGTCCACCGGCGCTTCGGGCTGAACAACCGGCTTGCGAATGCCTGGTATCGCCTTCGCCTGCTCGCCGACCGCCGCGATCTCGCGGCGCCAATCGGCGACGATGGCATCGCTTGCCGCGCCGGCCTCGGGCGTCGCGGGCCTGTCGGTCCTTTCGGCGGGCAGCGGCTCGGCGGCGATCCGGGCGCTCACCTCGGCAAGCGTCATCGACGCCCTTGGTGCCACGGGATCGGTTCGCTCCGGCGCTTCCATGCGCGCGACCGTTGGTTCGGCCGCCGATGTCTGTGCCTGCACCTCCGCCAGCGTGACCGGCTTCCTGACCTCGGGAGCGGCATGCAATTCGGCGCGGAACGCATCGACGTCGGGAGCGGCGCCCGCCGCCGGCTTCAGATCCTGCCGCAAGTCATCGGCATCGTCCGGCTGCTTGCGGCCGCTGTCGCTGTCCTCGATGATCCTCCTGATGGAAGCCAGTATCTCTTCCATGGAAGGTTCGCGCTGTGCGCTGCTTGCCGTTGCCATCGTCACATCCGCCGCCCTTGTGACCTGTTACAGACTTCCGCTCCGGTAAACGCCGGATTCGAATCATGGCGACAGCGTAACCGACGGAGCGCCGTACGAGAATCCCCATTCTGGGGACATGTGGGATTTCAACAGATTAGCGCAATTCGTCGAAAAGCATGTGACGGGTTGCCGGCGCAGTTGCGCAAACAATGAAGCGACCCGGCGTTTCGATCGAACGCCGGGTCGCTTCGAGAGAACTACTCGAATCTGTGGAGTTTAGCGGCCATCCGGCGTGCGCAGGCCGATCCACTTGTCCTTGACGGCATTGTAGTGCTCTTCAGGCCTGTACTTCGTCGCCTGCAGCGCAAGGCGCTCGGCCGAGAGGCGGCCGATCGCCGACAGGATGGCATAACTCGCCACCACAACGTCGTGCTCGGAATTTGCCTGGTTGATCTTGGCGGTGATGACGGTGGCCTGCGCGTTGAGCACATCCAGCGTGGTGCGCTGGCCGACATTGCGTTCCTCGATGACACCGTTCAGCGCCAGTTGAGCGGCGTCGATCACCTGCCTGTTGGCGGCGACGCTCTGCTGCGCGGCGGTGTATTGCGACCACGCCGAGGCGACGGCCTGGCGCACCTGGTCGCGGCTGACGTCGACCTGGATGCGGGCCTCGCCAAGCGATTCCTTGTTCTGTCGCACGACCGCCGAGGTGCGGCCGCCCGAATAGATCGGGATCGTCAGTGTCGCACCGATGTTGGCCGAGGTCGAACCGCCGTTGCTCCCCTGGAGGTCGGGATTGCGATGCAGATAATCCTCCGAAATGCCGGCCGATGCGGAAAGCTGCGGCAGCAATGCGCCCTCGGACGACTTCACCGAAAACGCGGCCGCATCGACCAGATGCTGGGTGGCGAGGATCGCCGGATGCTCGGCCGAGGCGATGGCTATCGCCGAATCGAGGCTCGGCGGCAGCAGCCTGGCCAATGGCGAGGCAGGCCTGAGCTTGCCCGGCTCGTCACCGACGATCTGGTGATAGCTCGCCGCACTTGCCAGCGCCTGCGCGCGGGCGGCGCTGAGCGACGCCACGGCGGAAGCGCGCGACGCATCGGCCTGCGCAACGTCGGTGCGCGTGCCTTCGCCGACCTCGAACCGCGAGCGCGCGGCGCGCGCCTGCTCGGTCAGGAACTGCAGATTCTGCTCCGTCAGCACCGCGATCTGCCGGTCGCGAATCACGTCCATATAGGCCGTGGCCGCGCTCAACAACGTGTTCTCCTCGGTGTTGCGCAGGCTTTCGACGGATGCCTTGACCCGCGATTCGGCTGCCGCCACATTGTTTCTCGTCTGGAAGCCGTCGAACAGGCTCTGGTTTATGACGATGGCCACACTGGCCGACCCCGTCTTGACGTTGGCGCCGCTGGCACGGGTATTCACATAATTCGTGTCGGCCGTCCCGGTGATGGTCGGGCGCCAGCCGGACTTGGCTATGGCCACGCTCTCGTCGGTGACGCGTACGCCGGCTCGTGAGGCATTCAGCGAGGAATTGTATTGATAGGCCTTTGCAAGCGCGCCGGAGATGGTTTCGGCCGAGGCGGCCAGCGGGGAAAGCGCGGTCGCCGAAACGAGGACGGCGGTGAAAAGTGACTTGCGTAGAGACGGCACCATTAAACCCTCATTCGTTTTCCATGGGAACCACGCCGCACCGGCTTCTCCTTAGAGAACCGGAGCGGCGTGTCAGAATGTTCCCTGTCGCTCGGCCCAAAGTGCCCCCATTGGGATCAGCAACGATTGTTCAAATGCAAGCGACCATGACAAAGCCTCTGCTGCAAGGCCAAATCATTCAGAATTCGAAAGCATGCTCACGTTCGAACCCGGGTAGTGGCTTAATTGCCGCATTAAATGCCCGTCTACCGGTTACAACCCCCCCTGCTTTGAAAAAAAGCCGCGCCACGCCAGAATTGCCCTGCCCTTCGACCGCGACGAGGCGGCCGCCTTCGGCGAGCTGGTCGAGCAGCGCCGCCGGCACTTTGCCGACGCTGCCGCCGACGAAGACGACATCGTAGGGCGCCTTGGCCGCATATCCCTGCGGCAGCGGGCCCTGGACCACGGTCACATTGCCGCAGCCCAGCGATGAGAGCACCGACTTTGCGGTTTCGGCCAGCGCCGAATCACTTTCAAGCGCCACCACGGAGCCCGCCAGTCGCGACAGGATGGCCGAGGCATAGCCGGTGCCGCAGCCGACATCGAGGACCGAATCAGCCTGACTGATCTCGGCCAGTTGCATCAGCTTGGCCAGCGGCGAAGGCTCCATCAGATATCGCGCGCCGCCGGGGCCGTCCGCGATGCGGATGTCTTCGTCGATGTAGGCGAGATTGCGCTGGCGTTCGTCGACGAAAAGCTCGCGGGGCACGGAAAGCATGGCGTCGAGCAGCGGCGTGCTGGTCACGTCGGTGGTGCGGATCTGGCCATCGACCATCTTGACGCGAAGCTCGGAGAAATCAGCGCTCATGTCCCAACCAATCCGCTTGCCGCGCCACATCGCGGTTCATTTAGACGGGAACGGCGAGCTCCCTGCGCTGACGCGCGGGAGCCCGGAGATTGGAGGCCTCGCCCGGAATCGAACCGGGGTGCAAGGATTTGCAGTCCTCTGCGTAACCACTCCGCCACGAGGCCTCGTTACTCCCGGCGTTCCACCCGGTTCCAATAGGTTGCGGCGAAAAAGCCGTCAAGCGGCGACAATGCATTCGCGACGGTTTCGCCTGCGCCAGTCCCCGCACCCCGCCCTAAATGCGAGACAGGGCGGTTCGAGCTGCGTTAGCAAGCCGTTAAGCATGGCGGATGATCGGGAGAAACTCCGCGCACCGGGCTGCGTTGAGGCCGAGGAGGACTGCGCCATGCAGCTGGCCAAACCGGACGAGTCGACCAACAACGCGGACAGCTCGCCGCTGCTGGGGTGCGAGGAGCTGGTGCGCTACGCCATGGATTGCCTCAAGATAGAAGGCACCGGCCGGCTTTCACCGCGCGACCGCGCGCGCCTTGCCTCGGCTTCCGCCGTCCTGAAGGAAATCAGCGAGGATCTGAGAGCAGGCCAGCAGGACGCCCCGGAGGAGGCGAGCACTGGAACGCAGGATAGCGCTGCGATTTGATTCGGGCCCCAAAGGCCGCCGCGACGAAGCCGGGCAAGGTCCCCGGCGTGGCCGATCAATCCGGCCGGCGCCGCCGTTCCCACCAGACGACGAACCGGCGCCGATGGCGGCGCACCATGGCGAATTCGTAGGAGAGCACCAAAAGTCCGAGCGGCACCATCCAGAAACCGAGAATCGGCAAGAACCCCAGAATGCCGCCAATCGTCAAAAGCACGCCGATTGCAATCCTGAGGCCGCGCGAACGCGGCATGGTGAACTTGCGCCCGAAGACCGATATCTTTCGCGCCGGTGCCTGGTTTTCTTCTGCTGCCGTCATCTCGAATGGCTGGTCCGTCTGGTGGTTTGAGGATGTCACTTGACGAAAGCCGCGACCGCGCATTCGGTTCCGCGCCCTCGCAAGACGGCTAATATGAGGACGAACGCCGCCGATTGCGAGAAACGCCTGAGCGAAAAAGTCTCGGAAAAATGCGAAATGGTTCTTTGCAAAGCCGAAAAGGGTTTGCTATAGGCTGCGCCACTCGCATGAGAGCCTCTGTTCCCCGGTAGCTCAGTGGTAGAGCAACCGGCTGTTAACCGGTTGGTCGCTGGTTCGAATCCGGCCCGGGGAGCCACTTAATCCAGAAATGTCTTTAAACCCAAGCACTGCAAGGGTTTCCGCCTCCCAGAGGTACACTGCGGGGTACACTGGGCTATGACGATCGGCGTGAACCACATTCAGAAGCGCGGCAAGGCCGGATGGGGCTACAGGCGCAAAATCCCTGGAGAACTTTGGACCATTTTGGGCACGCGAGAACACCTCGTGCCCGCTTGGTGCCACTTACCAGGAGGCGCTAAAGAAATACCCTGCGGTTCATGCAGAGGCCGAGAAGTTTTTTGTCCGACGCGGTCAAGCGCGCCAACTGCCCCGACAGCGTGGGATCAGTTCCGCGACGAAATAGCCGCTGCTGGCAAAATGGGATTTGGCGAGGTCATCGAAGCGGCGCGATCCTATGGCGAATTCGGCGTGGCCTGAAGATCACGTCGCCTTCCACGCAGCGGCTCGATATGCCGATCCGTTCCGCTCAATGTCGTCGAGCAAGCCGTCTCTCGAAGAAACCAAAGCCGATAGTGATCAATGCCGCCAGCAGGAAATATCCTAGCGCGGCGGCGAACAGAGGCTCGTAGACCCGAAATGTCTGCGCGCGAACGAGGTTCGCCGCACCCATGAGTTCGAACACCGTGATCGTCGACGCCAGTGCGGTCCCCTTCAAAAGCAGGATATTCTGGCCGCCGATCGCCGGCAAAGCCAACCTGAAAGCCTGCGGGAGAAGGACGGAAATCATGATCCGTGTTTTCGACAGGCCAAGCGATTGGCCGGCCTCACGCTGCCCTTCTGGAATGGCCTGTATCGCCCCTCTCCAAATCTCGCCACAGTAGGCCGCGGTGTTCAGGGAAAGGGTAAAAAACGCATAGAAGTCCGCGCCTCGCAAAATGGGCCAGAGCGGGCTGTAGCGGATCGAGGGGATCCCCGAGAGAATTTGGCCGATACCGAAGTAGCAGAGGTAAAGCTGGACCAGGAGCGGGGTCCCCCGGAACGCGAGGATAAACGCAACCGCTGGATATCGCAGCCATTTGCTGTTGGATAGCCGGGCCAGTGCAACCGGGATGGCAAGCAAATTGCCGACCACCGCACAGCCGAGGAACAGGATTATGGTGACCTGGACGCCGGCCAGAAGCTGATTGGCAAGGTAGGCTCCAAACTCAGTCACGCTAGCCCCGCCTCCCGCCACGGACGGTGGCTGTTTCGAGGGCATGGAAAAGCATCGCCGATATGCCGGACATGGCGAGGAACACGAACGCGATCGCGCAATAGAACATGAAGTAATCGCGCGTCGCGCCGGCAGCCATCTTGCCGGCGAGAACGAGCTCGGTAAAACCGATCAGGCTGACCAGTGAGCTTTCCTTCAAAACGACCAGCCACAAATTGCCAAGCCCCGGCAAGGCCAGGGGGACCATTTGCGGCACGGTGACCAGGAAGAAGGTCTGGCGCCGTGTCAGACCGAGTGCATGGGCTGCCTCGACCTGACCTCGCGGGATGGCCACGATCGCGCCGCGCAGGACCTCCGTGCTGTAGCCGCCTTGAACGATCCCAAGCGACAGGGTCGCGGCGACAAACCCATTGACCTGGAATTCGGAAGTCAGTCCCGCCAGGCTCACGGCCCAGCGCAACGCGTCCGTCGCGGTATAGTAGACGAGGAATATGATGAGAATGTCCGGTACGGACCGGATGATTGTCGTATAGGCAACGGCTGCGGAGACCGCCACGCGGTTCTTCGAGATCTTGGCCACCGCACCCATGAGGCCGAGGGTCAGGCCCACGAGATAGGCGCTGATCGAAATTCCAAGGCTCAGGCAAGCGCCAAGAAGCAATTCGTCGCCCCAGCCCTTGTCCCCGAAGCTGAGCAGGGTTGCCCAAGACACGGTCGAGTTCATACAGCGCGTTCCAGTTCAATGAAGATGGCGACGGCCGCCCCGGGCCGGCCGTCCCCCGGGCCTGAACCAGATGATCAATCGCCGTAAATGTTGAAATCGAAATAGCGCTTGGTGATCGTCTCGTACTCGCCGCTGGCGCGCACCGCCTTGAGTGCTGCATTGAGGCGGTCCCTCAGAGCGGTGTCTTCCTTGCGCAGGCCGCCGCCGTCGCCGTATCCAAACATTTTCTCATGCGGCAGCGTCACCTTGATTTCATAAGCCTGGCCCTCCGGCTTCTTCAAGAAATCCTGGATCTGGATGCCTGCCGCAGCCATGAGATCCACGCGTCCGGCCTGGATGTCCGCGATTTCGTCATCGAGTGTTGGATAGATCTTCACTTCGGCAATGCCGTTGAACTTATCCTGCATGTAGGTCGCCTGCAGGCTGGCACTCTGTGCCGCGACCGCAATCCCCTTGAATGTCTCCGGCTTGGTCACGTCGAACTGCCGCGTATCCGCCTTGGCGCCGACAAGCACGTTGGGCGAATAGTAGTACTTGTCGGTGAAATCGATCACCTCCTTGCGCTTGTCCGTGATCGACATCGAGCTCCAGATGACGTCGAACTTCTTGGCCAGCAGCGCGGGAATGATGCCGTCCCAGGCGATATCGACGATCTCACATTTCGCCTTCATCTCTTTGCAAACGGCATTCATCAGGTCGATTTCCCAGCCCTGCCAGGTGCCGCTGGCATCCTTGACGGAGAAAGGCGGGTATGGCTCCGCGGCGACACCGAAACGGATGACATCGTCGGCCGCCGACGATGAATTGGCGGCGCCAAATACCGCCACGATCAGTGACAAGGCGAGTGCAAGCTTTTTCATGATTGTTCCCCTTTTTGTTTATGTGGATTTGTATCTTCCGCAATGATGATGCTGGTAGCCGGGCATCTGCCGATCTTTCGACGTCGGCCCGTGGCCAGCCGGCAGCATCGAGCATCGTGGACTGGTTCGGATGTCGGCGATGCGAACTTGGCCATTCGGCTCAGTCGACCTTCTTTCAGGGCGGTGTTTGAAAACGCTAACAGTTCAAATGATCTCGATCTAATGCCCCCTGCCGTGCGGTTCATCACCAATAGTTATGACGATAGCCCCTTCGAGTGACGCAGTCCGGCGACCGGCAAACGATCGCCGCTCGTTGATCCGCGCGTGCGAGGACAGGGCTGAATTGAACGGTTCACGACGCCGCCATTGATCGCGACTATGAGTTTTCAGCGATAGTCCCGCGTCCACGGGAATAAGCTCGCGACTGTCCACCAAATTTCTGATGTGGCATCGTCGGCCGGTTCCGGGATGGCCGGCCGCAATGCAGTCGGCCCGCGGCCCGTTCGCTCTAAGGTGGTCACATGAATAGCAGCCCTTGCCGGTCCATCGAGGAGATGAGCGAAAAGATCGCTGCCGGCCTGTCGCCCGTGGAAATCGTGGAGGGCTGCCTCGAGCGCATCCAGGAGCTGAATGAACACATCAAGGCGATGATATTCGTGGCCGAAGCTGATGCCCTGGACGCCGCGCTTCAGGCCACACGCGAAATCAGATCCGGTCACAGGCGCGGCCCGCTGCATGGCGTGCCGATCGCGGTCAAAGACGTTATCGATGTCGAGGATTGGCCGACAACGGCTGGCTCCCGGTTGTTTCGGGACCACGTGGCGACGGAAACGGCAACATGCATTGCCAATCTTCAGGCGGCCGGCGCCATCATCATCGGCAAGACGAACCTGCACGAACTGTGCGTCGGCGGTCATGACAACCCTTGGTTCGGCAAGGTCGCCAACCCGCTTGATCCGGACCGTGGGACAGGTGGCACGAGCAGCGGGTCGGCCGCAGCGGTCGCGGCCGGTTTTTGCCTGGCAGCGGTTGGCACGGACAGCGGCGGGTCAAACCGATCCCCGGCTGCTGCAACCGGCTTGTTCGGTTACAAGCCGACGAATGATCTGATCGCCGTACAGGGCGTCATGAGCATAGCGCCTTCGCTGGACTGCATCGGCGTTCTTGCACGCTCGGTCAGGGACGTTCGCCTGATGACCGAGGCGCTTGCCGGAAAACGGCTCGCCCCGTCGGCAAGCGGGGGCAGCAAAACGACAACGGGCATCACGATCGGCATCTGCCCCGAACTGCTTGGCGCTCACGTCGACACGTCAGTCGATATCGCGTTGGCTACCATGCTCGATCGTCCTGAAGTGCGCACGGTCGAGATCACCTTCGACGACAGGGAGGCGTTCGTTGCCGCGGGACTGACAATCCTCCAATGTGAGTTCGCGCGAATCTACCGCAATGCAATCGAGCAGAAGCCGGACATGGTCGGCGACGCGGTTCACTTATTCCTGCAGGGCGGCATTCGCATCCATGCCGGCGCCTATGATAGCGCCATCGAAATCCGTAACGGCGTGCGAGGCCGGTTTCTGGAGAAAATCGCGGGCCTGGACGCTCTTGCCATCCCTACGGCGCCTGGATCGGCGCCGCGGCTTTCCGACGAACTCACCGAGGTGAATGGGGAAATGGTGCCGTGGGGAATGGCCGGCGGCCGCTTCCGCCGCTGGGCAAACATGCTTGGCATGCCGGCGTTGGCTATTCCTTTGTTGGTTCCTGACGGGCTCCCGGTGTCGGCGCAACTTGCCGCAGGTCCGGGTCGGGACGCCGGTTTGCTCGACCTCGCCGAAATGTTGACAGGCAACTGAAATCAGCTCCGCCAAATCGCTGAAAGTTCATAACCTCCAGGAATAAACTTCCTTCGCGCGCCTCTTGGAACATCCGGCCCTTCCCATTAATCTTGGCGTTCGCAGCTCGCTGTTCGCACAGCGATCCAGCTGCCTGGCAAGGTAAGCGGGCATGAAATTTGGCGAAAAGGACACCGTCACGAAGGAGGCAGAGTTTACGCCTCGCGAGATCGAGGTCTTCGCTTCGGTCATGCTGCATGGAACAACCACCAAGGCGGCCGACGCACTTGACATCACGCAGCCGGCTGTCAGCAAGATGCTCCAGCAACTCAGCGAGAAGGCGGATTTCCAGCTGTTCAGGAAAAGCCGGCAGCGGCTGATCCCCACCCCTGAAGCACACATGCTCTATGCCGAGGTGAAGCGCGTTTTCGAGTCCGCGCGCGGCATCTCGCGCGCCGCGAGGGAGATACGCGAGTTGCGAAGTGGCAGGCTGAACATCTGCGCGCTCCCGGCCTTCGGGTCCACGCTGCTGCCGTCCATCATCACGAGCTTCTCAAAACAGCATCCATCCGTGTCGATTTCCCTGGATATCCGCAGCTCCGCCACGGTGGTGCAGCGGGCGAGCCGCAATCAGCTCGACATCGGAATAGGCGTAACGGCATCGGACGAGAATTCTTCAATCGTCAGGCGAGCGCTGACAGCGACCCCACCGGTTTGCGTCATGCCGGCGGGTCACCGTCTGGCTGAGCTCGACGTGGTGCAGGCAGAAGATCTCGACGGTCTCGACTTCATCTCGATGGGCTCCGCCGATCCGATGCGGCAGCAGCTCGATGCCTTGTGCGAAGAACGCGGAGTGGGACGTCTGTTGAAGATAGAGGCCAGCCTGTCCAGTGCGTGCATCGCCCTTGTCGCGTCGGGGGCGGGCGTGAGCGTCGTCGACAGGCTTTCGGCGTGGCTGGCACGCGACCTGCCGATCGAGATCAGGGATTTCCGGCCACGTCTCGATCTGAACCTCAGCGTCTACCGGCCTTGGGGTGTCATTGCATCGACGGCGGCGGACGCCTTCACCGAGCATCTCATCCAGACGACGCGAAGCTTTATGAACGGCGTAGAGGCAGGAATCACCGCCCTGGGTCCTCGCCGCCAGGCCGACAGAACTGTTTTCATTCACCGCTGAAAGCCTCTAGCGGAGCGGCAGGCATTCGAACAGGCGGCCGATATCGGCTTCGTCATTGTAGACATGCGGCGACACGCGCATCTTCGTGCCGCGCAGCGTGACGTGCACGTCAGCCCGCTTCAGCTCTTGTGCCGCATTCGGCGCGAGACGGCCCCCTATGTCGAGGATCGCGATATGGGGCGTTGGGTGTCGCGGACGCGCGACCGGCAGCCCTCTGCTTTCCGCCTGCGCCCAGACAAGCTCATTAAGGTGACGCAGGCGCTCAAACACGCGCCCGACGGTCCAACCGCGGATGAGCTTCATTGCGGCGATTGCGATGGGCAGGACCGCGAAATCGGAGCGTTCCCCCATGTCGAACCGCCGCGCGCCGGGAAGAAACTCGGCCACGGCCACCTTGTAGAAGTCCGATTTGTCCCCGCCCATCCGGTTCCATGAATGATGCTCCAGAGTGCGCCCCTCTGTGTGCCAACGCCGGTCGGCGTAAAGGAATGCGAGGCGATATGGCCCCAGAAGGAACTTGTAGGTGGCAAAGACGAGAAAGTCCGGTCGGACGCGCCGGACATCGAAGGGTATCGCGCCAACCCACTGGGTTCCGTCAACGACAAGACTGGCGCCCGCTGCCCGTGTGGCGGCGGCCACCGCCTCCAGGTCGATCGCCACGCCCTCGAACCAATGCACCAGCGTCCCCGCAACGACCGCGATGGGACGGCTCGAGTCTTGGATTGCCGATACGATCGCGCTGGTCCAGTCGCCGTCGGCTGGTTGCGGGACGATATCAACGCAGGCGCCGGCGCGTTGCGCGAGGTCATACCAGACATATCTGTGCGAGGTGTGTTCGTTCTCCATCAGAAGGATGGCCGAACCTGCCGCAACCAAAACGTTGGCGGCTGCGATAGCCATGCCATAGCTGGTGGCGGCCACAATGGCGATCTCATCGGCATCGGCGCCCACCATTGATGCGGCGAGTTGCCGCGCCTCTTCCACCTCGTCGTAATAAGAGGCGATGGTCATTTTCCAGGGTTCGGCTTTCACCCTGACGCCGGCCTCGCCGGCCGCGACGGCGGCGGTCGGGATCGGAGACATGTATGCGGTATCCAGATAAGCTGTCTCGCGGGGAATGGAGAAGAGATCTCGTTGGCAGCTCAGCATGGCATCACAACCTGAAATCAATTGAGGTGCCGAGTCCGGCGTTGCGGGCGGAGATATAGACAAGATTGGCAAGCTCGATGTCTTGTGCGGGAACGCCGAGAGACCGGAAAAGCGTGATCTGATCGTCGCCAGTGCGGCCGGGTTTCGCACCTGCCAGCACGTCGCCGACCTCGCCACGGATATGATCGACGCCGATCACGCCGGTTTCAATCGCCTCGATCAGTTCTCCCGCGGCCGTCAGCGCCATAGGCAGGTAGTCGACCCAGATCTGCGCTCTGCGCACACAGTCGAGGTCGAGCTCGCGGCATGAAGCGACGCTCGCCCCGACCGCATTGATATGGACACCAGGCGGAAGCCATTGGCCGCACAGCACCGGCTTTTCGGAAGATGTCGTTGTGCAGATGATGTCGGCCTCGCGAACGGCCTCGCCAGGGTCGCGATGTGCCTTCGCCTGGAATCCGGCGGCTGACTGCTCCTCGGCGAAGTGCTGCGCCTTTGCAAAGTCGCGACCCCAAACATGGATCGCATGGATCGGCCGGACGTCCGCAATAGCCGCGACATGCCGGCGCGCTTGCTCGCCATATCCGAACAGTGTCAGCGAGGTGCTGTCTTCGCGCGAAAGTGCCCTCGTCGCGACAGCACTGGCCGCCGCGGTCCGCCAAGCCGTAAGCTCTCCCCCGTCGATCAAGGCTACAGGCCGTCCATGATCCTTGTCGAACAGGAAGACACCGCCGCGATGAGACGCGAACCCATGCGCGAAATTGTCAGGAAACACGGAAAGCACCTTCGCCCCGAACAGCGGCCGGTCATCCAGCGCAGCATACATAAGCGACAGACAACTCCCGGCCGCACCCGGCAGCTCAAGTGTGCGCCTGATCTGCTGGCGCGCCATGCCGCTCGATGTTTTGCGCAGTGCGGCCTCGGTCGCTTCAAGAGCCAGGGATAGGCTCAAAATGTCCCGGATCGCGTTCTTGTCGATCAGGAGGAATTCCGGCTCGCCACTCACCGTGCAGTCTCTTCCATTCCGCGATCCCCGATGCGCCGATAAGCGTAGCATTGCTCTCGCAAACGGTTGCGCCCGAATTTGATAACTTCGCACGAGAAGTTGCCCGTGCGGGCTAATGGGCCGACCTGGGCAGCCGCAGATGGCTGGGACATTGGTTCATAACTTTTGGCCATGAACGGCAGCGACCAGTTCAATTGACCGCAGTTGGCACCCATTGCAATGTTTTCAGGCACCCGAGGATGTTGTGCGGGGTTGCAAACACATCGCAGGCGCCGATCGAATTAAGAAGAGCGGCGTCAGCAGTACTGTCAAGAACTCCAGCAACATCTCTCAACGATATAGCGGCATTTGCATCGATTCGTCTTTCAGAGATTACTCGTATCGGATGACGTCATTAGCCCGGGAATTTTTGGAGGTCATCTTTATGCGTGTCGTGGTCATTGGTTCCGGTATCGTCGGCAGTTCCGCCGCCTATGAATGCGCCAAGGCGGGAGCAAGCGTCGTCGTGCTGGAGGCCGGACGGATAGCAGGCGGCACGTCGGCGGTAAGCTTTGCCTGGACAAATGCGACGACCAAGCAGCCCCGGCCGTATTTCGATCTGAACGTCTCGGGAATGCGCGCCCATCTTGAACTCAAGCGCGACTTCGGCGTCGCTCCCTGGTTCACCCAGACCGGCAGTTTCGATTGGCGAACAGTGCCGGAGTCGATGGACGATTATTTCGAGAACTTCAGGCAGATGAAGGAATGGGGCTACGGCGTCGAGTGGATCGACAAGAAGCGCGTCGCCGAGATGGAGCCCGATATCGATGCCTCCGCCTTCGGCGATTGTCCAATCTCCTACTATCCGGAAGAGGGCTGGGTCGATCCGGTGCTCTACTCGGCCTGGCTTTTGCGGGCGGCGAAGGAGCGCTGGGGAGCACAGGTCAAACTCGGTTCACGCGTGACCGAGATCGAGACCGAAAGCGGGCGCGTACGGGCAGTTCGGACGGCGAACGGAGGCCGACACGCTGCGGATGCCGTCGTGAGCTGCACCGGCGGCTGGTCTAGTGAGAGGCTCGGCGATGCCCAGGGTATTCCACTTTCCTCGACCATAGGCGTGCTCGCCTTCACCCCGCCGGTGGCGTTGACGCTCCGAAGCCAGCTGCATGCCGACGATCTGGATATCCGTCCCGACGGAGCGGGGCGCATCATGATCCATAAGGTCTCGGTAGACATGACCCTGGAGAAGCCGGAGGTGCTCAGCCCTGCCGGGAACGAGGCGGCGACGCTCCTGGATGCGGCGACCAAGGTCCTGCCTTCGCTCCGCGACGCAGGTGTGGAAGCCATTCGCACGACGGTCCGGCCGTTCCCGGAGGACGGCTACACCTGTGCCGGCGCCATGCCGGATATCGTCGGCCACTACATGGCCGTAACGCACAGTGGTGTGACCATCGGCCCGCAATTGGGCAAGGTGGTCGCCGACGAAGTCGTGCGCGGCAAAATCCATGACGAAATGGAAACGTTTCGTCCGCAACGCTTCTTCCAGGCCCACGCCCAGCGCTCCGCTGTCGCGCACGTCTGATCCCGCTCAGCAGACCGCTGGATTGCGTACGGCGGCCTGCTTTTGACCAACGCAACCAGGGGCCTCCGCCATGGGGAACATCGAACGATTCGACAAGAACGAACGGCTTAGCCGTATCGTCGTTCACAACGGCACGGCCTATCTCTCGGGCTTGACGGCCGATGACAAGAAAACCGGCACGTCTGACCAGACGAAGGAGATATTGGAAAAGGCGGATCGCCTTCTGGCGAGCGTCGGTTCGGATAGATCGAAGCTGCTGGTCGCGCAGATCTGGTTGAGGGATGTCGAAGACTTCGACGCAAGGCTTGGGTCACATGGCTCGACGGCGTGGAGCCCCCGGCACGCGCCACGGTCGGGGCGAGCTTCGCCTTGCCCGAGATCCGTGTCGAGATCCAGCTTACCGCAGCGATTTGACACGTCGCCCGCCACGTCCAGGCCAGCGAGTCCAATCAGATTCGTCAGGGACATGCTTGCGCACCGGCCTTCGCGGCGCGATAGATGCGGCGGTTTGGGGAGGAATCATGCGAAAAGTCCTGGCATCGGCATTGCTGCTGGCGGCTGCGGCGTTCGCGACCGGCGCTCATGCGCTGGACAGCAGCGGCACACCCGTCGTCGTGACACCCCTCGCCTCGCGCACGACCACCGCTTCCGGCCAGCCGATCACGCTGCCGCAGAAGAACGTGCAGGTGCTGGTGTCGACCTACGACATAGCGCCGGGCGCGACCTTGCCGGTGCACAAGCATCCGTTCCCGCGCTACGCCTATGTCGAGGCCGGCACGTTGAAGGTCACCAATGTCGAGACCGGCAACAGCAACACCTACAAGACTGGCGATTTCATCATCGAGATGATCGGGCAGTGGCATCAGGCCACCAATATCGGTGAAGGCCCGGTCAAGCTGCTGGTGATCGACCAGGTCGAGGAAGGCACCAAGAACACGGTTTTGCGCCAGTAAGCCACCGCTGCTCCGGCTCCTCGAACTGTCTCGCCACGGGAGCGCGCCGCGTTAAGCGTTGGCCCAGCTCTTCACATCCGGTTCCGCACGACCGGGCTGACGATGCTACGCCGGTTGCCCGCCTTACCGGCGGAACCGGATTCCCCCCGTTGGGTTTTTCGCGAAATCCCTTTGCTTGGTGAATGCCTTTTCCTGGAGCAAACTCCCTGCCGGGGCTCAAGGAGCAGAAATGAGAGCACGAACAGCGACGGTCGGCGATCTGGAAGACGTGTTTCGCCATTTGTCCAAGCGGATGTCCGACGAATACATCGCCGCGGGCAAGGACAGCAAGGTCGCCTACGACAATCTGATGATGAACCTGAAGGAGGGCCGCGCCCATGCCCTTGTCGACAGCGACGGGACCGTAGCAATCGTCGCCTGGCACGAGCATGGCGACGCCGCGGACACGCTGTTCGCGGCGCGCGAGGGCTTTTTCAGGGCCGCGACCGTGCGTTTCTGCAGGCGGCATATCAGGCAGATCCAGGCGCTCGCCGGCAATCTCCCTATTCACTCCCGCAGTTGGCTCACGGGACCGGAAATCGCAAAATGGTTTCGCACCATCGGCTATGTCGAACGCGGCGAGGAAAATGGCGCCAAACTGTTCGAATTGCCGCCGGCCGCGACCCGGCCGGGCTAGGCAAGCAGGTTTGGTGCACCGCGAGTCCAGCCGCCATTGCACCGTGGCACGGCTCGCCTTCGCGCGGCCTTAGCCCCAGGCGCCGACCATTTGGCGTGTCGTGGCGTTCAGCCGGTTGAAGGCGTTGATCACGGCGATCTGGATGACGAGCCCGGCAAGCGCCTTTTCGTCATAGTGCCGGGCGGCCTCGTCCCATACCTCGTCCGTCACGGCATCCGTTCTGTCGGCCAGCCTTGTGCCGGCTTCGGCAAGGGCAAGCGCGGCGCGTTCGGCATCGGTGAAGTACGGCGTCTCCCGCCAGGCCGACAAGGCAAAGATGCGTTCGTCCTTCTCGCCAGCCTTCTTGAGTTCGCGCGCATGCATGTCGACGCAAACCGAGCAGCCATTGATCTGGCTGGCGCGCAGATGGACGAGCTTGCGCGTCACATAGGGCAAATCGGCCGCCTCGGTCGACTTGTCCAGCGCCAGCAGCGCCTGCAGGGCGCCGGGGATGAGCATCACGGGGTTCTTGAGCCTGGCTTCCATGGTCTTTCTCCGTTTGAAACCTTTGAACATGGCGCGGTTTGCCATGCCCGGAAGCGGCGCATCCGGGAGACTTGTTGTGGTTCGCCGGCCATGGCGACCGGTTGGTCGAGGAGAGTCGGCGCTCAGCCTTGCTTCGCAGCCACCTGCTCAAGTCGCTCAAGAATACGCGGCCAGCCGCTTCCCATGCCGACATATCCACGCTCGTCGGCCGGCCGGAACCCCGAGTGCTCCATCCGCACCCGGGTCGCCGCGCCCTCAGGCGTGAGCGACCAGGTCACCACGGTTTTCAGTCCGCTGTCGGATTCGCTTCCGTCGCCCCAGCTATAGGCAAGCAGGCGTGGCGCCTCGACTTTCAGCACGACGCAGTTCGTCACCCCGGACCAGCCCGGTACCGGTGAAGCGCGGAACGTGAAGCGATGCCCCTCTTGCGGCGCGAAGTCATTCTGCATGAGCCATTCTGCGACGAGTTCGGGCACTGTCAGCGCACGCCATATCTTCTCCGCCGAATGCGGAATCAGCCGTTCAACGACGATCGATTTGGTCTGTGTCATGCCGTGCTCCTCTTAGTCGTCGTCGAGCCACCGCTCGCGATCAATAACTCGATGGCTATGGGTTAACTCATAACCATGTAGTTATAAGACTGTCAAGCAGGGAAATGCCCCCTGGTCCAATGCGCCGTGCCGTTCCTGCTTTCGCGCCCGCCGCGCCGGTGCTACGGGCTTCTCACAACATCATGGACAGGATCACACCTTGACTGAAGAAGCCCGCCCGCCGCTGATCGAAATCTGTGTCGAGGGCATTGATGGCCTTCTGGCCGCACAGGCCGGCGGCGCCGACAGGGTCGAACTGTGCGCCAGCCTCGTCGAAGGCGGCATCACGCCGAGCTTGGGAACCGTGCGCGCCGCGCTCGACCAGGCGATTGTGCCGTTCCATGTCATGGTGCGGCCGCGTGGCGGCGATTTTCTCTACAGCGAAACCGAGTACCGTTCGATGCTGGCCGACGTAGCCGCCCTGCGCGACCTCGGCGTGCCCGGCGTGGTGTTCGGCTGCCTCACCGCCGAAGGCACCATCGACGAGCGCCGCATGAGCGAACTGACGGAGGCCGCCGGCGGCCTTAACGTCACGTGTCACCGCGCTTTCGACATGACGCGCGACCCGGCCGAGGCTTTGGAAGCGCTGATCCGTTGCAAGGTCGGCCGCGTGCTGACCAGCGGCCAACGCGACACGGCGATGGAGGGCCTGTCGCTGTTGGCGGACCTGGTGCGACAGGGGGGCGACCGCATCGTCATTCTCGGCTGCGGCGGGCTCGATCTCGGCAACATTGCCGAGGTGCGGCAAAGGACCGGACTGTCCGAAATGCATTTCGCCGTCCTTAAGGACGTGCCCAGCGCCATGCGCTACCGCAATCCCAAGGTCGGCATGGGTGGCTCCGATCTCGACCGCGAGTATCGCAATACGCTCACCGATACGCCGCTTGTGGCAGCGACGATCGCGGGGGCCAAGGCATGACCGCCCTCTCCCCGATCAGCCGTGTCAGGCAAAGCGACGAAGCGGCCATACTCGCGCTCAACAACGAGCATGCCGCCGAATTGTCGTGGCTTGAGCCCGAGCGCCTGTCTTTCCTGCTTGGCGAGGCGTTCTATGCGCGCCGCATCGGCGCGCTCGAAGCCTTCATCATGACCTTCGATCAAGGGGCTCGGTACGACAGTCCGAATTTTCTCTGGTTTCGCGAACGCTACGAGCGCTTCGTCTATGTCGATCGCGTCGTGGTGGCGGCGCAAGCTCGTGGCCGCGGCCATGCCCGCCTGCTCTACCAAGACCTGTTCGAGCACGCCACGCGCGCCGGCCATGCACTGGTCACATGCGAGGTCAATGCCGACCCGCCCAACCCGGCTTCGGACGCCTTCCATGCAGCGCTCGGCTTCACCGAGGTCGGCGACGCGGTGATCCATGGCGGCAAGAAGGCGGTGCGCTACTACGTCAGGCGGATCATCGCCTGAGCGCTGCTCCTTTCCAGGTCTCTGCCACTACTGGAACAACGCCGCTGCACTGACCAGCGTCGTCCAGAACCCCCACAACAGCGGGATGCCGACCAGCAGCCAGGCAAGGACCAATTTGACAGAATTGCTGTTGTCTTGCGCCATGATCACTCTCCTTACGCTGCAGCCGGTTCGGCCTTCATGTGGAACCGTGCATCCACCGGCCGCATCATCAGGTTGAGCAGGAAACCGACGACGAGCAGGCCGGCCATGATGTACATGGTGACCGTGTAGGCATCGGCCTTCGCTACTCCTGCATCGATCTGGTACTGCCTGATGTAGTTGACCAGGACCGGCCCCAGCACGCCCGCCACCGACCACGCCGTCAGCAGGCGGCCATGGATGGCACCGACATACCGCACGCCGAAGACATCGCGCAGATAGGCCGGAATGGTGGAAAAGCCGCCGCCATACATGCTCAAGATGACGCCATAGAACAGCACGAACAGGAACACGTTGCCCGACTGGCCCGTCCACGGCACCACCGCATAAAGGATCACGCCCAGCACGAAGAAGACCGCGTAGGTCGTCTTGCGGCCGATATAGTCGCTGGTCGACGCCCAGAAGAAGCGGCCGAGCATGTTGAAGATCGATAGCAGGCCGACGAAGCCGGCGGCGGCGGCCGGCGTGATGCGTCCCGGGAACATCTCCTGGCTCATGGCGGAGGCTTGGCCGAGGACGCCGATGCCGGCCGTCACGTTGAGGCACAGCACGCCCCACAACAGCCAGAACTGCGGTGTCTTCAACGCGTCGTCGAGATGGACGTTGGCGGTTGTCACCATCGTGTTTTGTGTCGTCGGCGGCGTCCAGCCGGCCGGACGCCAGCCATCGGGCGGCACCCTGACGATGACAGCGCCGATCAGCATGAAGATGAAGTAGACAATGCCCAGCACGATGAAGGTTTCGGCGACACCGATATGCTGCGGGGTCGAAAACAGCTTCAGCAGATAGACCGAAAGCGGCGAAGCGATGAAGGCTCCGCCGCCAAACCCCATGATCGCCATGCCGGTCGCCATGCCCGGCCGGTCGGGAAACCAGGTGATCAGCGTCTTGACCGGCGAGATGTAGCCGAGCCCGAGGCCGATGCCGCCCAGGACGCCGTAGCCGAGATAGATGATCCACAGTTGATGCAAGGTGACGCCGAGCGCCGACACGATGAAACCGCCACCGAAACAGCAGGCGGCCGCGACCATCGCCTTGCGCGGGCCGACGCGATCCAGCCAACCGCCGCCGAAGGCTGCCGCGAGGCCAAGAAACAGGATCGCGATCGAAAAAATCCAGCCGAGTCCGGTCAGCTTCCAGTCGTCGGGCGCCGAATCGGTGATACCGATCAGTTTCGACATCGGCAGGTTAAAGACGCTGAACGCGTAGGCCTGACCGATGCAAAGATGAATGCACAACGCCGCCGGCGGCACCATCCATCTGCTGAAACCGGGCTCGGCGATCGTGCGCGAGCGGTCGAGCCAGCCGCCAGCGTTTTCCCTGGTCGTTGCCATTCCATCCTCCCATGCAATGCTCCGATTCGAATAAACTAGGCGGAGCACGGGGCGGGACAACAAGGAATAGCTGCCATAATACCAATGTCTAAGGACATTGGGCTATCCGGCAAGCAGATCGCCAGGTCACCCCTGGCTACATTAGGACGAACTTACCAAACAAGCTGCCGGACAGGCGGCATCGAGCGAGGCTGACCTTGGCCGCTATGCAACGCAAGGGAGGGACACTGCGGCGTCACTCACCAGTTGCGGTTCAGCCACTCACGCGACGGCCGCTCGATGACATAATAGCTGCAGAGCGCGCAGGCAAAGACCCCAGCCAGCATCAGCCATGGGTCGCTGCCTCGCTCATAGACGAATTTGTAGAATGGCTGCTGCCACAGATAGAGCGAATAGGACCATAGACCCAGCGTCGCCATAGGCCAGGACGACAGCAGTCCAGAAAACAATCTCGTGCTGAAATCGAGACCGTTGACGGCAAGCGCCAGCAGCGGCACGGCGACCAGATAGTGGATCGGGGTTGGTACCGGGTCCATGAACAGAAGCACCGCCGCGGTGGCCGCCGCCACCGCCACATAAGGGCCCTTCAACAGGGCCGGCAGCTTGCCGTCGGTCTTCAGCAGGCAGATGGCGGCCGACAGCAGGATCGACGCAATATGCACGTCGGTGCGCCAGTATGTGGTCTCGTAGTCCATGTGCAGGAACCAGTACGAAACCGCACCGTTTGCCATGGCCAGCACCGCCAGCACCAGGAGCAGCGGGATGACGCGGCTACGGCTTGCGACAAGTGCGCTGATCGCTGCCAGGATGATGTAGGCATGCTCTTCGACACACAGCGACCAGATGTGGTCGAGCGCGCCGGCGCGGTTCACGAGAATTCCGGCATAGTTGTAGGTGAATGTCAGCGCCGTCAGCGCCGCCTTCCATTTGAAGGCGACGAACGTGCCCGACAGCGCAATCATCGAAACGATCACGAACACCAGCAGCGCGGGATAGATGCGGGAGAAGCGGCGCTTGAAGAATTTCTTCAGCGGGTAGCGCTCGACGAACAGGATCTCGGCCATCAGCCGGCCGCTGAGCACGAAGAAGAATTCGACGCCCAGTACGCCGAGATTGATCCCTGCAACGGGAAAGAAATGGCCGATAAGCACCAGCGCGATCGAAAGTCCGCGCCAGCCGTCGAGATAGGCCAGTCTTGTCCTGGCGGATCTGTCGGCGACGGATCTTGGCGGCACAACATGCGTCGCGGAGATGTCGGTCATGCCGCTCCCTTCGCATTGAAACATGCGAATAGGGTCGCAGGTCGTGATGAACACTCCGAACCCGGCTCGCGTTTGATCGCCGGCATAGTGCAGTGCAATATCGCTTTGTGCAAGTGCGAGATTGCCACAATGCGCCCGTCTGCGGAAAAGGGGCGAGAAGTCCCTCTCCTGCCTGACAGGAGCAGGAAGGAATCAGGCGTTGGCGGCGGCCACCGCGCGCTTGGCCATGACCGCGACCAGATTGGCACGGTAGTCGGCGGAAGCGTGGATATCGCTCATCAGCTTGGTCGCCGGCACCTTGACGCCGTCGAGCGCCGAAGCCACGAAGTCCTTCGCGAGCGCGGCCTCGATCTCCTTCGAGCGGAAGACGCCATCGTCGCCGGCCCCGGTCACGGCCACCCTGACGCCGTCCTCACCCTTGGCCACGAACACGCCGACAATGGCGTAGCGGGAGGCCGGATTGCGGAATTTTTTATAGGCTGCCTTTGCCGGCGCGGTGAAGGTGACGGCCGTGAGGATTTCGCCGTCCTCCAGCGCCGTCTCGAACAGGCCCACGAAGAACTTGTCGGCCGCGATCTGGCGCGTGTTGGTAATGATGGTGGCATTTAGCGCCAGCATGGCCGCTGGATAATCGGCCGCCGGGTCGTTGTTGGCGATCGAGCCGCCGATCGTGCCCCTATAGCGTACTGCCGGATCGCCGATCAGCGATGCCAGATGCGCGAGCGCCGGGCAGGCCTGTTTCAACTTGTCGTCGCTGGCAACATCGAAATGCGTGGTGGCGGCGCCGATCGTGACCGTCCTGCCGGACACTGTCACCCCTTGCAACTCCTTGATCCGCGACAGGTCGACGACATCGGAGGGGGCCGCCAGCCGCGTCTTCATGGCCGGGATCAGGGTCATGCCGCCCGACAGCAACTTGGCGTCGCCGCCCGTGACGAGCTTCGCGGCATCGGCGACTGAGGCGGCGCGGTGGTAATTGACTGCGTACATTTGGAGGCTCTCCCTGGTGAAGAGTGGATAGTCAGTAGTCAGTAGTGATTAGTGAGTAGGCATTGGTCGGTAATGTGGTGAATAGCGGGTGATCAATTGCCGCGGCAACCGCGTTTTTGTTCACTACTCACTATTCACTACTCACTCTCCTTTTTTCAGTGCTTCGCCGCACGGATCGCGGCCCACACCGTAGACGGCGAAGCCGGCATGGCGATATCCGCGATTCCTATGGCGTCGGTGATGGCGTTGATCACCGCCGGCGGCGAGCCGATAGCGCCGGCCTCGCCGCAGCCCTTGATGCCGAGCGGATTGCCCGGACACGGCGTGTTCGAGGTCGAGACCTTGAACGAAGGCAGGTCATCCGCACGCGGCATGGTGTAGTCCATGTAGCTCGCTGTCAGAAGCTGGCCGTCGGCATCATAGTGGGCGCCTTCGAGCAGTGCCTGGCCGATGCCCTGCGCGATGCCGCCATGCACCTGGCCCTCGACGATCATCGGGTTGATGATGTTGCCGAAATCGTCGGCCGCGACGAACTGGATAATCTCGGTCGTTCCGGTCTCCGGATCGATCTCGACCTCGCAGATGTAGCAGCCGGCCGGAAAGGTGAAATTGGACGGGTCGTAAAACGCCGTCTCCTTCAATCCCGGCTCCATGCCACCGGGCAAATTATGAGCGGTATAGGCCGCCAGCGCCATCTGGAACCACGGCACGTTTTTGTCGGTGCCGGCGACCTTCAGCGCGCCGTTCTCGATGACGATGTCGCCCTCGTCGGCCTCGAGCAGGTGCGCCGCGATCTTCTTGGCCTTGGCCTCGACCTTGTCCAGCGCCTTGGCAATCGCCGACATTCCGACCGCGCCCGAGCGCGAGCCGTAGGTACCCATACCCATCTGCACCTTGTCAGTGTCGCCATGGACGATCGAGACGCTGTCGATCGGCACCCCAAACCGTTCGTTTACCAGTTGCGCGAAGGTCGTCTCATGGCCCTGGCCATGGCTGTGCGAGCCGGTCAGCACCTCGATGGTGCCGGCGGCATTGACGCGCACCTCGGCCGATTCCCAAAGGCCGACGCCCGCGCCGAGCGAGCCCACCGCGGCCGACGGCGCCAGGCCGCATGCTTCGATGTAGCAGCTCATGCCGATGCCGCGCAGCTTGCCGTTCCTGGCGGCCTCCGCCTTGCGCCCGGCAAAGCCGGCATAGTCGGCGGCCTCCATGGCCGCGTCGAGCGAGGCGCCATAGTCACCGGCGTCATAGTTCATGATGACCGGCGTCTGGTGCGGAAACGTGGTGATGAAGTTGGTTCGCCGAAGCTCCGCCGGCGACACGCCGAGTTCCCGCGCCGCGGTCTCCATCGTGCGCTCGATGAGATAGGTGGCTTCCGGCCGCCCTGCCCCGCGATAGGCATCGACGGGTGCCGTGTTGGTATAGACCGTTCGGACATTGGCGTGGATCGCCGGGATATTGTACTGACCCGACAGCAGCGTCGCGTAGAGATAGGTCGGCACGCAGGACGAGAACAGCGACATGTAGGCGCCAAGATTGGCCAACGTGTCGACCTTGAGACCGGTGATCCTGTTGTTCTTGTCGAAGGCCATTTCCACTGTCGAGACATGATCGCGGCCATGCGCATCGGAGAGGAAGCTCTCGGTGCGGTCGGCCACCCATTTCACCGGCACGCCGGTTTTCTTGGACGCCCACAGGCAGACGATCTCTTCGGGATAGATATAGATCTTGGAGCCGAAACCGCCGCCGACATCGGGCGCGATGACGCGCAATTTGTTTTCCGGCGCGATGTTGTAGAAGGCGCTCATCACCAGCCGGGCGACATGCGGGTTTTGCGAGGTCGTCCAGCAGGTATAGTGGTCTTCTGCCCTGTCGTAGTGGCCCAGCGCTGCCCGCGGCTCCATGGCGTTGGGCACCAGCCGGTTGTTGACGATTTTCATGCGGGTGACGTGGGAAGCCGCCTTGATCGCCGCGTCGGTCGCCTTGGCGTCGCCGATCTCCCAGTCGAAGATCAGATTGTTTTCGGCTTCCGGATGGAGTTGCGGAGCGCCCTTTTCGAGCGCCTTCGTCGCATCCACCACCGCCTCGAGTTCATTGTAGGTGATCTCGACCGCTTCGGCGGCGTCGCGCGCCTGCCCCTTGGTGTCGGCGACCACGACGACGACCGCATCGCCGACATAGCGAACCTTGTCGAACGCCAGCGGAGACCAGGCTCCCATCTTCATCGGGGAGCCGTCCTTGGAATGGATCATCCAGCCGCAGATGAGATTGCCGATACCATCGGCCTTCAGCTCCTTGCCGGTCAGCACGCCGATGACGCCCGGCATGGCTTGAGCCTTGTCGACGTCGATCTTCACGATCTGGGCATGCGCGTGCGGGCTGCGCACGAAGGCCGCATGCTTCATGCCGGGCACCACCATGTCGTCGACATAGCGACCGGCGCCGGTGATGAACCGCTTGTCTTCCTTGCGCGCCACGCGAGCGCCAACACCTTCAATGCCCATCAGAAATTCCTCCCGAATTGTAAGGCAGTAGGTGAGTAAGGCAGTAGGGCAGTAGGGGAATTGGCTCTGGTCCGTACTGCCGTACTGTTCATCTCACGCCGCTTGCCTGACCTTGCCGCTCATCCCCTCCGATGCGGCGAGGATCGCCTTGACGATGTTGTGGTAGCCGGTGCAGCGGCAGATGTTGCCCTCGAGCTCTGCGCGCACCGTCGCTTCGTCGAGGCCCTCGGGGTGGCGCTTGATCATGTCGGTCGCCGTCATGATCATGCCCGGCGTGCAGAAGCCGCATTGCAGTCCGTGATGCTCCTTGAACGCCGTCTGCACGGGATGCAGGTCGGCACCATTGGCAAGCCCCTCGATCGTCACCACGCTCGATCCGGACGCCTGCACCGCGAGCATCGTGCAGGATTTCACCGCCTTGCCGTCGACATGGACGACGCAGGCGCCGCATTGCGAGGTGTCGCAACCGACATGGGTACCGGTGAGACCGAGATTCTCCCGCAAGAAGTGAACCAGCAGCGTCCGGTCCTCGGCCGCACCGCGGACCTGTTTTCCGTTCACCATCAACGAAACGTCCGACATGAATCCTCCCTGGGTATCACCTTGGTCATCACGCTGCCGACGCGGTGTTGGCTTCGGCCATGCGTTATTCGTACACCGCACAAGCCGTAAAAAACAGCGCAGCACAAAGCCGGATCATTGTACTTTCGGCCATGGCAGGGCGAAACACGCATTGCCCTCGCCCCATTGCCAAAATGCCGATTGGCGGCAACAATGGCTTTCGACGTTGGCGCGCAAGAAGCACATAAACAGCCGCGCACAGGCAGCGTCGGAGGAAATGCGGGAGAACGTCGCTGACCGTTTCACGGACGCGCTACGCATGCGGTTTGTCGGCGCTGACCACGGACGAGCCCGACCCGGACGTCTTCGCACGCGCGGTGGCGGCGGAGGCGGCCGCCATCGAGGCCGGCTTCGCCCTGTTGTTCTTTTCCCAGCGCCTTGTCGAGGCCGGCGCCCTTTCGCGCGCAATCGCGGCCCATGCGCCGGCGCTACACTACGCCGGCTGCTCGACCGCCGGCGAAATCACGCCGCAGGGCCTCGAGGAAGGCCATATCCTCGCCATGCTGCTCCCTTCGGGTTCATTCACCGCGGTCAGCACCACGGTCGACAACCTTTCGTCATCGGGCTTGGACAGGGTCACTGGTGATGTCGAGGATCTGCGACGCACGCTGCATGGGCGCATCGGCGGCGAGCGGACCAGGAACACCTTCGCGCTCTGTTTCATCGACGGACTGTCCTATGCCGAGGAAGCTGTGAGTTCAGCCATCCATTGGGGCCTCGACGACATTCCGCTGCTCGGCGGTTCCGCCGGTGACGACCTGAAATTCGAGACGACGAGCCTGATCTCCAACGGCAACGTCACCTCCGACAGCGCCATCATCGTGCTGGTCGCCACGGAAATCCCTTTCCATGTCTTCAAGACCGACAATTTCGTTCCCACCGACGAAAAGCTGGTGGTCACCGCGTCCGATCCCGATCACCGCATCGTGCGCGAGTTCAATGCCACCAATGCGGCCGAGGAATATGCCGCTTCGGTCGGCATCGTCGCGCAGACGCTGACACCGCTGAGCTTCGCCTCGCATCCGGTGGTGGTGAAGGTAGGCGGTGAATATTACTGCCGCTCCATCCAGAAGATGCATGCGGACGGCTCGCTGTCGTTCTTCTGCGCCATCGACGATGGTGTCGTGCTGTCGATCGCCCAACCCAAGGACATGGTGGAATCGACCCGCGCGGCTCTGCTCGACGTCGAGGCGAGGCTTGGCGGCATCGACATGATCATCGGCTTCGACTGTGTCCTGCGCCGGCTGGATGCGCGCAACCGCCAGGTCTTTCGCGAGATTTCCGAACTCTACCGGGTCAACAACGTCATCGGCTTCGGCACCTATGGCGAACAATACCGGTCGATGCATCTCAACCAGACCTTCACCGGCATCGCCTTCGGCGAGCGCCCGGCCGCCGAGTGAGCGCTGCCGTGCCCCTCAAGGACATAGACGATCCCGACAGGCTGAAGAAGATCAACGCTGCGCTGGTCAGCCGCGTCGAGCGCTCGATGGACCAGCAAGGCAACGCTTTCTCGCTGTTCCAGACCGCGATCTCACTGGAAAGCAGGGTACGCGCCCGCACCGAGGAACTGCACTCGACCTTGCGGCGGCTGGAACAATCGAACATCGACCTCAGCGCCGCCAAGGAAAATGCCGAGCAGGCGAACCTGTCCAAGACCCGCTTTCTCGCGGCGGCCAGCCACGACGTGCTGCAGCCGTTGAATGCGGCGCATCTGTCCGTCTCCGCCCTTGCCGAAGTGCAGACCAGCGACGAGGGCCGGAAACTGGTACGGCAGGTCGAGCGCTCGCTGGAGACGATGGAGGACCTGCTGCGCACGCTGCTCGACATCTCCAAGCTCGATGCGGGTGTGGTCCAGCCCGACATTGGCGACGTCAGCCTGGAGGCGCTGTTCTCGTCGCTGCGGTCGGATTTCCAGCCTGTGGCCGAACTGAAGGGCCTGTCGCTGAAATTCCGCGCCGTCAACGCCGTGGTTCGCTCCGATCGCACGCTGCTGCGCCGCATCCTGCAGAACATCCTCTCCAATGCGCTGGGCTACACCCGCTCGGGCGGTGTCCTTGTCGGCACCAGGCACCGCGGCGATGCCATCCGCATCGATGTCGCCGACACCGGCTGCGGCATTCCCGACGACCAGCGCGAGGCGGTGTTCGAGGAATTTCATCGCGGCATCATGCCTGCCAATGCCGAACTCGCCGGCGGCGGCCTCGGCCTTGGGCTGGCCATCGTGCGGCGCATCGCCGGCGCGCTCGGCCATCCCGTGACGTTTTCCTCGAAGGTCGGTCGCGGCACGATTTTTCACATCGATGTCCCCGTCGGCATCGGTGCCACGGCGGACGCCGTCGCCAGCGCTGCAAGCCTGGAGCGGCCGCGCGGCTATGGCTTGTTCGGCACCAAGGTTCTGCTGGTCGAGAACGATGTCGAGGTGCTGCAGGCGATGACCTCGTTGCTCGAACGCTGGCAATGCCTGGTGCGCGCCGCGACCTCGACCGACGACGCGCTCGACATGCTCGGCGACACGGACTGGGTGCCCGACATCGTCATAGCCGACCAGCATCTCGACGGCGGCGATCTCGGCACCGCCACCATATCGAAGGTCCGCCGCTATCTCGGCCGCGCGGTGCCGGCGCTGATCGTCACCGCCGACAGTTCCGAAGCCGTCGCCAAGGCGGCGCGGGCCGGCGGCATCGAGTTGATGCGCAAGCCGCTCAAGCCCGCGCAACTAAGGGCGCTGCTGGCACATCTGCTGGCTTAGACCTGCCCCTCAAAACCCCGCCTGATCCCTGAAAAGCTCCGCATTATCAAGCTTCGAAACCTCGATCACCGCTTGCGTGCGGCTGTAGACGTTGAGCTTGCGCAGGATCTCCGAGACGTGCGCCTTGACTGTGGTCTCGCCCACTTGCAGCTCATAGGCGATCTGCTTGTTGAGCAGGCCCTGGCGTAGCATCTGCAACACGCGCAACTGCTGCGGCGTCAATGTCGAAAGGCGCTGCACCATGTCGGCGCGGTCGGTGCTGTCGGCGTCGGGCGGGCGGCCCTCATAAGTTTCCGGAACATAGATGGCACCTTCCATCACCGAGCGTATGGCGTTGGCCAGATCGCTCTTGCGCGCCGATTTCGGGATGAAGCCGGCAGCACCGTAGGACAGCGCCTCGGAGATGATCTTGGGCTCCTCGTAACCGGATACTATGACCACGGGCAGGCGCGGATAGCGGGTCCGAAGCTGCAGCAACCCCTCGAAGCCGTGCACCCCGGGCATGCTGAGATCGAGCAGGGCAAGGTCGAACGGCTTTGTCCCGGCCAGCAGGTCGAGTGCCTCGGCGATCGAGCGCGCCTCCACCGTGTCGACCTCCGGGTAGGCCATCTGCACGGCGCTGTGCAGCGCCTCGCGAAACAGCGGATGATCGTCGATGATCAGGAACCGGGCGCTGTCAGTGGCTGCTGTCATGTGGCTCGTTTCGGTTTGCCGCCCGCAGTATAATCCCGCGACCATGGCCGACTTATTGGCAAATAGTCTATCCCAGCGGACGATGCATCGCCGCGAAAGTGATGGAAACTCCGGATTCCTTATACGGCCGGCCGGCCAATGCTTTATGAAAAGCGACGCCTTGCCCGGCCTCTCAATTCGGCCGAAGGTGCCCGCGGCCCGACATCCAACTGCAGAGACAGACCATGACCGCCTTTGTCCTCCCCGCTCCGCCAACCCCCTCGGTCGCGGTGGCCGGCTCGAACGAGCGATTTGCGGTGCACCGCATCTTCTGCGTCGGGCGCAACTACGCCGCGCATATCAGGGAGTTCGGCAATGACGAGCGCGATCCACCCTTCTTCTTCACCAAGCCCGCCGATGCGGTGGCAGACTCCGGCGCTACGATCCCCTACCCGCCGCTGACGACCAACCTGCACCATGAGATCGAACTGGTGGTCGCGATCGGCAAGTCGGGCTTCCGCATCCCGCGCGCCCAGGCGCTGGATCATGTCTGGGGCTATGCCGTCGGCATCGACCTCACCCGCCGCGATCTCCAGGACGAAGCCAAGAAAGCGGCGCGGCCATGGGACTGGTCGAAGGCTTTCGACCGCTCCGCGCCGTGCGGTCCTCTGGTTCCCGCGCAAAAATCCGGCCATCCGAACCAGGGCCGTATCTGGCTGGCTGTCGACGGCAAGATCCGGCAGGACGCCGACCTCGCCGAGTTGATCTGGCCGATCTCCGACATCGTCTCGATCTGCAGCGAAGGCATGGAATTGCAGCCAGGCGACCTCATCTTCACCGGCACGCCGGCCGGCGTCGGCGCGGTCAACCCCGGGGAGACGATGACCGGCGGCGTCGACGGCATCGGCACGATCGAAGTGACCATCGGCCAACCAAATCGGTGAATGCATGAGCGACATCGTCCTTCACAACTACTACCGCTCCTCCACCTCCTACAGGGTGCGGATTGCGCTGGAGATGAAGGGGCTGACCTATGACTACGTGCCGCATCACCTGCGCCATGGCGAGCATCTCGAACCGGCCTATCTCGCGGTCAACCCGCAGGGCCTGGTGCCGGCGCTGATCCTGGGCGACGGCACCCTGCTGACGCAATCGCTGGCGATCATCGAATTTCTCGACGAGACGACGCCCGAACCGCCTCTGCTGCCGAAGGACGCAGTTGGGCGCGCCCGCGTCAGGATGCTGGCGCAGATGATTGCCTGCGATATCCATCCGGTGAATAATTTGCGTATCCTGACCGCGCTGCGAACCCTGTTCGGCGCCGGCGACGAGGATGTCGCCAACTGGTTCCGGCACTGGGTCAAAGAGGGTTTCAAGCCACTCGAAGACCTGTTGATGGCTTCGCCCGAGACCGGCACCTTCTGCCACGGCGACACGCCGGGGCTGGCCGATATCTGCCTGGCGGCACAAGTCACCAGCAATGCCCGTTTCGGCGTCGATATGGCGCCCTACCCGACGATCTCGCGCATCAATGCCGCTTGCATGGCCCTGCCGGCCTTCCAGAACGCCGCGCCGCAAAACCAGATCGATGCCGAGTAACCTTCATTCGGCGACGCGCAGCGTCGCCATCGGCGTATGCCCAAACGGCCGACTTGTCTGGCGGAATCGATTTCCGCTTGACCGGCCAGGGAATCGGCTATCGTTTCCCGAAGTGCGCGCAAGGTGGAGTTGCCGATGAAAGCCGTCGTCTTCGAAAAATTCGGCGAGGCGCCGACGATCCAGACCGTTCCCGATCCGAAGCCGGCGCCGGACGGCGTCGTCATCAAGGTCGAGGCGACAGGCCTGTGTCGCAGCGATTGGCACGGCTGGATGGGCCATGACGCCGATATCCGCCTGCCGCATGTCCCCGGTCACGAACTGGCCGGCGTCGTGGTAGCCGCCGGCAAGCAGGTGACCCGCTGGAAGGCTGGCGAGCGCGTCACCGTCCCGTTCGCCGTCGGCTGCGGCCATTGTTTCGAATGCACGTCCGGCAATCACCAGGTCTGCGAGCACCAGTCCCAGCCGGGCTTCAACGCCTGGGGCTCGTTCGCCGAATATGTCGCCATCGAGCACGCCGACACAAACCTCGTGCGCCTGCCCGACGAGATGGAATTCGCCACTGCCGCCAGCCTCGGCTGCCGTTTCGTCACCTCGTTCCGCGCCATCGTCGATCAGGGCCGGGTGACGCCGGGCGAATGGGTAGCGGTGCATGGCTGCGGCGGTGTCGGCCTGTCGGCGATCATGATCGCCAGCGCCATGGGTGCCAATGTCATCGCCATCGACCTCACCGAAGAGAAGCTGGACTTCGCCAGGAAGATCGGCGCGGTGGCGACCATCAACGCGGCGACGACCCCGAACGTCGTCAAGGCGGTCAAGCAGATCACCAATGGCGGCGTGCATATGTCCATGGATGCACTCGGTCATCCCACGACCTCGTTCAATTCGATCGCCAATCTGCGCCGGCGCGGGCGCCATGTGCAGGTCGGCCTGATGCTGGGCGATCACGCCCGCCCGCAGGTGCCGATGGACAAGGTGATCGCGTTCGAGCTCGAAATCCTCGGCAGCCACGGCATGCAGGCCTACCGCTACCCCGCGATGATGGAGATGATCCGCACCGGCAAGCTGAAACCCGAGCTTCTGGTCGGCAAGAAGATCAGCCTTGAGGAGGCGCCGGCTGCACTGATGGCGATGGGCGGCTTTGAAGGCATCGGCATCGGTGTGGTGACGAAGTTTTAGCCAGCGGCGCCGGTTGTGGGCCGTGGCAAATCCCGCCTGGCAAACTTTTTGGCGCCGAATACGCACAGCACCACGCCGAGCGTGATGACGACCATCAGGGGACTGACCTGCTCATGCAGCAGGGACGCCGCCAGGGCGAGGCCAAAAAAGGGCTGCAGCAGTTGCAACTGCCCCACGGCGGCGATGCCGCCTTGCGCGAGGCCGCGATACCAGAACACGAAGCCGATCAGCATGCTGAACAGCGAGACATAGGCAAGCCCGATCCAGGCATTGATCCCGACCGTGGCGAAGGACGGTGGCAAGGTGACCAGGGTCACCACCAGCATGACCGGCAGTGACAGGACCAGCGCCCAGCAGATCACCTGCCAACCGCCCAGCCTGCGCGACAGCGCGGCGCCTTCTGCGTAGCCCAGGCCGCAAACGACGATTGCGGCGAGCATCAGTGCGTCGCCAACGGGTGAGGCCGTCATGCCTTGCGCAAGGGCAAACCCACCCACCAACGCGCTGCCGAGGCATGAGAACAGCCAGAAGGCCGGTCTCGGCCTCTCGCCCCCGCGCAGCACGCCGAAGATCGCGGTCGCCAGCGGCAGCAGGCCGACGAAGATGATGGAATGAGCAGAGGTGACATGCTTCAGCGCCAAGGCTGTCAGCAAGGGAAAGCCGACCACCACACCCAACGCGACGATGACAAGCGACATCAGGTCATGACGCTCCGGGCGCTTCTCGCGGAAGACGAGCAGCAGCGCGAGGCTAAGCAAAGCTGCTATCACCGCGCGCGCCGACGTCAGGAATGTCGGATCGAGATCCATCACCGCCACGCGCGTTGCCGGCAAGGAGCCGCTGAAAATCAACACGCCGATGAATCCGCTCACCCAGCCGCTCGTCGTCTTATCCATTGAGGCACTCCATCCGTTGCGCCCTCTATCGGGCCCATACCCATGGCGCTACCAGAGACAATGCAGTACAATTCAACAAAACTGTCATGGTTTACCGGAAGGTACAGATGAACGAATCAGCGAGATTCGACAACAGCGGAACCCTTGTCGAAGGCGTCATGGCCACCATCCGCCAGCGAATTGCCGCGCGCAGCCTCACGCCCGGCGCCCGATTGCCCTCGATCCGCGCCTTCGCGAAATCCATGCAAGTTTCCAAATCGACAGTGGTCGAGGCCTATGAGCGACTGGCGGCGGAAGGCGCGATCCGTTCCCGGCCAGGCTCCGGCTTCTATGCCGCCGGATCGCTGGCGCCGCTGTCGCTGGCCGAGATCGGCCCCCGACTCGATCGCGCCGTCGATCCGCTCTGGGTTTCGCGGCAGTCGCTGGAAGCGGGCGATGAGATGCTGAAGCCCGGCTGCGGCTGGCTGCCCGCCTCGTGGATGCCTCAGGCAGCGCTACGTCGCGCGCTGCGCAACGTGGCGCGCGCCGATGATGTGGCCCTTGCCGACTACGGCACGCCGCTCGGGCTGCCGCCGCTGCGCCAATTGCTGGCGCGGCGCATGGCCACGCATGGCATCGAGGCTTCCCCCGAACAGATCATGCTGACGGAATCGGGCACGCAGGCCATCGACCTCCTGTGCCGGTTCCTGCTCGAACCCGGCGATACAGTGCTGGTCGACGATCCCTGCTATTTCAATTTCCACGCACTGTTGCGTGCCCATCAGGCCAAGGTCGTCAGCGTCCCCTATACGCCATCGGGACCGGATATCGACTTGTTCGCGCAGGCGCTGGCCGAGCATCGGCCGCGCCTCTACATCACCAACTCCGCCATCCACAACCCGACCGGCGCGATCCTGTCGCCGGTCACCGCGCACCGGCTGCTCAAGCTCGCCGATCAATCGGACCTGACCATCGTCGAGGACGACATCTTCGCCGACTTCGAACACGCTCCTGCCCCAAGGCTCGCGGCTTTCGACGGTCTCGAGCGTGTCGTCCATATCGGTAGTTTCTCCAAGACGCTTTCGGCCTCGATACGCTGCGGGTTCATCGTCGCGCCCCGTGACTGGATGGAAGGGCTGGCCGACCTCAAGATCGCCACCACCTTCGGCGGCGGGCGGCTCGCGGCCGAATTGGTGCTGACCCTGCTCAGGGATGGCAGCTATCGCAAGCACATGGACCTGCTGCGCGCCCGGCTCTCACGCGCCATGATCGAGACAGGCGCTCGGCTGAAGGCGATCGGGATCACGCCCTGGATCGAGCAGCCCGCCGGTCTGTTCCTCTGGTGCAGCCTGCCGGATGCAGTGGACGCAGCCGAGGTTGCCCGCCGCGCGCTTGCGGCCAATGTCGTGCTGGCGCCCGGGAACGCGTTCAGCCTGTCGCAATCAGCCAGCCGATTCCTGCGCTTCAACGTTGCGCAATGCGAAGACGAGCGGATTTTCAAGGTGCTAGAGGCAGCCATGCCGCGCTGACGGCTGCGGCGCGGCTTGCGCGATCAGGACTTCACGCAAATGTCGCGCACACAACTCCGCAGCCAGCGCTGCGCCGGATCGGCATCGAGCCGCGGATGCCAGAGCATGGAAATGGTGACCGCCGGAATGTCGACCGGCAGGGAAAAAGTCTGCATGCCGGCGCGCGCGCCTTGCGTATGCCGCTCGGGCACGCTGGCGATCAGCTCCGAGGCGCGCGCCATCGCGAGCGCGGCCGAAAAACCGGAAGCCATGCACACGACCATTCGTTGCAATCCGAGCCGGCTCAAGGCCTGGTCGATCGGCCCCCTTTCGCGGCCCCGCCGCGAAACATTGATGTGGCGGCCGGCCGCATAGCGTTCCGGCGTCATCGCGCCCTGGCCCAGCGGATGGCCGCTGCGCACCGCGCAGACGAAACGGTCGCGAAAAAGCGCCTGGATGCGCACCTCCGGCCCGGTCTCGCCGGCCACACCTACTTCCAGGTCGATCGCCGCTTCGCGCAGTGACGCCATGTCCTTGTCCGACTTCGGCGCGAAACGCAGCCGCACGCCCGGCGCATCGGCCTGGATGCGGGCGATCAGGCGCGGCCCGAACTCCTCGACGAAGCTTTCATTGGTGCGCAGCGTGAAGGTCCTCTCCAGGCCCGGCAGATCAAGCAGCCTCGCCGGGCGCAGCAGCGTTTCCGCATCCTGAACCACACGACCGACCTGCTGGCGCAGTTCCTGCGCGCGTGGCGTTGGAACCAGACCGCGACCGGCCCGCACCAGCAGCGGATCTCCCGTCGCCGCGCGCAGGCGCGCCAGCGTGCGGCTCATCGCCGAGGGGCTGAGCCGTAATCGCGTCGCCGCACGCGCCACGCTGCCTTCGTCCAGCAGGACATCGAGGGCGACGAGCAGGTTGAGATCGGGCGGCGACATGGTTCGATCCTAGCACGAAATCCGCTGATGTGGCGTGCAACGCACGAATAGAATGCAAATGCTGCGCGTTCCGCCACATCCTGCAAACGATTAGATCTTCGAAGCTTCGACCTGAAGCCGACAAAGGGAGATCGCCGTGGCAGTCACTGAGCAACATCGCAACGAGCACGCATCGGTCGCACAGAAAATCCCATCGGCTGGATGGGCGCTGGCGAGCCTGTCGCTGGCCACGCTGCTGTCGTCGCTCGGCACCAGCATCGCCAGCGTCGGCCTTCCCTCGCTGATGCAGGCATTCGATGCCTCGTTCCAACAGGTGCAATGGGTCGTGATTGCCTATCTGCTCGCCATCACCATCCTGATCGTCGGTGCCGGGCGCCTCGCCGACATGCTCGGCCGGCGGCCGCTGCTGCTTTTCGGCATCGCGCTGTTCACATCGGCGTCGGTGCTCTGCGGCCTCTCGCCCGCTTTGTGGCTGCTGATCGCGGCGCGGGCGGTGCAAGGGCTTGGCGCGGCGCTGATGATGGCGCTGACATTGGCCGTTGTCGCCGAGACGGTGAGCAAGGCCAGGACCGGCAGCGCCATGGGCCTGCTCGGCGCCATGTCGGCCATCGGCACCACGCTCGGCCCTTCCATAGGCGGCCTGCTGATCGCCGCTCTCGGCTGGCGTTCGATTTTCCTGGTCAACGTGCCGCTCGGCATCCTGACCTTTGCAATGGCCTGGCGTGCTTTGCCTACCGGCAACCGGACGGTGCGGACCGGCCAAGCCGGCTTCGATGGTTTGGGCACGGGCCTGCTGGCCCTGGCATTGGCGGCCTACGCGCTGGCGATGACACTGGGTAGAGGCAGTTTCGGGCTCATCAATCTCGGCCTGCTGGTCGCGGCTGGCATCGGCATCTTCCTGTTCGCCACTGCGCAAAGGATGGCGAAAAACCCATCGGTCGAGCTTTCCGCCTTCCGTGATCTCTCGCTGAGCGCCAGCCTGGCCATGAACCTGATCGTTGCCACCGTGATGATGGCGACTTTGGTGGTTGCGCCGTTCTATCTCTCGCGCGGGCTCGGACTGGAGGCGGCAAACGTCGGACTGGTGCTCTCGACAGGCCCGCTGGTCTCTGCGCTGTCGGCGTTGCTTGCCGGACGCCTTGCCGATCGCTTCGGAGCCAAAAGGATGATGGTCGCGGGCCTGCTCGGCCTTGCCACGGGCACGTTCCTCCTGTCCCTGGCGATAACGACACTCGGCATCGCCAGCTATGTCGTCCCCATCACCGTGACCTGCTTCGGTTATGCCCTGTTCCAGACAGCGAACAACGCCGCCGTCATGAGCAGCGTCGGCGCCGGTCAACGCGGCGTCATCTCCGGCCTGCTCAATCTGTCGCGCAACCTTGGCCTCATTACGGGCGCCTCCGTCATGGGCGCCATATTCGCCGCCGCATCGGCCGGAGGACGCGAAGCCGGCGGCCAAGGCATGCTGACGTCAGCGGCGGCGGCCAGCGGAATGCAGGTGACCTTCCAGACGGCAACGGCACTGGCGGTGGCGGCGCTGGCGCTCAGCCTTTTGCCGAGCCGGCGGGCGGAGAATGCCTGACGAAGATCAATTCAGGGGGCTTGGGCGAATGCCGCTCAGGCCCCTGCCCGCTTGCGGCGCTCATAGAGCATGACCAGCGTCTCGGCCGTCAGCGCCGGCTTTTCCTCGCCCTCGATCTCGACGGTGTTGGCGGCCTTCATCAGGTATTGGCCCGGCCCCCTGTCCTCCATGGACAGCAGCGTGGTGCGCAGCCGGATGCGTGCGCCCACCTTGACCGGCGCCAGGAAACGCACCTTGTCGAAGCCGTAGTTGAAGGCGGCCTGCGTGTTCTCGGGCACGATTCCCATGCCGAGCGCCAGCGCGCCGATGATCGACAGCGTCAGATAGCCATGGGCGATCGTCGTGCGGAACGGGCTTTGCCGCCGCGCCCGTTCGGGGTCGACATGGATCCATTGATGATCGCCGGTGCATTCGGCGAACTGGTTGATACGGTTCTGGTCGACTGTCGTCCATTCCGAGACGCCAAGCTCCTGCCCGGACATCGTCCTCAACTGCTCGTAGGTCGGCGGCGTCTTAGGCCGTATTTCGGTCATTCCTGTTTTCCCGATGGCTTCCAACGCTTCCGGACCACGAACCGGCGGCCTCTGTCAATTCGCCCTGCATGATTCCGTTCCGCCGGGACCGACGCGAATCCTGGCGTGATCCTACGCCAAGCCGTGTTCGCCCGGCCTTGGCATTTGAGGGTACCCATGGTGTAAAAGCATGGCGGCCGATGAAAGAGCATCCGAACAAACTACGCCTGGCGCAGGGTTGGCAGGCAACCGGTCTTTGTCACGCAAGCTACTTCTTCTCGTAGCCGGCGCGGATTTCCTCCATCGCCTCCTTGATGCGCATGCGCAGGATGTCGACCGATTCGGTGCCGGATTTCCTGACCAGCTCGGCCACTTCGCTGGCATTCTTCAGCGTGGTCTCGAAGGATTTCCTGGCGAACTCAGTCTGCTTGGCCATCAGGTCCTGCGGCGTGCCGGGCGCTCTGTAGCCTTGCGTCATGTCGGCAATTTCGCGCAGCGTGTCCTGCAGCATCTCGCGTTGCCTGGAGAACAGCGACGACGCGCCGGCGGCACTTGCCCGCGCCGATTTCTCCAGCGCTTCAAGGTTCTTGCGGTGGTGCGCGAGGATTGCCTCGACATCGACATTGGGCAGTTTCAGGTCGCGGCCGAACCGGCCGAACATGTCCGTGAAGGAATCGGAATCCGGTTGTTTGGCCATGCTTATCTGCTCCCCTGTTGCCGCGACTGCTGATGCCCCGCCCATGAGAATAGGGCATGGCGTGCGCCCGTCAATTGACGAGAAACAGCCGCTCCGCGGTGTAAAGCGCGATGCCAGCCAGACCGCCGATGATCATGCCGTTGAAGCGGATATATTGCAGGTCCCGGCCGATATTCATCTCGATCAACCGCGTCAGCTGCGCCAGGTCCCAGCGCTTGACCTGGTCGGCGATGAATTTCGATACGCCGCTCTTCTGGCTCTCGACGAAAGAGGACAGCGCCACCACGAATCCCTGGTTCATGTCGGCCCTGATCTTGGCGTCTCCGGCCAGATGCCGGCCGACCTCGACGAACATGTTGGCAAGATGCGCGCGGATGATCGATCGCGGCGCCTTGGCATCCTGCTCGATGAACAGGCTGAGGCTTTCCCACATGTCGCCGGCCAGCGCCTTGACTTCCGGCCTGGCGAGGAAATCGCGCTTCAGCTTCTCGGCGCGCCTTGCATATTGCTTCGACGTTCTCAGCCGCTCGACGAAGGCTTGCGCGAAACGGTCGAATTCGGTGCGCATCGGGTGGTCGGGATCGGCTCTCACCTCGTCGAGCAGCGAACCGGCCGAGGCGACGATCTTCTTCAGGAGATAGGCGTCGGCCCTGAACAGGTTGAACAGCGACGGCAGTTCCTCGCGGATCTTTTCGCGCATGGTCGTCAGCGCCTGTTCATCGTTGAGGAACCGGCCGATCACCTTGATGAACTCATCGAAAAGCCTCTGGTGACGGCGATCGTCGGTCAGGGCCGAGAGCAATTCGGCCGCCAACGGCGCCAGCGGCACTTTTTCGATCTGCTCCAGCATCCGGCTGGTGACGAAGCCGCGCAGCCCCGATTGCTCGACGGCGGCAAGCGTCTGCGGAACCAGGCGCACGACGAAACGCGACAGGCCCGCGGCACGTTCGGAATCGGCCAGCCAGTCGGCGACGAGCGCCGAGAAATCGACCTCGGCCAACTTTTCGCGCACCGGCTCGGGGGCAAGGAAATTGGCTTCGATGAAACGGCCGAGACTATCGGCGATACGGTTCTGGTTCTCGGGAATGATCGCGGTGTGCGGGATCGGCAGACCGAGAGGCCGCTTGAACAGCGCGACCACCGCATACCAGTCGGCCAGGCCGCCAATGGTCGCCGCCTCGGCAAAGGCGGCGACGAAGCCGAGCCAGGGATAGGTGCTCTCGAAGGACTTGGCCAGAGCGAACACGGCGACGCAAAGCGCAAGTGCCGCCGTGGCGACGAATTTGGTCCGCCGCAGCATTGTAAGCTTGGCATGCGCGTCGGCATCGTATCCGCCGGAAGCCAGGGCCGTGGCTGATTGTGACATGTCAGAGCCGCTCCTCGTCGATCTCTGATCTATTTAGAGCATTCCAGGAAAGGTGTGTAACGCTGTTCTCTGGAAAAGCGCCTGGCGCTTTCCCCAGGGAATTGCGTGAAAACAAAGAGTTAGGGCGGTCGGCCATTCTGCCAATCACTGGACCGCTCTGGTGTTTCGCCCGAGAAAATGCGCGTGACAGCCGATTCGGCCCGCGTCTTGCCGCGTTGCGCACACAAAGTTGACGGGAATATTCAGCTATTAGGCGAAGCTAGTCTGGAATTATTCCAAGGTATAGGCCATATTCCGCCGAGGCCAGTGTGGCGAATCCGAAAGCTCGGAGCAAAGCCGCACCAGCAAAGTTCAAAATCTGGCGTGATCGCAGCTCGCCGGCGCTTTGTGAGGACAAGATGCGACTTACCCGCCAGACCAATTACGCCATGCGCATCCTGATGTATTGCGCGGCCAATACCGATCGGCTGAGCCGCATCCCCGAGATCGCCGCCGCCTATTCGGTGTCGGAGCTTTTCCTGTTCAAGATCCTCCAGCCACTGGTTGAGAATGGCCTTGTCGAGACGGTGCGTGGCCGCAATGGCGGCGTCAGGCTTGGCCGTGCCGCGGAATCGATCAATCTGTTCGACGTCGTGCGCGTGACGGAGGAAAGCTTCGCCATGGCCGAGTGCTTCGAGAACGATGCCGCGGAATGCCCTCTGGTCGACAGTTGCGCGTTGAATTCCGCATTGCGCGAGGCGCTCAACGCCTTCTTCGCGGTGCTTGCCCGCTACACGATCGCCGATCTCGTGGCGGCGCGTCCGAACGTGCGCAACCTGCTCGGCATTGACCTGCTGGAGCGCCGCGCACCGGCGGCCTGATCCGGTTCGCCGCAGGCTGGACCTGCGGCGAACGTCCAGAATCTAGGCCGCTGCCAGAATCTAGGCCGCTGATTGAGGCAGCACGAACGGCATATTGCCGGCGGGCAGGACTCCGACCCTCAAGCGGCAACCGAACACCCTTTCGATCAGATCGTCGCTCAACACATCCCGCGGCGAACCGGTGGCGGCAAGCCGGCCGCGGTGCATGACGAAAATCCGGTCGGCATACATCGCCGTCAGGTTGAGGTCGTGCAGGATGGCAACCACGCCGCCGCCCCTTCTGGCGAAGTCGCGAGCAATGTTCATGATGATCAGCTGGTGCTTGATGTCGAGGCTGGACACCGGCTCGTCCAGGAACAGATAGCGCGGCTTGCCGTCGAGCACCGGCGCCCAGACCTGGCACAGCACGCGGGCGAGTTGAACGCGCTGCTGCTCGCCGCCGGAAAGCTCCTGATAGAAGCGGCCGGCGAAACCGTCGAGGTCGACACGCGCCAGCGCCCGTTCCGGCAGGCGTTCGTCCTCGCCCGGCAGCACACCCGAGCGGCCTCCGACAAGGCCGAGCCTGACAATCTCGCGCACGGTAAAGGGAAACGACAAGGTCGTCGCCTGCGGCAGCACCGCGCGCAGCGTCGCCGCCTCGACTGGCGTTATCGTCGAGAGCTCGCGGCCGTTGATGGCAATCCGGCCGGTATGCGCGAGTTCCCCCGACAGCGCCTTGAGGAAGGTCGTCTTGCCCGACCCATTGGGGCCGACAATGGCCGAAATCTCACCCGGCCTGACCTCGAAATCGACGCCGGCGACAATGCCTTTCCTGCCGATCGCCACCGAAACATCGCGCGCTTCGATCATGAAACACCCCTACAGGTCGATGACGCCGCGCTTGCGCAGCAGGATCCAGAGGAAGAACGGCGCCCCGGCGATCGCCGTGACGATGCCGATCGGCAGTTCGGCGGGCGCCACGATGGTGCGCGCGACCGCGTCGGCCAAAAGCAGCAGCGAGGCGCCGAGCAGCGCCGAGGCAGGCAGCAGATAGCGATTGTCGGGGCCGATCAGCAGGCGCAGCAGATGCGGCACCACGATGCCGATGAAACCGATGCCGCCGCTGACGGCGACGGAGGCGCCGACCGCCGCCGAGACGCCGACGATGGCCGTGTACTTAAGCCGTTGCACCGGGATGCCGAGATGGCCGGCGGTCGCCTCGCCCAGCGCCAGCGCATTGAGGCCGCGAGCCAGGAACGGCATCGCCGCCAGCGAAAGCACGATGACCGGGCCGACAGAGCCGATCTTCTGCCATGTCGCACCGGCCAGCGAGCCGAGTTGCCAGAAGGTCAGGTCGCGCAGTTGCCGGTCGTCGGCCATGAAGATCAGGATACCGGTCAGCGCCATGGCAAGTGCGGCCAGCGCCAGGCCGGCAAGCAGCATGGTGGCGACGGATGTGCGGCCCTGCCGCGTCGCGACCTTGTAGAGCAGCAACGTCACCGACAAACCACCGCCGAAGGCCGCCAGAGGAAGGGTCAGCGCGCCGAACGAGGCGGTCACCGGCGACAGCACGGTCGTGCCGAGCACGATGACGGCCACCGCGCCGAGGCTGGAGCCCGCCGAAACACCGATAAGGCCGGGGTCGGCAAGCGGATTGCGGAACAGCCCCTGCATGACCGCGCCGGAGACCGCGAGCGCAGCCCCGATCAGCACGCCGAGCACGACGCGCGGCAGCCTTATGTCATAGACGATGAGGCGATCTCGCGCGCTCATCGCCACGTCGCCAGGCGCTGCGCCGAACAGCCAGTCGCCGACCACCTTGACGGCGGACGCATCCGAGGCGCCGGAAGTCAGCGACAGCAATACCGCTGCCGCAAGCACGACGCAGGCGAGCGCGATGACCAGACGGGCGCGCCCGGAACGGTCACCGTCGCTGGCCATCTTCCTCTCCGCCGGCCCGGCGATCGACTGGTCGACCATGCCGCTCAGTCCGTAATCTGCGTGCCATAGAACGCGGCGGCGAGGTCGTGGACGGCGTCGGCCGTGCGTGGTCCGAAGCCGAGCAGATAGCCGCCGTCGATGCGGATCAGCTTGCGCGCGGTTCCGGCCGGCGTCGAGGCGATCGATGCGTTGCCGAACAGTTCATCGTCCGATACCGGCGGCCCGGCATTGCTCATCATCAGGATCGCGTCCGGCCTGGCGGTGACAACAGCCTCGTCGGACAGTTGCTTGTAGCCGGAGAAGCCTTCGATCGCGTTGACGCCGCCGGCCAGCTTGATGATGCCGTTGGCAGCGGTATCGCTGCCGGCCGCCATGATCTTGCCGCCCTGCATCGACAGCACGAACAGAACGCGCTTGCGCTCCTCGATCGAGGCCGTCTGCTTTTCCGCCGCCTGCAGCTTGGCATCGATCTCCCTGGCCAGCGCTTCGGCCTTGGCGTCGGCGCCGAGCGCCTTGCCGACCACGCGGACCTTTTCGAGGATGCCTTCACGGTCGTACCGGTCAGGCACTTCGATGAAGGGGATGCTCGTCTTCTTCAGCACATCGAGCGCCTCCTTGGGGCCGCTGCCGTGCAGCGCCAGCATGCCCGAAGGGTTGACCGACAGCACACCCTCCGGCGACAGCTGGCGCATGTAGCCGACATCTGGCAGGTCGAGAGCTGCTTTCGGATAGCGGCTGGTGGAATCGCGCGCCACAAGACGCTTTTCCTCGCCGAGCGCATAGACGATCTCGGTGATCGAGCCGCCGATCGACGCGATCCTGGTGGGATCGGCGAAGACGGAGACACCGTCGCCGGCGTCGGCCGGCTGTAGCGCGCCGAAAGCAAGGGAAAAGCCGAGCATCGGGCCAAGCATCGATCCGCGCGCAGCCGTCAATCCGGTGAGAAGACCCATCGTTGTTTCCTCAGGCTGCGGTCGGGCTTGGAATGCGCGGCAGGTTTTCGGCCAGGAAGCGCCAGTCGTCGCGCTCACCCTCTCCTTCATGGCGCTTGCCGAAGAACTGGATGATCATGTTGCCGCCGGCGTCGTAGACCTCCAGCGACGTGACATGGCCGTCCCTGGTCGGCTTGCGCACGGCCCAGACCTCATGAATGTGGTCGGTGCGCAGGTGCAGATGGAAGGTCTCGTCCAGCACATTGATCCATGGCCCCATTGGCTTGATCGACTTGACCGGACCGGAATGGATTTGGATACAGCCACGGTTTCCCACAAAGCACATGATCGGCATCTCGCCCTCGGCGGCACGATTGAACATGGCTCTCACCGCATCATTGTCGAGCAGCCATGCATAGTCCTGGCCCACCATGCGCACCGCCTGGCGGCGGCTGAGCTTCAACGTCTTCAGCATGCCGAAGAACTGATGCACGTCGGTCAGCCGGCTCCAGCGATCGCGCAGATCGTCGAGATTCGCGGTCGTTGTCACCGCCTCGCCTTCGTTCTCGGCGGCTGGCCCCGAAATGGCGACCAGTGGCTCCTGGTTCGGCGATTCCAGCGAAGCGACCAGTTTCTGATAGGCATAGAGGTTTGACCCCGGCCGCAGATGCACCTTGTGCACCGCCTCGCCCGCCGCGTCGAAGAATTGCAGGCTGCGGCGGATGTCGTCGCCGTCGCGTTTTTCCACGGCAAAGCCGTGCGCCCATATTTTCGGGAAAATGCGCAGGTCGATGTTCTCGCCCAGCACCATGGCATTGTGATTGCCGGTGACGACCTTGTCGTAGGCGCCGATCTTTTCATGCACGGCGCTTTCGTTGCGGGTGAGCGCCATCACCTCGCCGACGGCTTCGAGGCCGGTCAGAAGATCGTTGACGCGTGGCTCGACGCGAACGACACCGTCGCCGCAATGCGCGGCCACCAACTCAGCCTCCGAAATGCCAAGCTGTGCGGCCAGATCGCGCTCGCGCGTTTTCGGATTGTCCGTCCGCGCCCGCCGGATTTCGTGCGGGGTGGGTTTTACGCGCTGGTCCATTGTCCTGCTACCTTACGCTTACTTGTTGAGGATGAGCTTGCCCTGACGGGTGATCTTGAGCCGGTAGAGCGCGCCGTGATGCTCGATGCCGATCTCGTGCTCACCTTGGAACAGCGTGTTGCTCGACAGCGTCCGCACCGCCAGCGGAACGCGGTCGAAGCGGGCGGAGGCATCGTCGGAACGGCGGACGCGATAGCGGAAGTCGTTGGGATTGTGCTTGTTCATGTGGATCGGTCCCTTTCCTGTGCCGGGCGTCTGGCTAGGCGTTTGCGTCATCCGATTCATTCTTGACTTGAATAATCATGTTTACTAGTCAGTGCAATACCAGATTAAATGAGTCAAGATTTAAGACGGGAATGCGATCACAAATGCCAGCCAGCCCCAGGCCAGCCCGCATCGAACCTGGAAACTTTGGAGTTGGGGCACATGGGGTTAGCGATTTGGGAACGGCGCGGCTGGTCGGGGCCGAACGGTGCAGCGGCTTTGCTGGCGGGCGTGGCGGCGATTGCCTTGTTCGTGCCACCTGCCAACGCTCAGCAATCAGCACAGGCGGCGGGAGAGCAGGCCGATCAATCGAAGCAGGCTGAGCAGGAAAAGCCGGCGCCAGCGGGCGCAACACTGCTCGACAAGGTTCTGGTCATTAGCCGCACCGGAGAAACGGCCATCCAATCGCTGGCCTCGGCCAGCCATGTCGACCAGGAACAGCTCGACCGCCGCATGGCGACGACGCCGAACGAAATGCTGTTCGGCGTGCCCGGCGTCGCGGCGCAGGCCGATGCCAGGCGCGTCAGCACCAGCGTCAATATCCGCGGCCTGCAGGATTTCGGTCGCGTCGCGGTTATCGTCGACGGCGCGCGGCAGAACTTCCAACGTTCCGACCATGGCACCCAATCGACCTTCTACGTCGACCCCGAGCTTATCAAATCCGTCGACGTGATCCGCGGGCCGGTCGCCAACACCTATGGCTCGGGCGCGATCGGCGGCGTGGTCTTCTTCGACACCAAGGACGCCCAGGACTTCCTCAAGCCGGACGAGACATGGGCTGGTTCCGTCACCGGACGCTACGAGAGCAACGGCAAGGGCTGGACCACCAGCGCATCCGGCGCCTATCGCTTTAACGACAATTTGGATGCGCTGGGCAACATCGTCTACCGCAATTATGACGACTACAAGGATGGCGACGGCGACACCGTCAAGGGCACCGGCTTCGACGTATTGAGCGGATTGCTAAAGACCACAATCCGCCCGAGCGACAATAGCGAACTGAAGCTCGGCTGGGTCGGTTCGAGCGACGGCTGGAACGAGATCAGCGGCGGCATGCCGGTCAATGACGTCGACCTGAAGTCGAACACCTTCACCGCTCGCTACAATATCACGGACGAAGACAGGAGCTGGCTCGACCTCCACGTCAACACCTCCTACAACAAGACCAATCTCGACCTGACCGGCCTTGTTCCGCAAAACCGCTTCGATCCCGTCACCGGCCTTCCCGTGATGTTGCCGGCGGGTTCGACGTCGGCCTTCGATGTCGGCACCGCCGCCATCGACATCTGGAACACGTCGCGATTCGAGACAGGCGGCCTCGCGCATGAACTGACCTATGGCGGCGACTGGGTGAATGACGACGTCGAGACTGGCGGCACGGCAGGCGGTGACAGCTTCTACACGCCTTCCGGCAAGCGCAACGTTTCTGGCGCCTACGTTCAGGACAAGCTCAGCTGGGATTGGCTCGAAGTCATTGCCGGGCTGCGCTATGACAATTACAGCCTCGAGGACGACACGCACGAAACGTCGGGCGACCGGCTGTCGCCGCGCATCACCGTCGGCGTCTCGCCTTTCGAAAGCGCCGGCCTTGCCGGCCTGCAATTCTACGGCACCTACGCGGAGGGCTACCGGTCGCCTTCGCTGACCGAAACCCTGATCAGCGGCAACCATCCGGCGGGCGTCAGCTTCCCGTTCCTGCCCAATCCCAATTTGAAGCCCGAAACCGGCAAGACCGTCGAATTCGGTGTCAATTACAAGCAGAACGACATTCTGGAATCCGGCGACGCGTTTCGGCTGAAGGCAGCCTATTTCAACAACGACGTCGACGATTATATTGACGGCGTTACGCTGTCGGCCTTCGATCCGACCAGCGGCTGCCCCTTCGGGCCGGGCATTCCGATCTGCTTCCAGTACCAGAACTTCGCCAAGGCAAAGATCAACGGCTTCGAGATGGAAGGCGTTTATGATACAGCATGGGGCTACGCCGGACTTTCCGCCTCCATCATCAATGGTCACACCATATCCTACGAAGGCGATCGGGCGGACCTTGCCACGATACCGTCCGCGCAGGTCACCGTGCAGCTCGGCCTGCGCTTCCTCGAGGACAAACTCACTGTCGGCGGCGAGGTGCAGTACAATGGCAAGCCCAAGGGTAACCTGATCGCCGAGGACTATACGCTGGTCAACGCTTTCGCCAGCTACCAGGCGACCGACAATCTGAAGGTTGATTTCCGCGCCGACAATCTGTTCGATGTCAAATACGCCAATCCGTTGAACGGCAGCACCACGGTCGCGGTCTATGAACCGGGCATAACGCTGAAGCTGGCGGCAACGATGCGATTTGGAGGATGATGATGACGAACTTGACGGCATCCCTTCGTCTGCTGACCTCGGCGCTGGCGATGTCGCTTGCAGCGGTTCCGGCGTGGGCACAAGAGTCCGCGCCGGCGCCTGCTCTCTCCCTCGAACTCAATGGCGCGCAACCGTCTGAAAAGGGCTGCCGCCTGACCTTCGTGGTCACCAACAATCTCGGCGCCGACCTTTCCAGGGCGGCGTTCGAGATCGCGCTGTTCAACGACGCCGGCGTCGTCGACCGCCTGACCGTGCTCGACTTCAAGGACCTGCCGGCCGGCAAGACCAAGGTGACGCGCTTCGATCTCGCCGGCACCAACTGCGCCAAGGTCAGCCGCGTGCTGATCAACAGCGCGACCGAATGCGTCGGCACCGGCGTCGAGCCGAACACCTGCATGCGAAAACTCAAGACAGATGCCAAGACCGGCATCGCCTTCGGGGTCTGAGCACGGCGTGGGGCCGCACGCGGCATCCTGCGGCACGCAAGCAGGCCTTTCTGAACGTACCAATCGGGAACCACCCGTCTCAGTCCAGGAAATTGAAAGGAACTTCATGTACATCGCCATGAACCGCTTCAAGGTGCAGAACGGCTCGGAAGCCGATTTCGAAGCCGTATGGAAAAACCGCGATTCCAGCCTTGCGGAAATGAAAGGCTTCCGGGAGTTCCATCTGCTGCGCGGCCCAGTCAACGAGACCGAGGGCTATACGCTGTTTGCCTCGCACACGGTCTGGGCAAGCCACGACGATTTCGTCGCCTGGACCAAGTCGGAGAACTTTCGCGCCGCCCACAGGAATGTCGGCACGACGAAGGTCCACTATCTCGGCCATCCCCAGTTCGAGGGTTTTTCGGTCGTCGAGGGCGCCTGAAGCGACCTCGCCAGCCGGATAAGGGTCCTCACGCCGCCGCAAGCAGGCTGGCATTGCCGCCCGCGGCGGTCGTGTCGACGCAGACGGCCCGCTCATGCGCATAGGCCGCGGGGTTGAGCACTTCGCTTACCAGCGGCACGATCGGCCCTGAGCGTTCGGCGATCACCTTGCGCACGATGCGCGCCGCCTCCGGCGTCCCCGAGAAGGCGACGACGTCGACGCGTAACGAACGCGCCTCAACCGGATCGGGGCGGCCGTCGATCGCCGCCAGCGGCAGGCCCTTGCCGGTCAGCGCCGAAAGCGCCGCCGGCGCGCCTGGCGCCACCGCCAGCACCGCGTTGCCGGCGGCGAGCGCCTGGATCGTCTGCGCAAGCAGCGTGTCGCCGTCCGGTCCCAAGCACAGCACCCGGCCGCGCGGCGCCAATGACAGGGTATTGGCCTCGCCGGTCGGCCCGGGCAGGTCGACCTGGCCGAAATCGATTGCGGCGGCGGCACCGATCGCCGCGGCACCTTTGCCTCGCAGGTGCTTGCGCAGGATGGCGATGCGGTCCGGCCGCGTCGACCAGCCGCCAAGCGCGGGATCGGACAGATTGTCGGCGAGTTCGGTCGCCGTCACCTTGTGGCCGTCGCCAACAGGCGTGCCTGCCTCCGGTCCCTTGCGAAAGCGCCGGAGATAATGCGGTCCGCCGGCTTTGGGCCCGGTCCCGGACAGCCCCTCGCCGCCGAATGGCTGCGAGCCGACGACCGCCCCGATCTGGTTGCGGTTGACATAGATGTTGCCGGCATGGATCCCATCGACGAAATGCTGCACGCGACCCTCGATGCGGGTGTGCAGACCGAAGGTCAGGCCGTAGCCCTTGCGGTTGATGGCGGCGATCACCGCGTCGATCTCGTCGACGTCGAAACTTGCGACATGGAGCACCGGCCCGAACACTTCGCGCTCCATCTCCTCGATACCCTTGACCCGGAACACATGCGGCGCGACGAAGCGGCCGTCCTTGGGCGCTTCGAGCTTGGCGATCAGCCGTCCCTGCAAACCCATCGTCGTGCAGTAATCGCGGATCGAACCCTGCGCCTCGTCGTCGATGACGGGACCGACATCCGTCGAGATGGCCCAGGGATCGCCGACCTTGAGCGCCTCCATGGCGCCCTTCAGCATCTCCAGCATCTTCTTCTCGACATCCTTCTGCACATAGAGGATGCGCAGCGCCGAACAGCGCTGGCCCGCACTCTGGAACGCGGAGGCGAGGATATCGCGCACCGCCTGCTCGGGCAGCGCGGTGGAATCGACGATCATGGCATTCAGCCCGCCCGTCTCGGCGATCAGCATGGCATCGGGCGCGGCTGTCTCGGCCAGTTGCTTCTCGATCAGCTTGGCGACCTCGGTCGAGCCGGTGAAGCAGACGCCGGCAATGCGCGGATCTGATGTCAGTGGCCCGCCGACCGAGGGGCCATCGCCCGGCAGAAGCTGGATGACGTCTTCCGGCACGCCGGCCTCGCGCAGCATTTCGACGGCTCGGAAAGCGATCAGCGGCGTCTGTTCGGCGGGCTTTGCAATTACCGAATTGCCGGTGACGAGCGCTGCGGCGATCTGGCCGGTGAAGATGGCGAGGGGGAAATTCCACGGCGAGATGCAGACAATGACGCCGCGCGCCTCGGTGCCCGCTTCGGCATTGGCCGCCTCGGCCGCGTAATAGCGCAGGAAATCCACCGCTTCGCGCACTTCGGCGACGCCGTCGGCCAGCGATTTGCCGGCCTCGCGGGTGGCCAGCGCGAAGAATTCGACGGCATTGGCCTCGTAGAGATCGGCGGCGCGATTGAGGATGGCCGCGCGCTCGGCAACCGGACGCTTTGCCCAGGCTGGCTGCGCTTCGACGGCGATGCGCACGGCGGTTGCCGCCTGCTTGGCGGTGGCTTCGCTGACCATGCCCACCACTTCCGAAGGCCTGGCGGGATTGACGACCGGGCGTTGCTCGCCATAGCCGGCCGCGCGCGTGATCGGCTTGGCGTGCCAGCGGTTAGGGCCCGCGAAGGCTGTCCTCTCCTTGTCGATCGCTGCCAACGTCACCGGATCGGTGATGTCGAACCCTTTCGAGTTGCGGCGGCTTGCACCGAAGATGACGGCAGGCCGGGGGATCGCGGGATTGGCGGCGGGGCCTTGGCTCTCGACCGCTTCTAGCGGGTCGCGCGCGATGTCTTCGGGCTCGACATCCTCGTCGGTGAGTTGGTGGACGAAAGATGAATTGGCGCCGTTCTCCAGCAGCCGGCGCACCAGATAGGCGAGCAGGTCGGAATGCGCGCCGACAGGCGCGTAGATGCGGCAGCGCGTGCCTTCGGCCTTACGCACCGTCTCGTGCAACGCCTCGCCCATCCCGTGCAGGCGCTGGAACTCGAAGCTCTCACGGTTCTTCGTCATCGACAGGATGGCGGCGACAGTGTGGGCATTGTGGGTGGCGAATTGCGGATAGATGCGATCGGTCATCGACAAAAGCTTTCTCGCGCAAGCGAGATAAGAAACGTCGGTGTTGACCTTGCGGGTGAAGACGGGGTAGCCGGCGAGCCCCAGCGTCTGCGCCCGCTTGATCTCGGTATCCCAATAGGCACCCTTGACCAGCCGCACCATGATGGTGCGATCGCATTTCGTGGCAAGCGCATAGAGCCAGTCGATGACGAAGGCAGCGCGCGGACCATAGGCCTGGACGACGACGCCAAAGCCGTTCCAGCCTGCAAGCTCCGGCTCGGCAAGCACGCGCTCGATGACGTCGAGCGAGAGGTCGAGGCGATCGGCCTCCTCGGCATCGATATTGAGGCCCATGCGCGAATGGCGCGCCGCGAGCGCCAGCGAAAGGAGCCGCTCGGCCATGACAGGCAGCATCTCTTCCTTCTGCGCTTCCTCGTAGCGCGGATGCAGCGCCGAGAGCTTCACCGAGATGCCGTGGTTGTGGCGGATATCAGGCCCGTTTGAACCGGCATCGAGTGACGAGATGGCGTCTGCATAGGCCTTGTGGTAGCGCAGCGCATCGGCCTCGGTGCGGGCCGCCTCGCCCAGCATGTCGAAGGAATAGAGATAACCCTTCTGCGTCATCGGCCGGCCGCGCTTCACGGCTTCGGCGATGGTGCGGCCGAGCACGAACTGCTCGCCCATCTCGCGCATCGCCGCCGCCACCGCCTTGCGGATGACGGGCTCGCCGAGCCTGCGCACCATGGCGCGCAGCGTGCCTTCGATGCCGCCCTCGCCTTCGTCGAGCACGCGGCCGGTCAGCATCAGCGCCCAGGTCGAGGCGTTGACGAAGATGGAGCTTGAGCCGCCCGAATGCGCCGACCAGTCGTGCGGCGCGATCTTGTCGGCGATGAGGTCGTCCATGGTCTCGGTATCGGGCACGCGCAGCAGCGCCTCGGCCAGGCACATCAGGGCCACGCCTTCCTTGGTGGAGAGGCCATAGGCGGACAGGAAAACCTCCATCAGCCGCGGATCGGACGAGCCGCGCACCGCCCGCACCAGATCGGCGGCATGAGCCGAGATCGCCCGGCGGTCCTCCGCCGAGAGGCCGCTCGCCTCGGCCAGCGCCTTCACGGCCTGATCCTCGTCGGGCAGATAGTTGGCGCGGATTTGCTGGCGGATGGCGTCGAGCGCTGGCATGGCGGGTCCTACGGGCAAGCACAAGGGAGCGGGCCGGCGGTCACCGGACCGAATGGCGCAAGCTAGCACAAGTCCCGATTTTCAGGCGGTCTGAAGAAATCGACATTGCAGTTCGATCGATCTATCATATCACCGCAAACTACCCGAAGAAGGCTGCATTTCCGATGAGGGAAGACCAATTGGACCGCATCGACAGGAACATCCTGTCGGCGCTGGCAAGCGCCGGCAGGCTTTCCATGTCGGAGCTCGCCGCCAAGGTCGGCCTGTCCAAGACGCCGGTGCAGGCGCGGGTGAAGCGGCTGGAGAAGGACGGCTATATCAGGGGCTACCAGGCGATTATCGACCGCGAGCGCATGGGCGAAGGCCATGTCGCCTTCGTCCAGGTGAAACTGTCCGACACCCGTTCGGCCGCACTCGATGCCTTCAACCGTGCCGTACAGGCCGTGCCCGAGATCGAGCAGTGCCACATGATGGCGTCGAGCTTCGACTACCTCTTGAAGGTGCGGACCCGGGACATCGCCGCCTACCGCCGCGTGCTCGGCGAACGCATCTCCGCCTTGCCCCATGTCGCCCAGACCTCGACCTTCGTGGCGATGGAGACTGTGAAGGATCGATAATTCACTCCGCCAAGGTCTTCAAAAACGCCACCAGCGCCGCGCGCTCGCGGTCCGACAGCTCAAGCGGATGAATTTCGGATGTACCCTCAACGCTGGGGGCTGCCTTCGCGTAGTGCGCCACCACTTCGTCGAGCGACGCAAACTGACCGGCGTGCATGTAGGGCGGCCGCGTGGCCGCGCCGCGCAGCGAAGGCGTCTTGTAGGCGCGCACCAATTCCGGCGCATCCTTGACCATGAACCGCAATTCGCCGCAGGCGCCGACATCGCCATCGCGATAGGCGCCGAAGCAGTTGAACGGGTCGGCCTGAACTTGGCGTACCGCGTCGACGCGGCCGCGATCCGGCGGCAGCCCGTTGACCGGCGGCACGCCGGTGTTGTGGAACCCATTGTCGGTGAAGCGCGGCCCATTGTGGCAGGTCACGCAATTGGCCTTGCCGATGAACAGTTTCAGGCCGAGGATTTCCTCCCGGGAGAAGGCGGCGTCGCCTTTCGGCTCGGCGCCGGTCGCCAGGTCCAGCGCGAACCGGTCGAAGCGGGCCTGCGGCGGCTCGATCGAGCGTTCGAAGGCAGCGATTGCCTTGCCGATGTTGGCGAACACCCGGTTTATCGCGTCACGCTGCTGGTCGCTCATGGCGCTCCATGCAGCCTTCTCGGCATCGCTGCCGAGCGGACTGGCATTGGCTGGTATGTCGGACAGATCGGGCAGCGGGCCGAAGATGCGCTCATAGCGGTCGCCGAAGCGCGCCTTGATGTAATGCGCATAGGCGGCACGGTTTCCCGCCTGCTCCAGCGGGTTCTCCAGCGGCGTGAGCGCCTGCGCCCACAGGCTGTCGCGCCGTCCGTCCCAGAAAAACCAGGGATCGCGCGCGATGCCGGCGAGCGGCATGGTACGCCGGTTCGTGCGGCCGACGCCAACCGCCTGCGGCAAGCCGTCCTGAAACTGCCGGTCGATCTTGTGGCAGGTCGAGCAGGACACCGTGCCGTCGCGGCTCATGCTGGCGTCGAAGAACAGCGTCGAGCCAAGGGCAGCGGCGGCCGGGACATCGGCGAACCGGTTGGTGGTGTCGGGTTTCAGCGCCGGCAGCCTCGACAGCGCCAGCGAGGCGATGGTCTTCTTCTCGGCATCGGAAAAATCCGGCTTGCCGCAGCCGGCAAGAACGGCCATCGCCATCAAGACGAAAAAGCGCGCAAGACGCCTCATCTGCGGCTCACAGCACGACGTTGAAGACGACCGTATCCGACCCAGCCGTCGCGGAGATGGCAAAATGCAACTGCCACCAGCCGCTCATGGTGAATTTCACTCCCTCGATGCGATAGCGCCCGTCGCCGAGATAGTCCGTCGCTTGCGGGCTGGTCGGCAGGCCGTGGCGGTGCTGCGGCATGCCTCCCGATACCGCGATCGCGGCCCCTTCCACCGGCGTCCCGGCTATCGTCTTCAACGTCAACAGCCAGGCTTCCAGTTCGCCTTGACGGACGACGCCGCGTTCCGGCGCGAAGCTCGCCATGAACAATCCGTTCTCGGTCTTTTTGGTTCGGGAGATATCCGGGCCGGCAACCTGCGCGGTTCGCGGTGCGGTCAGATAGACCACTGCCAGGATGCCAGCCAGCAAGGCTGCCAGACCAAGACCCGCCAAAAGATAACGCCATATCGAAGCCAAGCCGGTTCCTCTTCAGGGGATAACGTTTTGCCGCACCGATCGCATCCCGCCAAACCTGTTGGAATCGCAGGTGACGGAAAAAACCGCCCTTGCCAAGCATGGCGCTCTACTCTCCAAAAAGCTACAGCAGCATCGTAACAGGGGAATGGATCATGATCGGCAAAGGTGTCGCCTCGATCGGCGAATGCATGATCGAGCTTTCGGGCCAAACGGGTTCGAACTGGCGCATGGGATTTGCCGGCGATACGTTCAACACGCTGTGGGCCCTGCATGCGCTGAGTGGAAGGCCAGCGACCTACGTCTCGGCTTTCGGAGACGATCCTTTCTCGCAAGACCAGATCGGCTTCTTCGCGGACAACGGCATCGGCATTGGCGAAAGCCCTGTTATCCCGGGGGCGCGGCCCGGCCTCTATGCCATCACGCTGACCGGCGCGGAACGCTCCTTCACCTATTGGCGGGGCGATGCGGCTGCCAGGCAGCTTGCCTCCAATCCGGCTGCGTTGGCAAAAAGCCTTGAAAAGCAGGCGCTTGTCTACTTTTCCGGAATCACTTTGGGAATTCTGGACTCCGCTGCGCGCGCCACGTTGCTATCGGCCGTGGCCGAGGCGCGATCCGCGGGGTCGCTGATCGCCTTCGATCCCAACTACCGGCCACGGCTGTGGCGCGATCGCGAGGAGGCGCAAGCCGCGATCCTGGAGGCGCTCGCCGTCACCGACATCGCATTGCCGACTTTCCCGGACGAGCAGATGCTGTTCGGCGATGAGGCGCCACAGGCAACGGCTGGGCGGCTCGGGCAACTGGTCGGCGAAGTCGTGGTCAAGAACGGTGAACAGCCGGCGCTGATCGTCGAGAACGGGACGCTGCGGGACGTTCAGGCGATCCATGTGGCCACGCCCGTCGACACCACGGGCGCGGGCGATTCCTTCAACGGCGGCTATCTCGCCGCGCGTCTCGCCGGACACACCCCTGCGGAGGCTACAAAGCGCGCGCACCGTGTCGCGGCCAGCGTGGTGCAGGTTCGCGGCGCATTGGCGCCATTCGAGACGTTGCGTGCGGCATTCGAAACGGATTGAGGGTCAGGGCAGCCGGAACCGATATTCCGTCACGTGATGGTAGATCGCACCCGGCCACAGTGTCGCCTGCGGGAAATAGGGCCGGTTCGGTGCGTCCGGCCATATTTGCGGCTCCAGGCAAAAACCACAGAAAGCTTTGTGGTTTCGCCCTTCCAGGCCCGTGCGCGGCGTCACATACTGGCCGGTATAGAGCTGGACGCCGGGCTCCGTGGTCCACAGTTCCATCTCGACGCCGGAGCTCGCTCCTTGCACCCACGCCGCCTGCTTGAGCGGCCCACGCGCCGAGGCGAGGCAGAAATTCTGGTCGTAGGCAAGCTGCTCGCCTTCGGTCTCCATGCGCAGCGGCCGCGCCTGGCGGAAATCGAAGGGCGTGCCGTCGACAGGCTTCACCGTGCCCGTCGGAATCATTTCGCCATCCACCGGCAGATAGGCGCCGGCATTGAGCATCATCCGGTGATCGAGGATGTCGCCCGTCCCGCCATCATCGAGGTTGAAGTAGGAATGCTGCGTGAGATTGCACAGCGTCGGCTCCTCGCACGTCGCTGATATCTCGACGCTGAGCGTACCGGGGATCTTCAGCCGGTAGGTGCAGGTGACGTCGAGTGCCCCGGGAAAGCCCATCGTGCCGTCGGGATCGTGCAGCGTCAGCGTGACGAAGTCCCGCCCGTGCAGCGAAACCGTCCACGGCCGATGGAAAAAGCCTTGCGAGCCTCCATGCAGCGTGTGCTTGTCGAGAAAATTGCGCTCGGTCTGGTAGCGCTTGCCGGCGATGGTGAAACGGCCGTCGCGGATGCGGTTGGCATAGCGGCCGACGACCGCGCCGAAGAAAGCCGTATCGGTTTCATAGGATGATAGATTATCATAGCCGAGCACGAGAGGCGCATCGTGGCCGGCTAGGCGCAGGTCCTGGATGATCGCGCCGAGCCCGAGGATATTGGCGCTAAGTCCGCCGCCTCTGATGGTGAAGCGGCGAATCGGGTCGCCCGCCTGGGTGGTGCCGAAAACCTCGCCGTCCTTCATTGCCATGCCCGCAAACGTCAGTTGATCCAGACGGCCCGTTTCGTAGCCGGGGCAGGCAGATCATAGGCCTGCCTGTCCCGGCGACAGTCTATCAGAGGCCGAGGCCGCCGATGCAGACATATTTGGTGTCGAGGTAATCCTCGATACCCTGATGTCCGCCTTCCTTGCCGAGCCCGGACTCCTTGACGCCGCCGAACGGTGCTTCCGGCGTGGTGATCAGGCCTTCATTGACGCCGACCATGCCATATTTCAGCCCTTCCATGACGCGGAAGGCGCGGCCGAGATCGCCGGTGTAGAAATAGCAGGCGAGGCCGAATTCGGTGTCATTGGCAAGCGCAATCGCCTCTTCCTCGGTCTCGAACCTGAAGACGGGCGCCACCGGCCCGAAAATCTCTTCCTTCATGAAGCGCATCTTGGGCGTCGCATCGGCGATGACGGTCGGCTGGAAGAACGAGCCGCCGAGCGCATGGCGCTTGCCGCCGGCGACGATCTTGCCGCCCTTCGAAGTCGCGTCGGCGATCAGTTCCTCGACCTTCTCCACCGCTTTCTCGTCGATCAGCGGCCCCTGCTGCACGCCCTCCTCCAGGCCGGAGCCGACCTTCAGCTTGTCGCTGGCGGCAGCCAGCTTCTCGACGAACCGGTCATAGACGCCGGCCTGGACAAGGAAGCGGTTCGTACAGACGCAGGTCTGGCCCGAATTGCGATACTTGGCCGTGATCGCACCGGCGACGGCGCGGTCGATGTCGGCGTCGTCGAAGACGATGAACGGCGCATTGCCCCCGAGCTCCATCGACACCTTCTTCACGGTGACGGACGACTTCTGGATCAGGATCTTGCCGACCTCGGTCGAGCCGGTAAAAGTGATCTTCTTGACCAGCGGATTGGCGCAGATCTCATCGCCAATTTCGCCGGCCGCACCGGTCAGGATGTTGACTACGCCCTTGGGGAAGCCGACTTCCTCGGCCAGCGCGCCCCAGGCGAGACCGGAGTAAGGCGTCTGCGAGGCGGGCTTGACCACGGCGGTGCAACCCGCGGCGAGCGCCGGTCCGAGCTTGCGGGCCAGCATCGAGGACGGGAAATTCCACGGCGTGATGGCGGCGATGACCCCGACCGGTTCCTTGGTGACCAGGATGCGGCGGTCCGCCCATGGCGACGGCACGACATCGCCATAGGTGCGGCGGCCCTCCTCGGCGAACCACAGGATGTAGGAGGCGGCCGAGCCGATCTCGCCCTTCGATTCGAACAGCGACTTGCCCTGTTCAATGGTCAGGAGCTCCGCCAGAACATCCTGATTGTCCATCATGGCATCGTGCAGCTTGCGCAGCAGCTTCGAGCGCTCGAGCGCGGTGGTCTTGCGCCAGGTCTTGAAAGCTTCGTCGGCGGCTTCGATGGCGCGGCGGGTCTCGACCTTGCCTGCCTTGGGCACGGTGCCGATCTTGAGGCCGGTTGCCGGATTGGTGACGTCGACCGTCTGGCCGCTGTCGGCCTGCACCCATTCGCCGTTGATGAGATTGGCCTGGCGCATGAAATGGCTGGTTTTCTGAAGCATGGTCTAGCCTCCGTTCGGCGCTCACGGGCCGCTATCTGGATGTCTTCGATTAGCGCACCGTGCGCTGGGGCCATTGCTCTTAACCTAGGGAAAGCCCCGCAAGCAATCGCAAGATGGCATATAGGGGTTATGCCAGTGCAAGGCGAGAGCCGAGGTTTGATTTCACCGCTGAGACATCGCGTCAAACCGGATTCACGCGAGCGGCTCAGACCCCGGTCTTATTCATGTCAGCCGAAGACGTGCACGCTCACCGCCAGCCAGAAAGCAGTGGTGACGACCGCGCTCGCGGTCGCGATGGTCATCTGGTTCGAAGCCAGCGCCTGGCCTGTGTTGAACTGCACGGCAATGAGATAGGAATTGATGCCGGATGGGAGCGCCGCCACCACGACCGCTACCTTGGCGGTCAAGGGCGGCAGGCCGAGCAACCAGACGAAGATCAGAACCAGCGCCGGCATCAGGAACAGCTTCAGTGTTGATAGCGCCAGCGCCGGGCGGACATTGCCTGATATGCCGAAGCGGCGCAGGCTGAGCCCCATGGCGAACAGCGCCACCGGCCCGGCGGTGCCGGCCAGCGCGTCCACCAGCCGCATGACCAGTTCGGGCAGCGGGATGCCGCTGAAGCGCCATGCGAGACCCAAAAGAATGCCGATGATCAGCGGATTGATGAACAGCCGCCTCAGGAAATTGCGGACGACGCGCACGGGGTGCACATGCTCGCCGCCGCCGCGGCCGAACATCTCGAACAGCACGATCGAAGCCATCATCATGACAGGCAGATGCACGGAAACCAGGAGCGACAGCACCTCGAATCCATCCCGCCCGAATATGCCGAGAATGAACGGCGCGCCGAGCAGGACAACATTGGAATAGGCCGACGACACCCCGCCGACGACACCCGCGCGTGCATCGCGTCCGAATATCCGCGTGGTAACGACATGGCCGGCGGCCCAGGTGGTTGCCACCGCCGCGAAATAGGCCCCCCATAGCGACCACGGTGCCACCCCGTGGAAATCGGCATTCACCATCGTCTGGAACAACAGCAGCGGCATCGCAACGCTGACCGCGAAATCGGATATCCCCTCGCCGCTCGCCGGCTTCATATAACCGGTGAACCCGGCGAGGTAGCCGAGCGCCACGAGGCTGAAGACGAAAAGGACGGTTTCGGTAAGCGGAGACATTTTTCCAGGGATAGGCGAGCCAAGGTCGCGGTGCAATCGCGCCCGAATTTCTTCGACCCCGAATTTGTTCTGCCAAGGGGGGCATCGCCGAAGGCGGCTGGACGTTTCCCATCCCGCTCACGACCGGAAGACCGATCTGGTGAAGCAGCGGATGACGAAGGAGAAGTGAGACCGCGGAGACCGCAGGCCTTTCGCTTGTCTTTGTACCTGCTTTCCGATCCCTATATGCGGGTGGCCGGTGCCCGGCTTCTGGAAGGATTACGATGATCCGATTTGCCTTGGCGTTGTTCCTGTTTGGCGTTCCGGCTGCAGCGCATGCGACGGATGCCGGCTGGGCGCTGCTGCGCGATGGCGGCCATGTCGTGCTTTTGCGCCATGCCATGGTCACCGGCACCACCGATCCCGCCAATTTTGATATCGACAGCTGCGCCACCCAGGTCAATCTGTCCGCACGCGGCAAGCAGCAGTCGAGCAAGATCGGCGCCTTGCTTGCCGCCCGCGCCGCGCCGATCGAGCGCGTGCTGTCCAGCCGCTATTGCCGCTGCCTCGACACCGCGCGCATCGCCTTCGAGACCGAGCCGGAGCCTTTCGCGCCGCTCGACCTGCTGAAGGGCGACGCGGTGCAGAAGGCGGCGCAACTCGCCGCGATCATGAAGGAAATCCGTGCCTATTCCGGCTCTGACAACCTGGTCATGGTCACTCATCTGGAAAATATCGCTGCGTTGACGGGCGTCTCGCCGCGCGAGGGCGAAGCCGTTGTCGTCGAGCCGCAGGGCGATGGCCTGCGCGTGCTCGGCCGCGTTACGTTCTAATCGAGGCCGAGCGGCGCATAAGCGAGCAGTCACGCGTCGATGAGGACTTGCGACAGAGGTAATGTTGCCAAAATACCACCAAAAAAAGATGCCGCGCTAGGGCCGCGACAATGAGGCCAACGTCATCCGCCGCCGCCAGCCATGGACGGGCCGCCGGGTTGACCGGCGGTCCGTCTTGCGTTTCTTGGGCACGCTACCCATCTGCACCCGGCGTATCAGGCCTTTTCCTGCCGGGAAAAACCGATTAGACAGCGCCCAAACAAGATGCGGACAGATTCCGCCCGCAACCGAAGGAAAAGCCCTTGTCCACCACGTTCGACAAAGTCGCCAAGATCATTGCCGACACCAGCGAGATCGACATCGACACCATCACGCCCGAGAGCCACACGATCGACGATCTCGGCATCGACAGCCTCGATTTCCTCGACATCGTCTTCGCCATCGACAAGGAATTCGGCATCAAGGTGCCGCTGGAAAAGTGGACCCAGGAAGTCAATGACGGCAAGGCTTCGACGGACGATTACTTTGTCATGAAGAACCTGTGCGCCAAGATCGACGCACTGGTCGCCGCCAAGACCGCCTGATCCGTACCCGATCATCCATGAGCCCCCGCGACGTCGTCATCACCGGCATTGGCCTTGTCTCCTCGTTGGGAGAAGGCCCCGATGAACACTGGCGCAAGCTCACTCAGCCGGATCAGAAGCCGGTGCTCGAAGCCGAGCGTTTCGCGCCCTACACCGTCCATCCGCTGCCGGAGATCGACTGGAACCTGCAGATCGCCAAGCGCGGCGACCAGCGCCAGATGGAAACCTGGCAGAGGCTCGGCACCTATGCCGCGGGTCTTGCGCTGGACGATGCCGGCATCAAGGGCAATGACGAGCTCTGCACGACCATGGACATGGTCGTGGCCGCCGGCGGCGGCGAGCGCGACGAAGCGGTCGATGCCGCCATCCTGGCCGCCTCGGAAAGCCGCAACGACCGTGACGTGCTGCTCAACGAGAAGCTCACCACCGAACTGCGCCCCACCCTGTTCCTGGCACAGCTTTCCAATCTGCTCGCCGGCAACATCTCCATCGTCCACAAGGTGACGGGATCGTCCAGGACCTTCATGGGCGAGGAAGGCGCCGGCGTAGCCGCCGTCGAGACGGCTGCCGCGCGCATTCGTTCCGGCCAGTCGACGCATATACTGGTGGGCGGCGCCTTCCAGACCGAACATTCCGATATGTTGCTCGGCTATGAGCTTGCCGGCTACCTGCATCGCGGCGCCTGGAAGCCCGTCTGGCAGCGGCAAGGCGCCGAAGGTGGCGGCGTGGTGTCGGGATCCGGCGGCGCTTTCCTGGTGCTGGAGCAGCGCGAACACGCGGCAAGCCGGGGGCGCAAGATCTATGCCGAGCTCGGCCCGGTCGTCTCCGGCCGTGCCAGGCGGCGGCAGGGCGAGCTCGATTCCGAGATCGCCGCGCTGCTCAAGAAGACCGCCGTGCCGAATGGCGGCTTGCTGACCATGTCTGGCGCCTCAGGCGCTCACGCGGCTACCTCCGCCGAGAAGTCGGCATTCGACGCCAATCCCGCGATCGCGGCGCGTGGCTTCGCGACGCTGACCGGCCACATGAAGGAAGCGCAGTTTCCCTTCGCCGTGGCGCTGGCGGCGCTCGCCGTCGACCGTAAGGCCGCCTACCCCGTTTTCGATGCCGCTGCCGAGAAACCGTTCGAAGGCATTCCAAGAAGCGTCCTTGCAACGGCGATCGGCTACCACCAATTCGAGGGCATGGCGCTGGTCAACGCCGCATAGAGCGGCCAGCCACATACAACGACAAAGGTTAGGGCTTCCGGATGGCCAATCTCAGAGATCACATGGGCAGGCCGATCGTTGCCGTCACAGGCATCGGCGTGGTTACTTCCCTTGGAGCCGGCAAATCAGACAACTGGACGGCGCTGACCTCGGGCAGATCGGGCATCCACCCGATCACCCGCTTCCCTGTCGACCACCTCAACACCCGCATTTCCGGCATGGTCGATTTCCTTGCGTCGAGCTCGAAGGGCGCCAGCCCCCTCACATACGAACTGGCGGAGACGGCCGCGCAGGAAGCCGTTGCCGAAGCCGGCCTCAATTCCAGCGACTTCGGCGGACCGCTGTTTCTGGCCTCGCCGCCGGTCGAACTCGACTGGCATGAGCGGTTCGCGCTCTATAATTCCGACAAGCACGACGCCGGTGCCGAAAGGCTGCTTCGGGTGGCGCGCGGCCTGAAGGAGCTCGATACTTTCGAGACCACGCAGTTCGGGTCGATCGCCGACCGGCTCGCCGACCGTTTCGGCACGCGCGGCCTGCCGATCACGCTGTCGACCGCTTGCGCCTCCGGCGCCACGGCCATCCAGCTTGGGGTCGAGGCAATCCGCAGAGGCGAATGCGACCGGGCGCTGTCGATCGGCGCGGACGGCTCGGCGACCGCCGAGGCGCTGATCCGTTTTTCGCTGCTGTCGGCGCTTTCGACCCACAACGACATCCCGGAAAAGGCTTCCAAGCCCTTCTCCAAGGACCGCGACGGCTTTGTGCTGGCCGAAGGTTCCGGCGCTCTGGTGCTGGAATCGCTGGAAGCAGCGCTCGCCCGTGGAGCGAGCGTTCTGGGCATTCTGCGCGGCTGCGGCGAAAAGGCGGACGATTTCCACCGCACCCGCTCCAAGCCGGATGGTTCGCCGGCGATCGCGGCGGTGCGCGCCGCCCTCGCCGATGCCGGCCTGGGCGAGGACGAGATCGACTATGTCAACGCGCACGGCACCTCGACGCCGGAAAATGACAAGATGGAGCACCTGTCGCTGTCGACGGTGTTCGGCGAGCGGATCGGCTCGATGCCGATCTCGTCCAACAAGTCGATGATCGGCCATACGCTGTCCGCCGCCGGCGCGGTGGAAGCGGCATTTTCCCTGATGACCATGCGCGAAGGCGTCATTCCGCCGACCATCAACTACGACAATCCCGATCCGGCGATCGTGCTCGATGTCGTGCCCAACAAGAAGCGCAATGCGCAGGTTGGCACCGTGCTTTCGAACTCCTTCGGCTTTGGCGGCCAGAACACTTGCCTTGTCATGGCGCGGGAACCGGTCTAAGCGAGCCACTTCCGCTAGAACAGAACCGACAGGCTCCATGCGCGCACTGCAACTTATCGAGGACCGCCGTCTTGAAACGGTGGACCTGCCGCCCCCGCCGCCGCCCGCGCTCGGCGAGGTGACGCTGCGCATCAAGGCAGTGGCGCTGAACCACATTGACGTCTGGGGCTGGCGCGGCATGGCTTTCGCCAAGCGCAAGCTGCCGCTGGTCGTCGGCGCGGAAGCCTCCGGCGAGGTCGAGACCGTCGGTCCCGGCGTTTCCGGCCTGCTGCCGGGACAGTTGGTCTCGATCTACGGCGCGCGCACCTGCGGCCTTTGCCGTGCCTGCCGCGAAGGCCGCGACAATCTTTGCGAACACGTCTCGGGCGTTCATGGCTTCCACCTCGACGGCTTCGCGCAGGAGAAGATCAACCTGCCGGCGCGCCTGCTGGTCCCCGTCCCTCCAGGCGTGAGCGAGATCGGCGCGGCTGTCGCCCCCGTCACTTTCGGCACCGTCGAACACATGCTGTTCGACAATGCCAGGCTCGAGCCCGGCGAGACGATCCTAGTCCATGCCGGCGGATCCGGCATCGGCTCGGCCGCCATCCAGCTGGCGAAGCGGAGGGGCTGCACGGTCATCACCACGGTCGGCTCGAACGACAAGATAGACAAGGCCAAGGCGCTCGGCGCCGATCATGTCATCAACTACCGTGACGACCGGTTCGAGGGCGTCGTGCGCAAGCTGACCAAGAAGAAGGGCGTCGACGTCGTCTTCGAACATGTCGGCGCCGACACTTTTGCCGGCTCGATGCTGTGCCTGAAGCGCGGTGGCCGGCTCGTCACCTGCGGCTCGACGTCCGGCGTGTCGGCGCAGGTCAATCTGATGCAGCTCTTCCAGCAGCAGTTGAAGCTGCTCGGCTCCTTCGGCTGCCGCATGGAGAACATGGCTAACGCCATGCAGAAGATGGCGGCGGGACAGGTCGCACCCGTCATCGATACCGAAGTCGGCTTCGACGACATCGACGCCGCGCTGAAGCGCATGGAAGGCCGCGACGTCTTTGGCAAAATCATCCTACGCGTCGTCTAGGCCCTGACTTCTGTGTTGAAGAAGCTTCGCCGCGACCTGATGTTCCGCTACGGCCGGCAATTGCGCCGGTTCGAGCACTGGCTGGTCGCGCGCATTGCGATGATCATCATCTCGGTGCTGCGCCTGCTGCCCCCCGACAGCGCGCTGAATTTCGCCGACCGCGTCGCCCGCCGCATCGGTCCATGGGTCGGACGCCATAATGTGGCCGTCGAGAATCTGCGCAAGGCCTATCCGCACAAGAGCGAAGCCGAGATCCAGGCCATCGCCTCCGACATGTGGGGCAACATGGCGCGTCTCGCCGCCGAATACATCTTTCTCGACGCCTTGTTCGACTACGATCCAGCCGCCACCAGTCCCGGCCGTGTCGAGGTCAGGGGAGTAGACCATTTCGTCGAGATCGCGGCCGAAAAGAAGCCGCACATCGTCTTCACCGGACATCTCGGCAATTTTGAATTGCTGCCGGTGGCGGCGGCTACTTTCGGCATGAATATCACCGCGCTGTTTCGCCCGCCCAACAATCCGTACCTGGCCGACTACATCCTCTCGACGCGCCGCGCGACCATGGGATCGTTGCTGCCCTCGATGGCGGGCGCTTCGTTCGCGCTCGCCTCGGTATTGGAAAACGGCGGCAATATCGGGGTCCTCGTCGACCAGAAGTTCACGGGCGGCCTGGAAACGACATTCTTCGGCCGCCCCTGCCAGAGCAATCGCGTGCTCGGCACACTTGCCCGTCATTATGATTGCGACGTCTACCCGGCGCGCTGCGTCAGGCTGCCGGGCAACCGCTTCAGGCTCGAGATAGAAGAGAAGCTGACATTGCCCCGCACCGCCGATGGCAGTGTCGACGTGCGCGCCACCACCCAGCTCCTCAACGACGTGGTCGAGCGCTGGGTGCGCGAGGATCCCGGCCAGTGGATGTGGTTCCACAAGAGATGGGACATCAGCCGCAAGCGACGCAAGGCAAAGACCCGAAGCGCCTAGCCTGAATCCGTCCGATGCGCCTCCGGCACAGTGGCCGGCTTAGCAGTCAGTTCCTCACGACGATGCGCGTGTTGCCGAAGCCGACTTCTCGCACCATCGAGTAGAAAGCCGCCGCATTGGCCGTATGCAGCCGCACGCAGCCATGCGACGCCGGTCGGCCGAGCTGCCTCACCGCGCCCGTTCCGTGGATGGCATAGCCGCCGTGGAAGAACACGGAATAAGGCATCGGCGACATGTCGTATTTGCGCGAATACCACATCCGGGCCGTTCGCTGCGGTCGGTAGGTGCCGCGTGGCGTGAAGTAGCCGGACCGAGCCGTGGACACGCTCCACCGGTAGACCTCCTGGCCGTACCTGACCGTCATCGTCTGCGACGACACGTCTATATTTGCAATGAGGCTGGCTGCCCAGCTCTGCACCGAAGCACCCAACAGCATCGTGACAAGTGCTGCTGCCATGAGAACTGTCTTTTTCATGCGATCAAACCCCTTTGATTGCCCCTTGCCTGCCTTCACGTCGTTTTTCATCTCTTTAATGACAGGTGAACGGCATAACATATACCCTTGACCAATTCGCCAATCCAAAGCAGCGAATTTGAACGAATTCCCGCAAGAGTTGCCGTAACGACACGCCGCAACGGCCCAATTGCCAGCGGACTTGCAAAACGACGCCGATCGCTGCTCAACTCGGGCCATGAACGAGCGACTCTTCCAAGCGATCGATGACCGGCGTGACGATCTCGTCGCGCTGACCGCCGAGTTGATCCGTTTTCCCACCATCAACCCGCCCGGCGAAGCGTACCGGCCATGCGCCGAATTTCTTGCCGCGCGGCTGAAGAAGAGCGGCTTTCAGACCGAGTTCATCCGTGCCGAGGGCACGCCCGGCGACACCGACCGCTACCCGCGCGTCAACGTCGTCGCTCGCTTCGATGGGCGCTCGCCTGGCGCCTGCGTCCATTTCAACTCGCATATCGATGTCGTCGAGGCCGGCGACGGCTGGACCGTCGACCCCTTCGCCGGCATCGTCAGGGACGGCAAGGTCTACGGCCGCGGCGCCTGCGACATGAAGGGCGGCCTGGCTTCCTCGATCATCGCGGCCGAAGCCTTCATGGAGGTATTTCCCGATTTTCCCGGTGCCATCGAGATATCAGGCACGGTCGACGAGGAATCTGGCGGCTTCGGCGGTGTCGCGCATCTGGCGAGGCTCGGCTATTTCTCGAAACCCAGGGTCGACCACGTCATCATTCCCGAACCGCTGAACAAGGAGCGCATCTGCCTTGGCCATCGCGGCGTCTGGTGGGCCGAGATCGAGACCAAGGGCGAGATCGCGCATGGCTCGATGCCGTTCCTCGGCGACAATGCGGTGCGCCATATGGGCGCCGTGCTGCAGGCATTCGAGGACGAATTGTTCCCCGCGCTTGACCGCAAGATGACGCGCATGCCGGTCGTGCCCGAAGGGGCGAAGCGTTCCACCATGAACATCAACTCCATCCATGGCGGCCAGACCGAGGATTTCCGGCCCGGCCTGCCCTCGCCCAACGTGCCCGATTCCTGCCGGCTGACCATCGACCGCCGCTTCCTGCTCGAAGAGGATCTCGCCACGGTCAAGGGCGAGGTGACCGGCATTCTCGAGCGGCTGAAGCGTGATCGGCAAAAGTTCGACTACGAGATCCGTGACCTGATGGAGGTGCTGCCGCTGATGACCGAGCGCGACGCTCCGGTCGTCAAGGCAATCGCGCAAGGCATCCACGCGATCTTCGATCGCGAGCCCGACTACGTCATTTCACCCGGCACCTACGACCAGAAGCACATTGCCCGCATCGGCCATGTCTATGATTGCATCGCCTATGGCCCGGGCATTCTCGATCTCGCCCACCGGCCGGACGAATGGGTCGGCATCTCGGATATGGTGGAATCGGCCAAGGTGATGGCGTTCGGGCTCAACGTGCTGCTGCGCGGCGCCCGATAGCGCCGCACGGGCAAGAGCCAACGATCGATGCGGCCGTCCGGAGAAAAACATTCCCGGCTACGCCGCCGCGCGGCACGAAACGCAATTTACTCCCGTGCGAAATCACGCTTCTATTCGCCCGGTTTGAGCGCATGTTTGACCACACGGGGAGTAGCACGATGAAATTGTGGAAAACCATCCTGGCAGCCGCCGTCCTGGCGCTGATCGCCGGCGCTCCCGCGCTGGCGGCGCGAACCGATCTGGTCATCGGCATCCCGCTCGAACCGCCGCATCTCGATCCGACCGCCGGCGCCGCCGCCGCAATCGACGAGGTTCTCTACGCCAATGTGTTCGAAGGCTTGACCCGCATCGGGCCAAACGGCGAAGTGCTGCCGGACCTGGCCGAAAGCTGGACCATCTCCGACGACGGCAAGACCTACACTTTCAAGCTGCACCCCGGCGTGAAATTCCACGACGGCGCCGGCTTCAGCGCCGACGACGTGAAATTCTCGCTCGACCGCGCCCGCGCCGACAATTCGGTCAATGCGCAAAAAGCCCTGTTCGCAGCCATCGATATGGTCGACGTGGTCGACCCGGCAACGGTCAAGGTGACGTTGAAGAACCCGCAGGGATCCTTCCTCTACAATATGGGCTGGGGCGATGCTGTCATCGTCTCGCCGAAATCCGCTGACGCCAACAAGGAAAAGCCGGTCGGGACCGGCCCGTTCAAATTCCAGAGCTGGGCCAAGGGATCCTCGATCACGCTGGTGAAATCCGACAGCTATTGGGGCACGCCGGCTTACCTCGACAAAGTCGAGTTCCGCATCGTGCCCGATGCCGCCGCTAGCGTACCGGCATTGCTTTCCGGCGATATCCAGGCGTTCCCATTCTTCGATCCCGACAGTCTCGCGCAGGTCAAGGACGATCCGCGTTTCAAGGTGGTGATCGGTTCGACCGAAGGCGAAACCATCCTGTCGATCAACAACAAGAAGCCGCCCTTCGACAAATTGCAGGTCAGGCAGGCGATCTCCTACGCGCTCGATCGCAAGGCGATCATCGACGGTGCCTCGGCCGGCCTCGGCCTGCCGATCGGCTCGCATATGTCGCCGGCCAACAAGGACTACGTCGACCTCACCGGCCGCTATCCGCACGATGTCGCCAAGGCCAAGGAACTCTTGAAGGAAGCAGGCCTGGAGAACGGTTTCAAGGCGACGCTGAAGCTTCCGCCGCCCACCTATGCCAGGCTCGGCGGCGAGATCATCGCCTCGCAGCTCCGTGACGTCGGCATCAACCTCGAGATCATCCCGGTTGAATGGGCGCAGTGGCTGGACCAGGTGTTCACCAAGAAGGACTACGACCTGACCATCGTCTCCCATACCGAGCCCAACGACATCGGTATCTATGCGCGTAAGGATTATTACTTCAACTACGACAATCCGGCCTTCGACAAGGTGATCGCCGATCTGGACGTCACCTCCGATGAAGCCAAGCGCAAGGAATTGCTGGGGCAGGCACAGAAGATCCTGGCCGACGACGCCGTGGTCGGCTTCCTCTACGAACTGCCCAAGGTCGGCGTCTGGGACGCCAAGCTGCAGGGCCTGTGGGAAAACGCGCCGATCCAGGCCAATGATCTCACCAAGGTGAAGTGGAACGAGTGAAGCCGTTGGCCAAGAGGCGACGCTTGCGCTCCTCACCCCCCTCTGCCCTGCCGGGCTGCCTGACCCGAGCCGCAGGACGATCGCTTCAGGTTTGCGCCGCCCCTCATCGCCCTGCCGGGCACTTCTCCCCGTATAGTGACGGGGAGAAGGGGGCTGGCCGCAACCTCGGCACCCTTTCTGCAACGCTGAAGATTGGCGAAATCCTTTGCGAAGGCGTCCTTCTCCCCGTCTCTATACGGGGAGAAGATGCCGGCAGGCAGATGAGGGGCAGCGCCGATTTCGACTGTTGGCCGATCAAGCGATGACCGCCTACCTCCTCAGGCGTCTCGCGATCGCCGCCGCCACGTTGGCGCTGGCCTCCATGGTCGTCTTCGCGGTGCTGGAGATCCTGCCCGGCGACCCGGCGCGGCTGATGCTGGGCATGAATGCCAGCGCCGACCAGGTCGAGCTGCTGCGCAACCAGATGGGCCTCGACGCGCCCCTGCCCTGGCGCTACCTGCACTGGGCCGGCGGCCTGCTCTGCCTGGATTTCGGCCGCTCCTACACCTATTCGGTGCCGGTCATCGACCTCGTGCGCGAGCGTCTCGTCGTCTCGCTGCCGCTGGCGCTGATCGCGCTCGCCCTATCCACCCTCATCGCCATCCCGGTCGGCCTGTTTTCAGCGAACCATCGCGGGCGGATAGGTGACACAGCGGCGATGGGCGCCGCGCAGCTCGGCGTCGCCATTCCCAATTTCTGGTTCGCGCTGATGCTGATCTATCTCTTCGCGGTCTGGCTGCGGCTGGTTCCGGCCGGCGGCTTTCCCGGTTGGGGGGCCGGTGCCTGGCCGGCGCTGAAATCACTGCTGCTGCCGGCTGTGGCGCTCGCATTGCCGCAGGCCGCGATCCTGGCACGCGTCACCCGTTCGGCACTGATCGAGGTGCTGAACGAGGACTATATCCGCACCGCCCGCGCCAAGGGCCTGCCCTATCGCGCGGTCCTGTGGCGGCACGCACTGCGCAACGCCATGATCCCGGTGCTGACCATTCTGGGCCTGCAATTCGCCTTCCTGCTCGCCGGCACCATCATCATCGAGAACGTCTTCTACCTGCCCGGCCTCGGCCGGCTGGTGTTCCAGGCGATCACCCAGCGCGACCTGATCGTCGTGGAAAGCGTCGTCATGCTGCTGGTCGCCGCGGTCATCGCCGTCAACCTCGTCGTCGACCTCTCTTATGCCGTCGTCGATCCGCGCCTCCGAAGCCGGCAATGATGTTGCATCCGGACATCCCCGAAGAGACGCTGGGCGGCATCCTCGTCAACGCGTTCGGCAACCGCTCGTTTCTTGCCGGCTTCGCCGTCACGTTGTTCGTGGCGGCGGTGGCGATCCTCTCCTATCTCTGGACGCCCTATGACGTGACCCGGCTGGTGATATCCGACAAGACGCTGGCGCCGTCCTGGGCGCACTGGTTCGGCACCGACCATTTCGGCCGCGACATCCTGTCGATGATCATGGTCGGCGCCCGCAATTCGATCGCGGTAGCGCTGGTCGCGGTCGGCATCGGCATGGGCATCGGCGTGCCGCTCGGTGCTTTCGCCGCGGCGCGCGGCGGCCTCGTCGACGAGGCGCTGATGCGCGTCAACGATCTGGTCTTCGCCTTCCCTGCGCTTTTGTCGGCCATCATGATCACCGCCATCTTCGGCCCCGGCGCCATCAATGCCATTATCGCCATCGGCATCTTCAACATCCCTGTCTTTGCCCGCGTCGCCCGCGCCGGCGCGCTGGCGATCTGGCCGCGCGAATTCATCCTCGCCGCCCGCGCCGCGGGCAAGGGCAAGGCGCTGATCACCATCGAACATGTGCTGCCCAACATCGCCACCTTGCTCCTGGTGCAAGGCACTATCCAGTTCGCGCTCGGCATATTGGCCGAGGCCGGGCTTTCCTATCTGGGCCTTGGCGCCCAACCGCCGATGCCGAGCTGGGGCCGCATGCTGTTCGACGCCCAGACCCGCATGGTGGTGGCGCCCTGGATGGCGATCTTTCCCGGCATGGCGATCGTGATCACCGTGCTTGGGCTGAACCTTTTGGGCGACGGCATCGCCGACATCCTCGATCCGAAATCGCGGCGGCAACGATGAGCCTTCTGGAAATCGACAATCTGTCGCTGGCGATCGGCGACACGCCGATCCTCCGGAGCATCGAGTTCTCCATCGCGCCCGGCGAGGTAATGGGGCTGGTCGGCGAATCCGGCTCCGGCAAATCGATGACGGCTCTGAGCGTCATGCGGCTCTTGCCATATGCCGCGCGTGCCAGCGGGCGCATCACCTTCGACGGCATCGACATCCTCGCGGCAAGCGAGGATCAGATGTGCGCCCTGCGCGGTGACGATATCGGCATGGTGTTCCAGGAACCGATGACCGCGTTGAACCCGCTCAAGACCATCGGCGAGCAGGTCGCCGAAGGCATACGCTGGCATGCCAAGGCGAGCCGCGCCGAGGCGGAAGAGCGGGCGCGAAAAATGCTCGACCGGGTCGGCTTGCCATCGGCAAAATTCCCGCTGTCGCGCTATCCGCACGAGCTGTCCGGTGGCCAGCGCCAGCGCGTCGTCATTGCCATGGCCTGCGCGCTGAAGCCGAAGCTGCTGATCGCCGACGAGCCTACGACGGCGCTCGATGTTGTGCTCCAGGCGCAAATCCTCACCCTCTTGCGCGACCTTGTCGCGGAGAGCGGCATGGGCCTGCTCCTGATCTCGCATGACCTCGCCGTGGTCACCGAGATGGCGGACCGCATCACCATCCTTCGTCGGGGCGAAGTCATGGAAGCCGGCGATACGGCCCGCACGCTCTCTGAACAGCTCCACCCCTATACCCGCCAGCTGGCGCTGGCCTCGATGCACGTGCCGGCCCGCGCCCGGCCGCATGGCCCCTCGGCAGCCCGGCCGTTGCTCGAGGTTGAGGGCGTGACGCGCGATTATCCCGGCCGGCGCACCTCGCTGTTCCGGCGCGCGCCTGACATCCGCGCCGTCAACGGCGTGTCGCTGTCCATGGCGCCGGGCCAGTCGGTGGCGCTGGTCGGCCGCTCCGGCTGCGGCAAGTCTACCTTGGCGCGCATGATCCTGGCGCTGGACCGGCCGAGTTCGGGAACCATCCGCTTTCGCGGCGAGCCCCTCACCGGCAAGAGCGAGGCGGACCTGAAGCCGGCGCGGCGCGACATGCAGGTGGTATTCCAGGACCCCTATGGCTCGTTCGATCCGCGCCAGACGGTCGAGAAACTGGTCGCCGAGCCGCTGCACGTGCTGGACAGGAAACCGGGGCGCGCCGAGCGCCGCGAGATGGTGGCGCAGGCGCTGCACGAGGTCGGCCTCGACCAGCACGACATGGAAAAGTATCCGCACGAATTTTCCGGCGGCCAGCGCCAGCGCCTGTCGATCGCCCGCGCCATCATCACCCGCCCAAAACTGGTCGTCGCCGACGAGCCGGTTTCGGCGCTCGATGTTTCGATCCGCGCTCAGATCCTCGACCTGTTCGCCGAGCTCAACCAGAAACTCGGCATCGCCTATCTCTTCATCACCCACGACCTCACCGTCGCCCGCGCCATAACGGACGAAGTGCTGGTCATGCATGACGGCCAGATCGTCGAGCGTGGCCGGACGAGCGAGGTGCTGGATCACCCGCAATCCGAGGCGGCCAAGACGCTTGTCGCCGCAGCGCCGGACCTGCACAGGGCAATTGCACGCCGTATGCAGGAGCAGGGGTGAGCGATCGGTTCGCGAAGCGAATCCGCCGTGTGAGTGAAAGGCCGCAAATGCCGGAGGCTGCCGTAGACAGCCGGCCCGGCTGGGATCCCATCAACCTACTGCTCAGATTTCACCACGTCGACCGGGCTGATGTCGAGCAGGTCGAGCGTGCGGCGCAGCAGGCGCACCTCGGTCTCGGCCAATTGCGCGTCCGCCTTGGCGATCTCGGCCATATGCTGCGCCAGTTGCTTGCGCCGCTCGACATCGAGGTCGCGGAACAGCGCGATGGCCTGTGAGCCATTGGTTTCGTAGCCGAATTCGTTGAGATATTCGATGACGGCGTCGATGCTGGTTTCCGGAATGCCGAAGGCATCCTTGCAGATGCGCCGGAAGGCAACCATCTCGCTCTCGCTGACCGTTCCGTCAGCCAGGATCATGCGGAACAGCATCAGAAGTTCCGCCGACAACACGGGGTCGTCCGCCACCTTGCGCACCCCGGGGTCGCCATCGAAGATCGAGCGTATCTGGTCGAGCAGTTCGAATGCCATCGGGAGCCCCTTTGCCGATTCCTCTAATCCATGTAGCCCAAAAAAGCGGAGCGGTTTTGGGATAATGACAGCACAATGCGAAATCCAGGCGCGACGCGCTTGGATAGAAGTAGCGTGAAATCGGTCTTGCGCAAACGGGGTGTTCGTGATCGAAGCCGGAGCATCTCTGGCTTGATTTCTCCCTGATGATCGACCTCACCTTAGAATCCGTCGCCATGCTCGCCTTCGCCGGTTTTGCCGCGGGCTTTGTCGACTCGATTGCCGGCGGCGGTGGGCTGATCACTATTCCCGCACTGCTGCTGGCCGGCTTCTCGCCGGTCGAGGCGCTGGGAACCAACAAGCTGCAGGGCATGTTCGGCTCGGGATCTGCGACCATCCACTATGCCGCGAAAGGCCATGTCGACCTTCGCCGGCAACTGCCTTCTGCGCTGCTGGCGCTTGCCGGCGGTGCCGTCGGCGCCTTGCTGGCAACGGTCGTGCCCGGCGATCTGCTGCGGGCGCTTCTGCCGCTGGTGCTGATCGCCATCGCGCTCTATTTCGCCCTGAAGCCCAACATGACCGACGTTGACCGCGCCGAACGTATGACGCCCTTCCTGTTCGGGATAACGCTGGTGCCGGCCATCGGCTTTTACGACGGCCTGTTCGGGCCGGGTGCCGGCTCCTTCTACATGCTGGCCTTCGTCGCGCTGGCCGGCTACGGCGTACTCAAGGCGACGGCCCACACCAAGCTGCTCAACTTCGCCTCCAATATCGGCGGCTTCGTCGTCTTCGCCGCGGTCGGTGTCATCTCCTGGAAGATCGGCCTGATGATGGGCGTCGCCCAGTTCCTCGGCGCCCGCCTCGGCGCCAGCCTGGCCATGCGCATCGGCGCCAGGCTGATCAAGCCGCTGCTTGTCATCGTCTGCGTCGCTCTGGCGGCGAAGCTCCTGGCCGACCCGGCGAACCCCCTGCGCGTCCTGATTGGTGTGTGACCCGCGCGCCTGATGGAATGCCGCTGTTCGAATCATGTCGAGGAGAGGACCCGCACATGAATCTCAGCACACCCACCGAGATTGTTTTCATCATCTCCCTTGTCATCGCCCTCATCGGCATTCTCGCCGCCCTCGGCCTTCTTTCGTTCATCCCACTCGCATCGGTGTGGATCGTGCTCATTGCTTACCTCGTGCGTGCCGGCGGCTGCCTGATGCGCGGCGCCTGACATTCAAATCTCAGGCAATTCGGAGCGCCCGGCCGAGCCGGGCGCTTTTGATTCGGGTCCGGGCTCTGCTAGAGTCCTGTCGATGCCAATCGAGATGCCATGTCAGGAGGAACAGGACCGGTCAGTCCCCGGGCTGTTCGAGATGCGGCGGCGCCTTCCCAGCCCTGCCCTCGCGGGCATTGTGTCAGACATTTGCGGTTATCGCGAAACGGCGCCCGGCCATTACCGCAATGTCGAATATGCCTCCCTTACCGTGCCTCTGGTCATCAGCTTCGCCGAACCTTTCGCCATCGGCCTTGGCAAGCCGCCCGGCGACAATGATCGCTTCGCCAGTTTCGCCGCCGGCCTCTATGCCGGACCCGTGATGATCGAATCCTTCGGCGGCGCCTGCTGCGTCCAGGTCAATTTCACCCCACTTGGCGCACGCCGGTTCTTTGACCAGCCGATGAGCGGGTTGACCGACCGCATGGTCAGCCTGGACGATGTGCTCGGCATCGAAGGCGTCGCCTTGCGCGAGCGGCTTGGCAACGCGGCGGACTGGAGCAAACGTTTTGCCCTTGTCGAGATGTTCGTCGCCGCCCGGCTGGCCGATGCGCCGGAAACGCAGGCCGGGGTTGCCTGGGCCTATGACAGGATTCTCGCCTCCGGCGGCCGCGTGCGCGTCTCGTCACTGGCCGACAGGCTGGGCTGGAGCCGCAAGCATCTGGCGGGGAAATTCGCGGACGCGACCGGCATCGGCCCGAAAACGCTGTCGCGCATCGTCCGCTTCAACCGCGCGCTTGGCCTGTCGAGGCAGCAAGCTGGCGATTGGGCCGACATCGCGGCCGATTGCGGCTATGCCGACCAGGCGCATCTGGTGCGTGAGTTCCGCGTCCTTGCCGGCGAGACACCGACAGCGCTCTCGGTTCCGGCACAGGCCTGAAGCCTCGGGTAACATTTCTTCAAGACGCCGGAACGGCTGTCGCTCAGACTGGGTTCATCGACCAGCCTGAATGAAGGAGGTTACCATGCCTGCATCACCTGAAGCCCCTCGCCTCTACCCCGCCTTGCGTTACAGGAACGCCGCAAAAATGATTGACTGGCTCTGCGAAGCCTTCGGCTTCAGCATCCGTGCCCGCTACGGCGAAGGCGATGTCGTGCACCATGCCGAACTGGTCTTCGGCTCCTCGATGATCATGCTCGGCAGCGCGCGCGACGACGACTACGGCAAAATGGTTGGCGAACCCGGCACAGGCGGCGGCAAGTCAATCTACATCGCCGTCGACGACGCAGACGCCGCCTACGCCAAGGCGAAGAGGGCAGGCGCCACAATCCTCCAGGAATTGACTGACCGCGACTATGGCAGTCGCGAGTTCATCTGCCGCGACCCGGAGGGCAATGTCTGGTCCTTCGGCACCTATTGGCCGAAGGCAGGCGAAATGGCCAACTAGCTACCGCGCCAGCGAAAAGATCGCGTCGCAGTCGAGTTGGCTCTCCAACTGGGCCGCGACCTCGTCGAGAGCCCTCTCGACCTCGGCGCGATAGTCGATGCCGCCGCCCTTGACGCCGAGGCTTTCGAGGAACCTCCCTCGAAAGGCGTCGGCGCCAAACAGCCCGTGCATATAGGTTCCGACCACCTTGCCATCCGCCGAGACCGCACCGTCCTCGGCGCCATTGATGATTGCGGCCGGCCGCAGCATGTCCGGGCCGGTGGTGCGGCCGAGATGGATCTCGTAGCCTTCGAGCGGCAGGTCGAACGACACCGAGCGGGCGCTGACGTTGCGCACCGTCTTTTCCGGTTCCATCACCGTTTCGATGTCGAGCAGGCCAAGCCCTTCCGCTTCGGTGACGCTGCCTTCGATGCCGTCGGGATCGCGCACGATGCGGCCAAGCATCTGGAAGCCGCCGCAAATGCCGACGACATGGCCGCCGCGCCTGCGATGGGCGAGAAGATCACGGTCCCAGCCATTTTCGCGAAATTTCAGCAGATCCCCGATCGTCGACTTCGAGCCGGGAATGACCACCAGTCCCGCATCCTGCGGCAACGGCTTTCCAGTCGGCACGAACACCACTTCCACCTGCGGCTCGGCCTTGAGCGGGTCAAGATCGTCGAAATTGGCGATGCGGCCGAGCATCGGCACCGCCACCTTCAGCGCACGCGCCTCCCCGGAGGCAAGCCGTTCCAGCACCACCGAATCTTCCGAGGGCAGCCGGGCAGCGGCCTTCAGCCACGGCACGACGCCGAAGCAGCGCCAGCCGGTGAACCCTTCGATCGCCTTGATGCCGTCGTCGAACAGCGAGACGTCGCCGCGGAACTTGTTGATGAGGTAGCCGACGATCATGCGCCGGTCTTCCTCCGGCAGGATCAGATGCGTGCCCGCGACCGAGGCGATGACGCCGCCGCGATCGATGTCGCCGACCAGCACGACAGGCACATCGGCACGCGTCGCAAAACCCATATTGGCGATGTCGCGGCTTCTGAGGTTGATCTCGGCCGGCGAACCCGCGCCCTCGACGATGACGAGATCGGCGCCCTCGCCGACCTTGCCCCAGGAGTCCAGCACCGCGTCCATCAGCCGGCCCTTCAGCGCCTGGTAGTCGCGCGCCCGCGCCTCGCCGAACACCTTGCCTTGCACGATGACCTGCGCACCGACATCGGTCTGCGGCTTGAGCAGCACGGGGTTCATGTGAACCGATGGCGGCACGCCGCAGGCGATCGCCTGCAGCCATTGCGCGCGGCCGATCTCGCCGCCGCCAGCCCTGTTGTCGCCGGGAATATCGGCGACAGCGGCATTGTTCGACATGTTCTGCGGCTTGAACGGACGCACCTTCAGCCCACGCTTTTTTGCGGCGCGGCACAGCCCTGCGACCAGCACGGTCTTGCCGACATCCGAACCCGTGCCTTGCAGCATAATGGCTTTAGCCATGGCTCAGCCCCTGCCCTGCGTCACGGTCCCGGTGATCGTGGATTTCTGCGCCAGCGGCCCGCCGCGCCAGATATAGAGCGCCAGCAACGGCTCCTTGCCGGTGCGCATGGCGTGATTGACCTTGGAAGCGTGGTACACGACCTCGCCGGCCTCTCGCTTGTGAAAGCTGTCCTCGCCCATGCGCCACTCGGTGCCGCCGGTCAGCGGGATATAGATCTCCTCGGCGACATGATGGTGGTCGGGATAGACGATATCAGGCCCAAGGATCAGCACGCCGGCGGCGACCTCGTCGTTGGCGAAGTGGCCGCGGGTGCCGAATACTTCGAGCCAGCCATAATTGTCGATGAACGCCTTGCCGAAATCCGACTCGCCGTAGGTCTGGCCCCAGCGCAATTCGCCGCGCTCCTGCGCCAGAAATTGCACCAGCTGCTTGGTCCGCGCCGGTGTCAATTCGGCGGCACGATCGAGATGGCGCAGGCAGCCGAGTGAGTGCGGTTCAAGCTCGCGGGCGGGCATATCCCACCCTATGCGCGCCACCGCATCCTGCACCAGGAAGTCACCCACTGAAGCGAGATAGGCGTGGAACCGCTCTAGCAGCTCATCGAATTTTGTCGTCACATCTTGCTCCGGACATGCATTGACGCACAGCCGCTCCGCGGCGGCTCGGGTTGCGCGGCGGCATCATTGGTCTAGATTGGTGCGCGCGCAAAGCCAAAAACGACAGGCCAGCGAGCCAGCTGGCCGGTATATAGGGAGCACGCCATGGACGCCGCGGTCGATGCGAGCACCAGCCAGTTCGAACTCAACGAGGACCAGCGCGCCATCCAGGAAATGGCTCAGGCCTTCGCCGCCGATCGCGTCGCGCCGAATGCGCTAGACTGGGACCGCAACAAGCATTTCCCCGCCGACGTGATCCGCGAGACTGGCCCGCTGGGCCTCGGCGGCATCTATGTCAGGGACGATGTCGGCGGCTCCGCGCTCGGCCGGCTCGACGCCGTGCTGATCTTCGAAGCGCTGTCCCACGCCGACCCGGCCTTTTCCTCCTTCATCTCGATCCACAATATGGTGGCCTCGATGATCGATCGTTTCGGCGACGACGGCCAGCGCCAGCGCTTTCTGCCGAAGCTCACCTCCATGGAATGGCTGGCGAGCTATTGCCTGACCGAGCCGGGTTCCGGCTCGGACGCCGCTGCCCTGAAGACGCGGGCGGTGAAGAGCGGCGGCGACTACGTGCTGAACGGCGCCAAGCAGTTCATCTCCGGCGCCGGCGACAGCGATATCTATGCCGTCATGGTGCGCACCGGCGCCGAGGGACCAAAAGGCATTTCCACCATCGTCGTGCCGAAAGATGCGCCGGGACTCTCCTTCGGCGCCAATGAGCACAAGATGGGCTGGCATATGCAGTCGACCCGCCAGGTCATTTTCGAGGATTGCAAGGTGCCGGCTGAAAACCTTTTGTCAGGCGAAGGCGCCGGCTTCGGCATCGCCATGGCCGGGCTTGACGGCGGCCGGCTGAACATTGCCGCCTGCTCGCTGGGCGGCGCGCAGTCGGCTCTCGACAAGGCGCTGTCCTACACAGCCGAGCGCAAGGCCTTCGGTTCGAAGATCAACCAGTTCCAGGCTTTGCAGTTCAAGTTGGCCGACATGGAGACCGAATTGCAGGCGGCGCGCATCTTTCTTTATGCCGCCGCTTCCAAGCTCGACCGCAAGGCACCGGATGCCTCGAAATGGTCGGCAATGGCCAAGCGCTTCGTCACCGACACCGGTTTCAACGTCGCCAACGATGCGCTGCAGCTGCTCGGCGGCTACGGTTACCTGCACGATTACGGCATCGAGAAACTGGTGCGCGACCTGCGTGTGCATCAGATCCTCGAAGGCACCAACGAGATCATGCGCGTCATCATCGCCCGCGCGTTGATCGGTCGCTGAAGCGTGCAAACTCCGGGAGAGACACAATGACCACAATCGCCTTCATCGGCCTTGGGAATATGGGCAATCCAATGGCGGCGAACCTGGTCAAAGCGGGGTATGCCGTGCACGGCTACGACCTAATGTCCGAAAACCTCACCGTCGCCAAAGAACATGGCGTTACGATCATGGCCAATGCCTTGACCGCAGTGAAAGATGCGGATGTTGTCATTACCATGCTGCCCGCCGGCAAGCATGTCCTGTCGGTCTACGAAGAGATCGCGTCCAAGGCAAAGAAGGGCGCGCTTTTCATCGATTCCTCGACCATCGACGTCGAATCGGCGCGCAAGGCGCATGCCATCGCCGCAAAGCACGGCCTGCTGTCGGTTGATGCGCCGGTCTCGGGCGGCACCGGCGGTGCCGCCGCCGGCACGCTGACTTTCATGGCCGGCGGCTCGGACGACGCCTTCGCCGCCGCCGAGCCGATCCTGAACCCCATGGCCGGGCGCATCGTCCATTGCGGCGGCGACGGCGCCGGCCAGGCGGCCAAGATCTGCAACAACATGATTCTCGGCATTTCGATGATCGGCGTCGCCGAGGCCTTCGTGCTGGCCGAAAAGCTCGGCCTGGCGCACCAGGCCCTGTTCGACGTTGCCTCGACCTCTTCAGGCCAGTGCTGGTCGCTGACCACCTATTGCCCGGTGCCCGGCCCGGTGCCGACCTCGCCCGCCAACCGCGACTACAAGCCCGGCTTCGCCGCCGCGCTCATGCTGAAGGATTTGAAGCTGTCGCAGGAAGCCGCACAAGCCGCGGGCGCGGTGACACCGCTTGGCGCCGAAGCGACACAGCTCTACGGCCTGTTCAACGCGCAAGGGAATGCCGGCGCCGATTTTTCCGGGATCATAAATTTTCTGCGCGGCGCCAATCAATAAGCAATTGATAAAGCTCGTTTTTCTTTCGTACGCCTCGCCGGAGAACCGCAAAATTTAGGTTTGCTTAAGCTCTCGATAACTCCGCGGTAACGATGTCCCTATAAAACGGACTGCGAGGCGGATATCGCGTCCGCCCGGCGCTCCGGATCAGGTCTCGCGTACCGGAGCCCGTAAGTTTCGCCAAGTGTTTGCGTAGCGAAACGCCAAGCGTATCTGGCAAAGCCGCGTTCCCGGTGGGGCGCGGTTTTTGCGTTCCAGGATCCGACATCCCTCATATTCCGATTGCCGCGTTCGGGATCGGCACGTGATCTTCATTGGTCAGCACGATCGGCGCATCGGCGCCCTCGACCCGGACCACGAGCAGGTGCGTGCTCCACGTGCCTGCATTGCGAACAAGATGCGAAAACACCGTGCCCTTTCCCTTGGCGCCGTGGATGGGAATGCTGAACTGCGCGTCACCCGTCCCATCTGCGTTGACGTTGAGATGGCCGCCGACCCAGAAATTGGCGGTCACGTCGTCGCCGATGGCGGCTTTCACCCGGGTATCGGCGCGAACGACCTCCATGGTCATGTGATAGGCGTCACTGCCTTTGATCATGAAAGGGATGCCACCGACCATCGTCGCGCAGCCCCCGATACTAAGCACCCAGACGGCAAGACCGGCGATCGCCCAGTTGCGCTGCGTTCTGCGGAACTGCTCGGCATCGCGCCACACCCGGTTCCGCCATGCCCAGCGGCTGCCGCGCGCGCCGAGCACGAAGATCATGACGATGTTGACGATCGGGATCAGCGCCAGCAGGGCGATGAAGGTGGAGTTGCCGATGCCCCAGATCCAGTTGAGGAAGAAGGCGCCCCAATTCCAGCGATCGAGCTCAGCCGGGATTTCGGCGGGCTGGTTGAGCGGTTGTCCGGCCATCGCGTTCCCCGTCGGCAAAACTGCCTTGGCGGGTTGTAACCGATAGCGCCGGCGACCGGAACCCTCAGTCTGTCTGGGGCCAGCGGCCGGGCGTCTCGATCACGAACGCCCGGCCATTTCTTTTACCGTTTGCGCAGATCCGCTTGCGCCAGGTCGAGCGCCTTGCCGATACGCTCGCAGGCCATATCGATCGTGTCGCGGGTCCAGATCAGCGGCGGTGACAGGATCATTGTGTCGCCGGTGGCGCGCAGCATCATGCCGTTGGCGATCGCATGGTCGCGCACGGTCACCGCGGCACTTCCAGCCGGCAGGAACCGCTCCTTGGTCGCCTTGTCTTTGACGATCTCGATCGCACCCATCAGCCCGATCGAACGCACCTCGCCGACCAGCTCGTGCCCGGCGATGCGCTCTTGCAGCGCCTTGGCGAAATAGGGCCCGGTGTCGCTCCTGACGCGGTCGACCAGACCCTCCCGCTCCATGATCTCCAGGTTCTTCAGCGCCACGGCGCAAGCCACGGGGTGGCCGGAATAGGTATAACCGTGATTGAACTCGCCGCCCTTCTCGATCAGCGTCGAGGCAATGCGATCGCCGACCAGCAGCGCCGACAGCGGCTGGTAGCCCGACGTCAGCGCCTTGGCGGTGGTGATGGTGTCGGCCTGGATGCCAAGCGTCTGCGCGGCAAACCATTCGCCCGTGCGGCCATAGCCGGTGATGACCTCGTCTAGCATCAGCAGCACATCGTATTTGCGGCAGATGCGCTGTACCTCGGGCCAATAGCTTGCCGGCGGTATCTTCACGCCGCCAGCTCCCATCACCGGCTCGCCAATGAAGGCGGCGACCTTGTCGGCGCCGGCTTCGAGGATGGCGCCCTCGACCGCCTTTGCCGCGCGCAGGCCGAAATCATGATCGCTCTCGCCCGGCAGCGACAGCTCATAGGCGTACGGCGTCATCACATGGACGATGTTGGGCACCTCTCCGTTGAGTTGCTTGTGCATGGCGTCCATGCCGCCGAGCGACGTGCCGGCGATGGTCGAGCCGTGATAGGCCATCTTGCGCGAGATGACGCGGTTCTTCTGCGGCTTGCCTTCGAGCACCCAATAGTGGCGCACGAGCCTGAGCGCAGTGTCGTTGGCTTCCGAGCCGGACGAGCCATAGAACACCTGGTTGACATTCTTCGGCGCGATCTCCGCCAGCTTCTTCGACAGAAGCACAGGCGTCGGCGTCGAGCATTTGAAGAAAGAATTGTAGTAAGGCAGCTCCTTCATCTGCGCATAGGCAGCCTCGGCGAGTTCGTCGCGGCCATAGCCGATATTGACGCACCACAGCCCCGCCATGCCGTCGAGCAGTTCCGTCCCTTCGGAATCGTAGATGAAGGGACCGTTGGCGTGGGTGATGATGCGCGATCCGGCCTCGCGCAATTCCCTATGGTCGGTGAACGGATGCAGATGATGCGCGGCGTCGATCTGCTGAAGCTGCTTCAGCGAATAATTTTGATAGGTCATGGATCTGATCTTCCTCTGGAACCAATCCGGCTGCGCCGGGGCGGATTCTTCAGAGGATAGCGGGTGGCGAATAGCCTATGCGGGCGCAAAGCCGCAAAAGCTCGGCGCGCAACGTGCGCAGCGACGGCGTCACCGCGCCCCCAAATGCCCGAACCCCGAAAAGGCCGGCCAATGTCACCACGGGAGCCATGAAGGCACCTTAGAGCAAAGAAGGTTCGAGGTGAACCACCCTTCGCTCCGGTCCGAAGGCTTTCGGTTCAGCCCTTCCCGTCCAGCGTCCTCTGCAGGAAAACGTACTTCATCGCGGCCTGTGCCGCCTGCGGCCGGCGGTCGCCGCGGCCGCCATGGCCGCCCTCGGTCTCTTCGAAGAAGAGCGTCCCGGCGTGGCCGGCCTCCTGCAGGCGGGCGGCCATCTTGCGCGCATGGCCGGGATGCACCCGGTCGTCGGCGGTCGAGGTGGTGAGCAGCACCGGCGGATAGGCACCGGCCTCGACATGCTGGTAAGGCGAGTAGGCGGCCAGCCAGGTCGCATCTTCCGGCTTCGACGGATCGCCATATTCGGCCATCCACGACGCGCCGGGCGGCAATTCGGTGTAGCGCAGCATGTCGAGCAGCGGCACCTCGATGATCACGGCGCCGAACAGCTCCGGATGCTGCGTCAACGAGACGCCCGTCAGCAGGCCGCCATTCGAGCCGCCCTGGATGCCGAGCGAGGCAGCTGTCGCAATGCCGCGCCTGACGACATCCTGCGCGACCGCCGCGAAATCGTCGAAAGCGTTCTGCCGGTTGCCCTTGAGCGCTGCCTGGTGCCAGGCCGGGCCGAACTCGCCCCCGCCGCGGATGCAGGCCTGCACATAGGCATTGCCCTTCTCCAGCCACAGCCTGCCGCGCACGCCGGCATAGCCAGGCAGCAAAGGCACTTCGAAGCCGCCATAGCCGTAGAGCAGCGTCGGCACCGGGCCCTTCTGGTCACGCCGCCTGACGACGAAATAGGGAATCATCGTGCCGTCCTTCGAGCGCGCCTCGAACTGTTCCGAGACGAGCTGCGAAGCATCGAATCGCGACGGCTGCGACTTCACTGTGGCGAGCGTCTCGCCATTGTCGTCGGACCAGATGATCGAGCTCGGCGTCAGGAAATCGGTGAAAGAGAAGGAGACGCTGGCGCCGAAATGTTCGGCATGGCTGATGCCTACCGTGCCGTTTTCCGGCAATGCGACCGGTTTCAGCGACCAGGCGCTGTCCCTGCGTTCGCAGGCCACAACCTTGCCGCGCACATTGTCCATCAGGCTGATGAACAGGCGGTCCTGCGTCCTGGCAAGAGCGGCGATGGACACGCGATGCGCCGGCGCGAGCAAGGTCTCGATGACGCCGAAACTGCCGGTCTCGATCCAATGCGCGAAATCGAACGAATAGAGCCCGTCCGGCCGGCAGGACGTGCCATCCGGCGCCGTCCAAGGCGTACGCACGCCAAACACCATCTGGTCCTTGAAAAGCGCCGTGTCGGTAACGTCGTCGGGCAACGGAATGCGTCTGTTTTCACCTGACGGGAGACGCAGGAAACTGTGCGATGCAAAGAAGTTGAGCGTCCGCGTTAGAAACAAATGCCGCTTCTCGCCATCGAACTCCAGGCCGGCGCCGACGGCGAGGTCTTCCTTCTGCGCTTCGAAGATCGGCGTCGCGTCTTCAAGGTCCGTGCCGCGCGTCCACAATTTGACGACGCGCGGGTAGCCGGATTCGGTCTTGTCGGCCTCTTCGAAGGCTGCCGAGACGATCACCGTATCCTTGTCGAGCCAGCCGAAGCCGGACTTGGAAGCGGGCGCGCGAAAACCGTCCTCGACGAACGATTTGGCGGCGATGTCGAATTCGCGCATCTCGCTGGCGTCGCCGCCATCAGGCGACATCGAAACCAGGCAGCGGTTGAAATCGGGGTAGAGCCGGCTGGCGCCGCCGAACACCCACTTCACTCCCTCCTTCGCCGCGAGCTGGTCGAAGTCGATGATGGTTTCCCAGTCCGGTCTGTCGGTCTTGTAGGAAGCCACCGTCGTGCGGCGCCACAGGCCCAACACATTGGTCTTGTCCTGCCAGAAATTATAGACGTAGCCGTTGAGCGCGGAGCCGACGGCTATGTTGTCCTCGGCGGTCATCAGATCGAGCGCGGTTTCGAACGATGCCTGGTAGGACGGATCGCCCTGCAATTGCGCCACCGTGACTTCGTTCTGGCGATGTACCCAGTCGAGCGCCTCCTTGCTCGTCCTTTCCTCCAGCCAAAGAAAGGGATCATCGGTCGCCAAGCCAGGCTTTGTCGTCGAAATGGTCATGCGGGTCTCCGGGAAATCGGGGGGCGGCCCTGCCTACATCGCGTCAAAGGGCGCCGGATTCAAGGTGTTGAAGCCGCGTCATCGCGGCAGATCGCTTCAGGCCGTCACACGATCCGCCGCCGGATGACGGTCGCAGCCGCCAGCGCCAGGCAGATCGCGCCGAGCGTCACCGGCAGGCCGCTCGCGCCGATCCCGTCCATCACGCCGCCCGCAAGCGGCGGGACGAGGATGCCGCCGACGCCCCACATCAGGGAGAAAGCGGCATTGCCGGCAATTAGCGCCGAGCCGCTGAAACGCTCGCCGAGTTCGATGATCGCCATCGTATAAATGCCGTAGGACACCGCGCCCCAGACGAAGATCATCGGCCAAACCAGCGGCGTTTCGATCAACAGCGGCAGCAGCAGACAGCCGAGCAGCGTCAGCACCAGGCAGATGAACCGCACCAGGCGCGCCGTCAGCCGCTCGGCCAGCAGGCCGAGCGGCACCTGCATGGCAATGTTGCCGGCGATCATCGTCGACAACAGCGCCGACATGCGGTTCTCGGCGATGCCATAATGCGTGCCGTAGACGGGCAGCAGCGCCAGCACCGCCTGCTCGAAGCCGGCAGCCACGATTACTGCCGACAAAAGCAGCCAGGCGAGCGGCATGAAGCCCATCACCGAAAGCCGATGCCCGGCTTCGTCGACCTTAGGCAGGCGCCCGACCACCAGGGCCAGGCAGCCGCCGCAGAAGATGAAAGCGGAAATGCCGACCAGGAATGGCGGCCAGCCCTCCGTACCGACGGCCAGCAGGCAAAGCGGCCCGGCGGCGAAGCCGGCCGAGATGATCGTGGAATAGACGCCCATGATGCGGCCGCGCCGGGCCGGCGGCGCCAGCGCGATCACCCAGATTTCGCTTAAGACATAGAGCGGATTGGTCACCGCGCCGTTCAGGAACCGCAGCGGAAACCAGAGATAGACGTTCTGTGTCCAGCCGATCAGCGCCAGCACGACCGCCGAAAGCGCCGCGCAGGTCAGCGCCGTGCGCCCTGCCCCGAACCGCCGCGCCAGTGACGGTATGAGCGGCGACGAGACGATGAAGCCAATCGGCGTCATCGCCGCCGACAGGCCGATCATGACAGGCGAAACGCCCTGCCGCTGCAGGATGAAGCTCAAGAGCGGATAGGACAGTCCCTGCGCGATGGCGAACACCGACACGGTCGCGATCACACCGGTGATCGCTGCCCACTGCATCGTCTCGTCGCGCTTCGGTTCCACCCGGTCCATGATCCACATCGCCTCTCGGCTGCAGGCTTAGCGTTTCGACCCGATAGCCGTAAGCCCCAAAGCCCGAACCCACGCTTGTTCCGGCCAAAGCCTGTCAGGAGCCTCTGCGGCTGGCCGATCTGTAGAGCACGAAGGCGACCAGCAGCGCGTCCAGGCCGACGATCACCGCCGGCAATCCCAAAGGTCCGATCGCCTGCATCAGCAGACCGGCGCTGGGCGGACCGACAATGCCGCCAACGCCCCACAACAAGGCGAAAGCGGCGTTGCCGGTGACCAGCAGCGAGCCCTTGAACCGGCTGCCGAGTTCCACCAACGCCATCGTGTAGACGCCATAGCCGACCGCTCCCATCACCAGCAGCACCGCCCAGATCAGCGGCGTCGTGATCAGCAGCGGCAGCAGAAGCGCGCAAACGGTGGTCGCCACCGCACAGGCCAGGATCATGGGGCGGCCGCCGAAGCGTTCGGCGAGCAGGCCGAGCGGGATCTGCAGCAGGATATTGCCCAGGGATAACGCCATCACCAGAGCGGCGAGCACGGCTTCCGGCAAGCCATAGCCGGCGCCGAAGACCGGAACCAGCGCATAGGTGCTTTGCTGGACCGCTGCCGAGACCAGCACCGCCAGCAGCAGCGCCGGCGCCAGCCGGGCAAAACCGATAAAGCTGCCGGCTGGCTGGCCGTCATCCTCGAAACCGGTGAGCTTTGAGGAGACAAGGCGCAGAATGACGGCGCAGAGCACGAACCCGCCAATGCCGACGCTGAAGGGAGCCCAGCCCGACGTGCCGAGCAGGGTCAGTGTGAAAGGCCCGGCCGCGTAGCCGGCCCCCATCAGCGTGTTGAACACGCCCATCACCCGGCCGCGTCGCGCCGGCGGCGCCAGCGACAGCGCCCACACCTCCCCGAGGATATAGAGCGGGTTGATGACCACGCCGATGATGAAACGGAGGACGAACCACGCCACCCAATCCTGCAGATAGCCGATGCCCAGGAAGCACAGCGCACCGATCAGCGAGCAGCCGACGGCGAGCGTGCGGGCGCCGACCAGCCGCACGGCGGCGGGCACGAACGAGGCAGACAGGATCAAGCCAACCGGCATCATCGCCGCCGACAGGCCGATCAGGCCCGGCGACATGCCTTGCTTCTGCATCAGCAGCGTGAACAGCGGCGAGCTCAGCCCTTGCGCGGCGCCGAACATCGCCAGCGCTGCGGTGACGCCGGCGAGCGCTGCCCACTGCGTTGCCGCTTCGCATTGGCTCGAGCCGGTCGCGACCATGCTGCCGTTCCATGAGTGAATCGCCGACCTGCGGATCGGCAAGCCATCAGCTACCGGTTCGATCACGGGAAAGGAAGGGCCGGACAGCGAAATCCGCTTGCGCCAACGGCCGGCGCCGTGCACCGGAAGGCTTGCGTCAAAAGCCGTCAGCACCTGCCGGCAGCACTATGGAAAATACCGTGCGATCGCGCCTTTCCTGCCTTGCGCGTAAGGCTTCAGCCACTTGTCGTCGATGGAGAGCCCATCGTCATCCGAAGGGCCTTTGCCGATGGTCCTGCGCCAGGCGCGGAACTTGTAGTGGTCGAACACGTCGAGCATATGCACGGCATAGGCCGCGGCGAAGGTCTTGTCGCCTTCGACGATCACCATGTTCTCGTCGTTCTCGTAGGAAGCCTTGTAGCCGAGATTGTGGCTGCCGGTGACGACCGTTGCGTTGTCCTCCATCGGATCGATGATGACGATCTTGTCGTGCACGATGGCATGGCCGACGGTCAGCACCTCCGCCTGGAAATCGCGGGCGATCGTGGCGCCGGTCAGGTTCGCCGCCCGCACGATGGAAACGTTCGGCGCCTCCCAGACCTTCTCCGGATAGACGAAGGGCGACTTGCCGTCCCTGTTTGATTTATGGGTGACCGGATCCTTGGTCGGCGCGACATAATTGGGCATGGCGGTCTCATCGCTGATTGCCCCTTGCACGATCAGCTTCGGATCGGCCCTTGCCGCCGCCACCGCCTGGTCGACGATCGAATTGTCGCCGAGCCGCGAAGGATTGAACACCAGGAACAGCACGGCGCGCTTGGCTGCCTTGATGCGGACGAAGAGGTCCTCGAGATCGACCGGCCGCACCGAGATGTCCTTCTTGTTGCGCTCGGGATCATTGGGCGAGAACCACACCGTCATGCCGTCCAGCGCCGCCGTGGCGCCGTTGAGCGGGTTTGGCCTGTGGTTTTCCCTGCGAAACGGCACGCCTTGCGTCTGCGCGACATGGCCGGCGGCGCTTTCCGTGGCCGGCGGCGGGAACAGGTCGGCCTTCATGCGCTGCCAGTAGGCGTCGAATATCTCGGCCATCGCCGGGTCGTCGCGGATGAAGGCGTTGTTGGATTGCCCGCAAATGCCCGTCGAGGTCCAGTTGGTGCTGCCCGTCATCACCGATTGTGGCTTGCCCTGGGCATCGCGATAGACGGCGAACTTGTTGTGGCCGATATGGTTGTTGTTGAACAGGCGATCCGTCACCGCGACGCCCGCGTCGTGCAGCCGCTTCCTGTAAGGCGCGTTGCCAGCGTCCCAGGCCTTCGTCTGGTCATCCCTGCCCGAGTTGGAAAGAATGACCTCCACGACATCCTTGGCGGCAATGATTGCGTCGCACAGTTCGTCGTCGCCAAGCTCGTAGAGCGCAAGCCTGACCGTGCCGCCTTCGGCCTTGGCCCGCTTCAGCAGGCTGATCAGCACATCAGGCACGTCGCCATGCAGGTAGGCGCGTATCTTGCTGGTCGGATCCTGCAGCACAGCCCTGATCTTGTCGCGCTGCCCGAGCTTGATGCCGGCCTCGGCCAGCGCGCGCGACATCCATTGCGTCGACAATACGCCATTGGTGAAGGCGACGCGCGCCTTGCCGAACATCTGGCCGAGGAAGATCGGCGGGCTGACCGCGCCCCGGCCGAGATAGCCCAGCGGCCGCGCTGGGCCGGTATAGGTCTTTTCCGGGCGCACCGGCACGGGATCGAGCCCCGCCTTCATATCGCCGACCGGACGCACCCGGTAGGCGATCATTTCGCCGTCTGGCCTGACATCGAGGCTGTCGCGGCGCCGCCGGACAGTGAGATCGCGCCAGAATGTCTTCTGCACCGGCCAGACGCCGGTATCCTGGGGGATCCAATCCTTGTTTCGCTGTCCCTTGAAGGGCACCCAGGAAGCCAGGCAACGCTCCTCGCCGGTGTCGGTATAGAGGCGGACGATCTCGAAGCCCAGGCAGCCCGGGATCATCGCGTCGAGGTCCCAGGAGAGGAACGCGACTTCGTTGTTGGTGGCGGCACGCACTTTGACGACGTCAGGCATGGCTCTCCCTCCGGAGATATTCGACGCACAAGTTTACCAGAAGCAAAAGACGATACTGCAACGAATGGCGCACCCACATCCGCCGGCCTGCCTCGGGACCACGCAGCTGCCGTTCCGGCATGTCGCTTCCCTCGCTCTAGTGGTCGCCGCCTCCGCAATGGCCGGACAGCCGCCGGTCCATTATGCCGCCCACTTTCGCATCGTACGAGGCCCCTCATGACCGCCGCCCTTCAACCCGCCGAACCGGCATTGGCAACCGATCGTGCCCGCCGCGGCGGCCGCGCCGGAAAACGCGCAGGCGGCTCGGCCGCGTTCGAGCAGCCGCCGTTCCGCCAGCTGAAAATCCCGCTCCAGCCGACCAAGCTGGTTTCCGACGACGAGCTGGAATCGATCCACCTGGCCTCGCTGCGGGTGCTGAAGGAGATCGGTGTCGACGTCCTGCATGACGAAGCCCGCCGCATCATGAAGGAACATGGCGCCGACGTGCGCGAAGGCAGCGAGCGCGTGCGCTTCGACAGCGACATGATCCTCGATCTGGTGTCGCACTGCCCACCTGAATTCACTATCCATGCCCGCAACCCCGCGCACAATGTGCGCTTCGGCGGCGACAACCTAATCATCTCGATGATGGCCTCGGCGCCCAATTGCTCGGACATCGATCGTGGCCGCCGGCCCGGCAACCAGCAGGATTATCGCAATTTCCTGCGCCTGGCGCAGATGCACAACATACTGAACTGCACGGGCGGCTATCCGGTCGAGCCGATCGACATCCATCCCTCCGTCCGCCACCTCGAATGCATCCGCGACCTCGCCACGCTGACCGACAAGGTGTTCCACATCTATTCGCTCGGCAAGGAACGAAATGTCGACGGCATCGAGATCACCCGTATCGCGCGCGGCATCAGCCACGAGCAGTTGCTCGAAGAACCGTCCGTCTTCACCATCATCAACACCAATTCGCCGCTGAAACTCGACGTGCCGATGATGGAAGGCATCATCCAGATGTCGAGCAAGGGCCAGGTCGTCATCGTCACGCCGTTCACCCTGTCGGGCGCCATGGCGCCGGTGACCATTGCCGGCGCGCTGGTGCAGCAGAACGCCGAGGCGTTGTCCGGCATCGCGTTTGCCCAGATGGTCAGGAAGGGCGCGCCGGTCGGTTATGGCGGCTTCACCTCCAACGTCGACATGAAGTCGGGTGCGCCCGCCTTCGGCACGCCCGAATACATGAAGGCGCAGCTCGTCGGCGGCCAGCTCGCCCGCCGCTACAACATCCCCTACCGCACCTCCAACACCTGCGCGGCCAACACGGTCGACGCACAGGCCGCCTATGAAAGCGTGTTCTCGCTGTGGGGCGCCATCCAGGGCGGCGGCAATCTGATGATGCACGCCGCCGGCTGGCTCGAAGGCGGCCTGCGCTGCTCCTACGAGAAGACCATCCTCGACATCGACCTGTTGCAGATGGTGGCGGAATTCTTGACCCCGCTCGACCTGTCCGAACAGGCGCTTGGCTTCGACGCCATCCAGTCGGTCGGCCCCGGCGGCCACTTCTTCGGCACACAGCACACGCAGGACCGCTACAAGACCGCCTTCTACTCGCCGATCCTGTCCGACTGGCGCAATTTCGAGACCTGGGCGGAAGCCGGCTCGCCGACGGCGCTCGAAAAGGCCAACAAGGTGTGGAAGGAGCGGCTGGCCTCCTATGAGGAGCCTTACATGGACCCGGCGATCCGCGAAGAGCTCAACGCCTTCGTCCAGAAGCGCCGCGCCGAAGGCGGCGCGCCGACCGATTTTTGATCGTCTGCGTTCTCGATGAACTGATCACGCGTATGGATTCGATGAACGGTCGACCCCCACTCCGTCGAGCTGCGCTCGACACCTCTCCCCCGATCGACGGGGGAGAGGAAGGGCGTGAGCTTGGCCGGGCTGGCTCCCTTCCTCTCCCTCCGGAGGGGGGAGAGGTGGCGCTGCGAAGCAGCGACGGAGTGGGGGAAGCCGCTCGTAAAACCCGCAGTCGCCGAAAGTCAGTTACAACCCAGAGAGCCAGGAAACTCAGGCAAGGCAACAATCAGGCCGAAGCACTGCTTTGGCTCGAGCTGAAAACCCGCAAACTTGGTAGCTACAAGTTCACGCGACAGTTCTCTATCGGACCATATTACGCCGACTTCTGTTGCCGCGAAAAATGGCTGGTCGTCGAGCTCGACGACTCACAGCACGCCGACAGTCCCTATGACCGCCGCCGCGACGATTTCATGCGCGCCCAAGGCTATTCGATCCTGCGCCTCTGGAGCTATGACGTCCTGAAACATTGTACTCCCGTTTGTGAAACCGTCCTTGCCGCGCTCGACGGCAGGCTGACCGAAAACATCGCTGCATCCGACCTCCGCTTTGTTTTCACACCGCACTCACCCGATTCAATCTCTTCAAAAACGGACCTATCTTCATGAAATCCCATGTAAAAGCGGTTGTCATCGGCGGCGGCGTCGTCGGCTGCTCGGTGCTCTATCACCTGGCAAAGGCCGGCTGGACAGACATCATGCTGATCGAGCGCTCGGAGCTCACCTCCGGCTCATCCTGGCACGCGGCGGGCGGCTTCCATACGCTCAACGGCGATCCCAACGTCGCCAAGCTGCAGGCCTACACCGTGCAGCTCTATAAGGAGATCGAGGAGCTTTCCGGCCAGTCCTGTTCGCTGCACCTGACCGGCGGCGTGATGATGGCCGATTCGCCCGAGCGCATGGACTTCCTGCGGCTTGCCCACGCCAAGGGTCGCTACCTCGGCATGGATACCGAGCTGATCACGCCATCCGAGGCCAAGGCGATGTTCCCGCTGATGGACGAGACGAATTTCGTCGGCGCCATGTGGGATCCGGTCGAAGGCCATCTGGATCCGTCCGGCACCACGATTGCGTACTCGAAAGCGGCGAAGAAACTCGGCGCCGAGATCGTGCTGCGCAACCGCGTCGTCGAACTGACGCAGCAGGTCGACGGCACCTGGAACGTCATCACCGAACAAGGCACGGTTCACGCCGAGCATGTCGTCAACTGCGGCGGCCTGTGGGCGCGCGAGATCGGCCGCATGGTCGGCCTCGAGCTGCCGGTGCTCGCCATGGAGCATATGTATCTCTTGACCGAGCCCATGCCGGAGGTCGAGGAATTCAACAAATCGACCGGCCGCGAGATGATCGGCGTGATGGATTTCAAGGGCGAGATCTACACCCGCCAGGAGCGCAACGGCATCCTGCTCGGCACTTACGAAAAGGCGTGCAAGCCGTGGTCGCCGGTCAACACCCCCTGGGATTTCGGCCACGAGCTGTTGCAGCCCGACCTCGACCGCATCGCGCCGTCGCTGGAGGTCGGCTTCAAGCATTTCCCCGGCATCGAGAAGGCCGGCATCAAGCAGATCATCAACGGTCCCTTCACTTTCGCATTGGATGGCAATCCCCTGGTCGGCCCGGTGCAGGGCCTGACCAACTTCTGGTGCGCCTGCGCCGTCATGGCCGGCTTCAGCCAGGGCGGCGGTGTCGGCCTGGCGCTGTCCAACTGGATGGTGCATGGCGATCCCGGCTTCGACGTCTGGGGCATGGACGTCGCCCGCTTCGGCGAATGGGCGAGCCTGCGCTACACCAACGCCAAGGTGCGCGAGAACTATTCGCGCCGCTTCTCGATCCGCTTCCCCAATGAGGAACTGCCGGCAGCACGCCCGGCGCAGACGACGCCGCTCTACGACACCATGCTCGCCAACAACGCCGTCATGGGCGACTCCTGGGGCCTTGAGACCCCGCTATGGTTCGCGCCGAAGGGCAAGGAGCCCAAGGATATCGTGTCCTTCCACCGCTCCAACGATTTTGGGCCGATCGGCGAGGAAGTGCGCGCCACGCGCGAGCGCGTCGGCGTCACCGAAATCGCCAACTTCGCCAAATACGAAGTCTCCGGACCAGGGGCGGAGGATTTCCTCAACCGGCTGATGACCAACCGCATGCCGAAGGCGGGCCGCATCGTGCTGACCCCGATGATCAACGAATTCGGCAAGCTGATCGGCGACTTCACCATCGCCAAGGCCGCGGAAGACCGCTTCATGATCTGGGGCTCGTCGGCCGCGCAGAAATATCACATGCGCTGGTTCGAAAAGCACCTGCCGAAAGATGGTCCAAGGGCGTCAGAGGTGCGCATCCACCGCTTCGACCAGACGCTTGTCGGCCTGTCGATTGCCGGACCGAAGTCGCGGGACCTCCTGCAGAAGCTGGTCGATGTCGACATCTCGACCAAGGCCTTCCGCTTCATGGATTTCCGCGAAATGGCGGTCGGCGGCGCCCCCTGCATGGTCAACCGCATTACCTATACCGGCGACCTCGGCTACGAGATCTGGATGGCGCCAGCCTATCAGCGCCTGGTTTACAAGGCGATCAAGGACGCAGGCGAAGAATTCGGGCTGGTCGATTTCGGCATGCGCGCCCTGCTCTCGATGCGCCTGGAAAAGAACTTCCCGACCTGGTTCCGCGAATTGCGGCCGATCTACGGACCGTTCGAAGGCTCGATGGACCGCTTCATCAAGCTGGAGAAGAACGACTTCATCGGCCGCGACGCGGCCGCCAGGGAACGGGCCGAAGGACCGAAGCTGCGCCGCGTGTCCTTTATCGTCGAGGCGGCCGACGCCGACGTGATGGGTGACGAGCCGATCTGGGCCAAGGTCGGCAAGGACTACGGTACGGTGGAAAAGCCGCATGGCTTTGGCGCGCCGCGCTTCGATGCGGCCGGCAAGGAAGTGCGGGGCTCCAAGGCGGCACAAGGCGCATCCGCCGTGCGCGGCATCGTCGACGGCGACTGGCGCGTGGTCGGTTGGGTTACCTCCGGCGGCTATGCCCACTATATCCAGAAGTCGATGGCGCAGGGCTACGTGCCGGCGGCGCTGGCCGAGGATGAAAGTGCCGGCCTGTTCGAGATCGAAATCCTCGGCCATCGCCGTCCGGCCCGCATCAATGTCGAGGCGCCGTTCGACCCGAGCGGCGAGAAGATGCGGAGCTGAGGTTTCGCCATGGACAGCGCGGCGCCAAAGGGGAGCTTCGGCCGCCACCGCAAGATCATGCCGTTTGTGCCGGGCTCGATCGAGGCGCTGCGCGAGGCCTCCCGCCAGAAGGCGGCTGATCTCAACCAGCATGTGCTGGGCTACGGCGCGACAGCCGAAGCGGAATGGGCGGCGGCAGGCATTGCCGCCCCCGACCTGGCCGAAATGCGCAAATACCGGCTGGAACGCATCCGCACCGAGCTGAGGCGCCGGGGCTACGCCGGCGCGCTGCTCTACGATCCCATCAACATCCGCTATGCGACCGATTCCACGAACATGCAGCTTTGGGTGGCGCACAACCCGACACGGCATTGTTTCGTCGCCACCGAAGGGCCGGTGGTGCTGTTCGACTATTTCTCCTGCGAACATCTGTCGGACCATTCCGGCGTCGTCGACGAGGTTCGCCCCGCCGTCTCGTGGATGTATCTCTACAGCGGCGAACTCACCGAGCAGAAGGTCCGCCGCTGGGCGGCCGGGATCGCCGATCTGGTGCGGGAACATGGCGGCGGCAACAGCCGCATCGCGGTCGACCACATCGATCCGGAAGGCGCCGAGGAACTTGCGCGCCGCGGCATTTCCATCGGCAATGGCGAAGCGGTGATGGAGAATGCCCGGCTGGTCAAATCGCCGGACGAGATCCTTGCCATGCGCCGCGCCATCGTCGCCTGCGAGGCGGCAATGGGCGAGATGGAACAGGCGCTGAAGCCCGGCATCTCTGAGAATGAATTATGGGCCGAACTGCACCGCGGCAACATTGCCCGCGGCGGCGAATGGATCGAGACGCGGCTGCTGGCATCCGGCCCGCGCACCAATCCATGGTTCCAGGAATGCTCCTCGCGCCTCATCGAGGCGGGCGATCTCGTCGCCTTCGACACCGACCTGATCGGCCCCTACGGCTTCTGCGCCGACCTGTCGCGCACCTGGCTGTGCGGGGATGTGAAGCCAACCGACGAACAGCGCGATCTTTTCCGCATCGCCGCCGACCAGATCGCGCACAACACCGAATTGATACAGCCGGGCACCGCCTTCCGCGACCTTGTCGACCGCTCGGCGGTGCCGCCCGGCGACTGTTTCCCGACCCGCTATGGTGTGCTCTACCATGGCGTCGGGCTGGCCGACGAATACCCCACCTTGCCGCATGCCGACGACTGGACATCGGACACGCCCGACGGCGTGATCGAGCCAGGCATGGTGCTGTGCGTGGAGAGCTATATCGGCAGGCTCGGCGGGCGCGAGGGTGTCAAGATCGAAGAACAGATCCTGGTCACCGGCACCGGCAACGAAAAGCTTTCAACCTATCCGCTGGATGCGAGGCTGCTCGGCTAAGCCGGCAAGGGCCTCGCGCATCGCGGCAACCGTTTTTTCCGGCGTCGCTTTCGCGGTGATGAAGGGCAGGCCCTTGCGCAGGCCCGTCCAGCCGACGACCTTCACCTGGCTGGCCGCCGGCTCGAAGCGCTGCGCCAGCGCCCAGCTCTCGCAGTCGATCGCCGCGACATCGGCCCTGCCCTCGGCCACGGCGACGATCGAAGCGCGATGTCCGCCGCTTTCGCTGCGCGAGGAAAACACATCAAGGCTTTCGCCCAACGCCTCCAGGTCGCGCGTCGGCGCGATGATACCGGACATGGAATCGAGGCTGTTGAAGGTGAAGCGCTTGCCCCGGATCAGATCGAGCGGGATGACGGGCCTGCCATTGCCAGGCGCAGGCACCGACGCCTTGCCGTCCGCCCGCATCACCAGCGCGCTCGAATAAAGCTCGCCCTGGCCGCCTTCGTAGACATCATAGCTCGGCTGGCCGACAACCTGCACATGGCCGGCCAGGCCAAGCTCCATCGGCCCCCAGCAAGTCTGCGCGAACAGCAGTGCGGGATGCAGCCAGAGCTGGTGAAAATCGAGCGCGTCCGGCGGCAATGTCGCGGGGTCGGGCGCGATCAGAACGCCGGTGCCACTATGAATGCCGCCCGGCACCGGCGGCAGATCGCCGTTGCGGCGAATGACGGTCTCCGGCGCATCGATTATCCCCCCTTGACGGAAGGCATCGCGCAGCAGTGCCCATTGGGCGTCGACCTCGCGGCGCACTTCCGGCCAGTCATACATCGGCAGCGCTGCAACGAATTCGCTCATGCCGGGATCTGACCATTAAATCTGGAGAGAGGTTCGCAAAAACGCGGCGTCGGATTTGAGTTAGCCGACACCGTCCGTCGTGTCGCGGGCTTCATTCCTTGGGCGGCTCGGCCGGGACTGGCGCGGTGCCGAGCCCGCTGATGCTGCGCGCCCTGACGCGCGGCTTGAACGCCCTGCCCGGCTCCGGCTGGCGCCGCAACACCGGATGCACGATCGGCTCCTTGGCCTTGAAAGCATAGGACCTGATCAGCGCGAAATAGCTGGGATAGGCATAGCCATTGTTCATCCGCAGCCATTCCTCGCGACGCTCGCGAAACAGCTGGGGCAGTCTGTACCAGGCCACCGTCGGGGTCTTGTGGTGGACGAAGTGCAAATTGTTGTTGAGGAACAGGAACGACAGCGGCGAGCGCTCGATGATCACCGTGCGGCCTTCGGGATGCTCGGACCATTGATGCTCGGCAAAGGTGCGGATCGCGATCAGCGACTGGCCGAGCCACACCGGGAGAATATAGAGCCAAAGCGGAATGCCAAAGCCGAACTGCACGATCGGCGCCACGACGGCGAGGCCGATCGCATGCAGCAGCCAGGCTTTGCGGATGGCCTTGTCGCCGGCCATCATATGTTTGGCGTCGTCGATGAAGAAGCCGATGCAGGACAGCCAGGGACCGAGGAAGAACCGGCCGGCCATGGTGTTGTTGACCCTGAGCAGGAATTTCATTGCCCGCGGCAAGTCGTCATGCTGCCACAGCGCCTGGTAATAGCTCTCCGGATCGTCGAGCGGATCGGTCAGGCGCTCGTCGGCATGATGGCGCAGATGAAGCGTCTTGAAACGGCGGAACGGCCAGACCAGACCGATCGGCAGGAAGACGAAAGCCTCGTTGATCAGCGCATTGCGCGTCGGATGGCCGTGCAGCACTTCGTGCATGATCGACGACTGAAGTGCCAGGATGAAACCGAGGATGGCGAGCGCGGGGATCGGATAGGACGGCCAGAGCAGTAGACCGGTGGCGAGCCATGCTCCGTAACAGAAGAAAGCGAGGGCTACGGTTGGCCACTCGATGGCCGGTGTATTGCGTCGCCTTATGCTCTTGCCAGTCATGCTATCGACCACTGCCCCTCAGTCGCCGGAACCCAGTGGCTCCTGACAGCATAGTGTCAGGAGAAACGATTCCACTCAACGAGACAAAGTGTACAAAATGTTGCGATTGCGCATTTTCAACCGCACATGTTACAGATTGTAAACAGACCTAGGGATTCATTTACGCCTGGAGCGCCTCGTCAGGACGTCTCGCCGAAAATTTTTCCTCATGATTCGGAGACTTGGAAGATGGACAAACGAGATCTGTCAGCGATCTTTCGGGAGCGTCTCAAGTTGCTCCTGACAAGGTCCGACCTCAACCAGTCCGCCTTCGCCACCGCCGTCGGCATCGATCGGTCGGCGCTGTCGCAGCTGATGTCGGGCGCGTCGACGCGCTTGCCGCGGGCCGAAACGCTGCTCAACATCGCGGCCGAGTTCAAGGTGTCGCTGGATTGGCTGCTCGGCCTCAGCCAGGACGAGGGCGTCACTGGTGAAATCCGCGAAAGCCTGGAAATCGAGGAAGCCCCCGACGGTTTCGACCGCACGCTTCTGGCCAGATGGTTCGCCGAGGCCGCAGGCACCAAGATCCGCTATGTGCCGGCCGGCATCCCCGATCTTCTGCGGACGCACGCGCTGGTCGACTATGAGGCAAACATCACCAACAGGAGCAGGCTCGCACAGGCCAGCGAGACCCAATACCGCATCGAATACAACCGGCGCCCGGAAACCGACATGGAAGTCTGCATGCCGCGACACACGCTGGAGATTTTCGCACGCGGCCTCGGCGTCTGGGACCGCTTTCCGGAGGCCGACCGTCGGCAGCAACTCGCCCATATGGCGACGCTGCTTGACGATCTCTATCCGACTTTCCGGCTGTTTCTCTACGACGGCCGCATGCGCTATTCGATCCCGCTCACCATCTTCGGACCTTACCGCGCCGCCATCTATGTCGGCGACATGTACGTCGTGCTGAATGCCACCCAGCCGGTCCAGGCCTTGACCCGGCATTTCGACAATCTGATCCGGGCCGCCGACGTCAACCCGCATGAGGCAGCAAGCTTCGCGCGCAATCTGGCCGGCCTGTCGTTTCCATCAGGTTCCGCATGACAGCGGCACCCGTAACCGCGCCCTTCAACTGCGACTCCGCCGTCGCTATTTCATTGACTGGACATAAAGACTTCTTTATATCCTTATCCGAATTCAGAACATGAAAGCCAATCCGATGACGACGACCAACCCGATCGACGCGCTGCTGGCGCAAAAAGGCGTGCTTTTGGCTGACGGCGCCACGGGCACCAATTTGTTCGCAATGGGTTTGGAGGCTGGCGAGGCGCCGGAGCTGCTGAACGAGACCAAGCCCGACACCATCACCAGCCTGCACCAGAATTTCGTCGATGCCGGCGCCGACATCATCCTGACCAACTCCTTCGGCGGCACCCGTCACCGGCTGAAGCTGCATCATGCCCAGGACCGCGTGCACGCTCTGAACAAGCGCGCCGCCGAGATCGCCCGCGCCGTTGCCGACAAGGCCGGGCGCAAGGTGATCGTCGCCGGCTCCGTCGGCCCGACCGGTGAGTTGCTGGTGCCGCTCGGCGCCATGACCTATGACGAGGCAGTCGACGCCTTCGCCGAGCAGATCGAAGGCCTCAAGGAGGGCGGCGCCGAGGTCGCCTGGATCGAGACCATGTCGGCGCCCGACGAGATCCGTGCCGCCGCCCAAGCGGCGATCCGCGTCGGCCTGCCCTATACCTATACCGGGTCCTTCGACACAGCCGGCCGCACCATGATGGGCCTGCTGCCGAAGGACATACACGGCGTCGCCGACGGCTTGTCGCAAGCCCCGCTCGGCGTCGGTGCCAATTGCGGGGTTGGCGCTTCCGACATCCTCGCTTCGCTGCTCGACATGACGCAGGCGAAGCCGGAGGCAACCGTGATCGTCAAGGGCAATTGCGGCATCCCCGAATTCCGCGGCACCGAAATCCACTATTCGGGCACGCCCGAATTGATGGCCGACTATGTGCGCCTTGCCGTCGACGGCGGCGCGAAAATCATCGGCGGCTGCTGCGGTACCTCGTTCCAGCACCTGGCCGCCATGCGCAAGGCGCTCGACGCCCACACCAAGGCGGATCGTCCGACCGTCGAGACGATCGTCGAGCGCATCGGTCCGATGCGCAACAAGGTGGCCACGGCGAACACCGCCGAGACCAGTGAGGCCCGACGCGAGCGTCGTCGCAGCCGGGCCTGAAGCCACCGCTTTCTAATTATTCGCTGTTGTCGGCGTAGCTCGACTGCGCCGATTTAAGATCGACGACATTGGCGCCGCGCATCGTCATCAGCGCTCCGGATGAAACCGGATCGGTGATCTGCTCCAGCATGATGCGGAAACGATCGTTGGTCAGAGCCGACATGGCGGTGTGGCGCGCCTGCGCGACATCGTCGCCGATGCGCCTGGATTCGGCTGATTGGGCGGCCGCCGAAGCGTCCCGTGCCGGCGGTGTCGAGTTGGCGGTAGTCCTGATCTGCAATTCCGACTCCCTCAAGCCCCACACACCTATCCGGCGTAACAAGAGGAAATTGCGATCCGGTACCGGAAATGCCGCGCAATTTAACGATCGCAAATTCCGCAAGAAAAAGGGCCGGCAGGGAATGTCCCCTCGCCGGCCTGCTTCACCCGCCCGTGGTTCGGTTTCTCACGTCAGAACGATCTCATCTGAAAGAAACCGGCCGTCATCATTACCGATTGCCGCCCAGCGCCGAGGCAAGGCGCACAAGCGAGAGGAACTCGGACCTGTACCCAAACGGGTCGGCTCCCCGGGCGGCAGTGGCGATCTCCATGATCCTGTCATAGCCGAACTTCGCCGTCGCATCCTCGTCGCGCAGTTTCTGGCCGAATGCCGCGACGGCGACGGAGAAACGCTGGTCGGTGCTGGCCTGGTCGAAGGACGCAACCTCGTTGGCCGACGTCACCGGCGTGGTGATCAGCTTCGAGACGTCCTCGTTGGGCAGCTTGTAGCGGATCTTGACGAAGGCGTATTCGTCCGCATTGGCGACGCCGCCATTGTTCACCGCGGCCTGGCCATAGCGCAGCGGTTCGATCTGTTCGCCGCCGCTGCCTTTGGGCGTGATCTCGTAGATCGCGGTGACCGAATGGCCCGAGCCGATGTCGCCGGCATCGACGCGGTCATTGTTGAAGTCCTCGCGGTTCAAGGCGCGGGTCTCATAGCCGATCAGCCTATATTCCGAGACCTTGGCGGGATTGAACTCGACCTGGATCTTCACGTCCTTGGCAATAGGGAACAGCGTCGACGAGGCATCCTCGACCAGCACCTTTTCCGCCTCGGCCAGCGTGTCGATATAGGCGGCGGTGCCGTTGCCGTTCTGCGCGATGGTCTGCATCATCTGGTCGTTGAGATTGCCGCGGCCGAAGCCGAACACCGACAGGAAGACACCGGTCTTGCGCTCTTGTTCGATAAGGCGCTTGAGATCGTCGTCGTCGCTCTGGCCGACATTGAAGTCGCCGTCGGTGGCGAGCATCACGCGGTTGATGCCGTCCTTGATGAAGGATTGCTCGGCCAGTTTGTAGGCCTCCTTGATGCCGGCCTCGCCGGCCGTCGAGCCACCCGGCTGCAAATTGTCGATGGCGTTGAGAATCTTGTCCTTCTCGGCAACCTTTGTCGGCATCAGCACCGTGCCGGCATCGCCGGCATAGGTGACGATCGAGATGGTATCGTCGGTCTTCAGCTTGCTGACCAGAAGCCGGAATGCCGATTTGAGCAGCGGCAATTTATCCGGTTCGTCCATCGAGCCCGAGACGTCGATCAGGAACACCAGATTGGCCTTGGGCTGCTCGGCCGGCTTGACGTCGAAACCCTTGATGGCGACATGCATCAGCTTGCTGTGCGCGTTCCACGGCGTCGGCATGACGCTGACGGTCGAATTGAACGGCGTCGACGCCGCATCCGGCCCCTTCCAGTCATAGGGGAAGTAGTTGATCATCTCCTCGACCCGCACCGTGTCGGCCTGCGGCAGGAAACCCTCCTTCAGCGAACGACGCACGAAGGAATAGGAGGCGGTGTCGACGTCGATGGAAAAGGTCGAGACCGGGTCCTCGAGTGCCGAATGCACCGGATTGGTCTTGAAATCCTGGACGCGGTCGCGATTTTCCTCCGGTGGTGCGATCTGGTCCGCCGGCGCCATGGCCGGCTGCTGCGGTGCCATCATTTTGGACATGCGTGCGGCTCGCGACGTGCTGGGCGCGGCAGTGCTATCCAGGGCGAACGCGCCCGTTGGCGCAGGTGGCGCAGGTTCCGCCGGCGCAACCTGTTCCTGCGCATTCTGCGGCGCCAGGCCTCCAGCAACGGCCGATTCGGATCTGCTCGGCGCCGCCAAGGCCTCCGTTTCGTCGCGGCTTTCCGCGTCGGTCTTCTTGTCTTTCTCAGGCGCGCTCGTTGCGAGCGGTTTGTCGATCGCCTGATCGCCCGTGGCCTGTTTAGCCAGCGGCTTCACCGTGGCGGGCTTGTCGGCCAGCGTCTCGGTGATCTTTTCGCCGCCGCCGAAAGTGGACGGCTGTTCCCTCAGCATATGGAAAGTGGCGTATCCGGCGATCGGCAGCGCGACGAGCCCGGCAATAGCCGGCGTGGCAATGAGTTTCTTTTGCATGATTTCGCTCCAGAGCTTTCGTGCTCGCTCTGTGAGACGAAGGCCGCCGGCCGATCCTTGGCTGACGGCGGAAATATTTTCCTCATCATAGGCGCGCAAGGCGGCCTCGAAGGCGCGCGCCTTCGCGCTCTCGCCGGGAGCCGGGATCACTATGTCGCGCAGCCTCTTGAGTTCGTTCTCGTCGACCATGGTCACACTTCCCCGGCTGAACGCATGAGCGTCTTCAGCCGTTTCTTCGCTTCATGGATGTGCCAGGAAACCGTCGTCTCCGAGATCGCCATCGCCTCGGCGGCGGCGGCGTGGCTCAAGCCCTCGCCATAGACCAGCAGCACGGCGTCGCGCTGCTTGTCGGGCAGTTGCCGCACCGCGACCCACATCGCCTCGGCAGGATCCTCGTTCTCGGCAGGATCCTCGCCCGAAATCAGCGCATGGACGCCATAGGCTTCGGTCTTGACCGTCTCGCGGGCGCTCTTGCGCATCATGTCGCGCGCGGCGTTCAGCGTCATGGCATAGAGCCACGTGGTGAAGGCGCTGCCGCCGCGATAGTCGCGGATCGCCTTGCCGAGCCGGACGCAGACTTCCTGGGCGATGTCTTCGGCATCCGCCTTCCGACCGCACCAGCGGTAGGCGGCGCGATAGACGAAGTCATAGTGCCTTTCGAGCAACGCGCCGAAAGCTCCCCTGTCTCCGCCCTTCGCCCGCCCGATCAGTTCGGCGTCGGAGGCTTCGCTCTCATCCAGCATCATCGCCATCATTTGCCTGTTGGACGAAGGCTAATGGCCAATCCTTGGGGTGAGGGAAAGATTTTTTTACTGGTACCTCTTCCTTCTCCCCGTTCTACGGGGAGAAGGTGCCCGAAGGGCGGATGAGGGGCGGCGCCGACCTCTCGAAGATTGGCTTTACCCGAGCGTCTCGGAAAACAGGGTGATCAACCGGTTCCAATGCCGCTCGGCGCCATCTTCGTTGTAGACGCTGTGGTCCGGCACGCACCAGCCATGCGCCATGCCGACATAATTCTCCAGCACGTAATCGACTTCCGCCGCCCTGAACGCCTCGGCCAGCCGCGCTGATTGTTCGGGCGGAAAACTCCTGTCGACGCCGGCCATGCCGACATGGACGCGTGCCTTGACCGACCCCGCCTTGCGGTGCGGACTGTCGGCCGCGTCGGTGGCGAGATTGCCGCCATGGAAACTGGCCGCCGCCCTCATGCGATCCGGATAGGAGGCGGCTGCGTTCAGCGCCCGCGCGCCGCCCATGCAATAGCCGACAACGCCGATCGGCCCGGTGACGCCTTCGGCAGCGAGTGCGTCGAGGAAGGCGCCGCTGTCGGCAATCGTCATCTCCTGCGTCGTGCCGCTGATCAGCGCCATCAGCGGCACCTTGGTTCTTTCCTCGACGAACGCGGTTTTGGCATCGAACGGACCGTAGGGCGCGTTGCGATAGAAGAGATCGGGCACCAGCACCGGATAGCCCTCGTCCGCCAGCCGCCCGGCCATGCCGTCGAGCGCGGGGCGCGGGCCGAAGGCATCCATATAGAGGATGATGCCGGCCTTGGGCGGGGAAGCGTTGGCCGGGCGGAACAGCCCCGCCCTCGCCATACCGTCCCTGGTCTTGATCTGAAGGTCTTGTTTCGCCATCGCCAGCTCCGTTCGGTTGCTGGGCGATACATATCCGGGCACGCCGACAGGGCAAGCTGTTGCCTGATTTTGGCAGTCAACATTTCGTGCGGCAGCGCGACGAGCTTACCGGCCCGCGAACGCTGCCATGTGGAAGGCCTGCACCTCTGAGGGGTAGCGATAGGCTGTGCCATAGGGACAGGCGTTGCGGTCAAGGCAGCCGCCGTCACAACAGGGCCCGCCACTCGGCCCGCGCACATGCGCCAGGCAGGCCTGGTAGGCGAAGCCTTGGATGGAATAGGCATCGACCGGACAGGATTTCAGGCACGGTTTGTCGACACAGGTGTCGCAAAGATGGACCGCCTCGCGAGCCTCCGGGAGCGCGATCTCGTCCTCGAACAGCAGCGCGCCGCGATAGGCATGCCAAAGCCCATATCGCGGATGCATGAGGATGCCGAGCGGTGACGGCTTCAGGCCCTCGGCCCGCATCGCCCATCGCTGGAACGGCAGATAGGGCTTGTCGGACGGCGACACGGCGCGTGCGCCGAATTCTTCCGCGACCGCGCCTATGACCTGCCGGGACCAGGTGTCGAGCGGATTGGCGATTGCTCGCGGCTGCTTTTCACGCCAGCGCAGAAAATGCGGCCAGGGTGCTGCCCCCGCCTGTCCCACCAGCAGCGCCGACCTGGTTGGTGCACCGGAGCGGCCACAAGGCGCCGCCTCGCCGTCCCCAAAGGTGAAGCCGCCACGCAGGATGAGGCCGTCGGCGCCAAGCGCGGCCGCAATCTCCTCCATCCTGCCGCGCGAAGGAATCATCCCTTCTTGACCGGATCGGAGAAGGCGCTCCGCCAGACTTCCTTGTGGATGATGTTGGCGACTTTAGCCCCGCCTGACTCGGGCTCCTTTCACGTGAAGGCGTCGGGCATCGACCCCTTCTTCTTGGCGATGAAGTCCTTCAGCGCTTCGTCGATCGCCGGATCGAGATGCGGCGCCTCATAAGATTCCAGCCAGCGGCGGGCGAGTTCGTTGGCGCGCTGCGGCGCGGTCTTCTCGCCTTCGGCCAGCCACTGCTCGTATGAATTGTTGTCGGCGATGTTGGAGCGATAGAAGGCAGTCTGGAAATTCGCCTGCGTGTGGTCGCAGCCGAGATAGTGGCTGCCCGGCCCGACTTGGCGGATGGCGTCCATCGCCTGGCCGTTTTCCGACAGGTCGACGCCTTCGGAGAATTTTTGCGTCATGCCGAGCTGGTCGATGTCCATCATGAATTTTTCGTAGCAGGACGCCAGCCCGCCCTCGAGCCAGCCGGCCGAATGGAGGACGAAATTGGTGCCGGCCAGAATGGTCGAGTTCAGCGTGTTGGCGCTTTCATAAGCTGCCTGCGCGTCGGGGATTTTCGAGGCGCAGAGCGAACCGCCGGTGCGGAACGGCAGGCCGAGGCGCCGTGCGAGCTGTGCGGCGCCGTAGGATACCAGCGACGGCTCCGGCGTGCCGAAGGTCGGCGCGCCCGACTGCATCGAGATCGACGAGGCGAACGTGCCGAACAGCACCGGCGCGCCCGGCCGGATCAGCTGCGTGAACGAAGCGCCGGCAAGCACCTCGGCAAGCACCTGGGTCAGCGTGCCGGCCACCGTCACCGGGCTCATCGCGCCGGCGAGGATGAACGGCGTGACGATGCAGGCCTGGTTGTGGCGCGCATAGACCTTCAGCGCGCCAAGCATGGTCTCGTCGAAGACCATCGGCGAGTTGGCGTTGATCAGGCTGGTCAGGACCGTGTTGTTTTCGACGAAGTCGTCGCCGAACACCAGCTTGGCCATGGCGACCGTGTCTTCAGCACGTTCCGGTGCGGTGACCGAGCCCATGAACGGCTTGTCGGAATATTTGATGTGCGCGTAGATCATGTCGAGATGGCGCTTGTTGACCGGCACGTCGACCGGCTCGCACACGGTGCCGCCCGAATGGTGAATCGAAGGCGCCATATAGGCGAGCTTCACGAAATTCTGGAAATCCTCGATGGTCGCGTAACGCCTGACGCCGTCGAGGTCGCGCACGAAGGGCGGGCCATAGACCGGGGCGAAGACGGTAGCATTGCCGCCGATCTGCACCGAGCGTTCGGAATTGCGGGCATGCTGGGTGTAGATGGGGGGCGCGGTCTTCAAGAGCGAACGGCAGAGCCCCTTCGGGAAATGCACGCGTTCGCCCTTGACGTCGGCGCCCGCCTCTTTCCACAGCTGCAACGCCTCCGCATCGTCGCGGAAGATGATGCCGATTTCTTCGAGCACCGTGTCGGTGTTCTTCTCGATCAGCGCCAGGCCTTCCTCGTCCAGCACTTCATAGACGTTGATCTTGCGCTTGATGTAGGTGAGCTGGGTGCCGGGACCGCCGCCCGACCGCGCTGCCCGCCTTGCCGCCGCTCCGCCGCTGGCGCCGCGTCCACGTCGCGCGTTTGACGCTTCCTGGTCCACTGCCGCGTGTTCGCTCATGATCGTTCTTCCCTGAATTTGGACCGGCTTGACTAGCGCCCGGCCCGGAACCGTTGTGGCCGCCTATCGCGGCTTCCGGCGGATCGTAGCCATGCACCCTATTCGAAACGGCCCGTCCGCGCCAACGCCTGTCGCAAAATCGACAAGAAAACCGATAGATTTTTCAGTCGCTTTCCTTTTGCGGGAAGTCGCAAATCAGCTATGGATACCCGCCCCTTGCGGGTTAGGTATTGGCGCGTTGATTTTAAGCTGCCATGGTCGTTCCCGGCAGCAAGGAGCCTGAGAAACAATGTCCGACGACGAGATTATCCTCTCCGAGCTTTCCGACGACGAGTTGGTGCAGCAGATGCACGACGATCTCTACGACGGTCTGAAGGAAGAGATCGAGGAAGGCACGCGCATCCTGCTCGAGCGCGGCTGGGCACCCTACAAGGTGCTCACGGAAGCGCTGGTCGAAGGCATGCGCATCGTCGGCGAGGATTTTCGCGACGGCATCCTGTTCGTTCCCGAAGTGTTGCTGTCGGCCAATGCGATGAAGGCCGGCATGTTCATCCTGCGCCCGCTGCTCGCCGCCACCGGCGCGCCCAAGCAGGGCAAGATGGTGATCGGCACCGTCAAGGGCGACATCCACGACATCGGCAAGAACCTCGTCGGCATGATGATGGAAGGCGCCGGCTTCGACGTCATCGATCTTGGCATCAACAATGCGGTCGAGAAATATCTCGATGCCATCGAGCAGCACCAGCCGGACATTATCGGCATGTCGGCGCTGCTGACCACGACCATGCCCTACATGAAGGTCGTCATCGACACGATGAAGGAAAAGGGCATCCGCGACGACTACGTGGTCCTGGTCGGAGGCGCGCCGCTGAACGAGGAATTCGGCAAGGCGGTCGGCGCCGACGCCTATTGCCGCGACGCCGCTGTGGCGGTCGAGACCGCCAAGGACTACATGAAGCGCAAGCACAATGTGCGCGCTTCCGCCTGATACAAGGCAAGGCGGACGCTCAACAGACGAAGCCGCGCCTTGCAGCGCGGCTTTTTTGTTCCCAGATGTCGGGAGCGGCGGTCAGGGTTTCTTGACGGTATCGTCAACGGCTTTCGCGGTAGACTTGATATCCCTGCCGACGCCGCGAACGGTGTTGGCACAGGCCGAAAGGGCCAGGGCACAAGCCAGGATTGCGATTGGCGCAATGCGTAACAGTTTCATCGACGGTTTATCCCTCTCTCGGTAGATCGCCCCACAGCAACGAAAGCCGGCTCGGCTGGTTTCATGAAGATGCCCAGACCCAAGCAGAATCAAGCGGACAAGCTGCTCATCATCGCCTGCGGGATGATTGCGCGCGAGGTGTTGGCCGTCAAGGAACAGCTCGGGCTCCATCACCTCGAATTGACATGCCTTCCGGCCGAGTTTCATTTTTATCCGGACCGCATCGCGCCGGCGATGGACAAGGCCATCGAAAAGGCCAAGGCGGAAGGCTACAGCAACATCTTCGTCGGTTACGCCGATTGCGGCACCGGCGGCCTGCTCGATCGGGTCTGCGAGAAGCATGGCGTCGAACGCATGGCCGGTCCGCATTGCTTCGCCTTCTACCAGGGCATGGATGCCTATGCGAAGGTCGCCGACAACGACATGATGTCCTTCTACATGACCGATTTCCTCTGCCGCCAATTCGATGCCTTCTTCATGAAGCCGCTCGGTCTCGACAGGCATCCGGAGCTGATCAAGGACTATTTCGGCAATTACGAGAAGCTGATCTACCTGGCCCAGACCGACGATCCGGAGCTCGACAAGGTCGCGGAAAAGGCCGCGAAACTGCTTGGCCTCGTCTATGAGCGGCGCGCGACAGGCTATGGCGATCTGACGGCCGGGCTGGCCAAGGCCGCGGCTGACGTCTGACGCTGGCCGGGCTGCGGCCCTCTTGCGCGGCGATTGGCGATTATCGCCCTTTCCGAAGGCGAAGACAGGACGGATCGCCGCCTTCTACTGGAGAATGGCCTTGATCTGTTCCCAGGCCAATTGCCTTAATTTGGATCGCGGCGTGGTTTCGTTGTTAAGCACGGATGACAGCCTGCCGCGAATGGGTAAATTGCGCGCAAGCCATGCAAAGGCGCCGTCCAGTGGTCGGCTGCCGGACACCGACGAGGAATGCCGATGACCCTTCGCCCGATGCTTGCCGTTGCCGGCCTTCTCTGCTGCACCTTGCCCGCGCTTGCTGACGGCGAGGTGCAGAAGCTGATCACCGCCGCCGACAAGGCGCGGCTGGACAAATATGGCGAGACGCGCAAGGCGGCTCTTGCCGAGGCGAAGGCGGGCAATCCTGGCGAGGTCAGGCAGCTCGACGCCTTGCTTGCCAAGCCGCTGGTTGCCTTCTCCGAGAAGGACCTCACCGGCAAATGGCAATGCCGCACCATCAAGGTGGGCGGGCTGAGCCCGCTCGTTATCTATGGCTGGTTCAAATGCCGGGTGACCGACGATGGCTCCGGCTGGCGGCTGGAAAAGCTCACCGGCTCGCAGCGCACCAAGGGCCGCTTCTTCGAGGACGGCGAAAAGCGCGCGATCTATCTCGGTTCCGGTTCCGTCAACAACGACCAAGCAAAACCCTATGGCAGCGGCTCTCAAACAGACCAGGTCGGCTACGCCTTCCGCAATAGCGCCGGGGAATGGCGCATCGAGTTCCCCGCTCCCTATTACGAATCGAAGCTCGACATCATGGAGTTCAAGCGCTGAGCGGAGCCTTCCTGACGGCTCCGGCATACCAAGGATTAACCCGCCTCGTCTAAGCTCCGGCCGTGGCAGTTGGTCCCAGGGGTGGCAAGATCAATGGCAATACCGGAAACCGATCCGAGACCGATCGTGGTCGTCACCGGAGGCGGCCAGCACGTATGGGCAATGGTCAACGCCATCGCCGACCGTGTCGGCCCAGTCATCGTGATCCTGGAAGTCCCTGAATCCAAAAAGCGATTGCTGCTTGGCCGTGCCCGGCGCCAGGGCTGGCTGCAGGCCACCGGCCAGCTCGGCACGATGGTGCTGAGCAGGCTGGGCAAGCGGCTCTACGCCAGCCATGCCGCCCGGTTGATTGCGCAGGAGAAGCTCGAGACCGAGCCGCGGCCGAGTCAGGAGATCATCCATGTTGCCTCGGCCAACGGGCCGGAATGTCTCGCGGCGATCCAGAGAATCCAGCCAGGCGTTGTCCTGCTTAACGGCTGCCGACTCCTGTCGAGGGACCTCTTGGCCAGGATGCCTTGCCCGGTGCTCAACTATCACGCAGGCATCACGCCGAAATATCGCGGCATGAATGGAGGCTACTGGGCTTTGGCATCAGGCGATTCCGCGAATTTCGGCACCACTGTGCATCTGGTCGATGCCGGCGTGGACACGGGCGGCGTGCTGAAACAGGCATACGGCCAGCCGAAACCAGGCGACACGATCTCAAGCTATGCGCTGCGCCAAACGGCGTTTTCGCGCGACATCTGCGTCGAGGCGGTCAGCGATGCTCTGGCCGGAAAACTCGTGACGTTCGATCCAAGCCTGCCATCTAAACAGTGGTACCACCCGACGATCTGGTTCTATCTCCGGACCGGGCTCAGAACCGGCATCTGGTAGCGCTGGCGATACGGGCGATCGTATGCTATTGTCATACAAAATATGGAGCCCTATCGATGTCCAGCATGGCGCCTGTCAGCGTTCGCGTCACCCCGGACGAGCGTGACATTCTCGAGGCCGCCGCCAAGCAGGCTCATACAAATCTGAGCGACTTCATTCGGCGCAAGGCTGTTGAGGCCGCCGAGATGGAGGTTTTGGGCGGTCGTGTCGTCGTTATTCCCGTCGTCGATTGGGAACAATTCGAGGCCTGGGCGAAATCGACACCAAAGACCGAGCCCAGACTGCAAAGGCTTGCTGCGTCCAGGCCAGTATGGCGGGACTGACGCCACCCCGTCCGCTCGCCGGGGATGACGACTGGGACGCTTTCGATTGCGGTCGCGAGTCGTTGAACAACTGGCTTCGCCGTCATGCATGGCGCAACCAGCAGGATGGATTGTCGCGGACGAGCCTCGTCTGTGATTCCGAAACCGGTGGGATAGCGGCTTACGTTGCGCTGAGCGCTGGCCAGATCGAACGCGCATACCTGCCCAAATCGGCGCAGCGTAATCGGCCTGATCCTATTCCGGTAATCCTGCTCGGCCAGTTGGCCGTCGATCGCAAATATCAGGGACGCGGCTGCGGGCGCTCCCTTCTCCTGTTTGCGCTCAGGACGGCGGTGCGGTTTTCCAGCAATATCGGCTGCTTCGGCGTTATCACACACCCGCTGGACGAAGGCGTAAGAGACTTCTATCGCGACTTCGCTTTTCAGGATCTTCCATTCGATCCCAAACGGAGCATGATCGTCCGCATTGCCGATCTGAGGCACAATGGCTTCGATGGCAGCATCGATCATTCCTGCTGATTTCTGCCTCAGGCCGACATTGAAGATTGCCTTTCATTTTACGACATCCAAATGCGTCGCTTTTGAATGCGCGCGCGTCGTCCCATAACAAGCGGCCCAATTGCGCATGCGGCAATGCTCGCAGATCGAGGAGTGAGAATTCATGGCCGATCTGATCGTCGTCTACTGGCGCGACATCCCTGCCCAGGTCATCGTTAGGAAAGGCCGCCAGAACGCCAAGCGCGAACTGCCGTTGCGCTTCACCGAGGCGATCGACATGTGCGCCATGCGCACCGGCGCCGGCGGCACCGACGACTATCTGGCCGAATGGCGCAAGGCCGATCCGGTTCCGGTCGGCGACGACCTCGAAGCCGAGGTCGAGAAGGCATTCCAGGACATCGACGCGAAATATGACCGCGAGCGGCTGATCGCTCTGGTGAAGGCGGGCGGCAAAGAAAATGTCTGAAACCATTCCCGCCAAGGAGAGCCCGGCTCTCCAGCCGGTCACCCAGGCCACCCTGGTCAAGAAGGCAGCACCGAAATCCGACTACAAGCCGGCCGATGTGTCGCCGCAGCGCCGCGTGCAGCGTTCTTTCGCGGTGAGATTATGGTCGGTCCGGCACTCGCGCCTGCTCGAATGGTTCTATGCCCGCTTCGCCGACACGTTCCTCCTGCTGCATCCCTTGTGGAAAGGCATAGGCTACAGCCGTGTCGAGGCCCCGGTGAAGTTTGTCGAAAAGCGCGTCAAGGGCTTCATGTTCGACTGCCGCATGTGCGGTCAGTGCATCCTGTCCTCGACCGGCATGTCGTGCCCGATGAACTGCCCCAAGCAGCTGCGCAACGGCCCTTGTGGCGGCGTGCGCGCCAACGGCAATTGCGAGGTCGAGCCCGACATGCCTTGCGTCTGGGTCAAGGCCTGGGAAGGGGCGCGCAACATGGAGCACGGTGACAGGATTCTTGCGGTGCAGAAGCCGGTCGACCAGTCGCTGCGCGAAACGTCCGCCTGGCTGCGCGTCACCGCTCAGGCGGCAGCCGCCCGTGAAGCCGCGGCCGATGCGAAGACCGGAGCGGCCGCATGATCGCCCGCCAGCGTGACGAGAACCCGGCCGGCATCCATCTGCCGCTCGACCCCTTGCCCGGCCACACCTCGCGCGGCCGGCTCGAACGCGTCCTGCGACGCGGTGAATTCGCGGTCACCACCGAGCTCAACCCGCCCGACAGCGCCGATCCCGAAGACGTCTACAACAGGGCGAAGATCTTCGACGGCTGGGTCGATGCCATCAACGCCGTCGATGCGTCGGGCGCCAATTGCCATATGTCGTCGGTCGGCATCTGCGCGCTCCTGACCCGCATGGGCTACGCACCGATCATGCAGATCGCCTGCCGGGACAAGAACCGCATTGCCATCCAGGGCGACGTGCTGGGCGGGGCTGCCATGGGCGTCGCCAACATGCTGTGCCTGACAGGCGACGGCGTGCAGGCCGGCGACCAGCCCGGCGCCAAGCCGGTGTTCGACCTCGATTCCATGTCGCTGCTCGAAACCATCCGCATCATGCGCGACAACGGCAAGTTCCTGTCCGGCCGCAAGCTCACCACGCCGCCGCAGTTGTTCCTCGGCGCGGCCGTCAATCCGTTCGCACCACCCTTCGACTTCCGCCCGATCCATCTCGGCAAGAAGATCGCCGCGGGCGCTCAGTTCGTCCAAACGCAGTATTGTTTCGACGTACCGATGTTCAAGGCCTTCATGCAAAAGGCACGCGATCTCGGCCACACGGAGAAAGTGTTCGTCCTGTGCGGTGTCGGACCGCTCGCCTCGGCCAAGACCGCCAAATGGATCCGCTCCAACGTGCCGGGAATACATATTCCCGATACCGTCATCAAGCGGCTGGAAGGCGCCCAGGACCAGAAGAAGGAAGGCAAGCAGCTCTGCATCGACATCATCAACGAGGTGAAGGAAATCCCAGGCGTTTCAGGCGTCCATGTGATGGCCTACCGCCAGGAGGAGTATGTCGCCGAGATCGTCGATGAATCGGGCGTGCTGAAGGGCCGCCAGCCGTGGAAGCGCGAAATCCGCCGCGACGACCAGATGGTCGCCGACCGGCTCGACCATATCCTGCACGACGATGTTACCGAAACCCAGGTGGACATGGTGAAGACCGCGCATTGACTTGCGGGACAGCCACCATTCGCTTGATCGACAAGAGATAACGATATAAAGAACTCTTTATATCACGACGGAGAGATTTCATGACCCGGACCATCGTTGCCTCGGCGACACGAGAAATCATCATCGGCTTCGACCAGCCCTTCTGCGTGATTGGCGAGCGCATCAACCCGACCGGCCGCAAGAAGCTCGCCGCCGAGATGATCGCCGGCAATTTCGAAACCGTCATCAAGGACGCGCTGGAACAGGCCGCTTGCGGCGCCACCATGCTCGACGTCAATGCCGGCGTCACCGCCGTCGACCCCAACGCGACCGAGCCGGCATTGCTGGTACAGACGCTGGAGATCGTCCAGGGCTTGGTCGACCTGCCGCTGTCGATCGACTCCTCGGTCACCGCCGCGATCGAGGCGGCGCTCAAGGTCGCCAAGGGCCGTCCGCTGGTCAACTCCGTCACCGGCGAGGAGGAAAAACTCGAAGCCATCCTGCCGCTGATCAAGAAATACAACGTGCCGGTCGTCGCCATCTCCAATGACGAGACCGGCATTTCGATGGATCCGGATGTGCGCTTCGCCGTCGCCAAGAAGATCGTGCAGCGCTGCGCCGATTTCGGCATTCCGGCGCATGACGTCGTCGTCGACCCGCTGGTCATGCCGATCGGCGCGCTCGGCGACGCCGGCCGCCAGGTGTTCGCCCTGCTGCGGCGCCTGCGCGAGGAACTGAAGGTCAACACCACCTGCGGCCTGTCCAACATCTCCTTCGGCCTGCCGCACCGCCACGGCATCAACGCCGCCTTCATCCCGATGGTGATCGGCGCCGGCATGACATCGGCCATCATGAACCCGGTGCGTCCGCAGGAAATGGAAGCCGTGCGCGGCGCCAACGTTCTGAACGGCACCGACGAGAATTGCACCAACTGGATTCGCACCTATAAGGATTACAAGCCGGCCGAAGGCGGCCAAGCGGTCGCCGCTCCGACGGCGGTCAATGCACCAGGCGAAGGCGGCGGCAATGGCGGTCGCCGTCGTGGCGGTCGTGAAGCCCGCATGGCAAGGGGATAAGCGCGCAATCGTGAATTCGCATACCAACATCACCGATCCGCTCGTGCTGTTCATGCCGTCGGGCAAACGCGGGCGGTTTCCGGTCGGCACGCCGGTGCTCGACGCCGCGCGCCAGCTCGGCGTCTATGTCGAGAGCGTGTGCGGCGGGCGCGCCACTTGCGGGCGCTGCCAGATCGAGGTGCAGGAAGGCAATTTCGCCAAGCACAAGATCGTCTCCTCCAACGACCACATCTCGCCCAAGGGGCCCAAGGAAGAGCGCTATGAGCGCGTGCGCGGCCTGCCGGAACGGCGCCGCCTCTCCTGCTCGGCGCAGATCCTCGGCGACCTTGTCATCGACGTGCCGCAGGACACGGTCATCAACGCACAGACCATCCGCAAGGATGCCGACACCAGGGTGATCGCGCGCGATACGGCAATCCGCATGTGCTATGTCGAAATCGAAGAACCCGACATGCATAATCCTTCAGGCGATCTCGACCGGCTCAAGATCGCGCTGATGAAGGACTGGAACTTCAAGAACCTCGAATTCGATTTCTATTTGCTGCCGCAGGTGCAGGGCATCTTGCGCAAGGGCAACTGGACCGCGACCGCCGCCATCCACAAGGATGCCGACAGCGATATCGCGCGCGTCATCGCTTTGTGGCCCGGCCTCAAGAACGAGGCCTATGGGCTGGCCTGCGATATCGGCTCGACCACCATCGCCATGCATCTGGTGTCGCTGCTGTCGGGCCGCGTCGCCGCTTCGTCAGGCACGTCGAACCCGCAGATCCGCTTCGGCGAGGATCTGATGAGCCGCGTCTCCTATGTGATGATGAACCCGGATGGCCGCGAAGGCATGACGGTCGCGGTGCGCGAGGCGATCTCGGGCCTCGTCGACAAGGTCTGCGCGGAAGGCAGTGTCCAGCGCAACGACATCCTGGATTCCGTCTTCGTCGGCAATCCGATCATGCACCATCTGTTCCTCGGCATCGATCCGACCGAGCTCGGCGGCGCGCCCTTCGCGCTCGCCGTCTCGGGCGCGGTGCGCATCAAGGCCTCGGATATCGGTCTCAAGCTCAACCCGGGCGCACGTCTCTACATGCTGCCCTGCATCGCCGGCCATGTCGGCGCCGACGCCGCGGCGGTGACGCTGTCGGAGGGCCCGCATCGTCAGGACGAGATGATGCTGATCGTCGACGTCGGCACCAACGCCGAGATCGTGCTCGGCAATCGTGCCCGGGTCGTGGCTGCTTCCTCGCCCACCGGTCCGGCCTTCGAAGGCGCCGAAATCTCCGGCGGCCAGCGCGCCGCGCCCGGCGCCATCGAGCGCGTGCGCATCGATCCCGACACGCTCGAGCCGAAATACCGCGTCATCGGCTCTGAACTGTGGTCCGACGAGCCGGGCTTCCTCGACAGCGTGCAGGCGACCGGCGTCACCGGCATTTGCGGCTCCGGCATCATCGAGATCGTCGCGGAGATGTATCTGGCCGGCATCATTTCCGAAGACGGCGTCGTCGACGGATCGCTCAGCATGCGCTCGCCGCGTATCGTCGCCAACGGCCGCACCTTCTCCTACGTGCTGAAGGAAGGCGAGCCGAAGATCACCATCACCCAGACCGACGTGCGCGCCATCCAACTCGCCAAGGCAGCACTTTATGCCGGCACCAAGCTGTTGATGGAAAAGCAGAACACCGAGCATGTCGACCGCATCCACTTCGCCGGCGCCTTCGGCTCCTTCATCGATCCGAAATACGCCATGGTGCTGGGCCTGATCCCCGATTGCGACCTCGACAAGGTCTCGGCCGTCGGCAACGCCGCCGGCGCGGGCGCGCGCATGGCGCTGCTCAATCGCGGCTATCGTCGCGAGATCGAGGAGACGGTGAGCCAGATCGAGAAGATCGAGACCGCACTGGAGCCCAAATTCCAGGAGCACTTCGTCTATGCGATGGCGTTGCCGAACAAGGTCGATCCGTTCCCGAAACTGTCGGCGGCGGTGAAGCTGCCGCCGCGCAAGACGGTGAGCGAAGACGGCATCGCCGGCGACGCCACCCCGCGCCGGCGCTCGCGCGAAGGCCACGCCGCGCGACGTGGCCGGGAATAAAATTAGGGCACAATGCAACGCCGAGGCGCCTTGGCCGCTTGTCAGTCGTTTGCCTCATTCGATGGCAAGCGCAAGCTGGGCCGCTGAGCCAGCAACGGCATGCTTTTGACGCGCGACCGGTTGAGAAAGCCCGTCAGCGGCTTTTCAATCGACAGGTAAAGCATCGCGGAAAGCGCGATGCTGATCAAGGCAATCGGCGCCGGCTGCCAATTTGGCGGAACCCCAAGCCGCAGCATGATGCCAGTTACCACGACAACCACCAGCACATGCCGCAAGTAGATCGAATACGAGGCACTACCAAAAAATGTAAGCAGGGCCACGGGGTTGAACGGTCTGGCACGCTCGGCAAAAACCGCTCCGGCAACGATCAGGGTCGCCGGAATACCCCAACGCAGAACACGAGGCAGCTCGGGGTCAAGCATCTGGATCGTCATCAACAGGAGAAATCCGCCAACAACCAGCGCCAGCGCCGGCACAAGCCGGAGCCGAATATCCTCCATCCACAGCCGCCCGATAACAATGCCGGCCGCGAACTCGAGCATGAGGGGAGAGGTAAAGCGGTAGCCTTTGAGCAGCAAGTTCGATGCGACCATCACCGTCAGCACGCCGATCAGCGCGGCAAAACGCTGCTTCTCGCCTAAAAAGAGCGCCAAGGCGAAAATGACGTAAAACATCATTTCATAGCACAGCGTCCAGCCCTGGATCACCACGGGATGAAGTACCCCATCCTGCACGATCGGAAGAAACACCAGCGAGCCGAAAAAATTTTCCGGGCTCAGCACATGTCCGTAGAGAAATTGCGGCTTGAGGAAAATTGCCAGCGCGGTCAGCACCGTGACGATCCAATAGAGCGGCACGATGCGAACAATCCGACGCCATATGAAACGCCGTGGATTGGCAGGGCGATCGGCCGTGGTCACCCACATGATGAAACCGCTGATGACAAAAAACAGGTCGACGCCAGCAGCACCGACCGCGAACGGACCGCCGAACTGTTCGTTGATGTGAAAGCAAACTACCGCGGAAGCGGCGAGTCCTCGAAGGTATTGGATACTGTGAATGTCATTCACGCCATACTCCTTACCCGCACCCCCGATGCTGCAATGCACAATAGCAGACATCCGCCATCTGCTGTCAACGGGCAAGCTAGGTAGGATCGCGGCACGCCCTCTTGGACGCGGCCAAGAAGCGATCGCTCGGGGGTGTCAATCGCCCTGCAATTTCATTTGTATGCAAATGTTTCCGGAATGACTGATCCGGAAACCAAATCACCGTTTTCGCGAAATCCGACCGATACATGGCAGGCGCATTTACCCGGCATCGAACGGCGGTCGAAGATAATCCTCGGCCGCCGCCGTTCTTCAAGGGAGATGAAAATGTCGATCTTCGAAAATCTCGGCCGCTACGGTGCGACCATCAGGCAGGCCCGTGCCAGGAACAAGGCCGTCCGCGCCCTGAACAGCCTGCCGGCGCATGTCCAGAAGGACATCGGCTGGCCGGCCTCGCCGCCCAGCGACCCGCAGGCGGCGCTTTCCGCCTTGCTTTTGGGCTTTACGCGCTGATGACCTTTGCCGAAAAGTGCAAACTGCTCGGCACGCGCCGGAGCCCGCGAGGGGCTCCGGCCGTCACCAGCAACCGCCTGCGCGCAGCCCTTCTGCCGCAGCGCTGATCCCTCCCGCGAGAAATGCGGCGCCGATCACAGCGACGTGTGCACACAGCGTAAATCTTGACATCTTCGACCAGGGCACGATCTTCAAATATGAAGGGGACTTCTCTTAGTCGGCTGCCGCCGAAGTTCGTGTATCCGCATGCCAAGTTTGAAAAGCCACGTCGTGTCCTTCGTGCTCAGGCACAGTCGCAAGAAGGCGTTTTCCAGCCCGGAAAACCTGCAGCGCTGGATCGCTGCGGCGCGCCGGACAGAGGACCATCACCCTCCGGTGTCAGTGCAGCAGCGCTTCAACATCGAGACGCGCACCGTCGACGGCTTTCCCGTCTACGAGATCGCCCCCAGGGCCGGCGAGCGCAAGCGGGTTCTCTATCTGCACGGCGGCGCCTATGTCTTTGAAATCACGCCCTATCATTGGCACCTGATCGCCGACATGGCCGACCGGCTGGGCTATGCCTTTACGGTGCCCATCTATCCCATCGCGCCCGAGCATGACTTCCACGCCATGTTCGGCATGGTCGGCGACGTCTATCGCCGGATGCTCGGCGAGACGGAGGCGGAAGACATCATCTTCATGGGCGACTCCGCCGGCGGCAACATGGCCGTGGTGCTCACCATGATGGCTGCCGAAGAAGGCCTGCCCTTGCCGTCGCGCCATGTGCTGATCTCACCCGGGCTCGACGTCTCGCTTGCAAACCCCGAGGTGTTCGAGGCGGAGCGGAACGATCCCTGGCTGGGCATCGCGGGCGGACGGGAGGCTATCCGGCTCTACAGTGCCGGAATAGACCCGACGGACTGGCATATCAGCCCTGTCTATGGCGACCTCTCGGTGCTGCCCAGGACATTGCTCCTGGCGGGCTCTCGCGATCTTCTCACGCCCGACAATCTGATCTTCGCACAAAAAGCACGGGCCGCTGGCGTCGAGGTAGAGCTCGTGCACGAGGAAGGCATGTTCCACGTCTGGCCGCTGATCGACATGCCGGAATCGCGCCGCGCGCGCGAACGGATCGTGGCGTTTCTGACCGAGAACCCCTCGCCCCTTGTTGAAGGCGCCGGCGCAAGCTTCGAAGCGCCGTCCACCGAGGCTTCGGGGCAGAGCCTCCAGTCAGAGCACCCCGGTTGATCAGAACTTGCCGGTTTCCCGGAAGACTTCGAACGTCGCACGGATGTGGTCGGCCACCGCCTTGACCGGCGCGCTGGCGTCCGGCGCTACCACCATGGCGAGGTTATAGGTGCCGATATCGGGCATGCCGTCCTTGGGGCAGAGCTCGACCATGTCGTTGCCGAGGAAAGACTTCGGCAGCGGCGCCACGGCGAGATCTGACATGATGGCGGCGCGCTGGCCGGCCGTATGCGCGCTCATATACGCGATGCGGTAGTTGCGGCCCTCGCGGCTCAGCGCTTCGAGCGCCCCTGCCCGCCAGGCGCAGCCCTCTTCCCACAGCGACACCGGCAAGGGTTCGCGCAGATGCGCGCAGCCGCCCTTGGCGCCGGCCCAGACGATCGGCTCCGTCAACAGCACCTCGGCGCCGAGCGCGCTGGTCTTGTAGGAATTGGTGAGCAGCGTGATGTCGAGCGCCCGGTCATCCATGCGCCGGCGCAGATTGCTGCTCTGGTCGATGGTGACGTCGACGGCGATCGATGGATGCGACTGCGCAAAACGCTTCAGCACATGCGGCAGCACGCGCTCGCCATAATCGTCCGGCGAACCCAGCCGCACCACGCCGACAATATCGGGAATGATGAACTTGGACACCGCCTCGCGATTGATCGACAGCAGACGACGGGCATAGCCCAGCAGCATTTCCCCGTCGGTGGTCAGCGTCACCGAGCGCGCATCGCGCGCGAACACCGAGCGGCCCAGAATATCTTCCAGCTTCTTGATCTGCATGGAGACCGCCGAGGGCGTACGGAAGACCGCATTGGCCGCGGTGGTGAAGCTGCCGGTTTCGGCGATCGCCACGAAAGTGCGCAGCACGTCGAGGTCCAGCAGCGGCAGCGGATGATTGAGTGGGGCGTTCATGACGATCGACCTTCAATTTTTCTGATGCAAACTATCATTCCATTTCGTTTGATTGAACATCAGTTCGAGCGCATAGTCAACTCCATCGAAGCAGGATGCTGCCAAGGCAGCCACGAAACGATCACGACACAGACCTGCCTTCGACATGCAATGAAGCTGATACAGACCTGACGTAAGGCATTGCCGGGCACTTCCGCCCCGACATGAGGAGATCGAAATGTCTATCCTGTCATCCATCGGTCGGCTTGCGACCGAATTCAGCGCGGCCCGCGCCCGCTACCAGACCGAACGCGCCATCCGCTCCCTGCCAATCGAGCTGCAGAAGGATATTGGCTGGCCTGAAGCGGCCGACACGAAGGCCGGCATACGCGCCGGCGTCGGATCCTGGGCTGGAGCAAAGTAAACCGTGTGTACCATGCATTGAAGGCCTGCCGCGCAAACCGCCCGGCAGGTCTTCTTGTTTTACCGACCTGTTTTGCCGTTTTATTTGCGTTCACATGAATTTCGGAGCCATGCTGCCGCTGCATGGCGCATATGAACAAGCCGCATAGCGGCTTGGTTTAAGCTAACCGTTTGTAAATTATCGAAAAATCCGGGAATGCCTACAAAGCCTCCCGCCTTGCGTGTCGCTTTTCATATCAAGTGCTTCGCTTTTGCGATTTAGTTTTTACTTACACAAGCCTATATCCACGCCAGCAAACGAGCTGCCCCACTCCATCAAGCGAAGGCGACCCGTCTGAGCAACCGATTGGAGATGAACATGAAGCTTTTTGCCCGCCTTTTCCCTCGCCGCGAAATGAACCTGACCACGGCCCTCGAGCGCCAGCGCCTTGCCAACACCATGCCCGGCCAGACCGGCGCCATGGCTGCCGCACGCCTCGGTTTTGTCGCCTGAACCGATCCCGCAGGCAGCGCTCCCTCGCGCTGCCTGAATAGATGACGCCGCCCGGTTCCGCCGAGGCGGCGTTTGTTTGCACACCCCTGACGGCGCTTCCATCATGGACGGCGCCGCGGCTGCGCGGCATCGCAACACGATTGCTCATTTGCGACCCATGTCGCAAATTAAATCTTGCTAAAGCTCCTTAGCCGATTGACAAGGATGGTTTTTCCTGTTGTCGCTATGCTATTCGCGACATTCTGTTCGCGCCATGGCTGCGTGAGGTTCCCGTGAACGCCGTTAAGCATCCGATCAAGCGATCGTTTGTATTTTTTCTCATTCCCGACTTCACCATGATCGCCTTTGCGACGGCGCTCGACCCGCTGCGCTCGGCCAATCGCATGCTCGGCTACGAGGCCTATCGATGGCGCCTCGCCAGCATCGACGGTAAGCCGGTGCGCGCTTCGAACGGTGTCGAATGCGCGGTCAACACCTCGCTGGAGGAGGAGCGCAGGAAGATGGGAGGGCCGGATCGCCCCAACATGGCCATCGTCTGCAGCGGCACCAATGTCGAGCGCTACCAGAACAAGTCCGCCTTTGCCTGGCTGCGCGAGGAATACAATCGCGGCGTCTCCGTTGGCGGCCTGTGCACCGGCGCGCATGTTCTGGCCGCTGCCGGCCTGTTGTCCAACAAGCGCTGCGCCATCCATTGGGAGAACCTGCCGGGCTTCTCCGAGGCATTCCCGAAAGCCAATGTCTTTGCCGACCTGTTCGAGATCGACCAGAACATCTACACCTGCGCCGGCGGCACCGCCGCGCTCGACATGATGCTGAAGCTGATCGGCGACGATTTCGACGAGAATCTCGTCAACCGCGTCTGCGAACAGGTGCTGACCGACCGTGTGCGCAGCCCGACCGACCGCCAGCGCCTGCCGCTGCGTGCCCGGCTCGGCGTACAGAACTCGAAAGTGCTGACCATCATCGAACTGATGGAAGGCAATCTGTCGGAGCCGCTGTCGCTGATCGAGATCGCCGACCATGTCGACCTGTCGCGCCGGCAGATCGAGCGGCTGTTCCGCACCGAGATGGGACGCTCGCCGGCCCGTTACTACCTCGAAATCCGCCTCGACCGTGCAAGGCATCTCTTGATCCAGTCCTCGATGCCGGTGGTCGAGGTGGCGGTCGCCTGCGGCTTCGTCTCGGCCTCGCATTTCTCGAAATGCTACCGCGAGCTCTACGCCCGCTCGCCGCAGCAGGAGCGCGTCGACCGCAAGCAGCTGCTGGCGGCATAGAGGCGCGCCTCAGAGCACCTCTGCCGACCGCATCGCCTCGACGCGGATGTCCTCGGTCAGCCGCGCCTTCAACACGGAGAATTCCGGACTGGTCTTCAGCGTGTAGTGGCGCGGGTGCGGCAGGTCGATGGCGACGTCCGACTTGATCCGGCCGGGCCTGGCCGTCATCACCACCACGCGCGACGCCATGAAGATCGCCTCCTCGATGTCGTGGGTGACGAACAGAACCGTTTTCTTGCGCCGTTCCCAGATGCCGAGCAGCAGTTCCTGCATCAGCCCGCGCGTCTGGTTGTCGAGCGCGCCGAACGGCTCGTCCAGCAAAAGAATCGCGGGGTCGTTGGCCAACGCCCTGGCGATCGCCGTGCGCTGCTGCATGCCGCCGGAAAGTTGCTTCGGCCAGTGGTTCTCGAAGCCCTCCAGCCCGACGAGGTCGATATAGGAGGCGACGATTTCGCCCCTCTCCCGCTCGGCCATGCCGCGTTCGCGCAGGCCGAAGGCGATGTTTTCGGCGACCGTCAGCCATGGGAACAGCGTGTAGGACTGGAAGACCATGCCGCGATCCGGCCCCGGCCGGGTCACCGCTTTGCCGTCGAGCAGCACGCGCCCTTCGCTCGGCGCCTCCAGCCCGGCGACGATGCGCAAGAGCGTCGACTTCCCGCATCCCGAAGGTCCCAGGATGGTGATGAAATCATTGGCCGCGACCGCCAGGTCGACAGGCATCAGCGCCTGGACCGGTGAGCCGCCGCGCACGCCGGCGAACGTGCGCGAGACGCCCTCGATGAGAAGCTTGCTCATGCCAGGCTCCATGGGAAGAGCCAGCGATTAAGCGCCTTGAAGGCAAGATCGGACAACAGCCCGATCAGCCCGATGACGATGATGCCGAAGATGATCTGGCCGGTTGCCAGTCGCGACTGGCTGTTGATGATCATGTAGCCGATGCCCGACGACGAGCCGATCAGTTCAGCGACGATGACATAGGTCCAAGCCCAGCCGAGCACCAGCCGCAGCGTCTCGGCGATCTCGGGCGCATTGGCGGGCATGATCACACGCTTGACGATGCCGTTGTCGGTGGAGCCGAGCGTGTAGGCCGCCTCGACGAGATCGCGGCGCGTGGAGCCGACCTTTACCGCGATGATCAGGATGATCTGGAACACGGAGCCGACGAAGATGACCAGCAGCTTCTCCAGTTCGCCTATGCCGGCCCAAAGGATAAGCAGCGGAATGAAGGCCGAGGCCGGCAGGTAGCGGGCGAAGGAGACGAACGGCTCCAGGAACGCCTCGACAGGTTTCCACGCGCCCATCGCTATGCCCAGCGGCACGGCGACGGCCGATGCCAGCACGAAGCCGCCGAAGACGCGCCAGATGGTGATCAGTATGTCGAGCCAGAACCGGTCCTCGACCAGCAGCCGCCAGCCATCCCGCAGCATCGACAGCGGATCGGCGAGAAAGATGCGGTTGACGTGGCCGCCAAGCGTGATCCACGCCCAGAAAACGACGAACAGCACGAAGAAGGAAATGCCGAGCACGGTTCGCGTGCCCGGCGAGATCGGATGCAGGGGGCGCGGCATTTACAACGGTCCTTGTGGAAGCGAAACGGCGGCGCGGGGCGCCGCCGCAAGACAGCGGCCGCTCAGTTCGCCACGGCGCTGGTATCGGACAGCGTGGAGACGTCAGGCGCTTCCTTGATCAGCCCCATCTGCAGCAGAAGCTCGCCGGCGGTCTTGGAGAAATCCTGGAACTCCTTGGTGAAGAACTGCTTGTTCTCCGCCCGGTCGGCCCATTTCAGGTACTTCGCCGAATCCTCGAACTCCTTGGCCGACTGTTTCACGTCCGCGCCCATGATGCCGTAGGATTTCTGCGGGTCCTTCTTGATCAGGTCGAGCGCGTCGAAATAGCTGTCGGCAAGCGCCTTGGCGGCGTCCGGATTGGCTTTGAGGAATTCGGGCGTGCAGCCGACCGTGTCGAGCACCATCGGGTAGTCGAGCGTGGTCGCCAATATGTGGCCCTGGTCGGCCTTGTCGCGCACCGCCGAGATGAACGGCTCATAGGTGACGGCCGCGTCGTTCTGGCCGGCAAGGAAGGCCTGCGCCGCCGCGTCCGGCTCGAGATTGACGACCGTGACATCCTTTGTCGACATGCCGTTCTTGTTCAGCACCCAGGCCAGCAGGAAATAGGGCGAGGTGCCCGGCGCCGAGGACGCGACAGTCTTGCCCTTGAGGTCGGCGACGGTCTTGATGTCGTTGCGCACCACGATGCCGTCGGCGCCGTAGGATTTGTCGAGCTGGAAGATCTGCTTGGTGGTCACGCCGCTGGCGTTCCACACCTGCCACGTCTCGACCGTGGTGGCGGCGCATTGCAGGTCGCCGCTGGCGATGGCGAGCGGGCGGCTGGCCTGCGGCACTTTCTTCAAGGTCACGTCGAGGCCGTGCTTCTCGAAGAGTCCCGCCTGTTTAGCGAGCGTCAGCGGCGCGAAGCCGGTCCAGCCGCTGATCCCGATAGTGACCGATGTGGCGGCCGTCGCCGGCGCGGACAAGCCGGCGGCAAGCGCCAGCGTAAGGATAATGGTCCTGTTCATGTCAGTTCCCCTTTGTTTTCTCTGGGGGAATGTTCACGGACGCCGCCCGGCTGTCAATGAACAGGGCCGTGTTTGCCCACATCGTCGGCGACGAAGGTTCGCCTTGCCGCCACAAAACGGCAAGGCCGAGGACCTTGTCGTCAATACTGGTCGCAGTAGCACTCCGCGGACGAGATTCGGTCGTTCCAGTCGCTACCGCCGAAATCGCGGACCCTGCGCCTGATCTCGATCGATCGGCCTCCCCTGCGCGAATCCTCATAGGCAACGAGAGTGCAGCCTCGGCGAACGATCACCGACGACACGCGGTCGTTCCAGAACTCGCGGCCGCGAAAATTGACCGAATCGTCGGCCCCGAGCGCGATCGACCGTCCGCGAAAATTGCCATTTTCGAACATGATGCAGGCGGCCTGATCGTCGTATTGGGCGCTGGCGCCGTCGGCGTAAAGCATGGACGCGACCGCAGTCAGGATAGCTAGACGTCTCATCTGGTGTTTCCTCGGTTTGACCGCGTCACCCCGCCCGCCGGATGGCGCGGCAAGGCCAGTTTGCCACTGCTTCTGCCGGACTGGCAAGCCTGGAACAGTTCGGCATTTCACGGAAACGCCGAACCGCTTTGACTATTTTTTTCAATCAATTCCAAAGGGAAAGCGTTACGCGCGTACCGGGAAGGCGCTATGCGCTTTTTCTGGAATTTCTCAGCGGCTATCGAGCATCCAATTGCGGTTGCGCCACATCTTTTCGCCGACCAGGCAATCGCTGGCCTGTTCGGCCTGCGCCAGCACCACCGGCGGACGATCGGCCTGGTCAACCGGCCGCGGCGAGGCCGGGCCGGCGAGTTCAAGCACAAGCTTGCGGCGGATAGCTTCGGGAAACTGCGTCCAGTCGTTGACCGGAACCATGAAGGCTCCGGGACCGCCAATGACGCAGTCGCTGTAATAGCGGTCGAGATCGTTGACATCGTAGGCGCTGGTGAAGCCGCCGCGGGTCATCAGCGGCAAGCCGTTTATGACGATGCCTTGCTTGACCACCTCGTCGCGGATGATATCGACCGGCGCGCCCTGGTTGTTGGGGCCGTCGCCGGAAATATCGATGACCCGCTTCGTCCCTTGAAAGCCACTTTCGGCGAAAAGGTCCGCGCCGAATTCCAGCGCGCCGGAGATAGACGTGCGCCGCGCGCTGTTGGGAGGCTGGGCGGACAGCCGCGCCACCACCTGCTCGGCGTCGGCGCGAGTGGAGATCACCGTCCACGGCACGATGACGTGCTGCGAGTTGGTGCCAGCCCATTCGACATAAGTAACGGCGATCCTGCCATAAGCGCCGGCGGCGATGGCTTGCAGCACATGATCGTGCGTCAATGCAGCAGCGTAGCCGCGACGCTGGATCTCGAGCTCGTCCGCCGACATGGACAGCGAGACGTCGACCGCCAGCACCAGTTCGACGTCGACGGGTTCGTCCGCGAGCGACACCGGGGCCAGCCACAGCATCAGCGCCAGGGCGGCGGCGCCTGAAAGCAGATGTCTTGCGCGAGCAAAAGCAGACATGCCGCAGGGTAAGCCAGAATCGCCAGCCGAAAAAGAGAAAAGCCCGACCATAGCCGCCGGGCTTATCAAAATTTGCTCACGAGCCCTGCTGGGAGGTTGCCTAGCTTCTCGGCTTCAAATTCTCCGGATCGTAGAGCGGCTTGTAGCCGACCCCGGCGACCTCGACCGGATAGGTCTCGCCGAAATACTCCACCTTCAGGTTGCGGCCCTCTTGGGCATAGGCCCATGGCAGATAGGCGAGCGCGATGTTCTTGCCGATGGTCGGGCCGTAAGCGACCGACGTGGTGAAGGAACGGCGGCCGAGTTCGTCGACCAGCGTCTCGCCGGTCTCGGGTTCCAGCACCGGCATCGTGCCCACCGGATAACGCGCCACACCCTTGGAATCGGTGTTTTCGGTCATCACCAGCGTGCACAGCATCGCCGGCTGGTGCTCGCGGGCGCGGTATTCCAGGTGCTTGGCCTTGCCGCAGAAGTCGTTCTCCTTGACTTTCGGGCGGGCAAGATCGGCCTCGAGCAGGTTGTACTCGGTGAGCAGATCGGCATTCTGCAAACGCAGGCTCTTTTCCATGCGCCGCGTATTGGCATAGGTCTCGACGCCGAACGGCATGACGCCGGTCGAGCGCAGCGCATCCCAGACGGCCAGGCCGTCCTCGTAGCGCATGTGCAGTTCCCATCCCTGTTCGCCGACATAGGAGATGCGGAAGGCGGTGACGTCCTTGCCGGCGATCCGGATCGGCTTGATCGCGGCGAACGGGAAATTCTCCAGCGCAAGGCCCTCGGGATTCTCGACCACCTTTTGCAGGGTTGCTCGCGCGTTCGGGCCCCAGATGCCGATGGTGACGTATTTTTCCGTCACATCGGTGATGGTGACATCGAAACCTTTATCCTGCGCGGTGCGGCGCATGTACTGGAAGTCGCGCGGGCCGGCGTCCGCGCCATCGATCAAACGGCAGCGGTCGGCCATGCGGATGACCGTGAAGTCGGCGCGCACCATGCCTTCCTCGTCTAGGAAGTGGGTGTAGATGCCCTTGCCGATATTGTTGTCGCCGCCGATCTTGGCCGCGCACAGCCACTCCAGCAGCGCGACGTGGTCAGGTCCCTCGATGTCATACATCGAAAAGTGCGACAGGTTGACGATGCCGCAGTCTTCGCTCATCGCCAGATGCTCGGCATTGGACACGCGCCAGAAATGGCGATTGTCCCATTCGTTCTCGCGCACCGGCACCCGGTTGGCGTATTTCTCCAGAAGATGCTCGTTGGCGGCATAGCCGTGCGCGCGCTCCCAGCCGCCCAGCTCCATGAAATAGCCACCGAGTTCCTTCTCGCGCTCCCAGAAGGGCGAGCGCCTTATGTTGCGGCCCTTGGAGAAGGGCTCGCGCGGGTGCACGGCGGGATTGTAGACCTTCATCGCCGTCTCGGTGCAGCGATCCCAAATGAACTGCTCCTTGGTCTGGTGCGGATAGAAGCGCGCATAGTCGATGGCGTGATGGTCGATCGAGGTGCGGCCGTCCGTCATCCAGTCGGCGATGAGCTTGCCCATGCCCGGGCCGTCCTTGACCCAGATGGCAACGGCATACCACAGCCCCCTCACCTTCTGGCTCTCGCCCATCGACGGGCCGCCATCCGCCGTCACCTGCAGCAGGCCGTTGAAGGAATGGCTTTCGTTGTAGCCGAGTTCGCCCAGGATCGGCGTCAGTTCCATGGCGCGCTCCAGCGGCGCCAGGATCTGCTCCATGTCGAGATCGCGCTGCGAAGGCGAAAGCCGGGCCTGGTCCTTCTCGAGCAGGTCGCGCGGATGGCAAAGGCGCGGATTGGTCTCTTCGTAATAACCCCATTCGATCTGCCCGCCCTCGGCGGTCTTGGGGTCGCCGGTGTCGCGCATATAGGCCGAATTGCCCTGGTCGCGCAGCAGCGGCCAGCCGATCTCCTTGCTCGTGCCGGCGAACTCGTTGTAGGGCCCGAAGAAGGTGAGCGGATGGTCGATCGGCATGACGGGCAGGTCCTCGCCCACCATCTCGGCGATCAGCCGGCCCCAGATGCCGGCGCAGACGATGACGTAGTCGGCCTCGATGGTGCCGCGGTCGGTCACCACGGCGCTGATGCGGCCGTCCTTGACGACGAGCGACCGGGCCGGCGTGTTGGCGAAGGATTTGAGCTTGCCCGAGGCTTCCGCCTGGTCGACGAGCTTGCCGGCGACCGTCTGCGAGCGCGGGATGACCAGGCCGGCGTCGGGATCCCACAGGCCGCCCTGCACCATTGCCTCTTCGATGAGCGGAAATTTCTCCTTGATCTCGGCGGGTTCGATCAGCCGGGCGCGCGTGCCAAAAGCCTTGGCCGAAGCGATCTTGCGCTTGATTTCGTCCATGCGGCTGTCATCGCCGACGCGCGCGACTTCGAGGCCGCCGATGCGCGCATAATGGCCCATCTTCTCGTAGAAATCGATGGAGTAGAGCGTCGTCCAGCAGGACAGGAAATCGTGGCTGGTGGTGTAGCAGAAGTCGGAAGCGTGCGCCGTCGAGCCGATGTCGGTCGGGATGCCTGATTTGTCGATACCGACAATGTCGTCCCAGCCGCGTTCGATCAGGTGATGGGCGATTGACGCGCCGACAATGCCACCCAGGCCGATGATGACGACCTTCGCCTTGTTCGGAAACTCTGCCATTGCCCGCGACTCCAGGTGCTGTTGCGGGCGGCGTCGGCGCCCGTCTGATCGGCGCACAATATGCAGACGACGATGAGCGCGCTACCGCCTGTTTGCGACACGCCGCGAATGCGTCGCGACCCGATTTGGATCAGGAAAATCGCTGCCGTCAGGCGAAGGCCCAGATGTCCTCGGCCTGGAAACCGACCTGGTAGCCGGCGGTCTTGAGCTTGACCACGACCTGGCCGATCTCCGGAGCGGGCAGTGCGCCGACCTCGACCTTGATCATGCCCGGACGGTAGCGTTGGAGATCGAGTTGCTCGAAGACCATCCAGTCTGCGCCCTCGCAATCGACGAGGAAGGCGTCGATATGGCTGATGCCGTTGCGGTCGAGCAATGTCTGCAAGGTCTCGGACGGCACTTCGATGTCCCTGAGATAGGGCGCGAATTTGTTGAAATTCACGTCATCCTCGCCCCAGGCATTCTTGCCCGACATCAGGTTGGTGTCGGTAACCGAGGAGCAGCCGATGAACTCGATCGGCAGCGTGCCGGCCTCGAGCGCGGCGGCATCGAAGGTGTGGACGGTGATCGTCCCCCTTGTTTTCGTGACGGCAACCGGCTCGATGATGAACCGGTTGGTATCGGGATAGTTGGCGCGCAGGCGCTTCTGGTTATAGGGGATCGGCTCGACCAGCAGGGCACGGGCGCCTGGAATGCGATGCAGCCAGGGCGTGACGTCGTCGAACAGCGCGCCGTCGCAGGCGCCGACATTGACCATCTGGAAGGGCCGCCTTGTCCCGCCGAGGCGCGCTTTCAATGCCGCCCCGGCCAGGAATTTCGTGCCGCGCAGCGACGGCCCCCGGTCGAGCAAACCGGCCGGAAGGCCAAGCGACAGCGCGATGCGCGTCAGGCTGGACAGCGAACTCATGGCGTGTCTCCGGGAATGACATGCAAGACGGCGCGGTGCTGGTCACGGCCGACTGTCGCCCACAGCGCCATGAAAGGGGTGGCCAGCAGCAGGAATGGCGGAACCAGATGCGGGAAATAGATGCGCGTGTCGTGGATCGGGAAGACGGTGAATTTAGCCAGCGCGCCGAGCACGAGCGCCGCGAACAGAATGCCGGCGCGTCGGTCGAGCCGGAAGCCGGCACGGCCGACCGCGTACCAGCCGGCCAGCGCCAGCACCGAGACGCCGACCCAGCTGTTCAGGTTGACGGCGCGCAGCAGCGATGCGGCAAATGCCTTGAGATAGGCAACGACGGAGAACGGCGGCTCGAACCCGTCCATGTTGTAGTGCTGCTCGACGCTGGAGAACCACAGATGCGGCCACCAGCCAGGATGATGCGACCAGTGCGAGATGGCGAAATAGGCGACGAAGGACGCCGCAAAACCGACCAGCGCACCCCATGCCTGCTGCCGGAAGGCGATGAGCAGAACGGCGAAAACGGCAAGAAAGACAATATTGTCCGGCCGCACCATGAAGGCGAGGAAGAGCAGGATCGCCGTCGCCGCCTCGCGGCCCCTGACATAGGCGTAAAGCCCGCCGAGCAGCAGTGCCGAAGTCAGCAGATCCGGCGTCGAGGCGCACGCCGCATCGCCGAAATCGGCCATGATCAGCACCGCGCCGATCACCGGCGCCAAAGCCAATGCTTTTTCCGAGCGCAGCCAGAGCAGCGTGATCGCGCCGAACAGCAGCACCGAGGCTACCTGCACCAGCCGCATCGCCTCGACCGGCGACATCGCCGCGCTCAGCGTCGACAGGATCTCGGCGTAGAGGAACTTGATCCGGTACATGCCGAGCAGCGAATGGAAGTCGGCGGCATTCTCCGCCATGTGGCTGCGGAAGCCGCCGCCATCGTCGGTCAGCGTCTTGTAGTCACCTGCCGAGACCCCGGCCTTGACGGTGTTGTAGGCATAGTCATGCAGCGCCTGCGCATCGGGGTATGTGCCTTCCTCTGATACGGCGAGATAGGGCAGCATGTCCCAATTGGCATCGGGCATCACCCAGGCCGTCAGCGCCGTCAAAAGGATGTAGAACGCGAAAGCCGCCGCGCCGATGGGTGCCGCCAGCCGCGCATAGGTCCCCTCGCCCCACGCCAGGCCGGCCGCTGTGAGCCGGTCGAGCGGGTTTTGCGGAGTGGGCGACTTGGTCAGCATCGTCGTGGTGCTCAACGAACCTGGCTTTTGACGAAATCCTTCACGATTCCCACAATGCCGCGCGACAAAAGGCTGTCGAAAGCGTCGACAAACCGGTCGACATGCTCGCGCTGGCAGATCAGCGGCGGCTCGAGCCGGATGACGTTGCGGTTGTACTCGGTGAAGGCGACCAACACGTCATAGTCACGCAGCAGCAGCGCGCCGATAAAGCCCGACAGCGAACCCTTCAGCTTGTCGTCAAGCACGCTGACCACCGGCCGCAACACGGTCGGCAATGTCTGCGAGAAATCATGGAACTCGAGCCCGATCATGAGCCCCTTACCGCGGACGTCCTTGATGATCTTGGGGTATTTGTCCTTCAGTGCCTGGAGGCGCTGCAAAAGGTACTCGCCGGTAGCGGCGGCATTGTCGATCAGGCCCTCGTCATAGAGAACGTTGAGCGCTTCGATCGAGGTGACGCAGGCCTCGCCCATGCCGCCGAAAGTCGCCATGGCATGGATCATCGCCGTCTTCGGCGTGCCGTAGGCCTTCATATAGATCTCGCGCCTGGCGACCATCGCGCCGACCGCCGCCTTGCCGCCACCGAGCGACTTGGCGAGCGCCGTCACGTCGGGAACGACGCCATAATGTTCGAAAGCATAGAAGCGGCCGGAGCGGCCATAGCCGCACTGCACTTCATCGGCCACCCACAGCACACCGTATTGATCGCACAATGCGCGCAGCTTCCGCCAATATTCCGCGGGCGCCTGGATGATGCCGCCGCCGCCCTGGATGGTTTCCAGCACGATGACGCCGATCTCGGGATCGGCGCGGAATGCGCGCTCGACCGCTTCGATGTCCGCGAACGGAATCCGGACCGCATTGTCCGCCACCTTGAAATCGGCGCGGTAGAGCTGGCCGTCGGTGATCGCCAGCACACCCTTGGTCTTGCCGTGGAAGGAATTCTCGGCATAGACGATTTTCGGCCGCTTCGGGCCGGCGGCACGCTCGGCGAGTTTTACCGCCGCTTCCATCGCTTCCGAGCCGGACGAGCCCAGAAACACCATGTCGAGATCGCCGGGCGAACATTTGGCGATGTTGTGCGCCAACGCGGCCGCATATTGCGACATGAAGGCGATGGCGATCTCCTGGCGCTTCTCCTCCTGGAATTTCTTGCGCGCTTCGAGGATGCGCGGATGGTTGTGGCCGAAGGCCAGCGAACCGAAGCCGCCGAAGAAATCCAGGATCTTGCGGCCGTTCTGGTCGATGTAGAACATGCCCTCGGCGCGCTCGATCTTGATCTTGTGGAAGCCGAGCAGCTTCATGAAATGCAGCTGGCCCGGGTTGAGATGCGCCTTGAACAGGTCGGTCATCGCAGCGACGTCCATCGCCTTGGCCTGCTCGACGCTGATCAGGTCAGGCTTGGCGATGGTGGCTGGCGACAGCGCCGGCGCGCTGATCATGGTGCGCGCGCTCGCCTGATCGGGCTTGGCCATGACGGTCATTTCAATCTCCTGTCCGCGCGCAGGATCGGGGATCGTGCGCAAATGAAACTGTTGGCGGGCTGCTATTCGGCGGGCACATGTTTGGTGGCGACGGCGTGGCCGGCCTTCCTGGCGCGGTATTCACTGTAGGCGGCGATCAGCATGTCCTCGTCGCGATGTTGCGGCACCCAGCCAAGCTGGCGTCCCGCTTTGGAAACGTCGAGCACGCACTCCTCGTCGGCGATCAGATATTGCTCCGGATCCATGATCGGCAGGTTCATCAGGTCGAGCAGGTCCAGCGTGCGCTTCACCGCCCAGCCCGGTGTCGGGATCAGGATCGATTTCGAACCGGCATGCCTGATCAGGTCGCCGAGCAATTTCCTGACCGGCGGCGGGTTGAGCGAACCCAGATTATAGGCCTCGTTTGGTACGCCGGCTTTCCAGGCCGCGCGGGCAGCTTCCGCACAATCGAAAACAGAAATGAACTGGTATGGATTCCGGCCCGAGCCGATCATCGGCACCGGAAGGTTCCAGTCGATCAGCTTGAACAGTTTTTCAAGGATGCCGAGGCGGCCGGGACCGATGATCAGGCGCGGACGAAACAGCGAGATCAACATGCCGCGCTTGCGCCATTCGGCGGCCAGTTCCTCCGTCTTCTGCTTCGACCAGCCATATTCGCCGAGCGGCGCGACCGGATGCTCCTCGGTCATCGGGAAGGTAACCGTATGGCCGTAGATCATGTCGGTCGTGTAGTGGACAAGCCTGGGTGCGCCAGCCTTGTCCATCGCCTGCATGATATGCTCGGTGCCATGGAAATTGACCGGAAAGAAGAAATCGTGCCGCTTGGCGCGCACCTGGATCGGCGACAGCATCTTTGCCGACAGATTGTAGACCATGTCGTCGGCCTTCAGCCCAACCGCCGCCACCGATGCGGGATCGGTCACGTCGCAATGGATGAAGCCGACGTTGCGGTAATGCGCAAGATCGCTCTTGACGATGTCGGCGACGACAACCTCCTCGCCATCCGCCACGAGCTTCGGGGCAAGGTGGCGACCGACAAAGCCGTCGCCGCCGAAAATCACATGTCTCATCGAACTATCTCGCTGGTGCCGATCTTGCCGGGAGTGATGGAAACGGTCTGCTCGTCATGCCCGCGGACACCCAAGTCTCGGCCGCTTTGGGCGATCAGCACCGTGCCCACGCAAATGCAGGCGATACCCGCGATGCGCCAGCCATTGAGGTCCTCGCGGAAGACGAAATAGGCGAAGACCGCGACGGCGACATAGGCGAGGCTAAGGAAGGGATAGGCAAAGGAAAGCTCGACCTTGGACAGCACGTAGAGATGCGAGGCCATGGAAATGACGAAGGTGCACAGGCCGAGGAACACCCAGGGGCTGAAGACGATCTGCAACAGCCTGATAAGCGGGTTGGCGCCTTCGAACGAGATCGGCCCAAGCGACATCATGCCTTGCTTCAGCATCAGCTGCGCGGCCGCATTGGTCATGACCGTAAAGAGAATGAAGACGATATATTTCATAGCTGCTCACCCACCCGTGACGCCTTCTATTACAAACCCGAAAAGATTTCGTGAACTCACAAGGATATTTTGAGTAAATCTCCTCGTTAACCAGTCGCTAACCAAGATCCATTTCAATTTTATCTATTCGGCGGCCTCGGCGCCCCGCCTTCCCAGGTCGATGTTTTTCGCGGTGCGCGCCCAGAAGCCGGACATGAAGGCCGGATCGCGCTGCGCCTCCAGCCGCGACCACTCCGGAAAGGACGCGGCGAAGGTCGCGGCACTCATGCGCGCATCCTTGTAGGGGTTGACCGCTCCGCCGGCTCCGATGGCGATGCGGTCGAGTTCATCCAGCAATGCCAGGGTCGCGGCTCCCCTGTTGGGGAAATCCAGCGTCAGCGTGTAGCCAGGCCGCGGGAAGGAGAGCAGCGCCGGGGATCGGACGCCGCCGAAGCGTTTCAGAACAGTGAGGAACGAGCCCTGCCCCGCCCGCCTGGCAGCCGCGAGCAGCATCGGCACCGCTTCACGCGCGGCTTCTTCCGGCACAACGCTCTGGTGCTGGAACAGCCCGTTCGGACCGTAAAGCCTGTTCCAATCGCGCACACCGTCCAGCGGGAAGAAGAAGTCCTGGTAGCCGACCTGGCGCGGCGCGGCAGAGCGGCCCTTCCGCCATCGGTAGGCCGCATTGAAGGCGCTCAGGAACGGCCGGCTGAGCACATTGAAAGGCGGCTGGAACGGCACCGCGAAATTGCCGCCGGCACGCGCGGCGGTGTGCGAGCCATGCTCGGCGTGGTTGCCTGTGAACAGCAGGCCGCGCCCGCTGCGCCTGCCGCCGGCGAGCTGATCGATCCAGGCGACGGCATATTCATTGGCCTGGTCCGCCGCCTCGGCCAGGTCGAAGAACTCGCCCAGGTCGCGAAACGGCGTCACCTTCTCGATGATGTCGAGGGAATGCACCCGCATCAACCGGATCGAGGCCGACAGGATCAGGCCTGTCAGCCCCATGCCGCCGATCGTCGCCCGGAACAACCGCGGATTGTCCGTGGCGGAGCAGCGGTAGGTCTGTCCATCGGACCGCAGCAGCGTGAGGCTTTCGACATGGCAGCCGAACGTGCCGCGCCGGTGATGGTTCTTGCCGTGGACGTCGTTGGCTATGGCGCCGCCGAGCGTGACGAACTGCGTGCCCGGAACGACTGCCGGGAAGAAGCCGTAGGGCGCGGCGTGGGCAATGATGTCGGACAAAAGCACGCCCGCATCCGCTTCGAGAAGGCCGGTCTCGGCATTGAAGGCGCGGATGCGGTTCAGCGGCCGCATGTCGACGACCGCGCCGGCCTCGTTCTGGCAGGAATCGCCGTAGGATCTGCCATTGCCATAAGCAAGCAGCGAGGCTTGCCTGGCCTGGCCGCCCTTCAGCAACACGATCGCGTCATCGATGCCGATGACGCGGGGCGCGGGCAACGTCGCGCGCCCGAAGCTGTCGAAGCGCTCGCCGGCCATGTCTACCAGCCCCCAATCACCAGCAGCACGGCGCCGATCAGCACCACGATCTGGCTGCGCCAGTCGCGGATGATGAACACGACCGGATCGTCATGCATCTCATCGCGACGCGCCAGGATCCAGACCCGCATGGTGAGATAAAGCACGATCGGCGGCAGCGGCCAGATCAGCCAGGGATGCGGGTAGAGCTCACGCACCGCGACACTGTCCATGTAGAGCGCCAGCACCAGTGCCGAGGAGAAGGCCGAAGCCATGCCGGCCTGGGCGACGATCTCCTGGTCCTCGGTGCGATATCCGCGCCCGGCAATGCGCTCGCCGGGTGGAATGGCCGTGGTGCGCAATTCGACGAAGCGCTTCACCAGCGCCAGCGACAGGAAGAAGAAGATCGAGAAGGCGAGCAGCCAGAACGAGACCTCGACGCCGGTCGCGGCCGCGCCCGCCAGAACGCGGATCGTGTAGAGGCCGGCCAGCGTCAGCACGTCGACCAGCAGCATGCGCTTGAATGACAGCGAATAAGCCGTGGTGACAGCCATGTAGCCGCCGAGCACGGCGAGGAATTCGGGCGCCAGAAACAGTCCTGTGCCGATGCCGATCGCCAGCAGCACCGCGATCGCGCCGATCCCGAACGGGATGGAGAGCGCGCCGCTGGCGAATGGCCTGTGACGCTTGGTGGCATGCTTGCGGTCAAGCGCCAGGTCGAAGAAATCGTTGAGGATATAGATGGCCGACGCCACCGCGCTGAACGAGATGAACGCCAGCACGCACTCCCAGATCATGCCGGTGTTGAAATATTCGTGCGACAGCACCATCGGCACCGCGATCAGCGAATTCTTCAGCCACTGATGCACGCGCAGCATTTTGACGATGGTCCGCAATGTCGGTTTCGGCGCCGACATGGTTTCGGCGCCATGCGCCGCCTGCCAGCGCGCGGCGTGGCGGTCCGGCGCCACCACGATCGCGCTGCGTGCCGCATCGAAAACCTTGAGATCATGGCGGCTGTTGCCGGCATAATCGAAGCCGCCATCGCCATAGGCCGCAATAAGCGAGGCACGCTTCTTGCCGGAAGTCAGATTGTCGACCCCGTCCGTCGCCAGCACCCGGTCGAAGACACCGAGGTGGCGAGCGATGGCGTCGGCGAATTTGCGCGGCGTGCCTGTCGCCAGCACGATCTTGCGGCCTTCGGCATGCTCGGCCCGGATGCGGTCGAGCAATGGCGCGCGGTAAGGCAGCGACGCGGGATCGATATCGACGCGCTGGGCGATGGCCTGCTTCAGCCGGGCCGGCCCGGCGGCGGCCCAGAAAGGCACGAGGAAAATGTAGAGCGGGTTCTTCTTGAGAAGGATGAACAGTCCTTCCCATAGCAGGTCGGTCGCGATCAGCGTGCCGTCGAGATCGACCGCAAGCGGTATTGCGTTTCCGTCGGACCGCGCGTCCATGTCGTCCTGCCCTGCCTCGAACCCGTCGCGCCGTTTGTCGGCGTCTTCACAAGACGTATAGCGGGGAGACGGCGTAACGAACGTTAAAACGCCGGGTTGTGGGCGGCTGTCACTGCGGTATTTCCCGTGTCATTGTTAAACAACCGCTACCGGAAACAATAAAAGGCCGGGCAAATGTCCGGCCTCTCAAGAGATGTGGACAAAAATTACTTGATGCGGGCGATGCCGCCCGAGATCTCGACCGTTTCCGAGCCGGTCAGGGCTTCGAGATCGCCATTGGGCAAGGTGACGAAACAGCCATTCGGGCAGAATTCCACGGTTTCGCCGGCGGCCAGCGCCAGGTCGGTCTTGCTGCCGCCTTCCGTCACGATCAGCGTGCGGGTCTCGGCGTCCTTGTTGACCGCGCTGGCGGAATGGGCCGACCCGCTCACGGCGAGCAAGGCGACGGCAGCGACGAGAGACTTCCACATGTGCAATATCGGTGTTCCCACCGCCTCTGTTGCATTTCGCAAGGCATTCTCGCCTTTGCATGGGAGCTTATATGAGATGGAAGCTGAACCGCAACTGAATGCCGCATTCATGCCGCAATTGGTTTGATGGCCTGAACCTTACGACCGCCGATCTAATCCGGATCAGGCTTCTTCGCCTTGCGTCCTGATTTGGAGAGACGTTTGGCCTCGGCCGCGGCCTCCGCCTTTGCTCGTTCCTGCTCGGCGAAGTCGGCCTCGATCTTGTCGTCGTCGGTCGGCCAGGCCTTCGCATGCTTGGGCTCGACGACCGCGCGTGGCGTCGAGGGTATCTCGATATGCTGGTCGCTGAATGTTTCCAGCACGGTGAAGCGGATGTCGTTCTGCACGATGTTGCCGTTCATCACATCCGCCAGGAACAGGCGGATCTCGAATTCCAGCGCGGCAGGCCCGAAATTGGAAAACAGGACGAAGGGTTCGGGGTTCTTCAGCACCAGCGGATGACCGCGGGCGATCTCGAGCAGGACGGCGTGCACCTGCTTGACGTCGCTGCCATAGGCGACGCCGACCTTGATGTCGATGCGGCCGAGCTTGTTGCGGTGCGTCCAGTTGCCGACGGCGTTGTTGATCAGGTTCGAATTGGGCAGGATCACCGACTGCCGCTGGAAGGTCTCGATCTCGGTGGCGCGCACGCTGATCTTCTTGACGGTGCCGCTGATGTCGCCGGCGACGATCCAGTCGCCGACCTTGAACGGCCGCTCGGCCAGCAGGATCAGGCCCGAGACGAAGTTCGACACCACGTTCTGCAGGCCAAAGCCGATGCCGAGGGAAAGCGCGCCGGCGACCAGCGCCAGGCTGGACAGATCGATGCCCGCCGCCGAGATGCCGATCAGTGCCGCGAGTGCCACGCCGGCATAGCCGACGGCCAGCCGGATCGAGTTGCGCACGCCCGTGTCGACCTTGCCGCGCGCCATCACCGAACCGTCGAGCCAGCCCTGGAACCAGCGCGTCAGGAAATAGCCGATGATGAAGACGACGATGCCCGAAAGGATGCCGGTGACCGAAATCGTCACCGAACCGATATTAATCCCAGTCGCCAGTTTGTAAGCCCAGGCCTGGATGTCGCCCGGTTGGAAGCCCCACATCAACAGGATCAGCGGCAGGAAGACCAGCACGATCATCACATTGATGGCGACGCTGACGACAAGGCCGAGCTGGTCGAGCGCGGTGTCCTCGTAGCTGGAATTGGCCGACAGCCAGCGCCCGACCGACGTGTTGGCGAAGGCGCCCTCGTCGCCGATCGCCTGTGCCGACAGGAAGCCGATATAAGCGGTGACGAGCGCCGTGCCGGTGACCACCACCTGCAGCGAGACGAACAGCGCAAGGCCGATATAGCCAAGCAAGGCGGCTATGATGGTGAAGAGCCCCAGAGCCAGCGCCAGGTAGCGCAGCCATGCCGGCCAAGGCCGCCAGCTGCCGTCACGGGCCTTGAACGGCCGCAGCATCGCCATCAGGATCAGGATGATGCCGACGACGATGGTGGCCACGAAACTGCGCGCGATCGTCAGCGACAGCGGCGATCCCATCTTGTCGTTGATGACGGACAGGAAGGTGTTGACGCTGATGACCACGGCCATGGCGGTGGTCAGGCGCACCAGCCAGCGCGCCGGGCCGGATTCGACCGGGATCAGGCGCCAGTTCGGCAGCCGTGGCTCGAGCGCCGCATTGGCCAGCCGATTGACGCAGAACACCACCCCGATGACGGTCGCCAGCGCGTTGAGGAAAAGGCCAATGTCGCCGCGCAAAACGTTGTAATAGTTGAAAAAGAAAATCGTCGACCCAAGAAAGGCGCCGACCGCCAGCGTCGGCAGCAATGTCGACCAGAAGGCCACCGACAGGCGGCTGAGATAGGACGGGTCCTCATTGGACGGATCGGCTTCGAACACCCGTCCAAACAACCGCCTGCCGCCGACCAGAAGCACCAAGGCCAGCCCGAGCGCCACGAAGGTTGCCGCCAGAATGGCCTGGAACTTGAACCTGAAGGCGAAGCTCAGCCAGGACGAGACCGCCTTGTAGAAATTGCCGAACTCGTCGCGGGCGTCGGAAAAGACCTGTGGGCTCAGCGCATCCGACAGCACATAGCGCTTGGTCAGGAGATTGCGGAAAAGCGCGCTGCGCATGTTGCCGATCTTGTCGATCATCCCGCTGATGCGGATCGACAGCGTCTGCGCCTGCGCGATGACCGCGTTGATCTCGGCCTTTTCGGAGACCAGCGCCTGGCGCTCGGTGCTGACGATGTCGGGTTCCGGCGGCTGGCCTGCGGCGGGTGCCGGGCCAAGCTGCTCGAGCCGGCTGTTGATCTCGCTAAGGCGGGTGCGGAAGGCCAGCGCGCTGTTCAGCGATTGCCGCGACAGTTCCTCGAGTTGCAGGCGGATATCGACGAGAGTGGCGTCGTCGTCGCCGTCCTGCTGGATCTTCTTGTCGAAATTATCGGTCTTGGTCGTCAGGTCCTGAAGGATTTTCTGCTGGTCGGCGACCAGTCCGGCAGGCGCCTGGCCAAGCCCTTGCGCCGACGCATCGAACGAAAGCGGCGCCGAAACGACAAGCGCGAACATCAAGACGAGACGAAGCAATTTGAAAAACATGATTTGTTGGCGACTCAAGGCGGCAATGGCAATTGAATTTGCCTGTCCTTGATAAAGACGGCCATATCATGGGGCAAGCCGTCGCATCCGACCGCCAGGGCTCCGAACTCGGGGCAACAAAGACCTGACGACCGCCAGTCCCGTTGTGCCGGCAGCTTTATGATAGGAATTTTTTCTTGACTGGGTGAAGGCAGCTATGGTAGATATTCAGTCATGGTGCTGAGTTGCGCCAACGACCCGCCGCACAGGCGGGTTTTTTCGTTCAATGCTCCATCAACAGCGCGCCGGCGAAGGACCCCGTCACCCGGACTCGTCCCCTGATCCGACCGCACCTGCGCTGATCTGACGGTGGCCGGAGCGTCGGCCAGTCGAAAGGCGATGGCGCAATATTGGCTTTGCGCGTGCGGCCTGCTCTATAGTCTGCCGCATCGCCCGAAACGGACATCATATCCATGGCAGAGTACTCGGCCCTTTCGCTGCTCGCGAACGCGCTCAAGGGAAACAAGGACTGGAAGCCGGCCTGGCGCAAGCCGGACCCGAAGGCATCCTACGACGTCATCATCATCGGTGGCGGCGGGCACGGGTTGTCGACCGCCTATTATCTCGCCAAGGAACACGGCATCACCAATGTCGCGGTGCTGGAAAAAGGCTGGCTCGGCTCCGGCAATGTCGGCCGCAACACCACCGCCGTGCGCTCCAACTATCTGCTGCCCGCCAACACCCGCTTCTACGAGCATTCGATGAAGCTGTGGGAGAACCTGTCGCACGATCTCAACTACAACGTCATGTTCTCGCAGCGCGGCTGCCTGAACCTGGCGCACACGCCGGCCCAGTTCGACGACTATGCACGGCGCGGCAACGCCATGCGCCATCTCGGTGTCGACGCCGAACTGATGACGCCGGCGCAAATCAAGCGCCTGATCCCCGCGCTCGATATTTCCAGTGATGCACGCTTCCCCGTGGTCGGCGGCCTGATGCAGCGGCGCGCCGGCACCGCCCGCCACGACGCCGTGGCCTGGGGCTATGCGCGCGGCGCCGACCGGCGCGGCGTCGACATCATCGAGAATTGCGAGGTCACCGGCTTCCTGCGCGACGGCGACCGCATCACCGGCGTCACCACATCACGCGGCGACATCCGCGCCAAGAAGGTGGCGGTCGCGGTGGCCGGCAGCACCGGCCGGGTGATGCAGCTTGCCGGCATCGAGACGATGCCGATCGAGAGCCATGTGCTGCAGGCCTTCGTCACCGAATCGCTGAAGCCCTTCATCGATACGGTCGTCACGTTCGGCATGGGCCATTTCTACATGTCGCAATCGGACAAGGGCGGCCTCGTCTATGGCGGCGACATCGACGGCTACAACAGCTACGCCCAGCGCGGCAACCTGCCCATCGTCGACGAGGTGATGAGCGAGATGCTGGCGCTGTTCCCGGGGCTTGCCCGCGTGCGCATGCTGCGCTCCTGGGGTGGCGTCTGCGACATGTCGATGGACGGCTCGCCCATCATCACCACCGGGCCCCTGCCCGGCATGTATCTCAACTGCGGCTGGTGCTATGGCGGCTTCAAGGCGACGCCCGCCTCCGGCTGGTGCTTTGCCTGGACCATCGCCAAGGACGAGCCGCATGACCTCAACGCCCCCTTCACGCTCGACCGCTTCCATCGCGGCCTGGTGATCGACGACAAAGGCCAGGGCGCCAATCCCAGACTGCACTGAACAATATCTCTCCAAGCAAGGCTTCACCGAGCAAGGCTGCACCAGGAATATCCGATGTTGATCACTTGTCCCTATTGCGGCCCGCGCGACGTCATCGAGTTCACCTACCAGGGTGACGGCAACCGCGAGCGTCCCGACCCCGCCTCGCAGAACTTCGAAGCCTGGAACGCCTATGTCTATGACCGGCTGAACCCGGCCGGAGACCACAACGAGATCTGGCAGCATTCCGGCGCCTGCCGCGCGCATCTCAGGGTCGTGCGCAACACGCTGACGCATGAGATTTCCAGCGTCGCCTTCGCACGCGTCGATCACGGCCCGGTCGCGCGTCGCAAGGCGGAGGGCAGATCGTGAGCCCGCGCCGCACCGAAACCGGCGGCCGCATCGACCGGCTGAAGACCATCCGCTTCACCTTTGATGGCGCGTCCTACACCGGCCATGCCGGCGATACGCTGGCTTCGGCACTGCTGGCCAACGGCGTCACGCTTTACGGGCGCTCGTTCAAATACCACCGCCCGCGCGGCCTCCTGACAGCAGGCGTGGAAGAGCCGAACGCGCTGGTGACGGTGCTGAAGGGCGAGGTCCGCGAGCCCAACATCGCGGCGACCATGGTCGAGATTCATGACGGGCTGGTCGCCGTCAGCCAGAACCGTTTTCCGTCGCTGGCCTGGGACGTCAGCGCCGTCAACCAGCTCGGCGGCAAGCTCCTGTCGGCCGGCTTCTACTACAAGACCTTCATGGGTCCGGTGATCGGGCCGCTGAAGGGCACGCGCTTCTGGATGTTCTGCGAGCATTTCATCCGCCGCGCCGCCGGCCTCGGCCGTGCCGGTTCCGCGGCCGACCCGGCGCGCTATGAGCGCATGAACGCCTTTTGCGACGTGCTGGTGGTCGGCTCCGGCCCTGCCGGGCTGACGGCCGCCAAGGCTGCTGCTGACCAGGGCGCGCGCGTCATACTTAGCGAACTCGATCCGCGTTTCGGCGGCTCGGCCAACTGGTCGAACGAGACGATCGATGACCTGCCGGCGGCCGACTGGGCCAGGCGAACCGTGGCCCAGCTCGAGGGTTACGACAATGTCCGGCTTCTGCCGCGCACCACGGTCTGGGGCTACTACGACAGCAATACGCTTGCCGCCCTTGAGCGCGTCACCGATCACAAGGAGACACACGGCAAGGGCGAACCACGCCATCGCTATTGGGCGATCCGCGCACGGTCGGTTGTGCTGGCCACCGGCGCTTTCGAACGGCCGCTTGTATTCCCGGGCAATGACCGCCCGGGCGTCATGCTGGCGCATGCCGCGGAGCGCTACGCCAACGAATTCGGCGTGCTGGCGGGGCAGACGGTCGCGCTGTTCACCAACAATGACAGCGTCTATCGCTGCGCCCTGGCGCTGAAGAAGGCCGGCGCAAGGATTGCCGCGATTGTCGATGTCCGCCCCGAGCTTTCTGGCCAAATGCGCAAGCTGGCCGAGGAGACCGAAGCCGAGATCTTTCCCGGCCATGCCGTGATCGCCACTGAGGGCGGCAAGGCGCTCTCCGGCGTCAAGCTGCAGCGCTTCGACATGACCAACGGCACGCTCACCGGCGATTCTCGCAGCATCCATGCCGACTGCCTCTTGATGTCGGGCGGCTGGTCGCCAACCATCCATCTGGCCAGCCAGGCCGGCGCCAAGGCGGAGTGGAATGCCGCCCGACAAGCCTTCCTGCCGCCGAAGCCGACGCAGAACTGGATTGGCGCCGGCGCCTTCACCGGCAGCTTTTCCACGGCCGAAGCAATGATCGAGGGCCGCGCCGCGGGCCTTGCCGCGGCAGGCGCGCAAGCCACGCCGGCCGCACTGCCCCCGGTCGAAGCCGTAGCTTGCGATCCCGATCCGGCGCCGGTGTTCGAGATCAGGGCCAGCGGCAAGAGCTTCGTCGACTTCCAGCACGACGTGACGTCGGAGGACGTGCGGCTGGCGCACCGCGAAGGCTTCGTGTCGGTCGAGCATCTGAAACGCTACACCACGCTCGGCATGGCGACCGACCAGGGCAAGAATTCCAACGTCCCCGGCCTGGCCATCATGGCCGAGGCGCTGGGCAAGCCGATCCCGGAAGTCGGCACGACACGCTTCCGGGCGCCTTTTGCACCGGTTTCGATCGGATCACTGGCGGCGGAGCGCTTCGGCGACCTCAAGCCCGAACGGCTGACGCCGATGCATGACTGGCATGTCGCCAATGGCGCAACCATGTATTCCGCCGGCCTGTGGTACCGGCCGATGATCTACGGCCTTGCCGGCGAAACGGTCGAGCAGGCCTATGTGCGCGAGGCCAGGGCGACGCGCGAAAGCGCCGGCATCGTCGATGTCTCGACGCTGGGCAAGATCGCGGTGCAAGGTCCGGACGCGGCCGAATTCCTCGACCGTGTCTACACCAACATGTTTTCCACGCTGGCCGTCGGCAAGGCGCGCTACGGGCTGATGCTGCGCGAGGACGGGCTGGCCTTCGACGACGGTACCACATGGCGGCTCGGCGAACAGGATTTCCTGATGACCACCACCACGGCCAATGCCGGCAAGGTTATGCAGCATCTGGAATATTTCCTCGATGTGGTCTGGCCGGAGCTCAAGGTTCATGTCACCTCCGTGACCGACCAGTGGGCGGGTGCCGCGATCGGCGGGCCGAAAGCCAGGCAGATCCTGGCCGGCTGCGTCGTCGGCACCGCTGTCGACAATGCGGCGCTGCCGTTCATGGGCATCGTGCATGGCCAGATCGCTGGTGTGCCGGTGATGATCTGCCGGCTGTCCTTTTCCGGCGAAATGGCGTTCGAGGTCTATTGCGGCGCCGACCATGGCACGCATGTCTGGGAAGCGCTTATCGAGGCCGGCAAGCCGTTCGGACTGGTAACCTACGGACTGGAAGCACTGGGCACCATGCGCATCGAGAAAGGCCATGTGACGGGCGCCGAGATCGACGGCCGCACCACGGCGCGCGACCTGCATCTCGACTGGATGCTGTCGAAGAAGAAGCCGTTTATCGGCTCGGCGATGATGGACCGCGAGGGCCTCATCTCGCCCGACCGGCTGGAACTTGTCGGCCTGGTCTCGCTCGACAACAGGCCGCTCAACGGCGGCGCGCATATCGTCGAGGAGCTTGACGAGTCCAACCCGCACGGCTCCATCGGCCACATCACGGCCTGCTGCTATTCGCCGGCGCTCGGCAAGCACATCGCGCTGGCGCTGATCAAAGGCGGCAAGGCCAGGCACGGCTCGCGCGCCCATGTCTCCGATCCGCTGCGCAACCGGTTCGGACCGGTCGAGATCGTTTCCAACCACTTCTACGATCCGGACGGGAGCCGCATGCATGGTTGAGCGCCTTTCACCGCTGGAACCGGAATTCCATGTCGGCTCGCACGGCAATTTCGAACATGGTGTCGAGGTCATCCTGACCGAGACGAGACCGGGCTCGATCGTGCAGCTCGCCGCCTGGCCGGGCGAAGAGAAGAAACTGATATCAGGCATCCGCGCCGTCGCCGGGCTTACGTTGCCCGACGGTGCCGGCGGTGGCGCCACCAATGGCGCCAAATCGGCATTCGGTTTCGCACCGGGAAAGTTCACCGTAGCCGACGAAGCCGAGGGGCTGGCCGCGGCTTTCGCGGGCGTGGTGACCCCCGCCATCGGCACGGTGACCGATCTTTCGCATGGCCGCAGCGTGATCCGCATCGCCGGACCGAAGGCCGAATGGGTGCTGGCGAAGTTCTTCGCCATCGATTTCGCGCTGCCGGCCTTCCCGCTCGGCGCCGGCCGCTCGACCACCCATCACGATGTCTTCGCCCAGGTCCAGCGCACCGGCGGCGACCAGTTCGACATCTACGTCTTCCGTTCTTTCGCGCGCTCCTTCTGGAAGGCGCTGTGTCACGCCAGCGAGGAAGTCGGCTACGAGGTACAGTAGGCTCGGGGTCGACGAATTCTGGCATCAAGGCCGGCCGGCTCTGACGCTACAGCAATGCGCCGGCGGCCGTCATACTGGCATGACATGGCCGTCAAGCCGGTCCGAAGGGTAACAAAACCCGTCTCCAGAATCCGCGCATCCGTTTGGTTCGAATATCTCCATGACCGCAGAAATATCCGCCGGCGCCACCGATCGCGCCGATGTGCCAGCCAGAGCCCTGCTCCTGCTGCCGCTGACGGTCGCCTGCGGCGTGTTCATGACCAGTCTCGACCAGAATGTCGTGGTGACGGCGCTGCCCGGCATCAGCGAAAGCCTTGGCCGTCCACCGAGCCAGCTTGGCCTGCTGATCACGGTCTACGTCGCCAGCCTGATCATCTCGATGCCGCTCGGCGGCTGGGCCGCCGACCGCTTCGGCCTGCGCAACGTCTATTGCTTTGCGCTGCTGGTATTCGCCGCCTCGTCGGCGCTGTGCGGCCTATCGAACAATATCTGGACGCTGGTCGGCGCCCGCGCGCTGCAGGGCTTCGGCGGCGCACTGATGGGCACGCTCGGCCAGGTCGTCATCCTGTCGACCTTCCCTCGAAGCCGGACGCTGAAGATCAACATGTATATCTCGCTGGCCGGCCAGTCCGGGCCGCTGGTCGGTCCGCTCGTCGGCGGCGCGCTGACCACTTACATTTCCTGGCGCTGGATCTTCTTCATCAACGTGCCCTTCGCGCTGGCCGCGGCTGTCCTTGCCGCCTCGCTGTTTCCGACGGTGACCAAACCCGTGCGCACGCCGTTCGATTTCCCGGGCTTCCTGCTGGTCGGCAGCGGCATGGTCCTGCTTGTCTTCGGCATGGATTCGCTGGCGGCGAAAGATGCGGCCGCCGGCGTGATCGCGGCCGAGCTTGTCCTGGCGCTGGTCATCCTGACGGTCGCCTCGTTCTATTGCCTGCGCGTGCGCAATCCCCTGCTCGACCTCAAGCTCCTGCGCATCCGCACCTTCCGCATCTCCTTCCTCACCGGCGGCGGTCTGGACACGATCGGCCTCAGCTCCGTCGTCTTCCTGCTGCCGCTGATGTTCCAGCTCGGCTTCGGCATGAGCGCGGTACAGGCGGGATCGCTGACCTTCGTCGCCGCGGTCGGGTCGGTGGTCATGCGTGTCTTCATGCCTCGCCTGCTCAACCGCTTCGGTTTCCGCCGCGTGCTGGTTTTCAACACGCCCGTCGTCGCGGCCATGGTTGCGGGCTTTGCCCTGATGCAGGCGACCACACCGGTGTGGATCGTGCTTGCCTACATCTTCATCTTCGGCGTCTTCCGTTCCGCGCAATGGGCGTCGACCGGCAACCTTGCCTATTCCGACATCGCGCCCGATCAGCTCGCCCGCTTCAGCGCGCTCTATTACATATTGTGGCAACTGGCGGTGGCGATCAGCGTCGGCCTGGCCGCCGCGGCACTATCGTTTCTGGCCGGCGGCGGCCCGGCCGTCGCCAATGACTTCCGGATACTGTTCGTGATCGAGGGTGTCATCACGCTGTGCGCGCTATCAGCCTATCTCAAGCTGACGCCGAAGGATGGCGCCCATGTCAGCGGCCATGGCGCCCAGATGAACACGGAATAGCGGATGTCGCAGCGCAGCAGCGGCCTACTCGCTGAACGTCACCCATTCCTCCAGCGGCACGCGGTCGGTTCGGAAGGCGTTTTCGGGCTTCGACGTATCTTCATAACCGAGCGCCATGCCGCAGACGACGATCTCCTCGTCGGGAATGCCGAGCACCGGCCTGATCTGCCGGTGATAGGGCGCGAACGCCGCCTGCGGACAGGTGTGCAGGCCCCTGCCCCGCGCGGCAACCATGATGTTCTGCAGGAACATGCCATAGTCGATCCAGGAACCCTGGTTGAGGCGGCGGTCGATGGTGAAGATCATGCCGACCGGCGCGTCGAAGAAGACGAAGTTGCGGTCGTGCTGGGCACGCATCTTGTCGACCTCGCGGCGACCGATGCCGAGCGCGCCATAGAGGCCGAAACCGTTGGCGCGGCGGCGGGTCAGGTAGGGTTCGAAGAACTGCGTGGGATAATAGCGATATTCGTCCCAATCGGCCTTTTCAGCACGGATGCCGGAATTCAGGATGGCATCCGATATCCGCTGCTTGGTGTCACCCTTGGTGACATAGACCCGCCATGGCTGCATATTGGTGCCGGAAGGGGCGCGTGCCGCGACCGCCAGTATGTCGCGGACCGTGTTGTCGTCGACCATGTCGGGCAGAAAAGCGCGCACCGACCGGCGCGATACGATCGCGTCGTCGACGATCTCGGCATCAACCGTGATTCGAGCCTTCTTTCCAAGCATGGGCCGTCCTTACCCTGTGTCCCGATCGGACGTCCCCACTCGCCGCTCGCGGCCGAGCCTTTGCATGAACCGCCAAAATCGCGCAAGCAAATCTTGTGCACCCGTGAAAATCCGCTTGATTTTTTCACCGCTCCGGCATCTCATGAAATTTGATGGGATTTTTTCACGAGAGCGCGATTTGCCTCCAACTACAGCGAAAGCATTGCAGGGAAATTACGAGCGATTGCTGGCCAGCGACATCAGGGCGCTGCGCAAGGCGCGAGGGTTGACGCTCGCCGAGATCGCCCTGAAACTCGGCCGGTCGGTCGGCTGGGTCAGCCAGGTCGAACGCGGCCTGTCGACACCGTCGCTCAGTGATCTCCGGGCTTTCGGCGAACTGTTCGGCGTGCCGGTCAGCCTGTTCTTCGGCCACGACGTGCCTGTCGAAAGCGAGCGCGGCGCGGTCGTGCGGGCCGGCAGCCGCCGCACCCTTGGCACAAGCGAATCCGGCCTCATGGAGGAGCTTCTGTCGCCTGATCTCGGCGGTAGCTTCGAGATGCTGCGTTCCGTCTTCGCGCCGGGCGCTGAGCTCAAGAGCGAGGCGCGCCGGCCAACCGAAGAGGCTGGATATGTCGTGTCGGGGACGTTCGACATCGAAATATCGGGGACATGGCACCGGCTCGGCGAAGGCGATTCCTTTCGCTTCGAGGGCAAGCCTTTCCGCTGGCGCAATCCGGGATTGGAGCCGGCGGTCGTCATCTGGGTGGTTTCGCCGCCAGTTTATTGAATGAAATTGGACCAAGGGTTGGAGAAGAACATGGCCGGTTTGCCGAGCACGGCACGCGTGGTGATCATCGGAGGCGGTGTCGTTGGCGCCTCCTCTCTGTACCATCTCGCCAAGGCGGGCTGGACCGACTGCGTTCTCCTGGAAAAGAATGAACTCACCTCCGGCTCGACCTGGCATGCCGCCGGTAATGTGCCGACCTTCTCCTCGTCCTGGTCGCTGATGAACATGCAGCGCTATTCGACCGAGCTCTATCGCGGGCTGGCCGAGGCCGTCGACTATCCCATGAACTACCATGTCACCGGCTCCCTGCGGCTTGCCCACACGCAAGAGCGCATGCAGGAGTTCCAGCGCGCCAAGGGCATGGGCCGCTACCAGGGCATGGACATCGATATCGTCGGCACGGACGAGATCAAGCGCCGCTATCCCTTCATCGAGACGCATGAGCTGGAAGGCGCCCTCTACGACCCGAGCGACGGCGACATAGACCCGGCGCAGCTGACCCAGGCGCTGGCCAAGGGCGCGCGCGACATGGGTGCCCGGATCATACGCTTCTGCCCGGTGACAGGCGTGCGCCGCGAAAGGGACGAATGGGTGGTCGTGACGCCGCAAGGCGAGATCCGCTGCGAGATCGTCGTCAACGCCGCCGGCTACCGTGCCGCCGAAGTTGGAAAAATGTTCGGCCGCGAGGTGCCGATGATGGTGATGAGCCATCAGTACATATTGTTCGAGGAGATCCCCGAACTCGCCGCATGGTCGAAGGAACAGGGCAGGAAGCTGCCGCTGCTGCGTGACGTCGACACTTCCTACTATCTGCGCCAGGAAAAGAACGGCATGAATCTCGGCCCCTATGAGCGCAATTGCCGCGCGCATTGGGCGGGTCACAACGATCCGATGCCGGAGGATTTTTCCTTCCAGCTTTTCCCCGACGATCTCGACCGGCTGGAACATTATCTGGCCGACGCCGTCGCCCGCGTGCCGATCCTGGGCACCGCCGGCCTGTCCAAGGTCATCAACGGCCCGATCCCCTATGCGCCGGACGGCAATCCGCTGATCGGGCCGATGCCGGGCGTCCCCAATGCGTTCGAGGCCTGCGTCTTCACCTTCGGCATCGCGCAAGGCGGCGGTGCAGGCAAGGTGTTGGCCGAATGGGTCACGCAAGGCCAGACCGAATGGGACATGTGGTCTTGCGACCCGCGCCGCTTCACGTCCTTCGCTTCGGCTCCGGATTACTGCGTTGCCAAAGGCATGGAGATCTACGGCAACGAATACGCCATCCAGTTTCCGCGCCATGCCTGGCCGGCGGGACGCGACAGGAAATTGTCGCCGATCCATGATCGCATGAAGGCGTTCGGCGCGCGCTTCGACGCCTATAATGGCTGGGAGCGCGCCACCTGGTATGCGCAGGATGGCGACGACGTCTCGGAGGAAGCAACGCTCACCTTCCGTCGCGACGGGCCGTGGCAGCACCGCGTGCGCGAGGAATGCCTGGCCGTCCGCGACGCCGCCGGCATCCTCGACCTGCCGGGTTTTTCGCGCTTCAACCTCGAAGGTCCGGGCGCCGCCGAATGGCTTAGCCGGCAAGTGACCGGCCTCGTGCCGAAGCCCGGCCGCATCGGTCTCGTCTATTTCTCCGACGACAAGGGCCGCATCGTCACCGAAATGTCGGTGGTGCGCCACGGCGAGGAGTCCATGACGCTGATCACCGCGGCGGTGGCGCAATGGCATGATTTCGAATGGCTGAAATCGCACATGCCCGTGGATGCGACTTTCAAGCTGATCGACCGGACCGAGGAATTCTCCACCCAAATCCTGGCCGGACCCAAGTCGCGGGAAATCCTCGCCGCCGTCTGTGAGGCCGACCTGACCTTGCCGTGGCTCACGCATCAGGAAACCAAGATCGCCGGGCGCTGGGCGAAGCTGGTCCGCGTCTCCTTCGCCGGCGAACTCGGCTGGGAAATCCACACCAGGGTCGACGACACCGCCGCCGTTTTCGACACCATCTGCGCGGCGGGACAGCCGCACGGCCTGAAACCATTCGGCATGTACGCGCTGGATTCGCTGCGGCTCGAAAAGGGCTACCGCACCTGGAAGGGCGACCTTTCGACCGACTATTCGATCCTGCAAGGCGGGCTCGAGCGGTTCGTCAAATGGGACAAGCCCGAGTTCCGCGGCAAGGCAGCGCTGCAGAACGAGAAACAGCAGGGCGTCAGGAAGCGCTTCGTCACGCTGGTGGTGGAAAACCCCGGCGATTGCGACGCGCCCTACATGTCGACGCTGTGGCGTGAAGGCCAGATCGTCGGCGAGACGACGTCGGGCGGCTGGGGTCATCGCGTCGGCAAGTCGATCGCGCTCGGCATGCTGCGTGCCGATCTGGCGGAGCCCGGCACCGCCGTGGAGATCGAGATCTTCGGCGACCGTTTCAAGGCGGTCGTGCAGAACGATGAGCCTTTGTGGGATCCGAAAAACGAAAGGTTGAGAGCCTGATGCCAAAACCATCATCGCGCATTTCAGGCATCGTGCCGTCGGGCAAGGATGGCTGGGAAGTCCATTTCGCCGCGTGGGCCCGCAAGGAAGCCGGCGAGGACATCATCATGCTGTCGGTCGGCGATCACGATTTCGACACACCTTCCGAAACGATCGAGGCCTGCGTGACCGCGGTTCGCGGCAGCAATCACCACTATACCCCTTTGCCCGGCCTGCCGCGCCTGCGCAAGGCGATGGCGGCGGCCTCGGTCGCCTGCACGGGCGTCGGGACGACGCCGGACCAGGTCATCGCCACGCCGGGCGGCCAGGCGGCGCTCTACGCCGCCGTGCAGGCCGTGCTCGATCCGGGCGACCACGCCATCGTGGTCGCGCCATACTACGCGACCTACCCCAACACCTTCAGCGCCGCGGGCGCGACCTTCACGGTTGTCGAGACGCCGGCCGAGGACGGTTTCCAGCCCCGCGCCGACATGATCCGGGCGGCACTTCGGCCGAATACGCGCGCCATCCTGATCAACACGCCGAACAACCCGACCGGAGCCGTCTATTCGCGCGAACGGTTGGAACAGCTGGCCGAGGTCTGCCGCGAGCACGATTTGTGGCTGCTGTCCGACGAAGTCTACTGGACGCTCGGCGGTGGCGAGCACATCTCGCCGCGTTCCCTGCCCGGCATGGCTGAGCGCACGCTGGTCATCAATTCCATGTCCAAGAGCCATGGCATGACCGGTTGGCGCATGGGCTGGCTGACCGGCCCCAGCGAGATGATCTCGCTGCTGACCAACCTCAATCTGGTGACGACCTACGGCCTCCCGGCCTTCATCTCGATCGCTTGCACCGAGGCGCTGGAGAAGGGTTATGGCGTGAAGGAAATCGCCGAACGCTATGCGGCGCGACGCGCCGTCCTGCTCGACGCCGTGCGCGGCATGAACGATGTCGGCGTGCGCGGCTCCGAAGGCGGCATGTATGTCATGCTCGACATATCGGCCGTCGAATCCGACGACGAGAAATTCGCCTTCGCCTTCCTCGACAAGGAGAAGGTCGGCGTCATGCCCGGCTCCAGTTTCGGCGAGGCCGCGGCCGGCCATATCCGCGTCAGCCTGTGCCAGCCGGAACCCGTCTTGCGGGAAGCAGCGCTCCGGCTGCGCCGCTTTGTCTCCAGCTACCGCCGCGAGGCCGCATGAATATCCCCTCCCCCAGAACCATTCCCGCCAAGGCAAGAGCCGTCATCATCGGCGGCGGCGTTTCCGGCTGCTCGGTCGCCTATCACCTGGCCAAGCTCGGCTGGACCGACATCGTCCTTCTGGAGCGCAAGCAGCTGACCTCGGGCACCACATGGCATGCCGCCGGCCTGATCGGCCAGTTGCGCGGCTCGCAGAACATGACGCGGCTGGCGAAATATTCGGCCGACCTCTACGTCAAGCTGGAAGCCGAGACCGAGGTCGGCACCGGCATGCGCCAAGTCGGCTCGATCACCGTCGCGCTGACCGAGGAGCGCAAGCACGAGATCTACCGTCAGGCGTCACTCGCCCGCGCCTTCGATGTCGATGTGCGCGAGATTTCGCCCAGGGAAGTCAAGGAGATGTACCCGCATCTCAACGTGTCCGACGTCGTCGGCGCCGTACATCTGCCGCTTGATGGCCAGTGCGACCCCGCCAACATCGCCATGGCGCTGGCGAAGGGCGCGCGCCAACGCGGCGCCACCATCGTGGAGAATGTGAAGGTCACCAAGGTCCACACCAGGGACGGCCGCGTCACCGGCGTGTCCTGGGCGCAGGGCGAGGAGCAAGGCACGATCGAGGCCGACATCGTCGTCAACTGCGCCGGCATGTGGGCGCGCGAACTGGGCGCCCAGAACGGCGTCACCATCCCGCTGCACGCCTGCGAGCATTTTTACCTCGTCACCGAGCCGATCCCGGGGCTGAGCCGCCTGCCGGTGCTGCGCGTGCCCGACGAGTGCGCCTATTACAAGGAAGACGCCGGCAAGATGATGCTCGGCGCCTTCGAGCCGGTGGCCAAGCCCTGGGGCATGGACGGCATCCGCGAGGACTTCTGCTTCGATCAACTGCCCGAGGACATGGACCATTTCGAGCCGATCCTGGAAATGGGCGTAAACCGCATGCCGATGCTGGCGACCGCCGGCATCCACACGTTCTTCAACGGCCCCGAGAGTTTTACGCCCGACGACCGCTACTATCTCGGCGAGGCGCCGGAACTGCGTGGCTACTGGATGGCGACTGGCTACAATTCGATCGGCATCGTCTCGTCAGGCGGCGCCGGCATGGCGCTGGCACAGTGGATCAACGACGGCGAGGCACCGTTCGACCTGTGGGAAGTCGACATCCGCCGCGCCCAGCCTTTCCAGAAGAACCGCCGTTACCTCAAGGAGCGCGTCTCCGAAACGCTCGGCCTGCTCTATGCCGACCATTTCCCCTATCGCCAGATGGCGACGTCGCGCGGCGTGCGCCGTTCACCCCTGCACGAGCATCTGAAGGCGCGCGGCGCCGTGTTCGGCGAGGTCGCCGGCTGGGAGCGCGCCAACTGGTTCGCGCGCGAGGGACAGGAGCGCGAGTACCGCTATTCCTGGAAGCGGCAGAACTGGTTCGACAACCAGCGCGAGGAGCACCTCGCCGTCCGCAACAAGGTCGGCCTGTTCGACATGACCTCGTTCGGCAAGATCCGCGTCGAAGGCCGCGACGCCTGCGCCTTCCTGCAAAAACTCTGCGCCAATGACATGGACGTAGCGCCGGGCAAGATCGTCTACACGCAGATGCTCAACCGGCGCGGCGGCATCGAGAGCGATCTCACGGTGTCGCGCCTGTCGGACACCGCCTATTTCCTCGTCGTGCCCGGCGCCGCGCTGCAGCGCGACCTCGCCTGGCTGCGCAAGCACCTGACAGATGAGTTCGTCGTCATCACCGATGTAACCGCTGCCGAAAGCGTACTCTGCCTGATGGGCCCGGATGCGCGAAAACTGATCCAGAAGGTCAGCCCCAACGACTTCTCCAACGAGAACAACCCATTCGGCACGTTCCAGGAGATCGAGATCGGCATGGGCCTCGCCCGCGCCCACCGTGTCACCTATGTCGGCGAACTCGGCTGGGAGCTCTATGTCTCGACCGACCAGGCGGCCCACGTCTTTGAAGCCATCGAAGCGGCCGGCGCCGATATCGGCCTCAAGCTGTGCGGGCTGCATACGCTCGACTCCTGCCGCATCGAAAAGGCTTTCCGCCATTTCGGTCACGACATCACCGACGAAGACAATGTGCTGGAAGCCGGCCTCGGCTTCGCGGTGAAGACGGCCAAGGGCGATTTCATCGGCCGCGACGCGGTGTTGAAGAAGAAGGAAGCCGGATTGAGCCGCCGGCTGGTCCAGTTCCGGCTGAAGGACCCGCAACCGCTGCTCTTCCACAACGAGACGATCCTGCGCGACGGCAAGATCGTCGGTCCGATCACCTCAGGCAATTACGGCCACCATCTCGGCGGCGCGATCGGGCTGGGCTATGTGCCCTGCCAGGGCGAGACCGAGGCGGATGTGCTGGCCTCGTCCTATGAGATCGAGATCGCCGGCGAGCGGTTTGCGGCGGAGGCATCGCTGAAGCCGATGTATGATCCAAAGGCGGAACGGGTGAAGATGTAGCGCGGTCTTCCTTCTCCCCTTGTTGTGGGAGAAGGGAAGTTCGCCCCCTCAAAACCGCTCCAGCTTCGCCCGCACCTTCGCCAGAAACGCGGCTCTCGTCTTCGGCGTCGAGGCGTCCATCAGATAGTGCGCCATGAAGAAAGTCCGGCAGCGCGTGGCGCACAGCGCGCGCATGCCGCGCAGCAAGGTCTTGCGCCCGGGCTGGCCGACGACGATGCTCCACCATGTCGGCGCGCCGCAGGTGGTGATGACGCCGACCTTGGTCACATGCCGCATCAGCGACTTGATCCGCCCCTTGCCGGCCGGCAGCTTGAAGGCGACGTCCGTCGCCCACACCCGGTCGAGCCAACCCTTCAGCATCGCCGGCAGCCCGTACCACCAGGTCGGATAGACGAAGAGGATCGCCTCGGCCCAGTTGAGCAGCTCGAAATGCGGCTTCAGCGCAAGGTCCTGCGGCGCCTGGTTGTTGTAGAAACGCCGTTCCTCGCAGCTCATCACCGGATCGAACTTCTCGGCGTAGAGGTCGAGCAGCCGCACCTCCCAGCCCTTTCGCATCAGCACCTCCACGGCGGTGTCGCGGATAGCGGCGCAAAAACTCTCCGGCACCGGATGGCAATAAACCACCAGCGCGCGCATCAGAATCTGTCCATGCTGGCCGTGACCTTGGCCAAGAACGCCTTGCGCGTCTCGTCGCTCGAAATGTTCATCGAATAATGCGCCAGATAGGAAACCGAAGCGCCCGGCTTTACCGTGGCGCGCAGTACGCGCTTGACCAGTTTGCGCGGCGGGTCCCCCATCAGCATGGCGCGGAACCGGGTGCCGCCATAGGTGGTGACCGCCGCGATCTTCCTGATGTTGTGCAGCGACGGCTGCGCCTTGCCGTCGACCAGCTTGAACGACACGCCGGGCAGGAAGACGCGGTCGAAGAACCCTTTCAGAATTGCCGGAAAGCCGTAATTCCAGACCGGATAGGAAAGCACCAGCGCATCGGCGCGCAACAGACGTTCGACATACGGCGCCGCAGGGTCGGCGGAGCCGCGCGGATTGTGATAGTCCAGCCGTTCCTGGCGAGAGAGCCGCGGGTCGAAGTCCTCGGCATAGAGGTCGCAGTCGTCAATCGCATGACCGGCAGCCGTCAGTCGCTCGACGATCGTCCGGTGCAGGCCGGCATTGAAGCTGGTTTCGACCGGATGGGCGTGGAGGACGAGGATGTTCATGGTGAGGCATTGCCTGGGTCAGCGCGAGGCACTCCCCTCTGCCCTGCCGGGCATCTCCCCCGCATGGGGGGAGATCGGACTATCTCCTTGCTTTCGCCAATTGTCAGCGCGGCAGGTTGGCGGCAGCGCTTAAGCTGCCGATCTCCCCCCATGCGGGGGGTGAGGAGTGGTCCGCGCAGCGGACGGGAAGCCAATTTCTTGGCTTTCCGAGCGACGAACGCCCGAAGCGACAGCGAAGGGCCCGGGCCGGCAGGCCAGAGGGGGGTGTTCAAGCGCGAACCTCTCCTCATCCCGTCCTCTGCAGCCCCTTGAACAGAAAAGTTCGTCCCGAACGGTAGTCATAATCCGGATTTTCCCAGGCGATCATCTTGCCGGGATTGAGCAGTCCTTGCGGATCGGTCTCGCGCTTGAAGGCGAGTTGCACCGCATCGGTCTGCTTCATGCCGCCCTCTTCCAGCGTGTAACGATGCGGGTTGAAGATCGGGCAGCCATTCTCCTCATGCAAGCGGATGATCTCGTCGAGCCGCGCCTCGGTGGTGAACTTGACCAGCGGCAGGCCGAAGCAGGTGATGTTGCCATCCAGCCGCACGAACTCCAGATGCGAGAATACTTCGCCTGGAAACATCGCGTCCATTTTCTCGACCAGCGCCAGCTGGTTGGGAAAGGGATAGAGCGACTGCAGATAGGTGATGTCGGGGTCGATTCGCAGCGCCCTGAGCGTCGTGTGATTCCAGGCCAGCTCATAGGCCGGCGGCAGGCCCTTTTTCTCCTCCGGCGTCGCCGTCGCGGCATTGAAGACCACCTCGCCTCCAGCCCGCCGCGTGAAAGCGAGAAAGGCGTCCAGCCCATGCCGCGCCACCATGACGACGCAGATGCTCTGCCCATCCTTCAGGAATTTCTGGTGCCGTTTGAAATAGAGCTGCGGCACCGGTGCCGCGATCGGCGTGATCAGCTTGGTCAGGATGCCGTCCTGGCAGGCCAGCGCGTTGCCGTAGCGCGCCGCATTCATGAAGGCGTCGAAGCCGACAATGATGTCGATCCACTCATAGGCCGCGGTCAGCGGCATCTCGACTTCGGTGATGATACCGTTGGTGCCGTATGCATGCGTCACCTTGTGCAGATCCTCGCCGGTGAGTTCGAGCGCCCTCGGCTCGGCCTCCATGGTTACCACACGCAGGCGCAGCACATTGCCGAAATCACGCAAGCCGCCGAAATTGATCGAACCGACGCCGCCCGAACCGCCGGCGATGAAGCCGCCGATCGAGGCGGTGTTGTAGGTGGAGGGTGAGAGCCGCAGTTCCTGGCCGGAATGCGCCCGCGTTGCCTTGTCGATGTCGGCCAGCACAGCGCCCGGCCCGGTCACCACACGCCCCGGCGCGATCGACTTGATCTCGTTCATCTCGGCGAGATTGAGCACGACGCCGCCCGAGAGCGGCATCGCCTGGCCGTAATTGCCTGTGCCGCTGCCGCGCGGCGTCACTGGCACGCCATGCCGGTGGCAGGCGGCGAGCACGCGGATCAGCTCGGCCTCGTTCTTGGGCGTCACGACCAGGTCGCCGGTGACGTGATCGAGCTGCTGCTTCAGCACCGGGCTGTACCAGTAGAAATCGCGGCTCTTCTGCTGGACGATGGCCGGATTGTCGTCGAGCTTTATCCCGTCGAGATCGCGTTTCAGCGCGGCGATATCCATCAGTCCACCATCAGATCGTCGAGTTCGGCATAGTCGGGCAATTGGCGGTCGATCGCGCGCCCGGCGCGCACGACGATGCGATCCGATTCGGGCCGCGACAGCAATTCCGTCCAGCTGCGGCCCTTGAAGACAATGAAATCGGCATCGCCGCCGGCGGCAAGCGTGCCGAAACCATCGAGCCGCATCACGTGAGCCGGCGTTGCCGTGACGGCCTGCGGCCAATCGGCGACCGGATGATCGAAATGCAGGATGCGCGTCGCCATGCGGTAGACCTCCAGCATGTCGAGATCGCCATAGGCATAGAAGGGATCGCGCGTGTTGTCGGAAGCGACCGCGACCGGAATGCCCCTCGCCTTCATCTCGTGCAGCAGCGTCACCCCGCGCCAGCGCGGCGTAGTCTGATCGCGCCGCCGATCCTGCAGATAGAGATTGCACATCGGCAGCGAGACGATCGCCAGCCCGGCTTTCGCCACCTTGTCCAGAGTGTCCAGCACGTCGAGGTCCGGCTGGCGCGCCAGCGAACAGCAGTGGCCGACGAGGATCTTGCCCTCGAAGCCGCTCCATAGCGACGCCTCGGCGATCTTCTTCAGCGAGATCGCCGCGACGTCGTCGGTCTCGTCGGCATGGAAATCGAGATCGAGGCCATGCTTGACGGCTTGGAAGAAGACATGGTCGAGCAGTTCTTCCAGATCCGGCACCATGTAGGTGACGACGCCAAGCACGCCCTTGGCGGCGGCCACCCTTTTGGCCAGCCTGTCGAACCAATTCTTGTCGCGCACGCCCTCGACGCCAATCAGGCAGGCGCCCTGCAACTCGATGCGGCCGCGCCACCTCTCGCGCATCGTCTCGAACACCGGCCAGGAGATTTCCTCCTGCGGCGGGACACTGTCCAGATGCGTGCGCAGTGCTTTGGTGCCATGCGCGTAGGCGCAGCGCAGCGAGAAATCCATGCGCCGCGCCACGTCCTCGGCACTCCAGCGGTCAGTGCGGTCGGCACCTGTGGCATTCAGCGCGCCGATGAAAGTGCCGTCAGGATTGGGTTTTCGCGGCCAAATATGGCCCTTGTCGATATGGGTGTGGCAATCGATGAAGCACGGCAGCAGAATCCGCCCGCCGAGGTCGATCGCATCGGCAGGTGCGTTCGATCTGCCAGGAACAGCAATGCTGGAAATCTTGCCGTCGCCCACCGCGATGTCGGCAAGTGCGAAACCGTCGCCGTCGAAGGGCGCGGCAAGGCCAGGCGTGACGGACCGATGAACGCGTGCGTTGGCGAGCCGGTATGAACCTGTGTTCGGAATCAAGGCGCTACCGCTCCTGCTTCAGCGCGCTCTCGTGCCAGCGCCGTAAGATGAGATGCGAAATCAGCGACAGCACGAGGAAGATCAGGATGCCGGTCAGCGAGATCAGGAACAGCGCCGCGAAGAGCCTGGGCGCGTTCAGCCGGTAGCCGGCCTCGATGATGCGCGAGGCGAGGCCTGAAGACTGGCCGGTGGCGCCGGCGACGAACTCGGCCACCACCGCGCCGATCAGTGACAGGCCGCCGGCGATCTTCAGCCCGCCGAGGAAATACGGCATCGCCGCCGGCAGCCTGAGATAGCGCAATTGCTGCCAGCGCGTTGCGCCGTTGAGCTTGAACAGGTCGCGCAGATTGCGGTCGACCGAGTTCAGGCCGAGGGTGGTGTTGGAGAGGATCGGAAAGAAGGCGACGATCCAGGCGCAGAGCAGAAGCTTGGTCGTCTGATTGTCGACATAGATGTTGATCAGCGGGAAGATGGCCACGATCGGCGTCACCTGCAGCACTATGGCGAAGGGAAAGAACGACATCTCCACCCATTTCGACTGCGCGAACAGCACCGCCAGCCCGACGCCGCCGATGACGGCAAGGAGCAGACTGAGGAAGGTGATGCGCAAGGTGACCAGCAGTGCGGAGAACAGCAGGCCGGCGTCGTTGTAGAGCGTTGCCAGCACCACACCGGGACGCGGCAGGATGTATTGCGGAATTTCATTCCACACGCAGATACGGTCCCACAGCCAGATCGCCAGGATCATGATCGCCAGCGGCAGAACCCAGCGGCCGATCCGCTCGAGCCGCTCCTGGCGCGCGCGGCGTGCTTCCTCGGGGTCGAGTTTCAATGCACCGTCAATGGCCGTCATGATGCGAGCCTGCAATTGAGTTGATGGCCTTGACCAGCACGTCGGACGTCTGCCGGCACAGCGCCGCATAATCGGGTGAGGTGCGAAAGGCCTCGTCGCGCGGATAGGCCGCATCGATGGCAAGCTCGTCGAAGATCCTGCCTGGCCGCGCCGCCATGACGACAACCCTGTTGGACAAAAACACGCTTTCAAAGACGCTATGCGTGACGAAGACGACGGTGAAGCGCTCGTCCTGCCACAACTCCAGCAGATCGTTGTTGAGCTTGAAGCGAGTGATTTCGTCGAGGGCCGCGAACGGCTCATCCATCAAAAGCACGCGCGGTTTGGTCACCAGGGCCCGTGCGATCGAGACGCGCATCTTCATGCCGCCCGACAATTCGCGCGGCACGGCGTTCTCGAAGCCGGTGAGATGAACCCTTGCCAGCATCTCGGTCACCACCGGTGCCGCCTTGGCGCGGCTGACGCCCTTCAGCCTGAGCGGCAGCCAGACATTGTCGAAGACGCTGGCCCAGGGCAGCAATGTCGGCTCCTGGAACACGAAGCCGATGTTCGAGCGGTCGAGCGAACCGCCCGCACGCCAGTCGAGCATGCCGGAGGTCGGCGTTGACAGGCCAGCGATCAGCCGCAGCGCCGTCGACTTGCCGCAGCCGGACGGCCCGAGCAGGCTGAGGAAATCCCCTTCCCGGATCGTCAGGTCGACGTCGGCGAGCGCCGTCACGCCATTGGAAAAGACCTTGCCGACGCCCCGCAGCGCCAACAATGCCGGAGCCGTGTCGGACCCGTTCGCCGGCGCCTGCGCTACCTGTTCCCGCATCATGCTGGGACGGCCTATTTCTTCAGCTCGAGCCCGACGCCCTTGTTGACGAAGGCCAGCGTGTAGGCTTTCGTGATGTCGATGCCGGCGGGCGTGACCTTGGCCTTGACCATCTTGTCGTAAAAACTCTTGATCCGCGCCTCGTTCATGGCGCCGATGCCGAGCTTCTCGGTGTCGCCGGAATCGGCAAGGCCGAACTTCTTCATCTGCTCGATCGAGAAAGCGATCTGCTCATCCGTCATGTCAGGATTGTCTTTCTTGATCATGTCGTTGGCGGCCTTGTTGTCGCCGTAGAGATATTTGTACCAGCCCTTGGCCGAGCCATCGACGAAGCACTGGACCACCTCCGGCTTCTTGTCGATGGTGTCCTGCATCACCTCGATCGTCGTCGAATAGGTGTCCCAGCCATAGTCGGCGAGCAGGAACTGGTTGGGCACGAAGCCGCCTTCCTTTTTGACCGCGAACGGCTCGGACGTGACATAGCCTTGCTGGATCGACTTCTTGTTGGCGAGGAAGGGAGCAGTGTTGTAGGTGTAGGGCACGCGCTTGGCCGCGTCGAAGCCGAGCTCGATGATCATCCACTGGAAGAAGGTCTGCGCGCCCTCGTCACCCAGAATGTACTGCTCGGCGTTCTTCAGGTCCTCCCATTTGTCCAGCCCCTCGCCGGGATGGGACATGATGACCTGCGGATCCTTCTGGAAGTCCGCCGCCACCACGCGCATCGGAATGCCTTGCTGGACGGCGTCGAAGGCCGACAGCAGGTTGCCGCCCATGTAGAAATCGATCTTGCCGGCCAGGAGCATCGGCCGGCCGCTGACCTGCGGGCCACCCTGCATGATGGTGACGTCGAGGCCGCAGGCGGCATAGGTGCCGTCGGCCACGGCCTGGTAGTAGCCGCCATGTTCCGGCTCGGCCAGCCAGTTGGTGCCGAAGGTGACTTTTTCATTTGCCGCGGCACCAAGCGTGCTCGCTGCAAGCACGGCCACCGCCGCTACCGACATCTTCAGTTTTCCGTACATCGACACCACCACCCTTTGTTTGCTCCGGCGCGCCACGCGCCAGGCTCGACACCAGAGATTCAAGAAGCAAGACACATGCCACCGGCGTCTCGCGCCGGGACCCGCCCGCCTGCACCACAGCCATCTGCGAACGCCGGAAAGGTCGTGCTGCACCGGAGGCATCGTGCCTATTTTTTAAACGCCTGTCCACAATCGCACCGGCGACATGCACCGCCATCTTGAAGCTGTGATGAATCCAGTCTTAGGCTGGCGGTATCCAGGAGATTGCCATGTTCAAGTTCCTCACCCCGAAGTCGATCAAGCCGCCTTTTGCCCGCTACAGTCACGGCGTCGAAGTGCCCCCGGGCAAGCGGCTGGTGTTGTGTTCAGGCCAGGTCGCGATCACGGCGGACGACCAGATCCCCGAAGACGCCGGCGCCCAGGCCGAGCTTTGCTTCAAGAACATCGCCGCGATCCTCGGCGAGGCGGGGCTGGGGCTCGGCGATATCGTTCGCATCAACGCCTATGTCACCGACCGCGCGCATCTGAGACCCTATATGGATGTTCGCGACCGGCTTTTTTCGAACCCCGCGCCGGCCTCGACCCTGATGATCGTCAGCGGATTTGCCCGGCCTGAATTCAAGGTCGAGGTCGAGGCCATCGCGGCCGGGTGATCGACACGCCGTGTATCTCGCGCTAGGTCTCACCGTTCATCGAAGAGGCATGACATGACCGTAGCAAAAAGACGTGTGTGGTGGGGTGACTATCGGACCACCGAATATGCCTCGATCGATCCCGAAGCGACGATCGCCGTACTGCCGGTGGCGGCGATCGAGCAGCATGGACCGCATCTGCCTGTCTCGACCGACACCTCGATCATGAACGGCATGCTCGACACGGTGATCGCCCGCCTGCCCGACGATCTCGACATCCGCATCCTTCCGGTCCAGGCGGTGGGCAAATCGAACGAGCATCTTCACGCGCCGGGCACGCTTACTTTGCCGGCAACGACGCTGGCGGACGCCTGGACCGAGCTTGGCGTGTCGATTGCGCGGGCAGGCGTGCGCAAGCTGGTCGTCGTCAACTCGCATGGCGGCAACGAGGAGATCATGGGCATCGTCACGCGCGAATTGCGGGTGCGCGAAAAGATGCTGGCGGTGAAGACCAGTTGGCAACGCTTCGGCCGCCCGGCCGGCATGTACACCGAACTCGAGGACCGCCACGGCATCCATGGCGGCGACGTCGAGACCTCGCTGATGCTGCATTTCCGGCCGGATCTCGTCGACATGGCCAGGGCCGACAATTTCGTGTCCAATGTCGCCAAGGCCGAGAAGGAATTCGCGCTGCTGCGGCACACCGGCACCCACGCCTTCGCCTGGATCGCCAGCGATCTCAACCCGAACGGCGTGGTCGGCGACGCCAGCATTGCCACGGCTGAAAAAGGTCGGCTGACAGCGGAACATCAGGCTGATGGTTTCGTCAGCCTGCTTAGGGACGTACGCAAGGCGAAGCTCGCCGATTGGCTGAAGTAGCCTCTAGCCGTCGATCCTCAGTTCGAACGGGTTGCCTTCAAAGGCATCGGCGCCGCGCCCGATCGCTTCGATTGCCGCGATCATGCGGCCGCCTCGACCAAGCAGCGCGTCGGCCACCGCGATCAGCCGCGGATTGGGCGTCGCCGAAGGCGACAACCTCCGCAACGTCCGGGCCAGCTCGGCCTCGTCGCGTTTCGGCGCCAGCGCGGCAGCGATGATATAGGCGGAGGCTGTCGAGCGGCTGATGCCGGCATAACAGTGAACGACCATCGGCCTTGCGCGGTCCCAGCGGCGCGCGAAATCGAGCAGATTGCGCACATGCTCCTCGCCCGGCATGGTCATGCCATCCTGCGCCGCCGCGATGTCGTGCATGACCAGGTGCAGATGGTTTTCCCTCATGATCGAGGCCGGGCGGAGCACATCGGTGCCGGCGGCCAACAGCGACAGCAGCCGCTCGGCGCCGGTCCTCGCCACCGTTTCCTCGACCTTTGCCAGCGAGCAGACATGGATCATGGTTTGATACCTTCCGCTCGATCCTCGCGCCGGGCCGCCCATTCGGCAAGGGCGGATTCAAGCCGCAGCCACTCCTCCCCGTTCCCCGGCAGGCCGGCCCGCAGGACATGCGGGCGGTCGGTGAAATGGCGAAGCAGGATGCCGCGTTCCCCAAGCACAGAAAACAAGCCGGCGGCATCCGACAGCCTGAGATAGCGGAACAATGTGGTGCCGCCCGCGGCAGGCACGCCGAAACGACCGAACAGCCCGTCGAGCCGAGCCGATACCTCCGCCAGCGACGCGCGCATCGCGTCCTGCCAGCCGATATCGGCAAGTGCGCGAATGCCATATTCCAGCGCCGGGCCGGCGACGGCCCAAGGTCCGAATTGCGTTTCCAGCCGTTGGGCCGTCGGCGCATCGGCAAGCGCGAATCCAAGCCGCAGGCCGGCCAGCCCAAAAAACTTGCCGAAAGAACGCAGCACGACGATGCCGCCCTGGCCGACATCGCCGGCAAGGCTGTGTTCGCGCGGGCCGACATCCATGAACGCCTCGTCGACGACCAGCAGCCCGCCCTTGGCGCGCAAACCGGCGGCCAGCGCCAGCAGCCGGTCGCGCTCGACGATGCGCCCATCCGGGTTGTTCGGGTTGACCACGACGGCAAGGTCGGCATCCGCCAGATCAGCGAAATCGCTGACTTCGATCACCTCGTGCCCCGCGATCGCCGCCGCGCGGGCATGTTCGGCATAGGTCGGCCCCAGTACGAGCGCCTTGCCCGGCGCGACCAGCGATGCCACGCGCGGCAGCAGGATCTGCGTACCGGGCGCAGCGACGACATTGGCTGGCGAGGGCGCACCATAGCTACTGGCCGCGATCGCCGTCAGCTCACGCGCCCGCCCCGCTTCCGGCAATCGCGACAGCGAGGTGGCGGGCAGCTCGAAAAGCGGGTAGGAGTGCGGATTGATTCCGGTCGAGAGGTCGACGAAAGGCTGGGGGGCGTTGGGGAAAAGCGCCCTTGCCCGACCGAGACTTCCACCATGGTCCACCGCTCCTTCAAGAAGCTTCATGTCAGTCCTGATCGCTTTCCTGTCATTGGCCATCGAATCCGCGCTGGGCTACCCCGACTGGCTGTTTCGCGCCATCGGCCATCCCGTGACGTGGTTTGGCAGGCTGATATCCTTTCTCGATCGCAGGCTCAACCGCGCCACTGATCCCGACGCACTGCGTCGCCAACGTGGTGTCCAGGCGCTTCTGGTCATCGTGCTGGTGCCGGCGCTAATTGGCCTGTGCGTGCAGATCCTGCTCTGGTTCATTCCCCTGGGACTGTTCATCACCGCCCTTCTGGCAACATCGTTCCTGTCGCAGCGGAGCCTTTATGAGCATGTCGAGGCCGTCGCCGATGCGCTCGACTCGGGCGGCCTCGACATGGGCCGCGCCGCCGTCTCGCGCATCGTCGGCCGCGATCCCGAAACCCTCGACAGGGCCGGCGTCTGCCGCGCGGCGATCGAGAGCCTGGCCGAGAATTTTTCCGACGGCATCGTTGCCCCCGCCTTCTGGACGGGCGTCGGCGGCCTCGCCGGCGGCGCCGCCTACAAGGCCGCCAACACCGCCGATTCGATGATCGGCCATCGCACGCCGCGCCACGAAACTTTCGGCAGGGCAGCCGCACGCTTCGACGATTGGATCAACCTGCCGGCGTCGAGGCTGACGGCGTTGCTCATCACGTTGGCGGCTTTCCTGGTGAAAGGCGCCGACGCGAAAGCCGCATGGCAGGCGGTGCGGCGCGACGCGAAAAAACACCGCTCGCCCAATGCCGGCTGGCCGGAGGCGGCGATGGCGGGCGGGCTCGGCCTGGCCCTCGCCGGGCCGCGCAGCTATGGCGGCGTAACGGTCGACGACGCGTTCATGGGCGAAGGCGGCCGGCGCGAAGCCGACAGCATCGACATAAGGCGGGCGCTGAAACTCTACCGCGTCGCCGATTATTTGCTGATTGCCCTGTTCGGCGTGGTTTCGGCGATCGTCATTCTGGCATGATCTCACCCCCCGTGAGTTCTCTCCCGAAGGGGAGGAAGGGAGCCGGGCTGCAACAGGTTCGCGCCTTTCCTCTCCCCCGTCGATCGGGGGAGAGGTGGCTCGGCGAAGCCGAGACGGAGTGGGGGTCGACGAGCTCGGCAGTCGCGTTTCTCGCACCCGCCGGGTTGCGCCTGCCTGTCTGCGGACCGCGCGTTCGATCACCGCCTTTCCCCAATCCGTCGCTGCTTCGCAGCGCCACCTTTCCCCCCTCCGGAGGGAAAGGAAGTGAGCCCTGCTGGAAGCGTTTGGCGACCAGACTTGAATGCTCATCCACAAAAGGGGACAACAGCTCTCAAAACTCCACCCCCTGCTGCGCCTTCACGCCCGCCGCGAAATGGTGTTTGGTCAGCCCCATCTCGGTCACCAGGTCGGCCGCCTCGACCAGCGCCGGCTTGGCGTTGCGACCGGTGACGACGACATGCAGGCCCTCGCGGCGCGCTTTCAGCGCGGCAACCACCTTGTCCAGATCGAGATACTCGTAACGCAGCGCGATGTTGAGTTCGTCGAGCACGACGAGACTGATCGACGGATCGGCCATCAGCTCCAGCGCCTTGGCCCAGGCGGCCTCGGCCGCCGCGATGTCGCGCTTCAGATCCTGTGTCTCCCAGGTGAACCCCTCGCCCATCGCGTGCCAGACGACGCGGTCGCCGAAGGCGGCGAAGGCCTCCTTCTCACCCGTATGCCATTTGCCCTTGATGAACTGGACGACGCCGACGCGCTTGCCGTAGCCGAGCATCCGCAGCGCCAGGCCAAAGGCAGCCGTGGTCTTGCCTTTGCCCGGGCCGGTGTTGACGATCAGCAGCCCCTTTTCGACCGTCTTGCTCGCCACCTCGGCGTCTTGGACCGCCTTGCGCTTGGCCATCTTGGCGCGGTGGCGCTCTTCGTCCTTTTCGTCGATGTCGGTCATGTCACTTCACCTTGAGCGGCAGCCCCGCCACCATCAAAAGCACGGTCTCGGCAATCGCCGCGACCTGCTGGTTGAGCCGGCCGGCGGCGTCGCGGAACCGGCGCCCCAGCGCATTGTCCGGCACGATGCCTTGCCCGACCTCGTTGGATACAACAAACCAGGGTCCGCGCGGCCGCGACAGCATGTCAGCCAGCCGCCGGCATACGCCCTCTACATCATGTTCGGCCAGCATGTGGTTGGTCAGCCACAGCGTCAGGCAGTCGACAAGCACCGGCTGGTCCTCCGGTAGGGTCTCGAGTGCACCGACAAGGTCTAGCGGTGCATCGATGGTCGTCCAGCCCTCGCCGCGCCGCGACCGGTGCAACGCGATGCGCTGCCGCATCTCGTCGTCATAAGGTTGCGCCGTGGCGATGTAGGCCCATGGCGAAGGCAAGGCGGTCATCAGCGTTTCGGCGTGCGCGCTCTTGCCGGAGCGCGCACCGCCGATGATGAAGGTCAGTCTTCCGCGATCAGGCAAAGCTGTCGCGCAGGCCCGTCGCGCTGCCGGTGAAGCGTCCACGCACCACGCCGACGACAGCGCCCAGCACGAGCCAGAACACCAGGTTCGTCACTGTCACCGCCACCACGAACTGATGGTGCAGGCCTTCCGGGATCGGCGTCTCGAAACTGTCGGGCTGCGGCGCGCCGACGATATGCGGCGCGACGATCAACACCACACCCAGAATCGCCAGCGGCAGTGATTTGCGGAAGGCGATCAGGGCAAGGCCGATCGCCGTCGCCGCCACCGTCGCCGTCCACCAGATCTGGCGTGGCAGAAGCTCGGCGGCAGGCATGGCCGGCAGTTCCGGCGGCAGGCCGAGGCCCGGCGCCAGCGTGAACACGGCAAAGCCGGCCAGTCCCCAGAACACGCCCTGGCGCCAGTTGCCGATGCCGCCGGCGAATTCCGAAACCGCGACCAGGACCAGCGCGAAGCCGATGCCGGTGACGATGTTGGCAAGCACGCTGAAAGCGAAACGCTCGAAGCCGTCGGCCGGCGCCCAGCCTTCCTCTTCAGCCGGAACAGCTTCAGCGGCTGCCGGCGCGGCGGAACTCATGGCATTGCCCGCCGGGGCGGCAGAGTTCATGGCGTTGTTGTCGGTCGGGGCCGGTGCGGTATGGTCGTGGTGGTGGCCGCCGCCGGCCTGTTCGTAGACTTCCGCCTTCAGGATCAACGGCACGGTGGCATAGGCCTGCATGCAGGCGAGAACGACACCGGCCACGAGCCCTGCGATCGCCGCGATGAACACGACGTTGCGAAACAGGTTCATGATGTCAAATCCCTATCAGTGGCAGGGAAACGCCATCGAGTGGCGATAGTCGTGCGCGGCATTGTGGACCGCGTCGATATGCGAGAAACCGACAAAGCCTACGACGAAAACGCCGAGCAGCGCCGCGAGCGCGAGCTGCAGGAGGCGCGACTGCGAGGAGATGGAGGCGCCGAGGGAGACGGAAGCGGTATTCATGTCTTGTCCTTTCACCCTCCACCCGAGGGCATCGAAGTCAGTTTCCTGTCGCCGGCAGGTCTCCTGGCTCGCGGATCAGCGCCCTTCCCCACCTTCCCGAAGAAAATCTTCAGTGGCATATGGAGAGGACTACCGCACACAGTTGCGGGGGCAGCCACGGCATTGGGCAACAAATCTGCCCGCACCGCATTCCCTCTTGGCTCCAATCGGAACCGACGACGAAGGTGACTATAGGGAAAATCGCCGCATCCGGCAAACCAAATTCCGACGGCGACAAGCGCTTTAGCGCCGTCCGGCCGCTTGCTCCGCTGCAATTGACAATTTCCGTGGCCGGGTGTCGGCTGCCATCCTCACAGGAGGCCAGCCATGCAGCCCGTCCGGAGCCAGCACGCCCCCTATAACGGCCTCACCCGGGCCGAGCCGACATTGCCGTCCTCGGCCTATTGGGATGCGGCGGCCTACCAGCGCGACCTCGACGCCATCTGGTACAGGAACTGGCTGCTCGTCTGCCGTGAAGCTGATCTCGCCCAACCGCTGGCTTTCCGCACCTTCCGTGTCGGCACCCAGGAGATCGTCGTGCTGCGTGACGATACCGGCGAACTGCGCGCCTTCCACAACACCTGCCGGCATCGCGGCTCGCAGCTTTGCCAGGAACGCGAGGGGCGGCTGAAGGCGCGGCTGATCACCTGCCCCTACCACGCATGGTCCTATTCGCTGCGCGGCGATCTCGTGCGCGTGCCATCGAAAACGCTGCCCGAAGGTTTCGACAAGGCGGACCATCCGCTCTATCGCGTCGCGCTGTCGGTCTGGCGCGGCTTCGTCTTCGTCAATCTCGCGGAAGATGCCGCCGGCTCGGCGCACTCATCCTTCGACCCGGCCTCCGGCGATCTCGGCAACTGGCCGCTGGAATCGCTGGTATCGGGCCATGTGCTGCGCAAGGTGATGAACTGCAACTGGAAGATCTTCTGGGAAAACTTCAACGAATGCCTGCATTGCCCCGGCGTCCACAAGGACCTGTCGCGGCTGGTGCCGATCTACGGCCGCGGCCTGATGGGCCGGCATGACGACCCCGAATGGACCCGCCATGCCGACAATGACGCGCCGGAATTTTCCGGCGGGCTGCGGGCGGGTGCCGAAACATGGTCACGTGACGGCCAGGCGCATGGGCCGGTCTTTTCGGGCCTGACGCCGGCCGAGCACGCCGCCGGCCAGACCTACGCCACCAGCCTGCCCTCGATGTTCATCGTCGGCCACGTCGACTATGTCAGGTCCGTACGGCTGGTGCCGCTTGGCCCCGAGCAGACCGAATTGACCGCCGAATGGCTGTTCGCGCCCGACGCGCTCGCCGCCACCGACATCGACAACATCGTCGGATTCGGCACCCAGGTGCTGGAGGAGGATGCCGCGATCTGCGAGGTCAACCAGAAAGGGCTGCGCTCCATGCGCCATAAGGCCGGCGTGCTGATGCCGGAGGAGTACGACCTCCACCGCTTCCACGATTGGGTACGCGAACGACATGCTGCGCTTGTGCCGTAAGCTTCACAGCGACTTCGGCAGATACCGCCAGGTGACATAACCGCAGACCGCCGCAAGCAGGCCGAGCGTGACGAAAACCGAGCCCAGTCCGAAAAAGGCCAGCACCACCGAGTAGACCAGCGGCGGCGTCAGTTCGGAAAAGTCGAGATAAGTGCGGTAGACCGCAGCCATCTGCGCCCGCTCATAAGAGCGGACCGAGCGCATGAAGGCGGTCGAGCCCAGCGCGTCGAGCGCGATGGTGAAGAAGGCGCCGCACAGCAGGAAGGCGCCGGTGACGAGCGGCGCGCTTTCGCCGACGGCACCCGCCGCCAGCAGCACCACCGACATGGCGAAATAGGCAAAAGTCATGGTCCTGCGGCCGCCGAAGCGCTTGCCGGCCTTGCCCCAGAAAATCGCCATGAACAAAAGCGCGTTGCCTGCCGAAACCAGAATGCCGCCGGCAAGTTCGCCCTCACCGGTGATGACCATGAACAGCGGGCCATAGACGAAAAATGTCGTCCAGAAGCAGGAGCGGCCGAAGGCGATCAGCCAGGCCAGCCTCAGCCTCGGCTGCGCGACGAAGCGGCCGATATTGGCTAGCGGGTTGACCGGGCGCGTCTTGCCCGGCCGGATCGAGGGATTGTCGCCGAGCCGGTAGGTCCAGAACAACGCCAGCAGGGCCAAGGCGAATACGGCGACCGCGCCATGCGCGGCATAGATGCCGAAGCGTGTGTAGAGAAAGATGCCGAGCGTCGGCCCACCCGTCCAGGCAAACATCGACCACGCCATGCGCAGCGATTCGGCCTGCATGAAATCGGTCTTGCGGATGTGGTCCATGATGTAGAGGTTGAGCGTGATCGACAGCGCACTGGCGCCCATGACACGGCACAGCATGCCGGCCAATTGCCCTGCGAGCGTATGCGTGACGAAGAACAGCGAGCCGATCGCCAGCAGGCAGGCGCCCGCCGTGTAGACCCAGCGCCGCGCGAAGCGCTGGATCAGCATCGGCATGAACAGGGTCACCGACAGGCCGAGCATCGCCACTATGGTGTAGAGGATCGAGACGATCTGCTCGTTGTGGAGGATCTCGTAGGCCTGGATCGGGATGACGCTCGACACCGTGGCGCGAGCGAAGGATTCGACCGCGTAGAGCGAGGCGAAGGTGCGGGCATCCGCGGCCTTGAGGGCCGGTAGCCAGATCGGATGGCGCACATGCGTGGACATTGCTTCCCCAAAGCAGAATCACCAGCCAAATCTGCGGCCATCATTTCGCGACCGGTAACAGGAAACCGACGTGCCCCGGTTAAAACGAAGCCGGTCAAAGGCTTTCCGGTGCTGGCCTAAAGGGGTGCCTGATGCAGCGCCGGCTGATCGTCCGTATCGAAGCTCACGGCCTTCTTTTGTCCGGCGTAACCGTGATAGTCCTCGTGCGGGGCTGAATCAGATCGCGAGACCATGAGCATCCAGACGCCGACCATGCCCACAGCGGAGTTGCCGAAGACCAAGCGAATCGTCGCCATCGACATGCTGCGCGGCATCGCGCTGGTCGCCATGGCGAGCTACCATTTCACTTGGGACCTGGAATTCTTCGGCTACACCGATCCCGGCCTGACCGCCTTCGGCTGGTGGAAGTTCTATGCTCGCTGCATCGCCTCGACCTTCCTGTTCCTGGTCGGCGTCAGCCTGTATCTCGCCCATGGCAAAGAGATCCGCTGGAACGGCTTCTGGAGACGCTTCGCCATGGTCGTCGGAGCGGCGATCGCCATTTCGGTCGCCACCCGTATCGCCACGCCGGACGGGTGGATCTTCTTCGGCATCCTGCACCAGATCGCGCTGGCGAGCCTGCTCGGGCTGGCATTCCTGCGCCTGCCGGCGCTGCTCACACTGCCGATCGCCGCGGCGGTCATCGCCATTCCCTTCTATTTTCGGCTGGAATCGTTCGATCACCCCTGGCTGTGGTGGGTCGGCCTTTCCGCGGTCAACCCACACTCCAACGACTATGTCCCGCTGTTCCCGTGGTTCGGTGCGGTGCTTGTGGGCCTCGGAGCGACCAAGCTTGCCTCCGGCTTCGGCGCCTTGGCGCGCCTGGCGGATGTGGCACCCGGGCGCTGGTCCAACCCGCTGGGCTTCATCGGCCGGCACAGCCTGGCCTTCTACCTGATTCACCAGCCGCTGCTGATCGGCAGTGTCTGGTTGTTCTCGCAAGTAATGCCGGCCAAGGTCGAAACCCCGCAGGTGAACTTTCTCAAGACCTGCCAGATCTCGTGCGAGCAGCAGCGCGACAGCAAGTTCTGTTCGAGCTATTGTGGGTGCATGCTGGACACGCTGGAGGGCGAGGCAACGCTTGATCGGCTCTACAAGAACGACCAGACCGCCGAATGGAGAGCGCATCTGGCGGATCTCGCCGGCACCTGCACGGCCCAGACCGACAGCAAGATGACGGAGGAAGGTGTCGAATGACCGAGACCCTGCCCAAACCTGGGCTAATACCATGGCCGCCGCTGATCTATATCGCCGCCATCGCCATCAGCATCGCGCTCGGCTTGCTTTTTCCCCTGCCCTGGATCGGCGACCTCCTGGGCGACCTCCTCTACGCGGCCGGCTGGGTGGCGCTGTTCGGCGTCGCCGCACTCTGGTTCACCGCCATCCGCACCATGACGCGGGCCAAGACCACGCTCAACCCCAACGCCGTGCCGGACCATTTGGTCACCACGGGTCCTTTCGGCATCACCCGCAATCCGATGTACCTCGCCAACACGCTGCTGTTGATCGGCGTTGCCTTCATCTCCGGGATGGTCTGGTTCCTGCCGCTCGCCTTCGTCGCCGCCTTCGTCACGCAGAAGGTCGCGGTGGAAAAGGAAGAAAAGATGCTGTCGGCAAAGTTCGGCAAAAAATACCGCGACTATGCCAAAAGAGTGCGGCGCTGGATTTGAGCATCTGAACGCCGGCTGCCAGAGCCATATCGGGAAGATAACGGTTTCCGATTTGTGGCGGAGACCAACAATTTGTCGATGTCGGCGCCGCCCCTCACCTGCCTGCCGGCATCCTCTCCCCGTATAGTGACGGGGAGAGGGGCGCTGTCATCAGCGGTTTCGCCAGCCACCAGCGTTGCAGGAAAGAGACCGAGATCACGGTCAGCCCCCTTCTCCCCGTCACTATACGGGGAGAAGTGCCCGGCAGGGCGATGAGGGGCGGCGCCGACTCTAAAGCGATTGTCCTGCCTGGAAGGCCGCTACGTATTAACCCCGAGCTCCACCAGCCGCTCAACGCAGGATTCCTCGGCCTGGTCGAGTTCGGCCAATGTCTCCTCGAGGTCGCGGCGCTTTTGCCTCAGATCCTCGCGCTTTTCCTCGATGCGCTTGATCATCAGCTTGAGCTGGCCGACCTCGCCGGGCGGTTCCTTGTACATCTGGATGATTTCGCGGATCTCGTTGATCGAGAAGCCGAGCCGTTTTCCGCGCATGATCTGCCGGATCAGGTGTCGGTCGGATGGACGAAACAGCCGCGTGCGGCCCCGCCGCACCGGCTGCACCAGTCCCTCGTCCTCGTAGAACCGCAGCGTCCGCGTCGACACGTCGAATTCGCGCGTCAGCTCGGTGATCGAATAATATTCCCGCATTCTCGCCCCATAGCCGGAGATTGGCGACTGCTGCTCTCCGTCCGCGGCAGACCTGCCGGAATCGGCCGCAGTCTGCCTGTCGCCGAGCCTCGCACGGCATTTACGTAAAAGTCAATTGAGCCGGATCAATGGACGCCGAACCACCACGTGGCAAGGCCCAGAAAAGCGAAGAAACCAACGACGTCGGTGACCGTGGTGACAAAGACCGCCGAAGCGACCGCGGGATCGACCTTGAAGCGGTCGAGCAGCAGCGGGATCAGGATGCCGGCAAGGGCCGCAACGAACATGTTGATGATCATGGCCGCGGCGATGATGCCGCCCAGATTGGCATCGCGGAACCAGACGGCGGCTACGATGCCGATCAATATGGCGAAAACGATGCCGTTGATGAAGCCCACGCCTATCTCGCGGCGAATGATGCGGCCGGCATTGTAGATGTCGAGATCCCTTGTCGCCAGCGCCCGCACGGTGACGGTCATGGTCTGCGAACCGGCATTGCCGCCCATCCCGGCCACGATCGGCATCAGCACGGCGAGCGCCACGATGCGCTCGATCGTGTGGTCGAACAGGCCGATCACCGATGCCGCAAGGAAGGCGGTCAGGAGATTGACAAGCAGCCATGGCACACGCGAACGCGAGGTCGAAAAGATGCTGTCGGAAAGCTCTTCGTCGCCGACGCCGCCCATGCGCAGGAGATCTTCCTCGGCTTCCTGCTGGATGACGTCGACGACGTCGTCGATGGTCAGCACGCCGACCAGCCGCTCGTTCTCGTCGACGACGGCGGCGGACAGAAGGTCATATTGCTCGAACTCCCGCGCGGCCTCTTCCTGGTCCATCGTGGCCGGAATGGCGTGCCGCGTCTCATGCATGACCTCCTCGACCTTGACCGAGCGCTTGGTGCGCAGGATCTGGTCGAGGTCTATGGCGCCAAGCAGCTTGAAGCTCGGGTCGATGACGAAGATCTGGCTGAAGCGGTCGGGAAGGTTCTTGTCCTCGCGCATGTAGTCGATGGTCTGGCCGACCGTCCAGAACGGCGGCACCGCGACGAACTCCGTCTGCATGCGCCGCCCGGCGGTCTCCTCGGGGTAGTCGAGCGAGCGACGTAGCCTGATGCGCTCGGTAAACGGCAGCTGCGACAGGATCTCGTCCTGGTCCTCCGGTTCGAGATCCTCGAGGATGTAGACCGCGTCGTCGGAATCGAGTTCCTGCACCGCCTGGGCAATCTGCGCGTTGGGCAGATTGTCGACGATGTCCATGCGGATCGCCTCGTCGACCTCGGTCAGCGCGGAAAAATCGAAGTCGGCCCCCAAAAGCTCGACAAGGGCGCGCCGCTGGTCGGGATGCAGCGCCTCGATCAGGTCGCCCATTTCCGACTGGTGCAGGTCGTCGACCTCACGCTTGAGCGTGAGCGTATCGCGGTCGGCGATCGCCGCGCCGATCTGGGCGAGAAAGGACGAAAGGACAGCGCCGTCCTCACCGTAGATGTCGGCGCGGTGTTCGTCAGCGACCCCAGCGCCGGTCGTCCGTTCGTCCTGGCCTTCCACCAGCGCCTCCCGCCATTGCAATCCTGGAAAAGGTGCATCTCAGGTCTAGAACATCGGACCCGAAAGTGGAAACCGGTTTCGGGAAAATCCGACGCTCAAAAAGAAACTGGCGTAACGCGCGGGAATATCAAACGAAATGCGCGGTGTCCGTAGGGCTGGAGGTGCCGCTACAAATCAGATTCTGGGGAGAGAGAATGGTGCGGTCGAGAAGACTCGAACTTCCACGGGTTGCCCCACAGCGACCTCAACGCTGCGCGTCTACCAATTCCGCCACGACCGCACGTGGTAGGAGCCGGAACCGACCGGCTCGCGGCGTGTAGCAAATCGTTTCCGGCGAAACAAGTGCGCCCCGAGCATTTAATCGCTGGGAATTGCCATAACGGATCAAAGCGCCAAAATGCACCGCGAACTGGACGTTTCGGCCCGATATCGCCATATGGAGTACAACAAGAGACATCCCATGCCAGAACGCAGCCAGATCGCCACGTCGTTCCTGCCTTTGACCGGTTCGGCGCCCGTCGAATGGGCGATCGAGCCCGGCCTCACCGCCTACCCCGAGGCGCTTGCCTTCATGGAGGCGCGCGCCGAAGCGATCCGCAGCGGGGCCGCCGGCGAGATGGTCTGGCTGGTCGAGCATCCGCCGCTCTATACCGCCGGCACGAGTGCGCGCAGCGAGGACCTGATCGACGCCAACCGGTTCCCGGTGTTTTCGGCCGGCCGCGGCGGCGAATACACCTATCATGGGCCGGGCCAGCGCGTCGCCTACGTCATGCTCGACCTGAAACGCCGCCGGGAGGATGTGCGCGCCTTCGTCGCCGCCCTCGAACAATGGATCATCGGCACGCTCGCCGCCTTCAACGTCAATGGCGAGCGCCGTGAGGATCGCGTCGGCGTCTGGGTGGTGCGGCCCGATCGCCCTGCCCTGCCGGACGGCTCTGCCGCCGAGGACAAGATCGCGGCAATAGGCATTCGGCTCAGGCGCTGGGTGAGTTTTCACGGTATCGCCATCAATGTCGAGCCGGACCTCGGCCATTTCAGCGGTATCGTGCCGTGCGGCGTGCAGGACCACGGCGTCACCAGCCTCGTCGATCTCGGACTGCCGGTGACGATGGCCGATCTCGATCTGGCGCTGAAATCAGCGTTCGAGGATGTCTTCGGCCCGGCTACGGCCTTGCCCTTGGAAACAGCCCGCGAGGCCGGCTGAACGCTTCCCGGACAGCTCAGATCAGCCGTGCCGACGCCCAGAGCACTCCATAACCGTGGATGACGAACACCGCCAGCAGCGCGCCGGCGATGACGAAACGGTCGGCCGTGCGGATCGGCTTCAGTTCGTGGCGCGGCCTCACCCCGCTGCCCGCTGTCAGAAGGCTGAGGATTGCAAAGACCGCGCCGGCCGCGAGCAGAAAGCCGATGGAAAAGCCGGCCCGCCAGCCAAGCGCCAGGAACGCCGAGAGCAGGAAGAAGGAGGCCAGCGTCAGCGCGACCGGCCCCGGGCAGATCTGGCGCAGCACCTGGCCGCCATCGAATTTCCACACCGGCACCAGATTGGCGATGTTGAACAGGGCAGCACAGCCCGCCAGTGTCGCCAGCAATGTCGCGGCAAGCCAGTGCCCTTCCGCGCTTGCAAACGTGCTGCCCATCATCGCCAACGGCACCAGGAAAGCAGAGAACCCGGCGCCCATCAGCGCCACGAACGCAACTTCGAAACGGCTGTCATAGGGCCGGCCGCCAATGGCGAGGCCGCCGAGCAGCGGGATGAAGATCATGCGCGCCCTGCGATGGCCCATCAGGCGGAATGCCGCCATGTGGCCGAGCTCGTGCAGGGCGACAACGGAAGTCAGGATCGCGGCCAGAGCAAGCCCGCCGCGGTGAAGCCCGAAGAACGGCCACAGGATGAATGCCGAGAGAGCGGCGAAGCCGAGCTGGCTCAGCGGATGTTCGAACCAGCCGCCCTTGCGATACCGCCCTGTCCTGGCCCAGCCATCCAGCTTGGCGAGTTCGCGGCGCATGGCGAAATAGCGGAACGCCAGGAAGGCCACGCCGCGGTAACGGTCGGTCTGGGTGAGCGTAACCCGGGTGGCCTCGCCAATCGAGACCAACTGCGCGGTTTCCCGATAATGCGCCCAGAAAGACGGATCGAGCGCCGTGTCCTCGATGACGCGCATCGAAAAGCACCTGCCATGCACGACATTCTCGAGCAGGGCCTTGCGTTCGATCGGCAGGCCGTCCCGGCCCTCCCAGGACATTCTGGTGCGGACCACTCCCTCGCCCAGCATCTCTGCCGAGAGGATTTCGCCGGACCAGCCGGCATTGCTCCCGAGCGGCCACAGCGCCTGCCACAGACGCTGCCGGTCGGCCGCGACCGTGCGGCTGAGCCTGATTGTGCGCAAACCAAGCGGCACGCTCATCAGGAGAAAAATCAGCCCTAGATTGCTGGCGACGAGGAAGGCGGCGACGATGGGCGACACGCGGCGCTCCTGCTTTCAGGAGCGACACCCTAGCGCCATGGGCGGCAAGAAAGGCTTAACGGCAAAGCGGACTTTCGTCCGCCGGAACAGCGACGGCAGAGACAGTCACCTCACATGGCTCCGATCCAGATCGCCATGGAAATGAGGAAGGTGCTCATGCAAACCAGCGAGATGACATCCTGAACCAGATCGGTCATAACTCTCTCCTGTTGTTGATATGTTCGCAATTTGTTCTAATTTTGTTTCAAAGTCAACGAGCGGAATCCGTCCGCAGCCGGAATTTTCGAGCGATCAAACCGGCAGGGTTAAGAAAAGGTTGACGGCGCGGGACCTATCAACAGGTCAGGAAGATGTCGGCGACGCTATCGTCAGTTAGCGTATGGGATGAGCGCCTGCTGCCCTCAATCTCAGTAGAGACAATAGTGGGTAAGCTACGACTGCCGAGTGATGGACGTGAGGCAACACCAAGGCGCCAATCAAGCTGATCGCTGGCGAAAGCGCATGAGGCAAGGCCGCCGGTGGCGCCTCTCGCGCAACTTTGTGACCCTGGCTGCTCATCCTGGTGATGACCGCGATCTCTTCCGCCCTGATCGCACTGAAGGCTCACTGGCGGTTCTGATCCAGAGGACTCCCGGAGGGATCAGTATCCCCGAAGGCAAACTAAACCCGCGGAAATCTCGCTGGACGTTGTTAAGGTTGAACCCAATCTCGCAGCGGACATCGAGGTACCCCTTAGAGCGGCACCACCTTGCCCTCGGCCAGGGTGACGCGCCGGTCCATGCGCGCTGCCAGCTGGTGATTGTGGGTGGCGATCAGCGCCGCGAGGCCGGATTGCCGCACCAATGCCTCCAGCGCCTCGAACACATAGGAGGCAGTGACCGGGTCGAGATTCCCGGTGGGCTCGTCCGCCAGCAGCACCAGCGGCGCATTGGCGACCGCGCGTGCGATTGCCACGCGCTGTTGCTCGCCGCCCGACAGTTCGGACGGCCGGTGCGATGCGCGCTTGCCGATCTGCATGTAGTCGAGCAGCTGCGCCGCGCGCTCGGCCGCCTCCTTGCGCGGCAGCCCTTTGATGAGCTGCGGCATCATGATGTTTTCCAGCGCCGAAAACTCCGGCAGCAGATGGTGGAACTGGTAGACGAAGCCGACATCGTTGCGGCGGATCGAGGTGCGCTCGTCATCGGATAGCCGGCCGCAGGCCCGGCCGGAGAGAATCACGTCGCCGGCGTCGGGCCGTTCCAAGAGCCCTGCCGTATGCAGCAGCGTCGATTTGCCGGTGCCGGACGGCGCCACCAGCGCCACCATCTCGCCGCGCTTCAGCGAGAAGTCCGCACCGTTCAGAATGGTGAGCTTGCGCGGCCCCTGGACATAGTGCCGCTCGACGCTCTTCAACTCGATAATGGCCTGCGCCATCATTCGTACCTCAGCGCTTCGACCGGATCGAGGCGGGCCGCCCGCCATGCCGGAAACAACGTCGCCAGGAAGGACAGGCCGAGCGCCATGATGACGACATAGGTCGTCTCGCGCGGATCCATCTTCGCCGGCAACTGGCTGAGGAAATAGAGCTCCGGATTGAACAGCACCTTGCCCGTCATCCAGGAAAAGAACTCGCGGATCGATTCGATGTTGAGGCAGATGACCACGCCGAGCAGCACGCCGGCGATGGTGCCGGTGACGCCGATCGCCGCGCCCGTCATCAGGAAGATGCGCAGGATGGCGCCGCGCGAGGCGCCCATGGTGCGCAGGATGGCGATGTCGTGCCCCTTGTCTTTCACCAGCATGACCAGCCCGGAGATGATGTTGAGCGCCGCCACCAGCACGATCAGCGTCAGGATCATGAACATGACGTTGCGCTCCACCTGCAGGGCGGAAAAGAAGGTCTCGTTGCGCTGCCGCCAGTCGACGAGGTCGATGGGTCGCTGCGCCGCCTCTTCCACCTTCGGTTTCAGCGCGTCGACATCATCGGGATTGTCGACATAGATCTCGATCGTCTGGGCTCGCCCATCCATGTTGAAATAGAGCTGCGCCTCGGAAAAGGGCATGTAGACGATGGAGGCGTCATATTCCGACATGCCGACTTCGAAGATCGCCGCGATCTTGTAGCCTTTCATGCGCGGCGTCGTGCCGAGCGGCGTCACGTCGCCGTCCGGCGAGATCAGCGTGATCGTGTCGCCGAGCGCCAGGCCGAGATTCTCCGCCATGCGCTTGCCGATGGCGACGCCCTCGCCCGTGTCGAAATCGGCGATCGAGCCCTGCTTGATGTTGTTGGCTACGATGGCAATCTTGCCCAGGTCCTCGCCCCTGATGCCGCGCACCAGCGCGCCGGAGCCGCCGCCGACATTACCTTGCGCCAGCACCTGGCCGTCGATCAGCGGAATGGCGTATTTCACGCCGGCCACGCCGTTGATGCGGCCGGCGACCTGCGCATAGTCCTCAAGCGGCGAATCCAGCGGCTGCACGATCAGATGGCCGTTTACGCCGAGGATGCGGGTGAGCAGCTCGGCCCTGAACCCGTTCATGACGGCCATCACCACGATCAGCGTCGCCACTCCCAGCATGATGCCGAGGAAGGAGATCGAGGCGATGACCGAGATCACCGTCTCCTTGCGTCGCGAGCGCAGATAGCGCCACGCCACCGTGCGTTCGAAGATGGAAAACGGTCCGGCGCCTGCCGGTCTCGCTGCCGCCGCCTCGCTCATGCGGCGGCACCGAAGCGTTTTTTCGCATCGGCGATCGGCAGCGTCACGCGCTCGCCGGTCTTGCGGTTCTTGATCTCGACCTCGCCGGCGGCCACGCCGCGCGGTCCGACGATCACCTGCCAGGGCAAGCCGATCAGGTCGGCGGTGGCGAACTTGCCGCCCGGCCGCTGGTCGGTGTCGTCATAGAGCACATCCTTGCCGGCGGCGGTGAAAGCTGCGTTGAGTTCATCGCAGACGCGGTCGCAATCGGCATCGCCGGCTTTCATGTTGATCAGGCCGATGTCGAACGGCGCCACCGCTTCCGGCCAGATGATGCCGTTCTCGTCATGGCTGGCTTCGATGATCGCCGCAACCAGCCGCGACGGGCCGATGCCATAGGAACCGCCGGAAGCGAAATGATCCTTGCCGTCAGGCCCGGTCACCTTGGCGCCCATCGGCTTGGAGTATTTCTCGCCGAAATGGAAGATATGGCCGACTTCGATGCCGCGCGCCGAAACCTTGTCGCTGTCGGGAACCTCAGCCCAGGCCGCTTCGTCATGCATTTCGTCGGTCGCGGCGTAAGGCGTCGTCCAGGTCTTGACGATGCCTGATATCTCGGCGTCGTTGGAGAAATCGGTGTTGGCTCCGGGCACGCCGAGCGACAGATAATCGCGATGGCAGAACACCTGGCTCTCGCCGGTGTCGGCCAGGATGATGAATTCATGGCTGAGATCGCCGCCGATCGGACCGGTGTCGGCCCGCATCGGGATCGCCTGTAGGCCCATGCGGGTGAAGGTCCGGAGGTAGGACACGAACATCCTGTTGTAGGCGGCTCTCGCGCCTTCGAAGTCGAGATCGAAGGAGTAGGCATCCTTCATCAGGAATTCCCGGCTGCGCATGACGCCGAAGCGCGGCCGCACCTCGTCGCGGAACTTCCACTGGATGTGGTAGAGGTTGAGCGGCAAGTCCTTGTAGGACTTTACATAGGCGCGGAAGATCTCGGTGACCATTTCCTCGTTGGTCGGGCCGTAAAGCATGTCGCGGTCCTGGCGGTCCTTGATGCGCAACATCTCCTTGCCGTAGTCGTTATAGCGGCCGCTTTCGCGCCAAAGGTCAGCCGACTGGATGGTCGGCATCAGGATTTCCAGCGCGCCGGCGCGGTTCTGTTCCTCGCGGATGATCTGGCAGACCTTGTCCAGGACCCGTTTGCCCAGCGGCAGCCAGGAAAAACTGCCCTGCCCCTGCTGGCGGATCATGCCGGCGCGCAGCATCAGCCGATGCGAGACGATCTCCGCCTCGCGCGGATTCTCTTTGAGGATGGGCAGGAAATAGCGCGACAAACGCATGAACTGGTCCGTGAATGAGGAGGCCGCGCCAGAATCGGTGCGACGCAGGCTTGCTTGCCCCGGCTTCATAGCCATTTCATGGCGCAATGGGAACCCGGACGCATCGACCCGGAAATCGGAAATTCACCTTTCGAACGGCGTGGCGCGCGGAATGAAAACGTTTTGAGCACCCCTCGCGCGCGCCGCGAATGCTGGACGATCGAAGGAGCCACGGTTGCATAAAACGCCCGGCTGGTGGTTTCCCAAGCAAAGCCTGCCGTACTATTGTGCAGTGCAGCACGAGAATGCCCGTTTCAAGGCAAAATTCTTCGTGACATTTTCATTTCCGTTGGGCTAATGTGCCCCGATAACCGAGAGAGCAGAGAAAAATCTGTTCTCCTACGCGGTCAAAGTCTTGGGAGGATGCGATCTAGGCGCGGTTACTCGCTGCCGCCGGAAACCGGAAACAGATCGGACGCGTTTAAATTGCAAGGCCTTGTGCCTTGCATTTTTTTTGTGCAATCACCTGCTTAGCGCAATGCGTTGCCAAACCACCTTACCCTGCGTCATGATTTTTGAAGCCTGAACAGATGAGCCGGCGCCGAATGGCGGCATGACCTCGCCCGAAGCGCAAGAGCCGGTTTGAATGCTGCTATTTTGCCGTGGCCTGGCCGAATTCCGGCACGATGTGCGGGATGTCGTTGAGGCTATATCCCAGCCCGTGCGTCAGGCCGTAGAAAATGCCCATGAGCACCGCCGTGGCGACGGTGGTGCGGATCACCGCACGCAGCATATGTGGTCCGCGCGGCGCGCTAGGCACCGTGCCCAGCGTCACGTCACGATCGTCATCCTGCGTCCTGACGCTGAACGGCAGAACGGCAAACAGCACCACCCACCAGGTCGCGAAAAACAGTGCGGTGAACGAAACCCAGCTCATGGTTGCTCCAGTTCGATCAGCGTGCCGAAGAAATCCTTCGGATGCAGGAACAGCACAGGCTTGCCATGCGCGCCGGTCTTCGGCTTGCCGTCGCCCAGAACCCGGGCGCCGGCCGCCTGGAGCCGGTCCCGCGCGGTAAGGATATCGTCGACCTCATAGCAGAGATGGTGCATGCCGCCCGACGGGTTCTTCTCGAGGAAAGCCGCGATCGGCGAACCCTCGCCGAGCGGCTCCAGCAACTCGATCTTGGTGTTGCCGACATTGACGAACACCACGGTGACGCCATGCCCGGGCAGCGCCTGTGGTTCGCTCACTTCGGCGCCTAGCGTGTCGCGATAGCAAGCGACAGCCGCAGCCAGATCCGGCACCGCAAGCGCGACATGGTTCAGGCGTCCAAGCATAGAGCGCTCCGCTTTAGGGGAGTAAGGGAGTAGGGAAACAAGACAGAAGAAAAGCAACGGCTCATTCTCCCCTACTCCCCTACTGCCTTATTCCCCTATTCCCCTATTCGTCACCGCGTGACGAATACAGTCACCAGCGGTTTCTTGCCCCAGGCTTCGTTGGCGGCGCCACGTACGGCACGGCGTACCGCCTCCTGCACCAGATCGAGATCTTTTCGGCGCTGACGGGGGATGGAGTCCACCGCGCCGATTGCCGCATCGATCATCAGGTCCTCCAGCGTCTCGCCCCTGGCGTCGGCCTCGGCGACGCCGATTGCGACGAGATCGGGATCGCCGGCGAGCTCATACTTCTCGTCCAGCACCACATTGACCGCGACATGGCCGGCAAAGGACAGTTTGCGACGGTCGCGAATGCCCATCGCCTGGTCGGTGCCGATCAACCTGCCGTCCTTGTAGATGCGGCCGAACGGCACCTGGTCGATGATCGTGGCAGGGCCGGGAGCAAGCCGCAGCATGTCGCCGTCGCGCACCTGCGCCACCTGGCCGATGCCCGACGTCGACATCAGCGAGCCCTGGGCCACCAGATGCGCGGCCTCGCCATGCACTGGAACACCGATCTGCGGCCGTACCCATTCATACATCTTGCGCAATTCGCTGCGCCGCGGATGGCCGGAGACATGCACCAGCGCATCGCCGTCCTCGATGATCTTGATGCCGAGATCGACGAGGCGGTTCTTAATTTCGAGGATCGCCTTCTCGTTGCCGGGAATGGTACGCGAGGAAAACACCACCGTGTCGCCGGCCGTCAGCGACACCGACTTCATCTCGTCGCGCGAGAGCTTGGCAAGGGCCGCCAGCGGCTCGCCCTGGCTTCCGGTACAGATGACGACCAGGTTTTCGCGCGGAATGAAGCCGAAATCCTCCTCGGCGATGAACTCCGGCAGACCGTCCATGTAGCCGAGTTCGCCGGCGACATCGATGACGCGCTTCAGCGAACGGCCGAGCACCAGGCACTGACGGCCGGCATCGCGCGCCGCCTTGGCGATGGAAACGATACGGCCGACATTGGACGAGAAGGTGGTAACGGCGACGCGGCCCTTGGCGGCCTGGATAACCCCTTTCAGCCCCTCGCCGACCGCGACTTCCGATGGCGATTCGCCTTCGCGCATTGCATTGGTCGAATCGCAGACCAGCGCCAGCACGCCCTTGTCGCCATAGGCGCGGAACCGTGCTTCGTCGGTCTTGGGTCCGATCGTCGGCGCCGGGTCGATCTTCCAGTCGCCGGTGTGGATGACGGTGCCTGCCGGCGAGGTGATGGCCAGCGACATCGGTTCGGGAATCGAATGCGCGACCGGGATCGCCTCGATTTCGAACGGACCGACGGTGAATTTTTCGCCCGCGCGGTAGATGGTCAGCGGGATCTTCGGCGCGCCCTGCTCGCCCTGGCGCTTGGCTTCCAGCAGCCCGGCGCTGAACGGCGTCATCCACACCGGCGCCTTGAGCCTCGGCCAGATATCCAGCAGCGCGCCATAGTGGTCCTCATGCGCGTGGGTGATCACGATACCGCGCAAATTGGCGATGTTCTCTTCGATGAAGCGCGTGTCTGGCAGGATCAGGTCGACGCCCGGATGCGCCGCGTCGGGAAAGGTGACGCCGACGTCGATGACGATCCATTCGCGCGCGCTCGGCGGACCATAGCCGTAGAGAGCGAAGTTCATACCGATCTCGCCGACGCCGCCCAGCGGCACGAAGACGAGTTCGGCGTTTTCCGCTTTCGCCATGATTTTTTCCTTCCTGGCCCTCAGGCCAAGCCATTGAAGCAATTCCGGGAAAAGTCTGTAACGGTTTTCCGTCTGGAATTGCGCAAAAACAAAACTATACCCGGGCGGATGCGACCGCGCCGAAATGCACATCGCCGGCGGCGATCGTCAAAACCGAGCCCTCATCGTCGCGGATCACGAAACGGCAGTCCTCGTCAATGGTCTCGAACACCCCGCGCACCACATTACCGTCAATTCTGACAGCAACCTCGCCGCCAAGCCCTGCCGCGCGTGCCAGCCAGCGCCGCCTGACGGCGGCAAGTCCGCGCCCGTCGTCCCACAGGCGGGCATTCTCGCTCCAAGCATCCGACAGCGCCAGGAACAGCGTTTCGGCATCGCATGCCGCACCCAGTGCGTGAAGCGACGTCGCGGGATACGGCAAATCCTCAGGGTACGCCACAACATTGACGCCGATGCCGACCGCCACCGCGAAACGGCCGCCGTCCAGCATGGCCGATTCCAGCAGGATGCCGGCGAGCTTGGCGCCGGAGGCGAGCACGTCGTTCGGCCATTTCAGCTCGAAACGGTTCTTGCCTTCCTTGCCGCCGTCGAGGCCGATGGCGATCCGGCCCGCCGGCACCACGGCATCGAGCGCATCGGCCAGCGCCAGGCCGGCGACGAAACCGAGCGTCGCGGCGAGTCGAAGCTCGCCCCCGGTGAGGACGAGCAGCGTCGCCGCCAGATTTCCCTCGGGTGTCGCCCAGACGCGGCCGCGCCGCCCGCGCCCGCTTTCCTGTTTCTTGGAAACGACCCACAATCTGCCGGGGTCGCCGGCCCGGGCGTGATCCAGCGCCAGCGCATTGGTGGAGCCGACGCTGTCATGCGCCTCCAGCCGGAATCCTTCCGACGCCGAGGTTGGAGCCAGCCGAAATGCCATCCCGTCAGAAAAATGTCTTGGCGGCGGCTTCGGCATAGGTGCCGATCGGCCCGCCGATCAGCACATAGAACAGCACGAAAGCGCCGGAGACACCGAGTACGAGGCGCAATTCACTGGCCATCGGCACGAAGCCGCCGACCGGTTCGTCGAACCACATGATCTTGATGATGCGCAGGTAATAATAGGCGCCCACCACCGAGGCCAGCACGCCGATGATCGCCAGCGCGTAGAGGTTGGCATTGATGGCGGCGAGGAAGACGTACCACTTCCCCCAGAAACCGGCGAGCGGCGGGATGCCGGCCAGCGAGAACATCAGGATGGTCAGGATCGTCGCCATGATCGGGTTGGTCGAGGACAGGCCTGCCAGGTCGCTGATCTGCTCGACATTGCCTTCCTTGCGCCGCATGGCGAGGATGAAGGCGAAGGTGCCGAGCGTCATCACCAGATAGATCAGCATGTAGATGGCGACGCCGCGCACGCCGGCCTGGCTGTTGGCGGCAAGGCCAACCAGCGCGTAGCCCATATGGCCGATCGAGGAATAGGCCATCAGGCGCTTGATATTAGTCTGGCCGATCGCCGCGAAAGAGCCGAGCGCCATCGACGCGATCGAGATGAAGACGATGATCTGCTGCCAGTCGGAAGCGATCGGCTTGAACGCGCCCATGGTGACGCGCACGATCAGCGCCATAGCCGCCATCTTGGGTGCCGCCGCCAGGAAAGCCGTCACCGGTGTCGGCGCGCCCTCATAGACGTCGGGCGTCCACATGTGGAACGGCACCGCCGAGATCTTGAAGGCGAGGCCGGCCAGCACGAAGACCAGGCCGAAGACGAGGCCAAGCTGGCGCTCACCGCCGCCCAGCGCCGTCGCGATCTCCTGGAAGCCGGTGTTGCCGGTATAGCCATAGACCAGGCTGATGCCATACAGCAGCATGCCCGATGATAGTGCGCCGAGGACGAAGTACTTCAGGCCCGCCTCGGTCGAGCGCAGGTTCTCGCGGTTGATCGCGCACAAGACATAGATCGCCAGCGACTGAAGCTCGAGGCCGAGATAGAGCCCGATCATGCCGTTGGCCGAGATCATCAGCATCATGCCGAGCGTGCACAGAAGGATCAGCACCGGATATTCGAACTTGTCGAACCGCTCCGCCCTGGCGAAGCGCATCGACATGATCAGCGTCACCGCCGAGCCCACCAGCGCCAGCAGCTTCATGAAGCGGGCAAAAGAATCCTGGATGAAGGCATTGCCGTAGGCGCTGCCCTGCCCGGTGGAGAAGATCAGCCAGGCGCCCGATATCACCAGCACGGCGACGGCAAGGCCGGTTACGGTGTTGGCGGTGTTGGCGCGCGAATAGGCCCCGACCATCAGCAGCGCGAGCGCGCCGATGGCAAGGATCAGCTCGGGCGTCGAGAGCGACAGGCTGGAGAGAAGGTCCGGCGTCATGGTTCGCAAAACCCCTGGGTCAGTTCGCCGCCGCGGTCTGCGCGGCGCCGATGGATGCGGTGACATTGGTGACGAGCGACTTGACCGACTGGGCCGTCGCGTCGAAGACGGGAGCGGGATAGACGCCGAAGAAGATGACCAGCACAACCAGCGGATAGATGATCGCCTTCTCGCGTGTCGACAGGTCGAGCAGGCCCTTGAGGCTGTCCTTGGTCAGCGCGCCGAAGATCACCCGGCGGTAGAGCCAAAGCGCGTAGGCGGCCGACAGGATGACGCCGGTGGCAGCGAAGAACGCCACCCAGGTATTGACCCGGAACACGCCGAGCATGGTCAGGAACTCGCCGACGAAGCCTGACGTGCCCGGCAGGCCGACATTGGCCATGGTGAAGATCAGGAACACGGTGGCGTATTTCGGCATGTTGTTGACCAGGCCGCCATAGGCGGCGATCTCACGCGTGTGCATGCGGTCATAGATGACGCCGACGCACAGGAACAGCGCGCCCGAGACCAGGCCGTGGCTGAGCATCTGGAAGATCGCGCCCTGCACGCCTTCCTGGTTCATGGCGAAGATGCCCATGGTCACGAAGCCCATATGGGCGACCGACGAATAGGCGATCAGCTTCTTCATGTCCTCCTGCATCAGCGCCACCAGCGAGGTGTAGATGATGGCGACGACCGAAAGTGCGAAGACCAGCGGCGCGAACATCTCGGAGGCCAGCGGGAACATCGGCAAGGAGAACCGCAGGAAGCCGTATCCGCCCATCTTCAACAGAATGGCGGCCAGGATCACCGAACCGGCTGTCGGCGCCTCGACATGCGCATCCGGCAGCCAGGTATGCACCGGCCACATCGGCATCTTCACCGCGAAGGAGGCGAAGAAGGCGAGCCACAGCCATGTCTGCATGTTGGCGGGGAAATTGTGCGTCAACAGCGTCGGGATATCGGTCGTGCCGGACTGGTAGAACATCGCCATGATGGCGAGCAGCATCAGCACCGAGCCGGCGAGCGTGTAGAGGAAGAACTTGAAGGAGGCATAGACGCGGCGCTTGCCGCCCCAGACGCCGATGATGATGAACATCGGGATCAGGCCGGCTTCGAAGAAGACGTAGAACAGCACGATGTCGAGCGCGCAGAACACGCCGATCATCAGCGTTTCGAGCAGCAGGAAGGCGATCATGTAGGCCTTGACGCGCTTCTCGATCGCTTCCCACGACGCCAGGATACAGAGCGGCATCAGGAATGTGGTCAGAATGACGAACAGCATCGAAATGCCGTCGACGCCCATATGGTAGGAGATGCCGGAATCGAGCCAGGCGACCTTCTCGACGAACTGGAAGCCGGCTTGCGAATTGTCGAAGCCGGTCCAGATGAACAGCGAGACGATGAAGGTGAACGTCGTCGTCAGCAGCGCGATGGCGCGGATGTTGCGGCGTGCGTTTTCGCTGTCGTCGTTGATGAACAGGATGAGCAGCACACCAACCAACGGCAGGAAGGTGACCAGCGAGAGAATTGGCCAAGCGGTCATCAGAGCATCATCCAGGTGACGAATGCGGCAACGCCGATCAGCATGGCGAAGGCATAGTGATAGAGATAGCCGGTCTGCAACTTGACGACGCGGTTGGTGACATCGACGACGCGTGCCGAAATGCCGTCAGGCCCGAGACCATCGATGACGGTGCCGTCGCCGGTCTTCCACAGGAAGGAACCGAGGCGTTTGGCCGGCCGCACAAAGAGGAAGTCATAGAGCTCGTCGAAATACCATTTGTTGAGCAGGAAGGCATAGAGCCCGCGATGCTGGGCGGCCAGATTGACCGGCATTTCCGGCGAGCGGATGTAGAACTTCCACGCCAGCGCCAGGCCGATCAGCATGGCGATGAACGGCGACAGCTCGACCCATAGCGGCAGTTCGTGAATGTCGTGCAGGATGTGATTGTCCGGCAGTGTGAACAGCGACGCCTTCCAGAATTCGGCATAGCCTTCGCCAATGAAGGCACCGTGGAAGATGATGCCGGCAAACAGCGCGCCCGCCGCCAGCACGAACAGCGGCACCAGCATCACCGGCGGCGATTCATGGACATGGTGCATCACCTCATGGCTCGCCCGCGGCCTGCCGTGGAAGGTCATGAAGATCAGCCGCCAGGAATAGAAGGAGGTGAAGCCGGCGGCGATCACCAGCAGCACGAAGGCGAGGCCCGCCACGGAATTATGCCCGGCAAAGGCCGTCTCGATGATGGCATCCTTGGAGAAGAACCCGGCGGTGCCGATAACGGTGACCGGAATGCCGACGCCGGTCAGCGCCAGGGTGCCGATTACCATCATCCAGTAGGTCGTCGGGATCAGCGTCCTCAGGCCGCCCATCTTGCGCATGTCCTGCTCGTCGGAAACCGCATGGATGACCGAGCCCGAGCCGAGGAACAGCAGCGCCTTGAAGAAGGCATGCGTGAACAGGTGGAAGATCGCCGCACCATAGGCGCCGACGCCGAGCGCCACGAACATGTAGCCAAGTTGCGAGCAGGTCGAATAGGCGATGACGCGCTTAATGTCGTTCTGGACCAGGCCGACGGTCGCCGCGAAGAAGGCGGTGAAGGCGCCGATGAAGGTCACCACCGTCAGCGCCGAATGCGACAGCTCGAACAGCGGCGACAGCCGCGCCAGCATGAACACGCCGGCCGTCACCATGGTGGCGGCATGGATGAGCGCCGAGACCGGCGTCGGACCTTCCATGGCGTCCGGCAGCCAGGTGTGCAGCGGCACCTGCGCCGACTTGCCCATGGCGCCCATGAACAGCAGCAGGCAGACGATCGTCATCGCCGCCTGCTTGTCCAGCGCATGGCCGAGGAAGGTCAGCACCGCAGCACCTTGCGGGGCGCCTTCAGCCGGGATGAACGTCGCCGCATTGGCGAAGATGGTGCCGAGATTGACCGAGCCGAACAGCACGAACACGCCGAAGATGCCGAGCGCGAAGCCGAAATCGCCGACGCGGTTGACGACGAAGGCCTTGATGGCCGCGGCGTTGGCCGAGGGCTTCTTGTACCAGAAGCCGATCAGCAGGTAGGACGCCAGGCCCACCCCTTCCCAACCGAAGAACATCTGCACGAGGTTGTCGGCCGTCACCAGCATCAGCATGGCGAAGGTGAACAGCGACAGATAGGCGAAGAAACGCGGCCGGTTCGGATCGTGGTGCATGTAGCCGATCGAGTAGATATGGACCAGCGCCGACACGGTGTTGACCACCACCAGCATGACCACAGTCAGAGTGTCGATCCTGAGCGCCCAGGACGCCTCCAGTCCGCCGGACTGGATCCAGCGCAGCACCGGCACGGTGAACACCTCGCCATGGCCGAAACCGACGGTGAAGAAAGCAACCCACGACAGCACCGCCGCGATCACCAGGAATCCGGAGGTGATGTATTCGGACGCCTTGGCGCCGAGCGAAGTGCCGAACAGGCCGACGATCAGGAAGCCGAGCAGCGGAAGGAAGACGATGGCCTGGTACATGGTGGTTCCGTCAACCCTTCATCATGTTCACGTCTTCGACCGCGATCGAGCCGCGGTTGCGGAAGAAGACGACGAGAATGGCAAGTCCGATGGCGGCCTCCGCCGCCGCGACCGTCAGCACGAACAGCGCGAACACCTGGCCGACGAGGTCGCCGAGAGCCGCCGAAAAGGCGACGAAATTGATATTGACCGCAAGCAGGATCAACTCGACCGACATCAGGATGACGATCACGTTCTTACGGTTCAGGAAGATGCCGAACACGCCGAGCGTGAAAAGGATCGCCGATACGGTCAGATAATGTGCGATGCCGACGACCATCTCAGACTCCTTCGCCCGACTTGACCTTGCGGATTTCCATGCCCGTCGCCGCCGTGCGGGCGACCTGGGCTGCGATCGACTGCCGCTTGACCCCTTCCTTGTGGCGCAGCGTCAAAACGATGGCACCGATCATGGCCACCAGCAGCACGAGGCCCGAGATCTGGAAGTAGTAGAGGTAGTCCGTATAGAGGATGTCGCCGAGCGCTGCCGTATTCGAGCGCGCCGCGAGATCGGGAATCGGCTTCGATACCGTCGAGGCGAGCTGCGGCGCGAAGGTATAGCCGCCGAGCACCACGATCAGTTCCGCCGCCAGGATCAGTCCGACCAGCGCGCCGATCGGCGCATATTGCAGAGCGCCCTCCTTCATCTCGGCGAAATCGACGTCGAGCATCATGACGACGAACAGGAACAGCACCATGACAGCGCCGACATAGACGACGAGCAGGATCATCGCCAGGAACTCGGCGCCTGTCAGCATGAACAGGCCGGCGGCGTTGAAGAAGGTCAGGATCAGGAACAGCACCGAATGCACGGGGTTGCGCGACGAAATGACCATGAACGCCGACGCCACGGCGACAAAGGCGAAGAGGTAGAAAAAGGCCGCCTCTAGTCCACTCAGCATTGGGGTTCCCCCGGGTTCCTGTCCAAACAGGACGTTCGTCCTGTTTGTGTCTGTGGCTTCGTTCCGCCTCCGGTGCGAAGCCGCGTTGTCCTAGCCCATGTTCCAACCGGGTTGAAAGACCCGGCGCAAAGAAACATGGGCAACTCTGAAGTCCTGAGGGATGACCTTGCCTGAAATGCTTCGGGTCATCCCCGGACAAGGGCCCTCGCCCCTGTCCATGCGATATCAGCGGTACGGTGCGTCCAGCGAGATGTTGCGCGCCAGTTCGCGCTCCCACCGGTCGCCATTCGCCAGCAGCCTGTCCTTGTCGTAGTAGAGTTCCTCGCGCGTCTCGGTCGCGAATTCGAAATTCGGCCCCTCGACGATGGCGTCGACCGGGCAGGCTTCCTGGCAGAAGCCGCAATAGATGCACTTCACCATATCGATGTCGTAGCGCACGGTACGGCGCGTGCCGTCGTTGCGGCGCGGGCCGGCCTCGATGGTGATGGCCTGCGCCGGACAGATCGCCTCGCACAATTTGCAGGCGATGCAGCGTTCCTCGCCATTGGGATAACGGCGCAAGGCATGCTCGCCCCGGAAGCGTGGGCTCACCGGCCCTTTCTCGTGCGGATAATTGATCGTCTCCTTCGGCGCGAAGAACTGGCGCATCGACAAGAAGAAGGCGCTGACGAAATCCTTCAGCAGCAGCGATTTGGCGGCCTGGGACAGAGCGGACATCACGCAAACCCCGTGATCTTGAGGAAGGCGGCGGTCAGCACCACCATGAACAGCGAGATCGGCAGGAACACCTTCCAGCCAAGCCGCATCAGCTGGTCGTAGCGGTAACGCGGCACGAACGCTTTCACCATGGAGAACATGAAGAACATCAGGCAGATCTTGAGCACGAACCAGATCACCCCCGGCACCCAGGTGAAGGGCGCGAAGTCGAACGGCGGCAGCCAGCCGCCGAGGAACAGGATGGTGGCCAGCGCGCACATCAGCACGACGGCGACATATTCGCCGAGGAAGAACAGCAGGAACGGCGTCGACGAATATTCGACCATGTGGCCGGCGACCAGTTCCGATTCGGCTTCGACGAGGTCGAAAGGCGGGCGATTCGTCTCGGCTAGCGCCGAGATGAAGAAGATGACGAACATCGGCAACAGCGACAGCCAGTGCCAGTCGAGGAAGGTGTTGGGCAGGCCGAGCCTGGTGCCGAGCCCATCCTGCTGCGACAGCACGATGTCGGACAGGTTGAGCGAGCCGACGCAAAGCAGCACGGTGACGATGACGAAGCCGATCGAGACCTCGTAGGACACCATTTGTGCGGCCGAACGCAGCGCCCCGAGGAACGGATATTTCGAATTGGACGCCCAGCCGCCCATGATCACGCCATAGACCTCGAGCGAGGAGATGGCGAAGACATAGAGGATACCCACATTGACGTTGGCGACGGCCCAGCCCTGGCTGACCGGAATGACCGCCCAGGCCGAGATCGCCAGAACCGCCGATACCAACGGCGCCAAAAGGAACACGCCCTTGTTGGCGCCGGACGGGATCACCGGCTCCTTGAAGACGAACTTCAACAGGTCGGCAAAGGCCTGCAGCGTGCCCCAGGGGCCGACGACGTTCGGGCCGCGGCGAAGTTGCACCGCCGCCCAGATCTTGCGGTCGGCATAGAGCAGGTAGGCGACGGCGATGAGAAGCACGACGATCAGCACGACCGACTTCAACACGATGATCAGCGCCGGCAGCACGTAGAAGGAGAAGAAGGTGTCCATGCTTATTCCGCCGCCTGCTTGAAGCCGCTCTTGGCCAGCGCAGAGCACTCCGCCATCACGGCAGAGGCCCGCGCGATCGGGTTGGTCAGGTAGAAATCCTGGACCGGCGACGTGAACGTGCCCTTGTTCAGCCGTCCACCAAGCTTCGCCACATTGGCGATATCCTCGGCATTGCCCGCAGCAACCTGGTCGATGCGGGCAAGATGCGGGTATTCGCCGTAGAGTTTAGCGCGCAGCTGCGGCAGCGAATCAAACGGCAACTTCTTGCCCAGTACATCCGACAATGCCCTGATGATGGCCCAATCCTCGCGCGCGTCGCCCGGCGCGAAGCCGGCGCGGTTGGTCTGCTGCACGCGCCCTTCCGTGTTGACATAGGTGCCCGACTTCTCGGTGTAGGCAGCGCCCGGCAGGATGACGTTGGCGCGGTGCGCGCCGGCATCGCCATGGGTGCCCACATAGACCACGAAAGCGCCGCCGGTCTTTGCCATGTCGATCTCGTCGGCGCCCAGCAAGAACAGCACGTCCGTCTCGCCCAGCATGCCGGCGACGTTCCTGCCGCCCTCGCTCGGCACGAAGCCAAGGTCGAGGCCGCCGACGCGTCCAGCCGCATTGTGCAGCACGGCAAAGCCGTTCCAGTCCGCGCGCGCGGCGTTCACGGCCATGGCGAGCTTCGCTGCCTGGCCGAGCACCGCCGCGCCATCGGGGCGTGCCAGCGCGCCCTGGCCGACGATGATGAGCGGATGCGTGGCCTTCTTCAGCACCTGGAAGAACTTGCCATCGCCGTCGGCCAGATCCTTGAGCGATTCCGGCCCTGCGCCCAGCAGTTCGTAGTCATAGCGTGTATCCCCGACATCGCCGATGACGCCGACCGGCAGATTGCCGACCCGCCAGCGCTTGCGGATGCGGGCGTTGAGCACCGAGGCTTCGAAGCGCGGATTGGCGCCGATGATCAGCACCGCGTCCGCCTGTTCGATGCCTTCGATGGTGGGGTTGAAAATGTAGCTTGCCCGGCCAAGCGACGGGTCGAGCGCGGCGCCGTCCTGGCGGCAATCCATGTTCTTCGAACCGAGTGCGGCCATCAGGAGCTTCAGCGCGTAGATTTCCTCGACCGCGGCAAGATCGCCCGCTATGGCGCCGATCTCCTCGGGCGTAGTCTTCGACACGGCGTCCTTGATCGCCGTGAAGGCCTCGGCCCAGCTCGCCGGGACCAGCTTACCGTCCTTGCGTACATAGGGCCGGTCGAGACGCTGCGTGCGCAGGCCGTCCCAGATGAAGCGGGTCTTGTCGGAGATCCACTCCTCGTTCACCGCCTCGTTGACGCGCGGCAGGATGCGCATCACCTCGCGGCCGCGGCTGTCGACGCGGATCGCCGAGCCGACGGCATCCATGACGTCGATGGATTCGGTCTTGGTCAGTTCCCACGGCCGTGCCTGGAAGGCGAAAGGCTTGGAGGTCAGCGCGCCGACGGGGCACAGGTCGATGACATTGCCCTGCAGCTCCGAGGTCATCGCCTGCTCGAGATAGGTGGTGATCTCGGCATCCTCGCCGCGGCCGATCAGGCCGAGTTCGGAAATGCCGGCAACCTCGGTGGTGAAGCGAACGCAGCGCGTGCAGTGGATGCAGCGGTTCATCACCGTCTTGACCAGCGGGCCGATATACTTGTCTTCGACCGCGCGCTTGTTCTCGTGATAGCGCGAGGAATCAACGCCGAAGGCCATCGCCTGGTCCTGCAGGTCGCATTCGCCGCCCTGGTCGCAGATCGGGCAATCCAGCGGATGGTTGATCAGCAGGAATTCCATCACGCCTTCCCTGGCCTTCTTGACCATCGGCGTGTTGGTGAAGATTTCCGGCGCTTCTCCGTTCGGACCGGGACGCAGGTCGCGCACGCCCATGGCGCAGGACGCTTGCGGCTTGGGCGGCCCGCCCTTCACCTCGATCAGGCACATGCGGCAATTGCCGGCGATCGACAACCGCTCGTGGAAGCAGAAGCGCGGCACTTCCGCGCCCGCGTCCTCTGCCGCCTGCAGCAGCGTGTAATGGTCGGGTACAGTGATTTCTTTCCCGTCGACCTTGAGCTTTGCCATTCGCCTCAAACCTCTGCGGATTTCCCGCAATCTCATTTCCCGGGCGCGACAGACGCGGCGCCCGGCATTTCACTCACTTCTTCGCGGCCAGCACAGCCGCCTGGGCAATCCAGTCGTCGCGCACGATACGGCCGTTGAACGACAGGTAGTCGTCGACCCAGGCGATCTCTTCGGGCGACCAGTCGGCGATCTGGCGGAACGTCCATATGCCGAGCCCGTTGAGCACCGTCTCCAGCTTCGGGCCGATGCCCGATATCTTCTTGAGATCCGAAGGCTTCGCCGGCCTCTCGATAGCCTTGGGCTGCCGGAAATCCTCGGGCAGCAGCACATCCGAAAGCTCGTCCGCTGACCGCCCCGCCTGTGCCGCCGGCACCGTGGTGGCGGCCTCCCTGGCGGCAATGTCGGTGACTTCCTGCGCGAAGGACTGCGCCTCCGCAATCAGGGTCTTGGCCGTCGCCCGCGCTCTGGTGGATGAAAGGCTCGCATCCTCGAATTGTTCCACGCGCGCCTCGAAATCCTCGATGAGCGGCTGCATGAGGCGTTGCGACGCCTCGGCTGCGCCCGACAGCGCGCCCAACCAGACGCCGAAAGCGTGGTTGGCGAGCCCAAGTCCCAGAGCCGACATCGCCGCCGCGCCCGCGACAGGGTGCGCCAGAAGGTTGACGGCGCCGGCCATCTCCTTCGGCATCATCCTGGTCAGGTCCTGGTTCATCTTCTCGATCTGGTCCAAATTGGGCATCAACGGGTGGGGTGTCGAATACGGCGCCATAGAATTCTCCTGGTCGTTTCTTCGTTCGCCCCGCCCCGTTCTTCTCGCTCCGGGCTATCGCCATTCAATGCTTCTCTATTCCGCCGCCACCAACACCGGCTCGGCCCGGTGCGCGTTGCGCGAAAACTCGTCGATGCGCCGCTCCACCTCGCCGCGGAAGTGCCGCATCAGGCCCTGGATCGGCCAAGCGGCCGCGTCGCCCAGCGCGCAGATCGTGTGGCCTTCGACCTGCTTGGTCACGTCGAGCAGCATGTCGATCTCGCGCTTCTGCGCCTCGCCGCGCACCAGCCGTTCCATCACCCGCCACATCCAGCCGGTGCCTTCACGGCACGGCGTGCATTGGCCGCAGCTCTCATGCTTGTAGAAGTAGGACAGCCGCGCGATGGCTTTGACGACATCGGTCGACTTGTCCATGACGATGACGGCCGCCGTGCCGAGGCCGGATTTGAGGTCGCGCAGCGCGTCGAAATCCATCGGCGTATCGATGATCTGCTCGGCCGGCACCAGCGGCACCGAGGCGCCGCCAGGAATGACCGCCAGAAGATTGTCCCAGCCGCCACGGATGCCGCCGCAATGCGTCTCGATCAGCTCGCGGAACGGGATCGACATCGCCTCTTCGACGGTGCACGGATTGTTGACGTGGCCGGAGACGCAGAACAGCTTGGTGCCGACATTGTTGGGCCGGCCGAAGGATGAGAACCAGGCCGCGCCCCGACGCAGGATCGTCGGCGCCACAGCGATCGATTCGACGTTGTTGACCGTCGTCGGGCAGCCATAAAGGCCGACATTGGCCGGAAATGGTGGCTTCAGCCTGGGCTGGCCCTTCTTTCCCTCGAGGCTTTCGAGCAGCGCCGTCTCCTCGCCGCAGATATAAGCCCCGGCGCCATGGTGCATATAGACGTCGAAATCGTAGCCTGAAGTGTTGCCCTTGCCGATCAGCTTGGCCTCATAGGCCTCGTCGATGGCACGCTGCAGCGCCTCGCGCTCGCGGATGAACTCGCCGCGCACATAGATGTAGGCCGCGACCGCGCCCATGGCGAAGCCGGCGAGCAAGGCGCCTTCGACCAGCGTGTGCGGATCGTTGCGCAGAATGTCGCGGTCCTTGCAGGTACCGGGCTCGGATTCGTCGGCATTGATGACGAGATAGCTCGGCCGGCCGTCACTCTGCTTGGGCATGAACGACCATTTCAAGCCGGTCGGGAAACCGGCGCCGCCGCGGCCGCGCAGGCCCGACGCCTTCATCTCGTTGACAATCCACTCGCGCCCCTTGGCGACGATGCTGGGCGTGTTGTCCCAGGCGCCTCGCGCCATTGCGCCGGCCAGCGACTTGTCGAAGAGGCCGTAGATGTTGGTGAAGATGCGGTCTTTGTCCTGAAGCATTGTTCGTCCCTCAGACCGGCTTCTTGCCGAAGACGCGGATATATTCGGCGACGCCGCCCTTGGCGAGCGCCTTGGCCTGCTTGACCCAGTCGTCTCGCTCGATGCGGCCGCGGAAGGAGAGATAGCTGTCCACCCACTCCCGTTCGGCCTTCTTCCAAGACGCAACCTGGGCGAAGGTGAAGATGCCGAGCGAATGCAGGATGCTCTCGGTCCTCGGGCCGACGCCGGAGATCAGCTTGAGATCGTCGACCAGCGCCGGCCTGGCGATGCCGGCCGGCCGGTTCTTGTCTTCCAACGAAGGCTTGGCCGCTTTGGCGGGAAGCTTGGTTTCCGGCGACTTGAACGCGGAAGCCGGCTCAGCCTTGTTCAGGGGGCCGCTGCGCGGCTTCAAAACTTTCTCGACCTCGGGCGCCGCCTTGTTGGCGTTTGTCGCCGAGTGGCGGGGAGCCGCGACGCTCGCCGCTTTTTCCGTTGCCGACGCGACCTTGGCCGGCGACGGCGTTTTCAGCGCCGGGCTGGTTTCAGCCGCATCGGTTTTCGGCTTGCTGGCATTGGACGGCGCGACAGGGGTGGCGGCCGGCGTTGGCACCGGCGCCGCGATGATCGCGTCGGGTGCCGCCTTGGCGGCCTTGGCGGCTTCCCTGGCCTCCCTGTCACGGGTCGACTTGAGGATCGCCTTCTCGCTTTTCAGCGTCGTGAGGCCGGCGGCCGGCTCCGAGCCGGTGCGGCCGTTCTGCGGCCCCGGCGTCACCGAGGCCCCCTTGCCCGCATCGTAGAGATCAATGATTTCGGCCAGCCGTTCCGGCGTCAGGTCTTCGAACGTGTCCTTGAAGATCATGACCATCGGCGCGTTGACGCAGGCGCCGAGGCATTCGACCTCTTCCCACGACAGCGTTCCCTTGTCGTTGGTGTGGAACTGGTCATGGTGGATCTTGGAGCGGCACACGTCCATCAGCGCTTCCGAGCCGCGCAGCATGCAGGGCGTGGTGCCGCAAACCTGGATGTGCGCCCGCGTGCCGACAGGATTCAGCTGGTACTGCGTGTAGAAGGTCGCGACCTCGAGCCCGCGGATGCGCGGCATGCCGAGCATGTCCGAAATCGTCTCGATCGCCGCCTTGGTGACCCAGCCTTCCTGCTCCTGCGCCAGCATCAGCAGTGGAATGATCGCAGACTGTTCCCGGCCCTTCGGGTACTTCTTGATCCATTGCTTGGCCGCGGCCGCGTTCGCCCGGTTGAAGGCGAAGGATGCTGGCTGGACGCTGGCTTCTGCGAGACGACGGACTGACATTTAGCGATCGACCTCACCAAACACGATGTCGAGGGAGCCGAGGACGGCGGTGACGTCGGCCAGCATGTGACCGCGGCACAGGAAATCCATGGCCTGGAGATGCGCGAAACCGGGCGCGCGCAGCTTGCAGCGATAAGGCTTGTTGGTGCCGTCGGAGACCAGATAGACGCCGAACTCGCCCTTGGGCGCCTCGACCGCCGCATAGACCTCGCCGGCCGGCACGCGGTAGCCCTCGGTGTAGAGCTTGAAGTGGTGGATCAGCGCTTCCATCGAGCGCTTCATCGCCTGGCGCTTTGGCGGCACGACCTTGCCGTCGAGGTTCGACACCGGCCCGGCGCTTTCCTTGCCGAGCAGGAGATCGATGCACTGGCGCATGATCTTCGCCGACTGGCGCATCTCTTCCATGCGCACGAGGTAACGGTCGAAACAGTCGCCGTTCTTGCCGATCGGAATATCGAAATCGAGCTCCGAATAGCATTCATAGGGCTGCGATCTGCGCAGGTCCCAGGCAGCGCCCGAGCCACGCACCATGACGCCGGAAAAGCCCCAGGCCCAGGCGTCGGCCAGCGAAACCGTGCCGATATCGACATTGCGCTGCTTGAAGATGCGATTGCCGGTCAGCAACTGATCGAGGTCGTCGATCGACTTCAGGAACGGATCGATCCACTTGCCGATGTCCTCGAGCAGCTTCTGCGGCAGGTCCTGGTGAACGCCGCCCGGACGGAAATAGGCGGCATGCATGCGCGAACCCGAGGCGCGCTCATAGAACACCATCAGCTTTTCGCGCTCGACGAAGCCCCACAGAGGCGGCGTCAGCGCGCCGACGTCCAGCGCCTGCGTCGTCACATTGAGGATGTGCGACATGATGCGGCCGATCTCGCAGTAGAGCACGCGGATCAGCTGACCGCGCTTCGGCACCTCGATGCCGAGCAGGCGCTCGGCGGCCAGTGCGAAGGCATGCTCCTGGTTCATCGGCGCGCAATAGTCGAGCCGGTCGAGATAAGGCACTGCCTGCAGGTAGGTTTTGTGCTCGATCAGCTTTTCGGTGCCGCGATGCAAGAGCCCGATATGCGGATCGACACGATCGACCACTTCGCCGTCCAACTCCAGAACCAATCTCAAAACACCATGCGCGGCAGGGTGTTGCGGTCCGAAGTTGATGTTAAAATTGCGGACGGAGGTTTCAGCCATTCTGGCGCCTCTGGCGAAGAGTCAGTAGTGAGTAGTGAGTAGTGATCATCAATCTCAATGCCTGCTTCATTCCGCCTGCTTGGCCTGCACTGTTCGGATAAGAGATCTCGTCATTTTTCCAATCTCTTCGCATCGCAGCAGCAGTTCAATCTCATTGTCTTTTCGCAGCAAGCCCACCCGGCACGCCAACAGTATGTGTGTTTCCAGTTCCTTCAACGAGCCTTGCGCCATGCGCAAAAATTGAACGAACGACCCTCTGTTTTCCCGACCGTATCCCTCTGCGACGTTCGCTGCGATCGAAACCGCCGATCGGCGCATCTGAGAGGTCATGCCGTAGATCTCTTCCTTCGGAAATTCCTTGGTGTAACGGTAGCAGTCTTCAGCAAGCGTCATCGCTGATTGCCACACCTTCAAGTCCCGATAGGATTCGATCCGTTGCTCCATTCTTCCCCTACTGACTACTGACTACTTCCCTATTCACTGTTTCGCCTTCTCATCCCCTGGCAGCACGTAATCGGTGCCTTCCCATGGGGACAGAAAATCGAAATTGCGGAATTCCTGCTTCAGTTCCACCGGCTCGTAGATGACGCGCTTGGCTTCGTCGTCGTAACGCACCTCGACGAAGCCGGTCAGCGGGAAATCCTTGCGCAGCGGGTGACCGTCGAAACCGTAATCGGTGAGAATGCGCCGCAGATCGGGGTGACCCGAAAACAGCACGCCATAGAGATCGTAGGTCTCGCGCTCGAACCAGTCGGCGCCGGGATAGACGCCGGTGATCGACGGCACCATCGTCTCCTCGTCGGCCTGCACCTTGATGCGGATACGCACGTTCTGCTTCGGCGACAACAGGTGATAGACGACGTCGAAGCGCTTGGCCCGCGACGGATAATCGGCGCCGCAGACATCGATGACCGAGATGAATTGGCAGCGCGGATCGTCACGCAGGAAAGTCACCACTTCGATCAGATCGCGCGGTTCGACATGGATGGTGAGTTCGCCATAGGCGAACACTGCTTCATTGACGCGGCCAATCAATTTTTCGCCGAGATAGGTCGACAGTTCGCTCAGGGATGCGGCCATGGATTTACCGTTCGATCGTGCCGGTGCGGCGGATCTTCTTCTGCAGCAGAAGAATGCCATAGAGCAGCGCTTCGGCGCTCGGCGGACAGCCGGGCACATAGATGTCGACCGGCACGATGCGGTCGCAGCCGCGCACCACCGAATAGGAATAGTGGTAATAGCCGCCGCCATTGGCGCAGGAGCCCATCGAGATGACGTAGCGCGGCTCCGGCATCTGGTCGTACACCTTGCGCAGCGCCGGGGCCATCTTGTTGGTCAGCGTGCCGGCAACGATCATGATGTCGGACTGGCGCGGAGACGCGCGAGGAGCAACACCGAACCGCTCCGAATCGTAACGCGGCATCGAGGTGTGGATCATCTCGACGGCGCAGCAGGCGAGGCCGAAGGTCATGAACATCAGCGAGCCGCTGCGCGCCCAGGTGATCAGCGCCTCGGTCGAGGTGACGAGAAAGCCCTTGTCGGCGAGTTCGTTGTTGATTTCGAGGAAGAACGGATCATCGGACCCAACCGGCCTGCCGGTATTGGGATCGATCAGACCCTTGGGCTTCGGCGCGACGAGCGTGCCGGAACTGTCGCTCAATCCCATTCGAGCGCTCCTTTTTTCCATTCATAGGCAAAGCCGATGGTCAGCACCGCCAAAAACACCATCATCGACCAGAAACCGAGCATGCCGATTTTCGAGAACGACACCGCCCACGGAAACAGGAAGGCCACTTCCAGGTCGAAGATGATGAACAGGATCGACACCAGGTAGAAGCGGATGTCGAACTTCATACGGGCGTCATCGAACGAGTTGAACCCGCATTCGTAGGCGGAAAGCTTTTCCGGGTCGGGATTGCGGTAGGCCACCAGGAACGGCGCCACGATAAGCGCGACGCCGACAGCCGCCGCCACTGCGATAAACAGGACGATGGGCAGGTACGAACTGAGAAGTGCGTTCATGCTGCGGCTTTCCGTTGGCGCCAATCCATTTTGATTACAGCACCAGACCCCATTTCGGAAGCGTGACAGTTTAACCGCTGAACCGTTTTAAGGGGCCTTTGCTGCAACGCGGCGAGGGTTAGCGCAGCGCTTCCGGCGAAGCAAGTCAAACCTTGTTCAAAACACTGGCCTGGACGGCATAAGGGAAGAAACTGGTCCGATCCGCTCCTGTCTGATTTCCTTCGCTTTTTACTCCACTTTTCTCTCCTGACAGAGTTGCCGCCAAAACCCTGCTAGCATGGCCGGAATCAACTGTCCGAACGACGCTCAACAAGCCATCAGAGTCGCATCCGAATGAAGGAAAAGATCTCGCTTGCCACGGCCCGGCGTATCGCGCTCGCCGCCCAAGGGTTCACTGATCCCCGCCCCGCCGGCACGCCCGACCGACGCCACTTCGCCCGCGTGCTCTCGCGTACCGGCCTGCTGCAGATCGATTCCGTCAGCGCGGTGGTGCGCGCTCATTACATGCCGCTCTATTCGCGCCTTGGTCCCTACCCGTTCGCCTTGCTCGACAACGCCGCCGTCACGCGCAAGCGCACGGTTTTCGAATACTGGGCGCACGAGGCTTCCTTCCTGCCGGTCGAGACCTATCCGTTGATGCGTTGGCGCATGCAGCGCGCCGAGCGTGGCGATGAAATGTATCTGGGCCTGGCCAAATGGGGCCGTGAGCACGCCGCCTATATAGAAGAGATCTACCGCGAGGTCGCGGAGCGCGGCCCGATCGCCGCTTCCGCGCTCGAAGGCCAGAAAGGATCCGGCGGCTGGTGGGGCTGGAGCCACGCCAAGCATGCCTTCGAATGGCTGTTCTGGGCAGGACGCATCACCACCGCGCACCGCCGTGGCTTCGAACGCTTCTACGATCTGCCCGAGCGCGTGCTGCCGCAGGCGATCCTCGATCTGCCGGTGCCGTCAGCCGAGGACGCGCATCGGGAATTGCTGCGGATATCCGCCCGCGCTCATGGCGTCGCGACAGCAAGCGACCTGCGCGACTATTTCCGCCTGTCGCCGGCCGACATGAAGGGCCGGCTGGAGGAGCTGGTTGAAACAGGCGAGCTGGTGCCGGTGCGTGTCGAGGGCTGGAACAAACCGGCTTACCTCCATAAGGAGGCCCGTATTCCACGAAAAATCGAGGCCCGCGCCTTGCTGGCGCCGTTCGATCCGGTCGTTTTCGAGCGCTCGCGCACGGAGCGGCTGTTCGATTTCCACTACCGCATAGAAATCTACACCCCTGCCGAAAAACGGCAATACGGCTATTACGTCCTGCCGTTCCTGCTCGGCGACAGGATCGTGGCGCGCGTCGACCTCAAGGCCGACCGGCCGGCCAGCGTGCTACGCGTCCACGCGGCCTATGCCGAGCCCGGCGCGCCGCCTGAAACCGCCGCGCAACTCTTCCAGGAATTGACGCAGATGCAGGGCTGGCTCGGCCTCGAACGGATCGAGGTTACGCCCGCCGGCGACCTTGGGCAGCCGCTCGCCGACATTGCCGTGTCGTAGACGCGCGTTGACACCGCCGCCTGCAAGAGCCTAAATCCATTCCAGACGGTCTCCTCTCGGCAAAGGGAGGAGCCAAGAGGGAATGCGGTGCGAAATCTCGATTTCAAATCCGCGGCTGTCCCCGCAACTGTAAGCGACGAGCCAAGGCCGAAAACCACTGGGACGGTCCCGGGAAGGCGGCACGAAGGCGATGACCCGCGAGCCAGGAGACCTGCCGTCTGAGACATAAGAATCCGATCGCCCGGCGGGTTTTCCGGGCAAGGAGCCCGATTTGGAACGCGACAGCAGTTTCCCGGCTGAAACAGCGGACATTTTGTCTGGCGATAGCGACTTGTCTGGCGATAGCGACGCCTTGGCCGGCGTCACTGTCATCATCTGCGCTTCCTGCCGCGACGAGACCGGTTCCGATGCCCATCCCCGCGCCGGCGAAGTTTTGGCTCAAGATACGCGCCAAGCCGCAACGGCCGACAATGTCCGTGTCCGCACCGTCGAATGCCTCGGCAACTGCAAGCGCCGTCTCAGTGCCGCGATTCTTCGCGACGGCTGCTGGAGTTATGTCTTCGGCGACCTGAACATCGCCAGCGGCGCCGATCTCGTCACCGGCGCGAAACTCTTCGCCGCTTCGACCAACGGCCTCATTCCGTGGCGCGGCCGTCCGGATTCCCTCAAGCGCGGCCTCGTCGCCCGCATTCCTCCCCTCGACATGCTGAAGGACTGATCATGACCGCCGCAGTTTCCGCCGCCACTCTCTCCCGCGTCCCCTGTACCGTCGTCACCGGCTTCCTGGGTGCCGGCAAGACCACGCTGGTCCGCCATCTCCTGGAAAACGCGGGCGGCAAGCGTATCGCCATCATCGTCAACGAATTCGGCGACATCGGCATCGACGGCGAGATACTCAAGGGCTGCGGCATCGACACCTGCCCGGAGGAAAACATCGTCGAACTGGCCAATGGCTGCATCTGCTGCACCGTCGCCGACGATTTCGTCCCGGCGCTCGACCAGATCCTGTCGCTGACGCCGAAAGTCGACCACATCCTGATCGAAACCTCAGGTTTGGCTCTGCCCAAGCCGCTGGTCCAGGCCTTCCAGTGGCCGACGGTGAAGAGCCGGGTGACAGTCGACGGCGTGATCGCCGTGGTCGACGGTCCGGCACTCGCCGAGGGGCGCGTCGCCAACGACATGGACGCCCTGCAGGCGCAACGCGCGCAGGACCAGACACTGGACCATGACGACCCCGTCGAGGAGGTGTTCGAGGACCAGATCGCCTGCGCCGACCTCATCATCCTGTCGAAGAGCGACCTGATGGATGCCGCAGGTTCGGCTCGCGCCAACGCCATCATTGGCGAACACTCCGCCCGCGCCGTGAAGGTCGTGCCGACGGCTCATGGCAAGGTCGATCCGTCCGTGCTGCTCGGGCTAGGCCTCGCCGTCGAGGACGACATCGAGAACCGCAAGTCCCATCATGACGGCGCCTTCGACCACGAGCACGACGACTTCGATACGTTCATCGTCGACATCCCCTCGATCGCCAACCCGGACGACCTGGCAAAGCGCGTCGCCACCGCCGCCGAACAGGAGAACGTGCTGCGGGTGAAAGGCTTCGTCGAGGTCGGCGGCAAGCCGATGCGGCTTTTGCTCCAGGCCGTTGGTCCGCGCGTCAATCATTACTACGACCGCGCCTGGACGGCTGACGACGACCGCCGCTCGCGCCTGGTCGTCATCGGCCTCAAGGGGCTGAACCGCCCGGCGATCGAGCATATCCTCGCCGGCTGAGGCAACACCGACCGCGATGCACATCCTCACCACCACATCCGCCTCGCTCGACGATCTCGCCGAGCCGGTCGATCTGCGGCAGACGCCGGCGGAGATGGTGGCGCTGTCCTTCACGGACAGCGACCTGGCCGGACTGGCAGCGGCTTGGAAAGGCGACGCCGATCGGCTGCCCACGATGCGGCTGGCCGCGCTGCGCGACCTGCGCCACCCCATGTCCGTCGACCTCTGGATCGACAGCGTCGCCCGTAACGCCAAAGTCATTCTGGTGCGTATTCTCGGCGGTTACGAGTGGTGGCGCTACGGCTGCGACCAGTTGGCCGTGGTTGCCCGTGAGCGCGGCATAAAGCTGGCACTGCTTCCCGGTGAAAGCCACGACGAGGATATCAGGCTGATCGAAGCCTCGACGCTGCCGCGCGAGGAACTGGACGGGCTGCTCAATTATTTCCGCCAGGGCGGCCCGGCCAATATGAGCGCGCTGGTGCGCAGGCTGGCGCGGTTGGCGGGGTCTGATGCCGAATTTGCCGAACCGGTTAGCGTGCCGAAAGCCGGGTTTTATGAGCCGGGGCGCGGAGTCGTGGAGAAGCCGGACTTATCGAATGTTGACGATCCTTCACACCCCCCTCTGTCCGGCAGGACATCTCCTCCGCAAGGGGGGAGATCGGCTGTCATCAAGGCCGGCTCCTCTTCTGTCCCCTTGGACAGGGATTTATCTCGACCATCCGCGATAGGCGAAATCGTCGATGAAAGAGCAATCTCCCCCCTTGCGGGGGAGATGTCCGGTAGGACAGAGGGGGGTGTGACGGAACTCGACGCCGGCAACGTCAACCCACCCGTGATTCCCGTCCTCTTCTACCGCTCGATGCTGCTCGCCGCCGATGTCGCGCCGATCGACGCGCTTTTCGAGGCGCTACGGCAGCGCGACATGCTCCCCGTCCCCATCTTCGTCTCCAGCCTGAAAGACCCGGAATCTCTGGCTTTTGTTGAAACCGCGATTGCCCAGCTCAAGCCCGCCGCCATCATCACCGCGACCGCTTTCGCGTCCGGCGCCGAACCCGGCGTCGAAACCCTGTTCGACCGCGCCGGCGTTCCCGTCTTCCAGGTCATCGTCGCCACCACCCGCCGCGACGTATGGGAGAAGAACCAGCGCGGGCTGGCGCCCGCCGACCTCGCCATGCATGTCGTTCTGCCCGAACTGGACGGCCGCATCCTCGCCGGCGCCGTTTCGTTCAAGGGCGAAAGCGAGACCGACCCGGCGCTCGGCCACCGCGCCTTTGCCAACCGGCCGGAGCCCGATCGCGTCGAACAGGTGGCGGACCGGGTCGCGGCCTTCATCAGCCTTCGGGAAACGCCGCGCGCCGAGCGCAAGGTCGCTATCCTGATCCCCGATTACCCAAGCGCTCCCGGCCGCACCGGCTATGCGGTCGGGTTGGATGTGCCATCGAGCGTGCTGGCGATGCTGCACGACCTCCAGGAACAGGGCTATGCGGTTGAGGGAATTCCCCAAACGTCGCGTGCGTTGCTGGATGCGCTGGAGCGCAGCAAGGCTGGGTTGGAGTTGGATGAATACCTTGCCTTCTCAACGGAATTGCCGGGCGCAGCAATTGCTGCCGTAGAAGCAGCTTGGGGCAAAGCCGAAGGCGAGACAGGTTTGCGCGAGCCACCCCCCTCTGTCCTGCCGCCAATCTCCCCCCTTGAGGGGGAGATGTCCGGCAGGACAGAGGGGGGCGCCTCGCGCAAACCTTCGCCATCAAGCGAAAAACACTTCCCCTTCCGCGCCGCGACCTTCGGCAACATCACCGTGGCGCTGGCTCCAGACCGCGGCCGCTCGGCCGACCGCCGCGCCGACTATCACGACCCGACGCTGCCGCCGCGCCATGCATTGCTCGCCTTCGGCCTGTGGCTGCGCAAATTGCTCGGCGTCCATGCGCTCATCCATGTTGGCGCGCATGGCACGCTGGAATGGCTGCCGGGCAAGACGGTTGCGCTTTCGCAAAGCTGCTTCCCCGAGATCGTCACCGGTCCCCTGCCCGTCATCTATCCCTTTATCGTCTCCAATCCCGGCGAGGCGGCGCAGGCGAAGCGGCGGATCGCCGCCGTCACGCTCGGCCATCTGCCGCCGCCGCTGACCGGCGCCGGATTGGACGAGAACCAGCACAGGCTCGAACGGCTGGTCGACGAATACGCCCAGGCTGACGGTCTCGACCGCCGCCGCCGCGACCGTCTGGCCAGTCTGATCGTCGAAACCGCGCAGACGACGGGCCTCGCCGCGGAGGCCGGCGTTGCCCGCACCGACGCGCCGGACGAGGCCCTGCGCCGCATCGATGCCTGGCTCTGCGACCTGAAGGATTTCGCTATCAAGGATGGGCTGCATGTCTACGGCCGCGCGCCCGACGAAGAGCCCGACCTTATGCGCCGGCAAAGCGCCGAGGCCGAAAAGGCCGCCCTTCTTGCCGCGCTCGACGGTCGTCATGTCACCGCGGGCCCGGCCGGCGCGCCCGCGCGCGGGCGTTCCGACGTTCTGCCCACCGGCCGCAACCTGTTCACATCGGACCCGCGCGCCATGCCGACGCCGACGGCTTACGACATCGGCAAGGCTGCCGCCGAGGAAGTGGTGCGCGCCTATATGCAATCGCATGGCGACTGGCCGCGCTCGCTGATCATCGACCTCTGGGGTTCGGCGTCTTTGCGCACCGGCGGCGAGGAGATCGCGCAGGGGCTTTCGCTGATGGGCTGCCGCCCGCAATGGGATGCCGCCACAGGCCGCGTCACCGGCATCGAGGTGTTGGCGCCGGCAGCGCTTGGCCACCCGCGCGTCGACGTCACCTGGCGCATATCGGGCCTGTTCCGCGACATGTTCCCGACCCAGATCGCGCTGATCGATGCCGCTGCCAACGCCGTTGCCGCGCGCGACGAGGACGATTCGGAAAATCCGCTCGCCGCAAGGACCCGCGCCGAGGGCAAGATCAGCCCGCGCATCTTTGGCACCTCGCCTGGCACTTACGGCGCTGGCGTCGAGGAAATCCTGTCGAGCGGCGACTGGGCGGCGCGCGAGGAAATCGGCCGCGCCTATCTCGATGCCACATCGCATGCCTATGGCGGCGCCGGCGGTGAAGGGATCGCCGCGCCCGGCGCTTTCGAGAACCGCATCGCCGAGGCCGATCTTCTCGTCCACACCGGCGACGATCCCGGCCGCGACATCCTCGAAGGCTCCGCCGATGTCGCCTTTATCGGCGGCTTTTCGGCCGCCCTTGCAGCGCTTGGCAGGAATGCCGACGTTATCGTGCTGGACACGACGGACCCGCAGAGGCCGAAGCCGCGTTCACTTAGTGAGGCTGTGACGCGCGTCGTGCGCGCCCGCGCTGTCAACGCCCGCTTCATAGCGGGCCAGATGCGCCACGGCCCGCGCGGCGCCTCGGAATTCGCCGAAACCGTCGACCGGCTGGTTGGCTTCGCCGAAACCACGCAGGCCATACCGGGCGCGCTGATAGAGGCCGTGCACGATGCCTATCTCGGCGATGCGGACGTCCGCGCCTTCATCCTGCGCGAAAACCCGGCCGCCGCAAAAGCCATTGCCGAACGCCTCCTGTCGGCGCGACGGCGGGGCCTCTGGCATCCCTTGCGCAATTCGATCGACGACGACCTCGCGGCACTGATTGCCGAGGCACGGGAGTTGGCGGCATGAACGCCTACTCCCGCCGCGGCGCCTGCCCGGCCCTTTCGGCGCCGATGCAGACCGGCGACGGCCTGCTGGTGCGGCTCAACCCGGTCGCCGGAGGATTGTCGCCGAAGCTTCTGATCGGACTGGCAGAATCCGCCCTGCGGCACGGCAACGGCATCATGGAAGTGACAGCGCGCGGCAGCTTGCAAATACGCGGATTGACCACGCAAAGTGCAACCCTGCTGGCGAAGGAAGTCGATGCGCTGGGCATTGTGGTCCGCACTGGCGTACCAGTGGAGACCGGACCACTGGCCGGCATCGATCCGCAGGAGATCGTCGACCCCAGGCCGCTGGCTGATCGGATCAGGGAAGCGGTCGAGGACGCCGGGCTGTCGCAGCGGCTCGGGCCGAAGGTTTCGGTCGTTGTCGACGGTGGCGGGCAACTGACGATGGATGCTGTGACGGCCGACGTGCGGCTGAAGGCGGTGAGCACCGAGGCGGGAATCCGCTGGCGGGTGTCGGTTGCCGGTGACGGGCGGAATGCGAAAGTGTTGGCAAAGGTCAACGCGCATGCCGCTAGAGACATAGCCGTCGCAGCGCTTAGGATGGTGGCTGAAAAAGGCCGCGAAGCGCACACACGGGATTTATCGGAGAGGCAAATAGCGTCTCTCGCAAGTTGGCATTCTACGGCGCCCCCCTCTGTCCTGCCGGACATCTCCCCCACAAGGGGGGAGATTGCTCATTCACGCTCGCCTTTGCCAATTTCCTGGGATGCAGAAGGAGAGCCGGCGCCCGAACCGCCAATCTCCCCCCTTGTGGGGGAGATGTCCGGCAGGACAGAGGGGGGCGCCGTAGAGCACCCTCGCTCGCCGATTGGCGTTTTCGACTTGAACACTGGCCGCGCCCTCGGCATCGGTCTCCCCTACGGCAGCATGCCCGCCGAAAGGCTCATCGCCCTCGCTCAAAGCGCTCTCACCCTCGGGACGTCAGAAATCCGCCTCGCCCCGGGCCGCGCCCTGCTCTTCCTCGGCCAGCCACCAGCCGCCAATCCTTCCCTCCAGCAAACAGCCGCCACCCTCGGCTTCGTCACCGCCCCCACCGACCCGCGCACGCGCATCGCTGCTTGTCCCGGCGCGCCGGCTTGCGCCTCGGGTCGCATCGCCACGCGCGACATTGCCGAGGCGATCGCCACCGAAAACGCCGATAGTCTTGACTTCACCTTGCATGTTTCTGGCTGCGCCAAGGGTTGCGCGCATCCCGGCCCAGCGGCGCTGACCGTGGTCGGCGGCGAAAATGGAGCCGGACTTGTCGTGAACGCGACGGCAAAGGCCCTTCCTGCCGGTTACAGGCCGGGCTATGACGCCGCGCGCGGCATCGGCCGCGTCGCGGCGGCAATCCGCAGCGCACGCTATCAGGGCGAGACCGCCGCCGCCTGCCTGACGAGGCTGGGGCCGGCCGACATCGCAGAGGCTTATCGACAGGAATGACAATGGTCGCCTACGACTACATCCACGACGGCACGGCGATCTACGAACGCTCCTTTGCCATCATCCGCGCCGAGGCTGATCTCGCGCGCTTTTCCGAAGCAGAGGCCGATGTCGCGGTCCGCATGATCCATGCCTGCGGCCAAGTGGAAGCCGCCAAGAATTTTGTCTTCTCCAGCGATTTCGTTTCCGCCGCACGGGCCGCGCTTGCCGCCGGCGCGCCGATCTTCTGCGACGCCGAAATGGTCTCGCACGGCGTCACCCGCGCCCGCCTGCCTGCCGGCAACGAGGTGATCTGCACCTTGCGCGACCCGCGCACGCATGAAATCGCCAGGACGATCGGCAACACACGTTCTGCCGCCGCGATCGACCTGTGGGGCGAGCGCATCGCCGGTTCGGTGGTGGCCATCGGCAATGCGCCGACCGCACTCTTTTATCTTCTGGAGAAGCTGCGCGACGGTGCGCCGAAACCGGCCGCCATCATCGGCATGCCGGTGGGCTTCGTCGGTGCCGCCGAATCGAAGGACGCGCTGGCGCAGAATTCCTACGGCGTACCCTATGCAATCGTGCGCGGCAGGCTTGGCGGCAGCGCCATGACCGCGGCAGCCCTCAATTCTCTCGCGAGGCCCGGCCTGTGAACGCGCTCCCCAAAACCGGATCGAGGGGCCGCCTGGTCGGCGTCGGTACCGGTCCCGGCGACCCGGAACTGTTGACGCTGAAGGCCGCGCGTGCGCTGGCCGAGGCCGATGTGGTGGCGTATTTCGCCAAGCGCGGCAACAACAGCAATGCGCGCGCCATCGTCGAGACGCGCTTCCGGCCCGACATGCTGGAGCTGCCGTTGCTCTATCCCGTGACCACGGAGATCGACAAGGATCACGACGATTACCGCGCGCAGATATCGGCCTTCTACGAGGAGTCCGCCGAGACCGTTGCCGGTCATCTGGATGCCGGTAGGATGGTCGCCGTGCTGTCGGAAGGCGATCCGCTCTTCTATGGCTCCTACATGCATCTGCATGTGCGCCTCGCCCATCGTTTTCCGACCGAGGTCATTCCCGGCGTTACCGCCATGTCGGGCTGCTGGTCGGCGACCGGCCTGCCGATCGTTCAGGGCGACGACGTGCTGACCGTGCTGCCGGGCACGATGAGCGAGTTCGAACTGACCCGGCGCCTCGCCGACACCGATGCCGCCGTCATCATGAAGGTCGGCCGCAACCTGCCCAAAATCCGGCGGGCGCTGGAGGCCACCGGCAAGCTGACACGCGCCGTCTATGTCGAGCGCGGCACCATGCCGGGCAGCGTCTCGATGCGGCTCACCGACAAGCCGGACGACAAGGCGCCCTATTTCGCCATTGTGCTCGTTGCCGGCTGGTCCGGACGCCCTGTCGCGTCGGCGGGTAGCGCATGAGCGGCCGCCTCACTGTCATCGGGCTCGGACCTGGCAACGCCGATCAGGTGACGCCGCAGGCGAGCCACGCCGTCGCCGAGGCAAGCTTCTTCTACGGCTACAAGCCCTATCTCGACCGGCTGGAATTGCGCCCGGACCAGACCCGCATCGCCTCCGACAATCGCGAAGAGCTTGCCCGCTCCAACGAGGCGCTGGCGAAGGCGGCCGAAGGTCACAATGTCGCCGTCGTCTCCGGGGGCGATCCAGGCGTCTTCGCCATGGCGGCGGCCGTCTGCGAGGCGATCGAAGCCGGCCCCTCCGAATGGCGCGCGATCGATCTCGCAATCGTGCCTGGCGTCACCGCCATGCTCGCTGTCGCTGCCCGCATCGGGGCACCGCTCGGCCATGATTTCTGCGCCATCTCGCTGTCCGACAATCTGAAGCCATGGGACTTGGTCGAACTGCGCCTGCTGGCGGCCGCCGGCGCCGGCTTCGTCATCGCGCTTTACAATCCCATCAGCAAGGCGCGCCCCTGGCAGCTTGGCCGCGCCTTCGAATGTCTGAAGGCCATTCTGCCGGGCACCACGCCCGTTATATTCGGCCGTGCCGCAGGCCGGCCCGATGAGCGCATCGAGGTGTTCCTGCTGGCGGATGCCGATGCCGACAAGGCGGATATGGCAACCTGCATCATCATCGGTTCGCCGGAAACCCGGATCATCAGGCGCGGTAACAGGCCGGCGCTGGTTTACACGCCGCGCTCCGCGGCAGGCTCGACAAGATGATCGACCATGTCGGCAAGCTGATCAACGGTCGCAGCCGAAGGAATCTCCGGCAGCGCAGGCCTGTGCACCATGACGACGTCGAGGCCAAGCGCCCGCGCCGCGGCGATCTTGCCATAAGTCGCCGCGCCGCCGCTGTTCTTGGATACGACGATGTCGATGCCGTGCCGCTGGAGCAGCGTGTGTTCCTCCGCCTCGCGAAACGGCCCGCGCGCCAGGAGATAGGTGGCATCGGGCACTGCCAGCTTCGGCTCGACCGGATCGACGCTGCGGATGAGATAGTGGTGCTGGGGCGCGGCTTCGAAAGCCGCGACCTCCTGCCGGCCGAGAGCCAGGAATACACGGCGCGGCGCCGGTCCAAGCGCCTGCACGGCATCGCCTGTCGTATAGACCTGCGTCCAGCGATCGCCCTCGACAGGCTCCCAGCCGGGACGGCGCAGAGCGACGATCGGCACCCCAGCCATGCGCGCGGCCTGCGCCGCATTGGCGGAAATTCGCGCCGCGTAGGGATGCGTGGCGTCGATCAGCAGCTCGATGCTTGTCTCCTTGAGATAGGCGGCCAGACCATCGGCGCCGCCAAACCCTCCACTGCGTACCGGCACGCCCTGCGTCACCGGGCTTTCGGTGCGGCCCGCCAGCGACAGCGTCACCGAGTGACCGGCTGCCAGTTTTCCAGCCAGTTGCCGGGCTTCGGTGGTTCCGCCGAGGATCAGAATGCGGTGGGTCATCATGCCTGCTAAGAGTCTACGCGGCGCCAACCAAAAATGGCTCACCATCGTCGGCATAGGCGAGGACGGTGTAGCCGGTCTCGGCGACGAGGCCAAGCAGCGGATCGCCGACGCTGAAATCATCTTTGGCGGCAAGCGGCATCTGGCGCTCGTCTCATCATTCGCCAAGGGCGATCCGCGCCCATGGCCGGTTCCCTTCGATGCCGAGATGCACGACGTGCTGTCGCTCGCCGGCAAGCGCGTTTGCGTTCTTGCCTCCGGCGATCCCTTTTTCCACGGCGTCGGCGTCACCCTCGCCCGCAAGGTTAAGCCGCGGGAGATGCATGTCATTCCCGCGCCCTCGGCCATTTCGCTGGCGGCCGCTCGCCTCGGCTGGGCGCTGCAGGACATCGAAACCATCTCGTTGCATGGCCGCCCCATCGACCTGATCCGGCCATTGCTGCAGCCCAACGCGCGTATCCTGGCCCTGACATCCGACGGCGATGCACCGGCGGCAATCGCCCGCCTGCTCACCGAGCTTGATTTCGGCGCCTCGCGGTTGACGATCCTGGAGGCATTGGGCGGGCCGAACGAGAACCTGCGCACGGCCCGGGCCGATGCGTTCAACCTCGAAAACATCAATCCGCTCAATGTGCTGGCGCTCGAAATTGAATCTGGTCCGGATGCGCGTATCCTGCCTTTGACATCAGGCCTCGCCGATCATCTGTTCGACCATGACGGCCAGATCACCAAGCATGAGATCCGCGCCATCACGCTGTCGGCGCTGGCGCCGAGGCGCGGCGAACTGCTGTGGGATGTTGGCGCCGGCTCCGGTTCCATCGGCATCGAATGGATGCTCGCCCATTCCTCGATGCGCGCTGTTGCCATCGAAGCCGACCCGATCCGCGCCGCCCGCATCGCCCACAATGCTGCCGCGTGTGGCGTTCCCGGACTCATCGTGGTCGAAGGCAGCGCTCCCAAGGCGCTTGCAAGGCTCGATACGCCAGACGCGATTTTCATTGGCGGCGGCGGCAGCGACGCCGGCGTGCTGGCCGCCGCCATCAAGGCGCTGCGCACCGGCGGCCGCCTCGTTGCCAATGCGGTGACGCTGGAAATGGAGACGCTGCTTCTTGCCCGTCATACCGAGCTCGGGGGCGATCTGACCCGCATCGCCATATCCCGCGCCGCGCCTGTCGGTTCGATGCAGGCCTGGCGGCCGGCGATGCCGGTTACCCAATGGAGTTGGATCAAGCCATGATGGTCGCGGGCATCGGCAGCCGAAAGGGTGTAAGCGTCGAGGACGTGCTTGCCGCGATAGAAACCGCGCTCGAAGCGCACGGGCTGGCGATGACGGCGCTCTCGTCGCTCGCCACCGCCATGCTCAAGAAAGATGAACAGGCGATCGCTGCCGCAGGTCGCACACTCAACCTTCCCGTCATCGTCGTCGATGAGGCAGCGCTTAAAGCAGCGTCGACGAAGGCGCTCAGCAACTCCAGCCTCTCGCAGGGTCTGGCCGGCACACCGTCGGTTTCCGAAGCATCGGCGCTGGCCGTCGCCGGCGAAGGCGCCAGGCTGCTGGGACCACGCATCGTGCTCGGCCCGGTCACCTGCGCCATCGCCATCAGCGGAGACGCGGCATGACCGTGCATTTCATCGGCGCCGGTCCGGGCGCCGCCGACCTCATTACCCTGCGCGGCGCGCGGCTGCTGGCAAGCTGCCCGGTCTGCCTCCATGCCGGCTCGATCGTGGCGCCCGAATTGCTGCAGCATTGCGCCCCGGGAACGAAGCTGATCGACACCGCGCCGATGTCGCTCGACGAGATCGAGGCCGAATATCTGGCCGCCCACAAGGCCGGCCATGATGTCGCGCGGCTGCATTCCGGTGACCTGTCGGTATGGAGCGCGGTTGCCGAACAGATCCGCCGGCTGGAAAGGCACGGCATTCCCTACACGCTGACGCCGGGCGTTCCCTCTTTCGCTGCCGCGGCGGCTGCTCTGCGGCGCGAGCTGACCATTCCCGAAGTCGCCCAGAGCCTGGTGCTGACCCGCGTCTCCGGCCGCGCTTCAAAAATGCCGCCTGGCGAAACGCTGGCCGGTTTCGGCCGCACCGGCGCCACGCTTGCCATTCATCTTGCCATCCACGCCATCGATCGCATCGTCGCCGAGCTGACGCCGCTCTATGGCCGCGATTGCCCGGTGGCGGTCGTCTTCCGTGCCTCCTGGCCGGACGAGCGCGTGCTGACCGGCACGCTGGAAACCATCGAGGCACAACTGGCCGCCGACCCGATGGAGCGTACGGCCATCATCTTCGTCGGCCGCTCGCTGGCGGCGGAAGGCTTTGGCGAGAGTTCATTGTACGACGCGCATTACCAACGGCGTTTTCGCGGACGGGACGGATTGTGAGCGACAGCACCAAAAATAAGGGCGAGAACGCCGCGCTCCAACAGGCGCTTGCCCGGCTGAACTTCAAGCCGCGGACGCTTGAGCCCGGCCATGTCTGGCTCGCCGGCGCCGGCCCCGGCGATCCCGGCTGCCTGACGCTGGAAGTGCTGGCGGCGCTGAGTGAGGCGGATGCGCTGGTCTACGATGCGCTGGTCTCCCCGGACGTCGTCGCGGTTGCCGAAAACGCCGAGCTTTTCTTTGCCGGCAAGCGCGGCGGAAAACCCTCGATGAAACAGGACGACATAACCGCCCTGCTGGTCCGGCTGGCGCGCCAGGGCCGCCGCGTCGTCAGGCTGAAGGGCGGCGACCCCTATATTTTCGGCCGTGGCGGCGAAGAGGCGCTGGCGCTGGCGCGGGAAAACATCCCGTTCCGCGTCCTGCCCGGCCTCACCTCGGGCCTCAGCGCGCTGGCCGCCACCGGCATCCCCGCGACCATGCGCGGCATCAACAAGGCGGTAATCCTGGCGACCGGCCATGCCGCCGGCACCGATGACGATCTCGACTGGGCCGCGATCGCGCGCACCGGCCAGCCTGTCGTGGTCTACATGGGCATGGCCAATCTGCCTGTGATATCGGCCGCATTGCTCGACGGCGGGCTGGCGCCATCGACGCCGGCGGCGGTGATCGTCGCCGCGACGACGCCGCAGGAGCGCATCGTCGTCGCCACGCTGGCCACCATCGCCGAGGAAGCCGCCGCCGCCGGCCTGTCCGCACCGGCGCTGATCGTCGTCGGCGGCATCGTCGCCATGCGCGCGGCGCTGGCGGGTGCATCGTGAGCGCCCGCGCGATCATCGTCGGCGCGCCGCGCTCCGGCTCGGGCAAGACCAGCGTCACCATCGGCATTTTACGCGCACTCACTCGGCGCGGCCTGAAAGTACGCGGCGCCAAGTCTGGCCCCGATTACATCGATCCCGGCTTCCACACCGCCGCCACCGGCCTGTCCGGCGTCAATCTTGACAGCTGGGCGATGTCGCCGTCGCTGCTCAACGCACTGGCCGTAAATGCCGCCGACGACGCCGATTTTGTTATCCTCGAAAGCGCCATGGGCCTGTTCGACGGCATTCCGGCCGCGCCGGGCCGCAGCGGTTCGGCGGCCGATCTCGCGCGGCTCTACGGCCTGCCGGTGCTGCTGGTGCTGGACGTTTCCGGCCAGTCGACCACGGCAGCGGCCGTCGCCAAGGGGTTCGCCATCTACGATCCGGAGGTTCGCATGGCGGGCATCGTGCTCAACCGGCTGGGCAGCGAGCGCCATCGCCGGCTGTCCGGCGACGCCATCGAGGCGATCGGCCTGCCGGTCGTCGGCGCCATCCTGCGCGATCCCACGCTCAACTTGCCCGAGCGCCATCTCGGCCTCGTCCAGGCCGGTGAATATGATGACCTGATGGCGCATCTCGACCGGTTGGCCGACATGGCGGAAAAGTCGCTCGACCTCGACGCCGTCATGGCGCTGGCAACACCTCTCGCCCCGGAGCCCGGCAGCTTCGACGATGCGCTGCAGCCGCCCGGCCAGCGCATCGCACTTGCCGAGGATGCCGCCTTCACCTTTCTCTATCCGCACGTCGCGGCCTACTGGCGCAAGGCCGGCGCGGAGATCGTTCCGTTCTCGCCGCTCGCGGACGAGGCGCCTGACGACAGCTGCGACGTCTGCTGGCTGCCTGGCGGCTATCCCGAGCTTCACGCCGGCCGTCTCGCCGCCGCTGCGAATTTTCGGAAAGGAACGGCAAGGTTCGCCGGGACGAAGCCCATCCATGGTGAGTGCGGTGGCTTCATGGTGCTTGGCGAAGCTCTGGAAGATGCATCTGGCGAAACGCACAAAATGCTCGGCCTGCTCGGCCATTCAACCAGCTTCGCCAAGCGCAAGATGAACCTCGGCTATCGCGAAGCGCGGCTGCGCGCCGACTGTCCGCTCGGCCCGCGGGGCGCGCTGATCCGCGGGCACGAATTCCATTATGCGCAGATGACGGCGGCCGGTGATGACGAGCCCCTGGCCGACCTCGCCGACGGGCAAGGCAATCCGATCGGCGCCTCGGGCTACCGGCGCGGCCAAGTCAGCGGCACCTTCTTCCATGCCATCGCAAGGGGCTGAGGCATGAAGTTCCCGAAGGTCACCCTTTCGCCCCGGCAAATCCCCAGCGATGTTGCCCTCTGCCTGGTCTTCTTCACCAGGCTGCCCTTGCCCGTCATCGACTTTCGCGGCCGCAGCCTTGCCGCCGCGATCTGGGCCGCCCCGGTCGCCGGCCTCGTCGTCGGCCTGATCGGCGCCATCGTCTTTGCCACGGCGGAACGGTTTGGCCTTGCCATCGGGTCGGCGGCAGCCCTTGCCCTGGTTGCAACCGCGGTCACCACCGGCTGCCTGCACGAGGACGGGCTGTCCGATGTCGCCGACGGTTTTGGCGGCGGCAACACGCGCGGTCGCAAACTGGAGATTATGCGCGACAGCCGAATCGGCGCCTATGGCGCCATGGCGCTGGCGCTGTCGCTGCTCATCCGCTGGAGCGCTCTGTCGGAATTCGTCGATCCCACACAGGCCCTCTTCGCCCTCTTGGCCGCCCATGCCGCCTCGCGCGGTGTATTCGGCGCCTTCATGCATCTCTTGCCGCCGGCGCGCGACGATGGCCTCTCGGCCGGCGCCGGCACCGTCTCGCGGGAAATCGCCATAGCCGGCGCCGTGCTCGGCGCCATCCCGCTCCTCCTGCTTGGAATCGGCGGCGCCATCGCCGCGCTTATCCTGCTCGGCCTGCTCTTTGCCGCCTTCCACGCGCTTTGCCTCAACCAGATCGGTGGCCAGACCGGCGACACGATCGGCGCTATGCAACAGGTGAGCGAAATCGCGGTGCTGCTCGTCGCTTCCGTAGCCCTTTCCTGACTCTGTTTCGGAGAATTTCCTTCCATGCCTTTCAAATCCCTAGATGAATTGCGCGCTGCTTGCCTCGACCTGCCTGATGGCGATGACGCCGCCGCGAGCGCGGTCGCTCGCCGCCAGGACACGTTGACCAAGCCGCAGGGCAGCCTCGGCCGGCTTGAGTCCATCGCCGCGTGGCTGGCGCGCTGGCAGGGCCGCGACATGCCTAGGCTCGAGCGGGTGAAAGTTTTCGTCTTCGCCGGCAACCACGGCGTTACCGCGCAAGGCGTGTCGGCTTATCCTTCGGAAGTCACGGTGCAGATGGTGGCGAATTTCGCCGGCGGCGGTGCGGCCATCAACCAGCTCGCCCGCATCGCGGGCGCCGAACTCGACGTCATTCCGCTCGATCTCGACCATCCGACCGGCGATTTCACGCAAACGCCGGCGATGGACGACAAGGCATTTCTTGCCGCCGTCTCGGCCGGCTACGATGCGGTGACTGATGATCTCGATCTCGTCTGCTTCGGCGAGATGGGTATCGGCAACACCACGCCGGCCGCCGCGATCTCGGCGGCGCTGTTCGGCGGCGATGCCGAAAAATGGACCGGACGCGGCACCGGCGTCGACGATGCCGGCCTCGAGCGCAAGGTGGTTGCCATCGAATCGGGCTTGAAGCGCCACGCCGCCATTCTTGCCGACCCCCTGGGGGTTGCCGCGGCGCTCGGCGGCCGCGAACTCGCCGCCATCTTCGGCGCCACGCTTGCCGCCCGTCACATGGGCATACCGGTGCTGCTTGACGGCTTCGTCTGCACCGCAGCCGCAGCACCTTTGGCAAAGCTGCACTCCACAGGCCTTGCTCATACGATCGCCGCCCACGTCTCGGCTGAATCGGGTCACCGCGGCCTGCTCGAAGCGCTCGACCTGCCGCCGCTGCTCGACCTCGGCATGCGGCTCGGCGAAGGCTCCGGCGCTTGCCTCGCCGTCAACATCGTCCGCTCGGCGCTGGAGTGCCATGCGAGGATGGCGAGCTTTGCCGAGGCCGGCGTGTCGGAGAAGTAACATCTTCCGGTTGTAGCGATTCTCGAATAGATCTGGTGGATGAAAAAGCTTCACCCGGCTGCCGCTGCTATGACTATCGCCGTGCTGCTTGCTGGTGTGCTTCGGCACAGTGGATATTCAACTTACGGCCCGATCGACACCGCAATTCTCGTTGTTTTTCTGATTTTCTTCTGGTGGCTCATCAGCGATTTCTCAGGCGGAAAGGCCGCCATTGATGCCGACGACGGTCGGAGCGCGGACAACGGCATGGCTTTTCGGTTCGGCAGGTTTCTGAGCCGCGTTTTTCGGCGCGGCCAATCGTAGTCTTTGACCAAGCTACAAAATCCTACATCTCTCCTGGCCAAAGGCGGCCCGGCGGCGAAAGCAGCCGATGAACGAGCGCGGCAATTGAACCGGCCTATTCAGGGTCTTTCCACCAAGTCTTTGAAGAATTTGGTGGGTGCGCACAGGATTGAACTGTGGACCCGCTGATTAAGAGTTAGCGGGGACTTTCGGGTGTAAGTACCTGAAATCGCTAGCAGCCTCTTGAAAAACCTCGTCATTCCGATCGCCAAAGAGCGACAAAGTCGGAAATAGCGGGTGTGTTCGGCAGCACGATGTCGAACACACCCTCGGGTCAACGAGGAAATATGTCCATACAACCAATGGGTGCCGGGTCGAAAAAGCCCTGGCCTGAAGGCACCATCGAAGACTGGCAGCAAGGGGCCAGCTATGGGTGGCTCGCGGACAAGTACGGACGATCGTACAGCACGGTCGTCAAGCTTGTGCGTCGAGCCAAGGAAATGGGGACGAAGCGGATCGAAATCACATCGAGCAGGCGCAGGGGCGGCCGGTTGGCCCTCGCCGGCCAGAAGCCTTTGAGCTATGGCCACCACTCGATCGGGATCCGCCTCAACAAGTTCCGGGAAATCGATCACGCCTTCACTTACCAGGAGATGGCTGATCAAATCCGGGTCAACCGACTCACGGTGCGGAAGATGGAGCTCGGGCTCCACGACTTCACCGTTCGGGAGCTGCAGAACCTGGCTTCCGTGATGAGCACCACGATAGAGGAGTTGATGAGACCATTCGCATCATGATCGACGAGCGCATGAAAAATTACTGGGGCGCCGTCCGCGGCCTGCGGACGTCCCCCAGCGCCAAGAGCAGGGCAGACTGGCTCAAAGGCCCGTTCCAGCTGGCTATCACGCTGGAGAAGGACCCCAGGCTCCGAGCCCTGCTCATGAGCATCCACAACACGGAAATCAAACAGCCGGCCTAGTGCCGGCTTTTTTATTGGGAAAACGAAATGAACGACAACCTGAAACCAACCATCGACGAACTGCTGTCGCTGAAGGCTAAGATCGAGCCGCTGGAGGCTCGATACGAGCAGCTCAAGGAGCTCATCCGCCCCGCCGGCGCCGACACCTACGACATCCCCGGCAAGGGCAAGGTCATCGTCTCGGCCGCGGTTGAGCGCCGGGTTAAGGGCTCGGAGATCGTGATCGACCCCGTCAAACTCGAGACGGCCGACCGAAAACTGAAAGCCAAGCTGTTCGAGCTTGGAATTCTCAAGACCGAGACCACCTATACAAGGGCGTCGAAGGCGAAGGTCGAAGTCCAGCTCGCAGAGGAGGTCAAGAAGGCAGCGTGAACGGCATACACTGGGAGGGCGACATCGCCTTTCTCCTGCAAGGCGAGAGGATAACAACCGCCTTCAATTTTGAGATCCCAAGTCCGTTCGAGCCGAGCAAGAACCCCTGCGATCATCGCATCGATCTCAGAGCTGAAGTCGATCCCTCCCGCTTTCCCGCCGACCCGCTGGTAGACGCCATGTCACCCGTTCCCCAAAACATGGGGGACCAGGCGGTGTTCACCTCGCAACAAGACCTCTCCATCGTCCTCGCGACACTCGCCAGGATGTCGGGCCCAACGCGGCTCCCGATCGCTCCGTTCTGGAGCTTTCGACCCGACAAGATCATCAGATCCCTCGGATACACCAATGTCCAGCCTCTCGTCCTGACCGGCGTGCGGGCCAAGGACAAGCGGTTCGTTGATCAGGTCCTGGAGGCCGCTCCTTACCTGCCCCGCCGGCTTGTCTTGCAGGGCGAACCCACCCTCGTCCTCCGGCCGGAGGCGAGACGAACAATCAGTACTCTAGGGCAAGTGAATATCGCCGACCTCGTGTCCCTACCTTGGGAGGCGTACGGCGCCCATTTGCTCAAACAGCACATGCTTTCAAAAGGACACTGAACATGAAACAGTCAAACGTCATCGCCGCCGTCTTCCACACCTCCGAGTACAATCGCTCGAAGAAGTACCACTATTTCTGCCCGTACCCAGTCGCCGTGAACGACCACGTCATCGTCGACAGCCCGTATGGCGGCTACACCTGCGTCAAGGTCGTCGACATCCTCCCGAACGGCTCGGTCAAGGCGACCAAGCGCGTCATCCAGGTGGTCGACGACACCGATTACAAGGCGGCGGCCCAGCGCGAGCAGCGCATCGCCGAGATCGAGGCCGCGCTCGACAAACGCGCCAAGGAGTACTCGAAGCTCCAGTTCTTCAAGCAGCTCGCCGCGGTCGACCCGACCGTCAGGCAGCTGGTCAACGAGCTGGACACGTTGGTGGCATGAGCGATCACCATCGCTTCTGCCGGATCAGGTACTGGAAGAGGAACGGAGATGGTTTTCTCAGTTCCTCCTCCAAGGACGAGGACTGGGACGAGTGCGTGGTAGGGCCACTGAGCACCTACTCCCCCTACGGCGAGCAGCGTTTCAAGCGAGACCCCAACTCTGAGTACCAGATCCAGAGTCTCGTCTCCCTTTTGCGCCAGGCCTACGAACTCGGCCAGCGCGCCAAGCTCCGTGAAATCCAAAACACCCTGGGGATCAACTCATGATCGACCACGACCTGAAAGTCCTGCGGTCCATCGCAGGCGACCCTGACGCGATCGACGGATGGGGCGCCGCTGTCGGCGCCTCACTCGGCTATCTGCAGGGCTCCGGCTACGTCACCCGGGGCATGGCGCCGATACTCACCGACAAGGGCTGGGCCTATCTGCGCGCCGAGGGCATCGAGATCCCCGGCAAGCTGGAGAGCTTCGAAGGCCAGCTCCGGCGCGTCCGAAACGCCAGCCGTGACGGCTGGTACCGCTTCCACGAGCACCGCGATCGCACGGGCTACTGCGACAATCCTGCACGAGGGTACTGACATGATGACCATTCGGGAGTTCAGCCACAAGGCTGAAGCCATCTCCAAGGCCTCTGCCCGCTACGAGCAGCTCCACAAGGCACTCCATTGGCTGGACGAACACGAGAAGGGCAACGACATCAAGCCGGTCTTCAGTGGGCACATAGCGTCATGCTGCACCGGCTACAAAGAGCTCATGGAGTTGTTGGGCGAACTCAGCCAGAGCCGGATGAAGGACATCATCTGGGAGTTCAAAGATTTCGCCGCCAAACAGCTCATGGAGCTCGACAAGAAGTATGGCTGACCTCCTCTTCTTCGAGCAGGCAGTCAAGAACGCCGACGAAATCCAACTCTACGAGAGCCCCGGCTTGGTCGAGGATGGATGGTATCGCTATGAGGACAGCTCGTCGTCCACGCCCTCCATCCACCTGCGCCGGTTCCGGGTGCTCCGCGAGACGCCGAAGGGCGTTTGGCTGGACGACTGGAGCCGGGAACGGTTCGTCCTGAAGGACGCCAACAAGCGCTGGGCCTACCCGACCATCGAGCTCGCCCGCGAGTCCTTCCTGATCCGCAAGCGCCGGCAAGTCCAGCACCTGAAAATCTATCTTGAGCACGCCGTGGCTGTGCTCACAGCAGCGGAGAAATTCTTCAATGGGTAGCACCAACGACAAAGCCTGGGTGCCCGTACGAAACGGCCCCTTCTACTGCTCGCCCCGGTGTGGTGGTGGCAAGTTCTGTCGCCATGAATGGTATGTGGCGGCCAAGCGCAACGCCGAGGCTCTTGCCGCCCGGATGGGCGACGGCTGGCAGGTCAAGATCTGGGAGAACCTTGGCTGGCACTACACGGTGGAAAAAGGCCACGTGACGATCCACGTCAACGAGGACCGCAACGCGCCGTTCGACCCCCAAGCCGGCTATCCCGTCCGCTCGTATTCGGCATGGATCCAGCCAGGTGTCGTGATCGCCGACCATGTCATCCAGATCATCGAAGCCGCTGAGAACCCTGAAGACGCTTTGGGCTTCGCAGTCCAGGCGGCGCGCACCGCGATGTCTCGCATGGCCGCGGCTCTGGAGGCTTTGCACGAGGTGACCGATGGATGACGGCGTCTCGCTCCGCGATTACCAGATCGCCGACCTCGCCTACTATATCCGCAACCCGAAGTGGCTGAACCTGTCCGACCCGGGCACGGGTAAGACCCCTTCGGTGTGCGTATATCAGTGGTGGCTGTGGAAGGAGCATGGCGTCGGTTCTGCGTTCGTCATGCCCCTTTCCCTGCTCAAGAAGAACCGGGACGAGATCCTCCGCTTCACGAATTTCAAACCCGATGAAGTGACGATCGTCACGGGCCTTCGGCCGCTGTCACCCGCCCAACAGAAGCTCGCAGAGACGTTGCTCGAGTGGGACCACACCCGACGCAAGTACGAGCTGTTCGGCTCGCAGAAGGTCACCTTCAAGGCACTCCTTACCGCCGGCGTGGCCCGCAAGGACATGACCATCGACCGGCGGATGCTCACGGCCAGGACCAAGCTGCCGTACGAGCTCGCCAACCCCGGCAACACCAAGGTGTTCCTGATGGGGTTCGATGCCTTCTCGACCCACTGGGAAGCACTGCCGCGGTTCGTCAAGGCGGTCCAGGTCGACGAGATCCACAAGGGCTACAAGGGCGATGCTTCGCAGCGCACGCAGGGCTTTTACGACTCCTTCTTCAGGGGTCCGATGGAGTATTTCGGCGGGATGACGGGCACGCTGGTCTCCGGCCGCCTGGACAGCGCCTACCCCGCGATCCGCGTGATCGAGCCGCGCTACTACCCCTCCTACAAGGGTTTCTACTACTACCACTCGATCGAGGACCCGATCACCGGGAAGCTCAAGGCGTGGCGCAACCACGAGAAGCTGTCGGCCATCTTCGGCAAGCACGGCATCCGCCGGACCTTCGAGATGGTTTACGGCAAGGAGGCCAAGGTCATCATCCCCGAGTGGGTGGAGATGTCCGAGAAGCAGCGCGAGATCTACAACAAGTTCAAGGACGAAGCCTTCGTCGAGTTGGAAAAGTTCTACCTCGACGGCACCCAGCCAGGTGTGGGCTTCATCCGCGCTCGCCAGATCATGGAGCATCCGAACGTGTTCCCGGATCTGTCCGACCCGGAGAGCGGGAACACCATCGACATCATGAAGGGCTCCCGCTGCGGAAAGGAGGAACGCCTCGACATCCACTTCGAGGACCACGCCCGCACCGGCAAGCCGCTGATCGTCTACGCCGCGCTCAAGCCCCAGCAGTACCGGATCCTGGAAATGGCCCGTGCCTACGGGCTGAAGGCTGACATCCTGAATGGTGACGTCTCGCCTAAGCAACGAGGCGAAATCGACTTGGCGTTCCGTGAGGGCCGCCTGAACTGCATCATCGCCTCGCCGGCCGTGGCCGACGTGGGCTTCAACTGGCAGTTCTGCGGTGACCAGGAGGTCGATCACATGATCTTCGCCTCGCTGGACTTCCTCGACACGACGGTTCTGCAAGCCTACCGGCGGGCGATCCGTGGCAAGCGTGGCTCTCCGCTGCGCATCACGGTCCTGCTCTACGAGGACAGCCTAGATAACCGCATCACGTTCATCATCTACCAGAAGAGCTTGGACGCTCACAAGGTGGACCCGACGCACGAGGTGCTGAAGCTCTACGAGCACAACATAGAAGGAGAACAAGAGCTGAAAGAGGCCGCATAAAAAGAACGCGGTACTCTAGGACAAGAACAAAAGGCCCGTCGCAATTCGGCGGGCCTTTCTTATTTCAAGCCTACCGCACGCCGCGGTGATGAAAACGCAAAACGAAGGAAACTGTGAATGAACAATATCGACGCTGCCATCAGCCAGGCCACCGCCGCCGCCGCCAACATCCCCCAGGAAAATGCGAACAACAACGTCGGCACCGCCGTCGCTGCCGCTTCGCAGAACCAGGGTGCTGTCGCCACTGCCGGACGCCCGATGGGACTGGACGACGCAATGGCGGGTGCCGTCGTGGTCGATGAATGGCTGAAGGTGAACGAACACGGCCTGCAGATCGGCGCCAAGAAGCCGCTTCTGGAAGAGTTCAGGGCGCGGATCGACCTGTCCGACGTCGGCTACAGCGAGTCGGTCAAGTACGGCAACCCGGCCACCTACCGGAAGACCTACGACCGCGTGATGACCACGGACGGCGCGACCTGGGCCCGGGCCCTGTCGGAAGCCCGTGCGGTGGACCCGAAGGCCCGCCCGTACAAGTCCGCTGACATCCAGATGGAAATCCTGGACGACATCAAGCTGAAGGACGAGACGGTTTCGGCCGGCACCATCCTCGGTCACTCGTTCTCGACGACCGGCTTCAAGAGCTTTGCGAAGCTCGTGAAGCAGATGACCAAGGACGGTGCTGACCCGGCCGGCGACACGATCGAGGTCACGGTGGGCTACTTGGAGCAGGCTTCCAACGGCAACACCTGGGGCATCCTCGACTTCCGCGACTACAAGGTCGTGGGCTGACCCCTCCAGCCGGGGTCGGCCTCTGATCCAAGCTCCCCGGCTTAGTGATCGGGCGGGGTAACTCCCGCCCGATTTTTTGTTTCAACTCCCGGAGAACATCATGGACGAGAATGAAAACAGCCAAGTCGTGGCTGCTGGACAACTGCGTGCTTTCATCGAACGCATCGAGCGGCTCGAGGAAGAGAAATCCACGATCAGCGACGACATCAAGGAAGTCTTCGCCGAGGCCAAGGGCACCGGCTTCGACACCAAGGCGATGCGCAAGATCATCGCCCGTCGCAAGCTCGACGCGGCGGAGCGCCAAGAAGAGGACAGCATCCTCGAACTGTACGAGGAAGCGCTCGGCATGGCGACGGCCGAGGCCGAGTGATGGAGCGCCGTTCCTTCCTCAAGGCGTTGGGGCTCGCCGCCGTCTTGCCGGCGGCGGCGGCATCCGTCGCCAAACCGGCGGCTAAGCCCCTGGTTTCGAGCGCCGCCGACGACACCTCCGTCAAGACGGTGTTGCTACGCGATTTGCAGATCGGCACGATCCATGCCGGCGTGCTCCACGCCCCCGGCATGGATATCAACCTCACCAAGGGTCACCTGGAGTTCTTCGGGTGATCCGCCTGTACGACATGAACTCGTACCTGCGCGTCGAGCTGGAGACTGACGTCTCCGGCTTGGCGCCACGCAACTTCATGCAGGACGTGTTCGCCTGTCCCGACCCAGTGATCTGTGTTTGGGACGGTCCAAAGGGAAGCCAGACCCGCCGCGATATTTTTCCGGGATACAAGGTCGGCCGTAAGGCACCGGACTCCGGCATCTACAACGGCTTCCACCTCACCCAAAAAGCCCTGGAGCACTCGAAGGCGGTTCAGATCAAGGTCCCCGGCTACGAGGCCGACGACGTGCTGGCCCTCCTCGCCCGCCGCTACGCCGCCAGGGGCCACCTCGTTGCGATCTACTCCAACGACAAGGACATGTGGCAGCTCGTCGGGGAATTCCCGAAGAACGTTGTGTGTGGTGCCAACCCGATCAAGGGTGTCGCGCCCAAACACACCCGGCTTTTCAAGACCTGGTGCGGGGACTCGTCGGACAAGATCCCCGGCGTCCCGCGCTTCGGCGAGAGCCTCTGGTTGGAGAACGGCCCCGATCGCCTCCAGCGCGCCACCGACAAGATCTTCGCCGGCCAGGATGGCTGGCAAGCCGGCGTGAAGCTCCAGCCGAAGATGCTCGCCTGGATCGAGCAGAACCCCGAGCAGCTGAAAATCTACTGGGACATCGTCGGTTTCCTCGACGTCCCGGAGGAGCTCGTCACCGAGCACACGATGATCGGTCAGCCCGACTACGCGAAGGCCGATGCCTCACTGAAGGAGTTCATGCAATGACGATCAAGACCGTGCTGGTCGACGCCCGCAACGTCGACCAGTTGATCCCCCACATCGTCACCCAGGTGAAGGCTAACCCCTTCAACGGCCTGGACTGCGAAACGCAGGACGATGCGCGCCACGACGGCCTGAACCAGTTCATGAGCGTCGATCCGGCGAGCCGGAAAAAGTCCAAGGCCAAGAAGCTGGTGTTCGACATGCGCCGGACGGTCATGACCGGCTTCTCGATCTATCCCGAGACATCCGACACGGCCTACTACCTGAACCTGGCGCACGCCGACGTGGAGAACCGCATCCCGTGGGAAGCTGCCAAGGCCGTGCTCGACGCCAAGGCGGCCGATGCGTTCTGGATCGCGCACAACGCGCCCTACGAGTTGAGCGCATTCAAGTCTTGTTTCGACTTCGACCTGCCGGAGATCATCTGCACTCTGCAGATGTGTGTGTCGGCCTACGGTCCCGACGAATATGACATCAACAATTTCCGCTACGCCGGCCGCGGCGCCTTCGCTCCCCTGATCCCGCAGATGATGCAACTCTGCTCGCAGGGTGGCTTCGACGTCGAGAAGGGAGACTTCAACGACAGCCGCCTGGCCGAGATCGTCTATTCGATCATCGGCAAGCAGTCGAAGGCGGCGCACAGCTACAACGGTTACGTCAACGATCTGGCCTACGGCTACGGCCTGAAGAAGGCAGTCAAATCGTGGTTCGGCCACAACATGACGACCTTCGAGCAGGTGTTGGGCGACAAGGCTCACATGGGTGAGCTCACCGGCGAAGAGGTCGCCGACTACGGCGCCGACGACGCCTACTGGGCACTGCGCCTCTTCCGTCGACTGCTCCAGTACATGGTCGACACCAACCGCGACGTCACCCAGACGTTCTTCAACCAGGAAAACCCGATGGTCCACCTCTTCGCGCAGATGCGCCAGGTGGGCATGAAGGTCAACTTCGACAACATTCTGGCTCGCCGAGCCGAGGAACGGGAGAACACCGCCGAGGTCCTTCGCCGGACCAAGACGAGCGTGAAAGCACTGCTGCCGTTCCCCGAAGAGCGCCACCCCGGGCTGGAGAAGCGGGACAGCTGGTATCAGAAGAGCGCCGACAAATATCGCAAGCAGGTCGAGGACTGGTCCAAGCTGCCGGACGAGGCAGACGCCTTCAAGCAGTGCTTGCAGGTTCGCGGCGCCGTGTCGAATGCCTGGGCGTCCGAGCGGGGCTACCCTGAACCGAAGGGGGTCAACCTCTCGCACTACATGCCCATGCGGACGATCTTCTATGACCTGACCGGCACCAAGGTGATCGTCAGCCAGAACAAGACGCAGTCCGACGCCGAGGCGCGCGGTAAGCTGATCGACCGGTTCAAGGAGGACGGCCACGAGATGGCCAAGAACCTCCTCGTGTCGATGGGTGAGCTCGCCAGCATCGAGCAGCGCATGAAGCTCTACCTGACGCCCTACAGCCAGCTCACCGACCCGGAGACCGGCCGGATGTATCCGACCGTCACCTCCATGCTGGCATCCCGGCGCATGGCCTGTGAAGACCCGAACGCAATGCAGCTCGCCAAGCGTGGCGAGAGCACCTACGTCCGCGGCTTCTTCGAGGGCGACAACGAGAACCACCTCGTCCTCTCCCGCGACTGGTCGGCCGTCGAGCTCGTCATCATCGGCGAGTTGAGCCAAGACCCGGTGTTCATCGACGCCTACTGCCAGGTCCCGCACAAGGATCTGCATCTGGGCTCGGCGACTGCGGTGTTGGCGGCCGACTGCGAAGGTCTGACCGAGGGCGTCTTCAAGGCGCTGGCCAAGTTCAGCAACGTGGACGAGTTCCTGGAGCAGTTCGGCCACACCTTCACTAACCACGATCGGATGTTCACCAACCTCAAGGGTGAGCCGCTCGAGCCGGCGAAGGCCTACAAATACTGGCGTACTGAGGCCGGCAAGAACTCGAACTTCAACTACTGGTTCTCGGGCTGGCTGGCGACCATCGGTGAGCGGATGGGCTGGTCCCAGGAAAAGACCAAGATGGCTACCGAGCGTTATCGGGATCGCTTCTCGGTCGCCGAGGGATGGCGCACCGGTTTGATCGAACAGATCGCCCGTGAAGGCGTCGTCCACCTGCCGGACAGCCACCGCCGTGTTCGGTGGGAGGCCACCAACCAGTGGATGATGTCGTTCAAGCAGAAGTTCGACATGGGCAACGGCGCCGAGCTGGCGAGCTACAACGCGCTCGTCCACTGGATCGCGAAGAAGATCCAGAAGCGAGCCCATAACCAGGGTGTCAACTCGGTCGTCCAGGGCACCTGCGCCACGATCGCCAAGCGCACTGCGCTTCGCGTCATGGCGAGGATGAAGGAGATGGGTTGGGACTTCCGCATCATGCGGCTCATGGTCCCGATCCACGACGAGCTCGTGTTCTCGATCCACCACAAGCATGTGCTCGACGGCATCCAGATGCTCGGCGAGTGCATGAACAACCACCCGGACATCTTCAAGGCCTGCAAGCTCGACAGCTCACCGGCCCTGGGTGTCACCTTCGAGCCCTACGACGCGAAGAAGGCACCGGGCGGCCAGATCGAGCTCTACGAGGCGCCGAAGCTCCCCGGCGTCCTGCCCGAGGACACCGAGGGCAACCGCCTGAACGACGACCAGGTCTTGGCCGTCGTCGACTACCTGATGTTCCAGAAACGCAAACTCATCAAGGAAGCCGCATGACATTTGAGGAGGAACTGGTGGGGCTACGGCCCCACCTCTTCCGGCAGGCAATGAAGCTCGCCCGGACCATCGAAGGGGCCGAGGATCTTGTGCAGGACACCATGGTGAGGGCTCTCACCAACAAGGACAAGTTCCAGCCCGGTACAAGCCTTGGGGCTTGGACCTTCACCATTCTGCGGAACCACTTCTTCTCGGGAGCGCGCCGTGAAGGCCGGATTATCGACGACCCGGGTGACTTCCATGCCAACGCGATGGCGATCGAGGCGCCACAAGAACACCGGGAGGAGTTCAGGGACTTCTGCTCCGCATTTCGCTCCCTCCCGCACAAGATGCAGCAATCCCTCTACCTGGTGGGAATGTTGGGCCACGAATACGACGAGGCCGGAGAGATCCTTGGTGTGCCCACCGGCACGATCAAGAGCCAGGTTCATCGAGCAAGAACGAAACTGGAGAAGATACTCGCATGAAGCTGCGGCTGATCGCTCGTCATATCCGTGACGACCAAGACTACGAGATCGAGGACATCGATCCCGATGCCGACGTCCAAACCCTCCTCTCCCGAATGGAAGAGGAGATCAAAGCCAATCGAGCCGAGGGCTCGAACTGGCGCTTTTCCATCCAGCCCACTGAGGAGGCTTACAGATGAGCATCATCACCGCCAGGGCGAAGCTCCTGGCGATTGCCGATCGCGCACCCACCGAACTCGGCGTCGAGATCATCGATATCGTGGAGCAGGAAATGTTCCGGGCGCCGCCCATCCGGAAGGCTCGCAGCAAGTCGACCAGCCTCACCGAGGGCATGCGCCGGCGCATCAAGCGCTACGCCCACGAGAACCCCGACGCCACGTTCCACGAGATCGCCACCCACCACAACGTGTCGATCGGCCGCGTCTCCGAAACCCTCAACGACAAATACCCCACCAGAAAGGCCGCCATCCAGTGATTTCATCCAATCCCATCTACAAGCTCGACACCCAGGGCCGTCTCCGCAGCTGGCGATACGAGGTCGACAGCAACCGGTGGCGCTCGATCTCCGGCCTGGTCGACGGCGCTCAGACGCCCACCGACTGGACGGTCTGCTTTGCCAAGAGCCAGGAGACCAACGAGGCCCAGGCCCGGTTCGAGGCCGACGCCGAGGAGCGCAAGAAGCTCGAGCGCCAATATCACCGGACGCCCGAGGCGTGCGCCACGCCGAACTTCTTCGAGCCGATGCTCGCCAAGAGCTACAAGGGCAAGGTCCAGTTCCCGATCGCCAGTCAGCCGAAGCTCGACGGCATCCGGTGCATCGCCCGCGCCGAGGGCCTGTTCAGCCGCCAAGGCAAACCGATCGTCTCCGTCCCGCACATTGAGGCCGAGTTGGCGCCGCTCTTCGTCGCCGACCCTGACCTGGTGCTCGACGGTGAGCTCTACAACCACGATCTGAAGGCCGACTTCGAGCAGATCGTCTCGCTGGTCCGCAAGCAGGAACCGAACCCGGCGACCGCCGGCGTGGTCCAGTACCACGTCTACGACATCCCGTCGTTCGAAGGCACGTTCTTCCAGCGCGCCCCGGTCTACAACGCAATGCTGCAGGGGTACACGCACGTCTTTCCGGTCGAGACCCGCATCGCCTTCAACCAGGCCATGTTCGACAAGGACTACGAGGAGTTCCTGGAGGGCGGCTGGGAAGGCCAGATGGGGCGGCTCGATGCCATCTACGAGATCGGCAAGCGCTCGGCCCACCTCCTGAAACGCAAGGAGTTCCAGGACGCCGAGTTCAAGATCGTCGAGGTGTGCGAGGGCCAGGGCAACTGGTCTGGCTACGCCAAGCGTCTCACCGTCGAGCTGCCGGACGGGCGCACCTTCGGCGCTGGCATCGCCGGCACGCAGGACTTCTGCCGTAAGCTATTGGAGGAGGCCACCGAGTGGGTCGGCCGCCAGGCGACGATTAAGTTTTTCACCCCGACCGGCGACGGCATCCCGCGGTTCCCGGTTGCCATCAAGTTTCATGAAGGAGCGCGCCTGTAATGGAAGACACCCCCGAACAGCGGGCCAAATATGAGGCCTTGCGCGACTACAACAGACGCTCGTTCGAGCTGGAGGAGATGCGCCAGTTCTCCAAGGCCGCCACAAGCGGCCAGGGCAACCGCAAGCAACGCCGGCAGATGCAGGCCGAGCTCAACAAGATGATGAGGAAACGCTAATGGGCTTCCCCGCACCATTCGTCGGCTCTCGGCCGATCGCAGCACCAGAGGGCCGGGACGACATCCTCCCGGGCCACTTCTTCACCAACAGGCGCTTCGTCGTCAGCGCCTGGCAGCTCACCCCCGAGGAAGTCGCCGTGATCAACCACAACGGCGGCAAGATCTTCGTGGCCGTGGGGACCGGCGAGGCCTTCTACCCGACGCTTGTCGGTTCCTCGGAGTCGGTCAGGATGATGCTGATCGACTACGGCGGCACGTTCCCTAGCCAGCCGGTGGAGGTGCTTGTTTGAAAACTCCCTATCACCAGGCTCTCCACGCGTGTGGGGAGCGATACCGAGAGATGCTGTCCACCGACAAGGACAACGCTCTCTGGAAGTTCAACGCCGAATTTCTGGTGGGGTGCCAGGTGGGACTGCCGATCTGCAAGCTGAACCGTTGGCTTGGGTATATCCAGGGGCTCCTGATCGAGCGGGGATACACCACCGTACAGACCGAGCGCGATTGGACCCGCCCATTTTTCCGCCCTCTCGATTATCCGCAGGAACAAGCATGAAACAATATCACGACATCCTCCGCCACGTCCTCACCAACGGCGTTGACCGCGGAGACCGCACTGGAACCGGCACTAGATCTGTGTTCGGCTACCAGATGCGCTTCGATCTCGCCCAGGGCTTCCCGCTGCTGACGACGAAGAAGCTCCACCTCAAGTCAATCATCCACGAACTGCTCTGGTTCCTGGCCGGCGACACCAACGTCAAATACCTGAACGACCACGGCGTCACGATCTGGAACGAGTGGGCCGACAAGCACGGTAATCTCGGCCCGGTCTACGGCGAGCAGTGGCGCAGCTGGGAATGGTACGACAATCACAGAGGCTGGCAGACCATCGACCAGATCACAGACGTCATCCACGATCTGATCCGCAACCCAGAAGGCCGCCGGCACATCGTCACGACCTGGAACCCGGCCGAGATCGGGTACATGGCCCTGCCACCATGTCACTGCCTGTTCCAGTTCTACGTCTCGGAAGGCCGGCTTTCCTGCCAGCTTTACCAGCGTTCCGGCGACATCTTCCTCGGCGTGCCGTTCAACATCGCCTCCTACGCGCTGCTGACCATGATGGTGGCGCAGGTGACCGGGCTCCAGCCGGGAGAGTTCATCCACACGCTGGGTGACGCACACATCTACCTGAACCACTTCTCCCAGGTTCATGAGCAGCTCCGGCGCGCGCCGAAGCCGTTGCCGACGATGTGGATCAATCCGGCCGTCACGGACATATTCTCTTTCAAATTTGAGGATTTCCGGCTGGACAACTACGTCGCTGACGCTAGCATCCCGGCGCCAATTGCGATTTAGGAGCAGGACGTGGGCAAGTTCTATGTCGTCACCGAGGACGGCCGACGCTACGAAAGCGACAGCCAAGCTGAGGCCCAGCATTGGGTCGAGTACGCAGTGAAGGCGTTGAACCGCATTGGTGCTGGCATTGTAATCACCGACTGGTCGCCGGAGCTGGGTGACTTCCTGCGGAAGCTCAGTGAAGAGTATCCACGAGTAAAACTAAGCTTGTCCTATAGTACGGACAAGATCTGACATTTTCGACCACATCAAGGGCGCCCATATGCGCCCTTGATGGCAAAGAACACCGGCAAACCTTCCGAACAAGCATTCGAACGCACATGGCTCAAGCTGGGGAAATCCGCTTGGGTCTGGCGAGTACCAGACGCGGCCGAAGTTAGAGGCCGCACGGGCAACATCGGCACTACAAGGCCGGCGCCCAGCGACTATGTGGTCGTCCGAAATGGTGCTCACTTCGCCGAGGTCAAATCGACACTCGACGACACCGCGTTCCGCTTCTCCCTGCTTCGTCCGAAACCGTCTGCGATGGCCGCCATGATCCTGTCGGCTGGAGGCGACTACCTCGTCTACATCCACCGGATCCTCACCGACGAGTGGTTCTGCATCCCGTACCAGATGATCCGGGACCATTCGGCACGCTCACTCACCTGGAAAGAACTCGAAGGACACAAATGGAAACTCGCAACCTCGACGTGATGGTCGACATCGAAACGACCGGCACGCACCCCGAGCACAATGGAATGATCCAGCTCGCTGCGGTGCGCTTCAACGCCCAGACCATGACGGTGGACGCTTCCGACATGTTCGACCGCTGTCTGTCCATCGCACCCGGCCGCTTCTGGGAGGAGTCTACCCGCGCATTCTGGCAGGGCAAGAACCAGAATGTCTACCGGCAGATCTGCGCCCGCATGGAGGACCCGTTCCTCGTCCTGAAGGCGTTCCAGGAATGGGCCAACAAGGGTCGTGCGCCATCGGATGCACCGCTCCGTTTCTGGGGCAAGCCGACGAGCTTCGACTACTCGTTCGTCCAGTCCTACTTCCGGCAGTTCAACCTGCACCTGCCGTTCCACTACCGCTACGCCCGCGACATGAACAGCTACATCGCGGGCATGCTGGGTAACCCCGACCACCCGGAAATGAAGCATGTCCCGTTCAGCGGTGATCTGCACAATGCGTTGCACGACGTACTCCACCAGATCAAGTGCATCTTCGTCGCCAAACAGGAGGCTCAACCTGCATGAACCGCATAACCGAGATTGAGATCGGCACCGTGAGTGTTGGCATCCTGGGTGACCCCCATCTAGGCCGCGCGTTTGTGCGCGGGGTCTCGCTTGAAAAGCGTGGTCTCCGCGAGAAGATGGTGATGGAGGACTTCCAGCAGCGCCTCGCCGGCTCGGGCCAGTACGACGTCTTCATCTGCATGGGCGACTTGTTCGACAAATGGGCTGTGTCCTATGGCGTCGTGTTCCAGGCCGCGTTGGCGTTCCTCAACGCAGCAAGCGCCAACCCACGAACCGAGTATATCGTGATCGCCGGCAACCACGACATCTCCAGGGATCTGGAGAAGAAGGGTGCGCTTGATCTCTTCCACCTGATCGTTCGAAGCCAGAAGAACATCTTTGTGGTTGAGCACTCCATGAATTCCTTCCAGTTGAGGATCGGGGGGAAAATGTGTGGTTTCTTCCCCTTCCACCCGACCAAACCTGCGGCCGAGCTGGTGACCGAGAAGGTCGACATCGCCTTCGGCCACTGGGACACGATCTTCGGCGACAGCAACCTGATCCCCACCAAGAAGTTGGCCGAGATGGGTTGCGAGGTCGCCTACACCGGTCACGTCCATCTGCCGGACGAGTTCACCCGCGACGACGTCAAAGTCGTCCAGGTCGGCTCGATGCAACCCTACGCCCACGGCGAGGATAATGGCGAGATGTACGTCACGCTCGCGCTCGACGAGCTGGAGGGCAAAGACCTCCGCGACAAGTGCATCCGTGTCCTCCTCGCCCCCGGCGAGCGCCTGGATGTGGAAGTGGACTGCCTGCAGCTCACAGTCCAGCGCGTCGGCGCCAATGAGGAAGAGACGGAAGAGGTCACCATGGGCGACTTCGATCTGATGGCCCTCTTCGGCCAGGCGTTCGAGGAGGCCGGCGTGCCGACCGAGGTCCGCGGTCAGATCCTGACCCGGTTCGAGGAGGCGCGCGTTGCCGAGTAAAGAGCAGATCGTCAAGGCCATGGACGAGTGGCTCTCCACGGAGGGCCTTCATCCAGCCGAGGTCGGAATGATCGACGAACTCAAGCGCGCCGGTGGGGTGGGAGAATTCGCATTCCAAGCCGCGGCGAACCTCTTCGCGGAGGCCATGCCCGACATCGTAGAGAGCGCCGTCGCCAAGGCGCGCGCCCAGGGCAAGTGCAGGGACTGGCCGGCGTGAGGATCAAGACTCTTCCCCCCACAGAATTTCTTCGGGAGTGTCTCGACTACAACCCAACAACTGGTGAGCTCCGGTGGAAGGTCCGTCCACCGGAGCATTTTCCTAACAAGAAGGCCTGGGCCACCTGGAACGCCCGGTGGTCGGGCAAGGGTGCATTCAACGCTCCACATAAGAAGGGCTACCGGTATGGGACCTTAACGTGGGGCGGAAAGTCCAATCACCACCTAGCACACCGGGTAATCTGGAAGCTTGTAACCGGCGAGGATCCGGTTGGGGATGTTGATCATTGGAACCTCAACAAGGCCAACAATCGGTGGAGCAATCTGCGCGATGCAACCGGAACCAACAATCAAGCCAACTCGCCACGACAAAGCTAACAATACTTCTGGCTTCAAGGGCGTCACCGTGACACCAAAAGGCCGATACGTAGCTAGGATAAAGGCTAGGTCAAAACATATACACTTGGGGGTTTTTGATACTCCCGAGCAAGCTCATGCTGCCTACTGCCAGGCGGCGAACACTCACTTCGGAGAATTTGCAAGATATGCTTAATTCGCTTGAATATTCGGTGCAGTTTCCATCCACAGGCCGCACTCTGGCCAACGACATAAACTTCCAGTCGGGGTTCGGCGCGATCGTTGGGAAAAACGAAAGCGGCAAATCATTCATCCTGGAGATGATCCGTTACTCCCTCTTCGGCACCTCCGCCCTACGTGGCAAGGCTGAAGACTACAAGAGCCTCAAGGCTACCTTGACCTTTGCGGCCAAGGGCGAGACCTACACGACGAAGCGGACGATCACCACTGCTCGGATGTTCCGCGGGGATACCGAGATCGCCAACGGCCAAAAGGCGGTGAACAGCAAGGTTGCTCAAGTCCTGGGCTTCGGCCTCGATATCTTCGACACCGCTTGTGCGTCTACACAGGGTGACATCGAGAAACTCGGCGCCATGACCCCGGCCGAAAGAAAACGTGCCGTCGACTCCGTCATCGGCCTGTCCGTGATCGACGAGCTGGCCAAGTGGTGCGGCCAGGAGGCCAACAGTCTGGCCTCGGTGGTTTCCGGTATGGAAGACGGTCTGGTGAAGCCCGCCAAGCCGGAGCAGCCCGAGAGCTACATCGAGAGCTCCAAGATCGACCTGGGCGAGCTGCGTGCCCTGAACGACGAGCTGAACCAGGTCCGGGGCCGGCTCAAGCAGACCCGGATGGCCAAGCCTGTCGAACCGATTGCACCCTGCAACCAGTCTGCCGGCGAGATCGAGCAGGAGCTGGATATGGCCTGCGCCTACGAGCAGGCCCAGGCCGAACTCAAGCGGTTGCCCGCGCCGCCTCCGGAGTTCTCCGAGGAAGGTATCGACGACTGGGAGCTGCGCGAGAAGATCCGCCGGGGCTATCCGACGATGATGACAGCCGAGCAGATCGCCAAGGCCGACGCTGACGCCGAGCTGGTTCGCCAGTTCGAGAAACGGGATCACCTGCGGAAGCAGTACGAGGATCTTCGTGCTGTCGGCATGCATACTTGCCCGTCATGCTCGTTCGAGTGGCCAATGGAGGCCGAACGGGTCAACGCGGTGGCCGAGAAGCTGGCCGTTGCAGAAGAGCTCCTGGAGGGCCTGGAGCGCCCCGGCAAGCCCGACATGGTCAACGTCGATGTGGCCCGTCGCCAGCTGCAGGCGTTCGACAAGGTCAGGGAAGATTGGGAACGCGTCAAGGACACGCCCCAGCCCGTCCACACGCGCCAGCAGGTGGCGCAGTTCCAGGCCGCCAAGGAGGCCCAGGGACGCCGTGCAGAGCTCGAGGCCGTGGAGCCGGTCTCGGCTGACAGCAAGACGCTCAACGCCCTCTGGCGAGACCGCTTGGCCTACGAGCACGAGCTTACCACCTACGAGGCTCGCATGGGCGAATGGGAGGCCCAGGACCTCCTGTTCGTCAAGGACAAGGTCCGCGAGGCGGAGCTGACCGAGGTGCCAGCCCAGCTGACGGCCCTGGAGAAGGTCTACGAGCAGGCCAAGATCTACGAGGACCGCCTCGCGACCTATAAGCGCGACCTCAAGATCTACCAGGATCGCCAGAAGGAGATCAAAGCCAGGAAGGAGCAGGAGCAAGGCTACCGGAAAGGACGTGAGGCGTTGACCATCCTGCGACGGCTCGTCAAACAACACCTGATCCCTTCGCTGAACAAGGTCGCCAGCCACTACATCTCCAAGATGACCGGCGGGCAGCGCAATGTGATCGAGGTGGACGAGGATTTCGAGATCACCGTTGACGGACAACCGATCAATACACTCTCGGGATCGGGCAAGGCGGTTGCAAACCTGTCGCTCCGCCTTGGCCTCGGCCAGGTTCTGACCAACAATGTGTTCTCGGTCTTCCTGGGCGACGAGATCGACGCATCAATGGACGCCGATCGCGCACACAATACTGCTCTTACCCTAGAGTACCTCGCAAGTCGCATCTCGCAGATCTTGCTGGTCAGTCACAAATACCCTCAAGCCGATTACTACATTGAGCTTGAGGCAAATGAAAAGAACATTAATTGACGGACTAGTTGAAGAGGAGATCCGGAAGACGGGCGGCAATCTATCGATGGTCGCCCGTCGTCTGGGTCTCCCGTACCACTCGCTGGTGGCCCGCTACGGCCCAACAGCAATCTCCACCCTCCCGCCTGCATGCCCGCGCCCGGACGACATCAAGGAGCTCGGCCGGCCCCATGCACGCCAGTACGTTGTCGCGATCAAGCGTTGCGGCACCGAATGGACAGCAGAGTTCGACGAGGTGTTGAAGGACGCCCGTCACAAGTTCGATCAGGGCACCCACGAGATGTGCCAGTCGATCGACCAGGGCTGGGTCGTCCAGTACCTGATCCCCCGCCGTCGACCCACCGCGCCGCGGAGGTTCTTCCATGGGAGCTAATGCCATGAAGCACTTCATCTTTGATTGCGACGACGTACTGCTCGACTGGGTCGGGGGTTTCCGCGATTTCCTCGTGGGGATTGGACATGCACCTGCCGAGCCAAGGCCGCGTGATTGGTCCATGGCTGAGTGGATTGGTATCGAAGACGCGGCAACGCTCCGCTTGATCGAGGTCTTCAACTCGTCCCCGGCCTTCGGTCAGCTGAAGCCGTACGATGACGCTCTGGAAATGGTCAGGCAACTGAAGGACGAGGGACACACCCTGACGGTCCTCACCAGCTGCTCGGACGATCCAAACATTGTTGATCTCCGGGTCAAGAACCTCAGGGACTGCTTCGGCGATGTCTTTCCGCGTGTGATCTGCCTGCCTCTCGGCCAGTCCAAGTCCCAGTGGCTTGAGGTTCTGCGCCCTGGCATCTGGATCGAGGACAACTACAAGAACGCCCTCATCGGTCAAGCCGCTGGTCACAAGACGTTCATCTTGCGACGGCCCCACAACAGGAAGCACGAGATCGGGGCCCACAGGGCATTCGTCGTGAACCCCCACGAGATCGGGGACGACATGGTCACCTGGATCGACACTCTGGCGGAGGTGCTCTGATGTCTAATCCCAAGCAAGCCTTCGGCGACAAGAAGCCACCGCTCGGCTACTTCCCGCTCTCGGCCAAGCTCGCCTGCATGGAGGCCCTCTACGACGGTCTCCTGAAGTACGACCCCCACAACTGGCGCGACACCCAGGTCGAGGCAATGACCTATGTCGAGGCAGCGCTCAGGCATCTGGAGCTCTACAAGGTCGGCGAGGAACTGACCCGCGACACCCTGGTCAAGAACCTGGGCGCCGTCATGGCGTGCTGCACGATCCTGATCGACGCAGCGGCCCACGGCACGCTGATCGACAACCGCCGGCACTCGCCGGTCGAGGCCGATCTCCTGCACCAGGGAGAGGAATGGGTCGAGCGCCTGAAGGCGGTCCACAAGGAGCGTCTCCGTCAGCGCCAGCAGGACGAGCTCAAGGTCACAATCGCCTTGGATGAGATCTCGGAAGAGACCGTGCGGAACCTGATGGGCGAACCGCCCGTCAACGACGCGCCGATCGGCACGGAGATCCCCATCGTGGAGGGCTCGGTCGCCTTCGACGGCTTCGTCGCGATGGACGGCAGCTTCCCACCCTGGCCGTACAATCCGCCGCTGTGAACAAGGTCGTTGAGATCTTCACCACGATTACGGCGCTCATCGCCATGATCGTGGTGCCCCCACTGGCCGGCGTCATCGCGTACGGCCTGTGGCTCACCTTTCCCTCCCCCTTCGACATGCAGAACCCCGCGCTCGCCGCCGGTGCCTGGACAGGCATTGTGGTGGCAGCGCTTATCAAACGAGGCTTCGAATGATCAACGGACTTTCTTACAACCAACTCGCCTACGAATGCCACCAGAACAACGCCAAATGGTGGCACGATCTGGAGACCGGCGCGCGCCTTGACCGCGAAAAGGACGAGCTGCTGATGCTCGTCGTTTCCGAGATCGCCGAGGCGATGGAAGGCGAGCGCAAGAACCTGATGGACGACAAGCTGCCTCATCGCCCCGCGGCCGAGGTCGAGCTGGTCGACGCCGTCATCCGGCTGGGTGACTTCGCCGGCGCGTATGGCTACGACATCCGGCAGGGCAACAACGACCCCGACTACCCGTTGTCTGACAACAAGGGTGCAGCTCTCTTCGATATCTCGAAGATGGTCGCGGAGCTGGGGGATTTCTGCGCGAACGACGGCGATTATTTCCCCGAGATCAAGAAGGCGATTGGCGAGCAGCTCTACAACACGCTGGAGCGCATCCAGGAGTACGCTCGCAAATGGAACTACGACCTGAACGGCGCCTATCATGAGAAGACGGCCTTCAACAAGGTCAGGAAGGACCACACCGTCGAACACCGCAAGGGCATCCACGGCAAAAAGTTCTGATACTATAGGGTGAGCAAAACGCATCACTCACATACAAGATTTTGATTTCCTACCTCTCAGTTCCTACCGAACTGAGAGGTTTTTTATGTCCCGAGATTTCTTGCCAGGAATGGGCCAGGGTGTGGCAGAACGCACTGTCGCCCGTCTCATTCTCACCGACGAAGCCAAGGCCCGCCTTGCCGATCGGAAGAGCTCCCACCTCAACCCACAAGACCCCGACTACAAAGCCTGGTGGTCTGCGTTGAGCCTTACCTTCCCCCTGATTAAGATCGTCGACGATCCCAAAGCACCATTTATGGGCTGCAAGCCGGACACCCGGCGCGAGACCTGGGCTGACGTCGCCCTACGCGTGGCCGAGGGCAACGCCTCACTCGACCCACACTGCTACGACCTGGATCCGCTCAACTACCATATCGCGCAGGGAACAATCCTGATGTCCGGCCGGCATCTCCAGCACGGCGACATCCGGCAGAAGGACCGCCCGATGGAGGTCTTCACCAACTGCTCCACCGCGATGTTCCGCGCCATGACCTTCCAGCTGCTGCTCTCGGGCTCCGGCGTGGGATCGAGCTACGACGACGCCCTGATGCTGGTCGATTGGACCAAGCAGCCCCGCGTGGTCTGCGTGATCGACAACACCCACCCCGACGTCCTCTCTGGCCGGATCACCGGCTACATGACCCCGCGCGAGGCCATGCACCTCTATGCCGGCGAGAAGACGATCTACCACATGGTCGGCGACAGCCGTGAGGGTTGGGCGAAGTCCGTCGAGGAGATCGAGGTCGCCACCTACAAGGGCCTGACCGAGCACGTCCTCATCCTCGACTTCACCGAGGTTCGCGGCTTCGGTGAGCCGATCAAGGGCATGCAGAACCGGCCGGCCTCCGGCCCGGGCCCGCTCATGGGTGCCATCGCCAATGTGGCTCGCCTGCGTGGCCTGAACATAGCCAGCTGGAAGGCTGCGATGTTCGCCGACCACTATCTGGCCGAATGCGTTCTCGTCGGCGGCGCCCGCCGTGCTGCGCGCATAGCGACCAAGTTCTGGAAAGACAAGGACATCCTCGAGTTCATCGACCTGAAGCGGCCGATCGAGTTCCTTGGCCGGAGCTGGGACGAGGTCGACGCTATGGCGGGCCTCCCGCAATACGGCTCGTTCCTCTGGTCCTCCAACAACTCCGTGGCGGTCGACGACGAGTTCTACGAGTGCCTCCGCAGGGCCAGGCACATGCTGCGTAACGGCATTGCCCTGACCGGGCTCGAGCAGAAGGCCTACATCCTCAACGCCCAGATGCAGCGCCGCCAGTACCACGACAAGACTGGCGAGACCGGCTTCCTCAACGTCTCGAAGCTCACTGCCAACAAGGCCGACATCGACCGCTATCTGGTCTACCCATTCGCCAAGTTCGGTGGCGACGTCATGCGCGAGATGCAGCTCGCCCTGGCCGAGCTCATCATCGATCACCCCTATCAGTTCATCGTTAACCCCTGCGGTGAGATCGTCCTCTTCATCCTGGGCGGCTTCTGCGTGATCGGCGACCTGGCCCTCTTCCATGCCGGCGACAGCCGGGAGGAAGAACAGGCGGTGCGCCATATCTCCCGCGCCCTTATCCGAACCAACCTGATGCCCTCCATCTACCAGCAGGAGGTCACGCGCACGAACCGCATCGGTGTCTCGTTGACGGGCATCCTGGAGTGGGCCTGGAAGCGGTACGGGCTGACCTTCAAGGATCTGATCGCCATGGATGGTGACGGCATCCAGATCCAGGATGCCAACGGCAACCAAATGACGGCGCCCAGCATCCGCTCGATGCCGTTTTGGCTCCGCATGAAGGAGCTGGCCAACATCGTCGACGAAGAGGCCGGCACCTATTGCGCGGATCTCGGCGTGGCGTTCCCCCACACGCGCAGGACCATCAAGCCCGCCGGCACGACCAGCAAGCTGTTTGGCCTCACCGAGGGCGCTCACCTGCCTCCGCTGCGGGAATACCTCCGCTGGGTGCAGTTCCGCTCTGACGACCCGCTGGTGGCCGAGTACGCCGCCAAGGGATACCCCACCCGCGAGCTCCAGAGCTACAAGGGTACGACGATCATCGGCTTCCCCACGGCGCCGGTCATCTGCAGCATGGGTATGCCAGAGGTCACCACGGCCGGCGAGGCCACGATGGAGGAGCAGTTCCGCTGGCTCCGCCTGCTTGAGACGTTCTGGATCGGCCGCGAGGGCGGCAACCAGGTCTCCTACACCCTCAAATACGATCCCAAGAAGGTCAGCTTCAAGGAATACTCGAAGGTCATGGACCGCAACATCGATCTGGTGCGCGCCGTGTCGGTCCTGCCCCAGGTCGACACCCTGTCCTACGAGTACCAGCCGGAGGAGCCGCTCACCAAGGCGCGCTACGAGGCGATCGTGGCGTCCATCAACGAGCAGATGGCCGAGGACGTAGACAAGGTCCACATCGACTGCGCCGGCGGGGCGTGTCCCGTCGACTTCAACAAGTGAGAAATGGAAGGGCCGCGTCAGCGGCCCTTTTCAATTGGGGGTTTAGCAGGTATGGCTCGAAACAATCCCTAAACAGGCAACAGATAGAAATGCCCAACAAACCCGTCACCCTAGCTTTTTTCACTGAGGATGAGCACGGCCATCTCCATTACAGTGAAAGTCATCTAGCATCCGATTTCGGAGACATCCCCAACATCGGTGATGTAATTATGCTTCCGCCCTACTCGACCGGTCAGAAAATGCACTCAGTGAAGAAGCGTTACTTCAGGCCTGCCGATCCAATCGGGGGAACCCCCGCCATTGTTTTAGTGGTTGATAGTAGAACGATGAGCGACCCAGAGCTAAGTCTTCTCTGATCAGCCCTTTTCACTTGCAGTGGTGTGAGTGAGGCTCGCCCAGCTTGTCGTCCCAGACGATCGAGCTGACGGGGAAGGTCTGGCAGAGCTGGTCCGCAGCCGAGTTGCCCTTCGTGAGATCCTTCCAGGAGACCAGGACCATCAGCTTGTCATCGTCCCAGGAGGACGAGGCCACCTGCTGGACGTTCCAGGTGCCGGCTATACCATCCTCGATCTGCTGCTGGGTCGGCCCAGATCCTTTGACGGCGAACGCGAGGCCCGTGCCCGCGGCGAGAATGGCGACTGCGACGATAAGCTTCTTCATGGGCCCCCCGATACTATAGGAAGACCTATTTAGTGCGTGGCGGAGTCTCGCGCAACAGCTTGGCCAGGATCTTCGGATCGTGGGCCGCATCCACGATCGCGATCAGGCGCTTCCCGCAGGCCGACTTGGTCTTGTCCGAGCGGATGAACTCGTCGATCTTGTCGAAGACCATCAGGTCGTCGATCGACACGCCGGCCGGGAACGGCCCGACCTCCTTGTCGAAGCAGTGACGAATGTCCTCGGGGACGTTGGGCAGCTCAACCTTTCCAGAGGTTGCGCAGCCGGTCAGCAGCATCACCATCAAAACAGGTAGTGCGCGGCTTAGGCGTGATTGCATCACGCTGCTCCTTTGTGTTCTTGTCGTATTGGGCGAGCTTCTCGGCATCGACCACAGCCTGGCTGGAGTCGGCCTCAAGGATCGCGATGTTGGTTTGCAGCTGCGTGATCTGGGTTTTAAGTCCGGCGATCTCGGCCGCCTTCTCGAATTTCGTCCAGCCGTAGCCGACGCCGACCAGGAAGATGCCAACACAGACGGCGGCGCGGAGCAGCAGGAGTGACAACCAGGTCGGCATCAGAGCCCCGACACGCAGAGTTCAGCCTCACCTATGCGCTGGGCATCGCCCATCTCGCGGCGGTTGACGAGGCCCTTAACGACCTTGCCGCCGGCCTTGTTGTAGACGGTCATCGCCAGACAGGCAGCGTGGTAGTCGCCCTGGCGGGTCAATCGGGCAGCCGTCGACTGACAGACACCAGGCTTCTTGGCGGTGCCGTTCGGGCCGAAATTGTAGGCGCCGGAGATCAGCATCGCCTGGAGCGTGATCGGCTTCTTGTCGAAGTCAGCGATGCACTTCGTCAGCGGCTTGTAATAGTCGTTGTAGACGCGCCGGAGCAGGATCTCGTAGCATTCTTCCTTGGTAAAACGCATACCAGGGACCACGGGCTTGCCGTTGATCAGCGTATCACCGTGGCAGATGTCATACCGCTTCGAAAACTTGTCCCAGTGCGAGGCAAGCACCAGGCCCTCCCACGGCATGATGGCATTGTCCACCGCCAGGGTGACGGCAGCCGGCATGGGCTCCTCACCGGGCTTCTTGGCCATCAGGACCCCGCTGGCCATGGTGGAGATCGCCAACACAGCTGCGATGGCGGCCTTGGCGCGGCCGGACGATTTGATCTTGTTAATCGGCATCCCGGAAAACCTTTTGGCTGACGAAGACGTTGCTGATGAAGGCCCCGGCCACGACCAGACCCGTGAGGACGCCCATCACCTGTGGTGAGAGCGTCAGGAAGGCCGGCAGATACGGGAGCATCGCCTCCATGCCCGCCAGGACGGCAGCGAGCGCGATGAAGCGCACGCTCCAGGCGTGTCGCAGCTTCTTCTTCCAGTCAGGGTGTAGTCGCGTCTTCATGGCCCCTATATGGGGCCGGAGCCAGCTGGTGTTTGGCCAGCTGTGCTGCGCTGTGCATCACTGCTTGGGAGGGGTGTTGTCCTGTTTGTATTGGACGTTGCCCACCGCGATCGTCAGCTTGGTGACCTCACCGGTCAGGTTTTGAACCTGGTCCAGGATCTGCTTGAAGTCCTGACGGCTCTGTTGATTTGAGGCCTCGAGTTGGGCCTGAAGCTTGGCCACCTGGGTGTCGACTTTCGTCTCCAGTTTGGCAAGGTCTTCCTTGGCCTGGGTGAGCTCGAAGCCTTGATAGGTCACATAGCCGACCGAGCTGAAGAGCACACCGATGATACTGATGCAGCCGACAATGGCCGAGATGACCTTGCCGTTGACGACAACACCTTTGAGCTCTTCTGAAGACATGAACATACCCTGAAAACCTCCAGCCAATATAAGGCCGGACGCAAGGTTTTGTTCGGTGCTACTGCTGCGCTATGATGCGCTCAGGAGGTGTCTCGCCGAAAGCCGCGGCGTATTGTTTCCGGACCTCCTGGACAATCCAGTCGGAGGCTGTTTTGCCTGACAGGCTGGAGAGAACCGCGAGCTTGGCGCGGTCCTCGTCGGTGCCGTAGGCGATGATACCCTTGTTACGTTTCATGTCGAAGGAAACATAAAAATGGGGTCAAAGGTTGCAGGGCAATCGTGCTCATTTTGAACTCCTCTTCATTGATAATTTCGGTAAGCGGCGAGCACCTCACCGGCTTCGTTCAACAGGACGACGCCTTGCTGCGTCTCCCCAACGTCGAATACATCAGGTGCAAAATCACCGACCGGCGCGCAGCAAACTATTTCGCAATCGGTGACCCAAAGCGCCACCGAGCCGTCATCGCGAAACAGTTTGGTTGAGATGCCGTCGTCCTCGATGCGAGACGCCTCGACATCGACTTCGATGCCGCTTGTATAAGTGATCCGATAGGTCATCATCGATACCTCATGAGCGCACCAGTGATCGTCCCCGTACCGCCAGATAGCGCGTAGACCGCCGTCCCGGCTGGACGGGAGTCTCCCACCACGCCGCATTTGTTGTCGACGAATGAGAAAATCAGCTCCTGGTTGGGTCCACCAAGATCGTAGTAGAGATTTGCTGTTCCTGCCGTCGTCCTGGCGAAGATCAGCGCTGGCGTGGAATAGGCGTCGAAGACCACGTTGATATAGCGGTTAGTGCCCAGGGCGCCGCTATAGGGCGCGCAGAACTGCGTGATCGAACCATCCTTGATGGTGATTGTGGTGACGTTCAGATCGGCGATCTTGGCCATGGTCCCCTACTTCTTGAAATACACGGCCATGAGCATTCCGGTCAGAGTCGCGACACCCGGAGAGGTCGAACCGGCCGCACCTGTTGTGGAGTAGACAGGAGATGTTCCGGGGGTGGGATCGTAGACCGCGCCACTCCATGCCAGCTGCACACCAGTATCCCCGATGGCCGTTCTTACTACGCTATTGCTATAGAACGTCGTAGCGCCACGCATGACGGAAAAAGTCACCGATGCCGTGCGGTCTCGGCTGGAAGACGCACCACTGGCGCATGTCCCATTGGCGTTCCAATAGAGGGTTATCGGGTTGCCACTCGGGTTCGATATCGGAATAGATGCATTCACGGTCGACGGGAAATAGGAAAAACTCGACTGGCCAGCACCAGTCAGCGCGGCATTGCCGATCTTGATGGTATCGACATCGAGGTTTGCGATCTTCGCCATCTCACTTCACCGTGTAAAACAGTTCGGTGGTGATCGAGTTGATCGTGCAAGTGGCATTCGATCCGGAAAAGTTAAAGTTTGTAGAAATCGAATACTGCTGGTTTGCCGCCATACCTACATCGACCGCATTTACTTTGACGATCGCCGGCTGATCTCCATTACCACTAAAGCCCTTTGAGCTACCGCCAACTACTTCATTGCTGGGCGAACGTTTGGTGAAAACATTGAGCACTCCGGAGGAGTCGACCCGCGTGCCGTGATACACGCAGTTGATTATGATCCAGATGATGTTGGGGTAACTGCCGTCACCGCCCGAGGTGATCGTTGTCGTGCCTGTGGCAATCTTGGTGACGGCATTGGGTGCGACATTGAGCTTGTCTACCGTAAGATTGGCAATTTTGGCCGCGGTCGACAAAGCTCCCCTGATTAGCGATGGCCGATCGCGCCAGTCATGCAGGACTTGCATCGTGCATTGCTGGGACGTGAGGTGCCAGTATTGACACTCGCCGAACACCACGCCCGATGATTGGCGCTGCTCCTCCATGAGGCGGACGCCAGATCCCCGCAGGTCACTGGGATCGAGTTGGTTTTCGGCCGTGATCGATCGGACCACGGAACCAGGAGCAAGGTGATGGACCTTGCCGCCTTCCTCGACCGCGATGCCCCAGCCGGCGCCGACCACGATGGCGGAGAATTTGGCCAGGATGCCGAGGCCGGCGATCATCCGCGGCAAGGCAATCATGAGTGGTTCGGGCGAGCCCCGGCACAGTTCCGCCAGCACAGGCCCGAACGCGGACGGCCCGGACCATGCCAGCAAGGCTTGATGGTTCGGGAGCGGAAAAACCTTCGGCGCCAGGTGGTCGAGCTTCTTCGTCGCTTGGTTATAATGGCCGGTGTCGGCGAACAGGTGCGTCTCGCTGTAGCCGACCAAGACGTTGATCGCCGTCATCTGGTCACCTCGAGGGACTGCGTCTTCGTCGAGGTGACGGCGAGATTGGCGATGTTGGCGCTACCCACCTGCAGTGTGCCAATATTGGCGTCACTGATGTCGACAGATCCAAGAACCGCGGAGATTGCCGCCAGCGAGACCGTCTCGATCGTGCCGGGGCCGATCTTGGTCGCACCGCCGACGCTCCATGGCGACGGTTGGGTCTGGTGGGGAAGGGCCTCGCCAAAGAACGGGCGCGCGAACCAGCAATAGCAGTCGGTGCCGGAGCTTCTGGGATCCGATCCCATAATTATCACCGCCTTGACCGCGCCGGCAGGAGCGGTGGCGATGACAAACGGACGATGATAGTTGCCAAGGTTGAAGCCGGGATCCAGAACATCAGGACCAAACTTGGGCAGAGGACTGTCCAAGAGGGCAGCACCAGCCGCATTTAAGAAGCGGATCATCCCGAAGTTCTGGGTTCGGAGAGAGTAGGTGTAGACCGAGAACTGATACTTCTGGCCAGCGATGACCGGAAAGTATCTAAGCGCCCCGGATGCACCGGTCGCCATGTAATATCCATAGTCGGCCGCGCCGGCGGCGGCGCCGGTGTATATCTGCAGAGCGCCACCGATTGGCGCAAGGCTATCGGTGCGAATGGCACCCGTTACGCCTGTGTCGGTGCGAGTCAGGACCCAGTTGGTCACACCGGCGCTAAGATCGGCGTTGTCGAGCCAGTTGCCGCCGGTGCCGACCTGGATGTGATCGGCCGTGATCTCGCCCGCGGCGATGTGCCGAGCTTTCACAGCGTCCGACTGGATGGCATCGCTGTCGATCGAGTTGAGCCGTGCCTGGTCGGCAATGACCGTCCCGGTCTTCAGCTGCCCGCCGTCGATGATCGTGCGCCCATAGCTTCCGTCCAGGGCCTTGTCGCCCTTGTAGGTCGCCACGACGATTGCGTCGTGATCGAAGGCCGCCAGCGGGTTGGTGGTGGCGGTGAGCTCCGTGGCGTCCTTCGTGTAGCAGATGAAGAGCGTGCCGGTCGTCCAGGTGGCACTGCCGGCTGCGATGTTGCGCGTGGCCGTGTTCCCGTCGTCGCCCGTGTAGCGCACGACGCCGGCAGTCCAAGAGACCTTGTTGATGCTCGGGCTGTTGTAATCGAAGATGATGTCCTCGACCTGGAGTCCGCGCTGGCCGAAGATGCCCTTGTCGGCCGTGAGCGTGCCGGTGCCCACCGCCCCGCCGTTGATCGTGGTCAGATCGCCAGGGTTGCGCCAGTCAGACACCATAGTGTCGCCGAAGACCCGGATCTTGTTCGCCTCGATCTCGCCCAAGCCGGAATTAATCAGGTCGGCGAGCTCAGGGCACTCAGGCGTCAGCAAAGCCTGGTCGGCAGTATGACCAGAGCGGTTGCCGAACTGGTCGACCGACGAGGCACGAACCGTGTAGGTTTGCAGGGGGAGCACGGTCCATTCGAACGTCGGCGTGCTGGAGGTGAAGCTGACCCAGTTGCCGTTGTTCTGCTTGAGCTCGAAATCGAAATAGGCAAAGTCATCATCGACCGCCGCGCCCAGGCCTGCCGTCAGGATCATCCGTTGCACAACGCCATCGACCGTCTCGATCCGCGAGGACAGTCCAAGCCCTGTCGGGGTTTCCGGCGGCTCCGTATCCACGGTCTGGTAGGACTGGGCGAAGACCTCCTGGCTGTAATTCAGCTCGGTCTTGCCCATCGTGTCGTAGAGCGCGATCACCGCGTAGCAGACGCCCTGGCTCTCTACGGCCACCGACACTGTGTTGCTGTTGATATCCATGTCGGGCGGGAGCGCGGTAGGGACTATCCCAGGCTGGTCGGAGATCCAAACCAGAGCGCCGACATAGTCAATGAGACCAGAGATCGGCCACGAGAAGGAAACCGAACCGAAGCCGCGGTCGGCCGCGACCAGGGGCGCCGCCGGGGCTGGGTTCTTGATCAGCATCGAGACGGGCACCGAGTGGTTGCCAAACAAATCGTAGGCTGTGATCTCCACCCGCACCTGACGGTGGCCACCGTCGTTCCGCATCATCGCGGTGGTGTAGGTGAACTCCGGCACGCCAACGGATGCTGATCGCAAAAGCTCCTCGCTGTCGCTGAACAGCTTCACGCCATAGGTGGCGAGTGCAGGATCACTCTCTCCCGGCTCCCATTGCAGATCGGCATGCACGTCGTCGAAGAGATGCAGGGCCCCATCGACGCCCGTCTCGTTGACCAGGGTCAGGTTCTTGACTGGGGCGACCGTGCGGACCTCGCCGCTCAGGTCGATGTCTGCGTAGGCGACCACAGACTTCTGCCCTGTCATGGCGAGTGCCTGGATCGAGAAGATGTAGCGCCCCTGCTTGACGTCGAAGAGTTCGAAACGTGGGTTCTTCACCTCGCCGTTGAACTGCCACTGGTCGTCATTGAAGCGGGAGTTGATCGAATATGTCCGCACCCATTTGTTCGGATGGGGGTCCCACTCAACACGCAGGTTCTGGACCGGGCGACCATTGCGGACCTCGGTCCAAGGAGTGATGCGCGCGTTGGAGACCGCGGAGAGGTCAGTAGGGAATTGCGGAACGTCGATGACGACCGTTCCAGGGGCATCGGCGGCGTCGGCATATTTCGTCCGGTTCACCTCAAGCGCACTGATGGTGACGTTCTCGCCGTCCTCACCATCGCTGCCCTCTCCAATGGCGAGCACGCGATACGGTTTGGCGTTCGAGCCAATCGAGAAGACGGCCTGATCCGGGATGCCCTGCGGAAGATCCTCGGCCAGTTGGAGGATCTTCGTGGCCCTGCCAACGGACATCACGTCGATCGAGAGCGTGGCGAGCTCGAATTGGTTCAGGTTGATGACGATCTCATAGTCGAAACCGTCTTCCAGGTAGACGTTGTCGCGCAGATAGATGAGGCGGGGACCATCGGTACCGGCGATACGGCCGGTGATGATCTCGTCCATCGTGTCGTCGGCGACCAGGATGATTTCGTAGGGCTCGAGATAGAGACCTTCGCGGGCGGTTTCGAAGGTGACTGTTTCCACCTCGGTCTGGTCGGTCAGCAGCTTGACGGTGGCTCGATAGACCGCCTCGTCAGCGCTGTTGCAACCCACGGCGACAAAGTCATCCGGCGCGCGGCCATAGGTGTCAATCGCCGGCTGGTCGTAAACCCTGCGCCGGTCTTCTGCATAAAACAGCGCGGGGTTCTTGAAGGAGACCGTGTAGTCGTTGATGCGGCTCTCAATCTCCGTATAGGAGTATTTGAAGGTGCCGCTCTTGACGTTCTCCTTGGTGAACAGGTGGACAGCAGGAGCGTCATTGTCGATGCGCAGGCGCCCATAGCCATTGCCGTCGTCGAAGAACCGGCCGCCGAACACGCCGAAGACGTAGGTCGCCAGCTCCCGCGGCGACTGGGCCTCCTTGATGAGGCTGTTGAAGGTGAACTGGGGTTTGCCAGTGGGGAGCCGGCGGTCGCACCACACCCCCGCCTCGTAGACGTCGAACGGCTCCAGCGTGACAGGATAGGTAGCGCTCATGCCGTACCGGTCGTTCTCGACCAGGTCGTAACCGATGAAGGCCGGGTTGTTGCTGTAGGCGACCTTCCAGGTGCCGTCCCAAAGGCCGGCGAAGGTGCGGGTCACGGGGTCGTAGTTCGAGGGGACCTTGATCAGACGGCCCTCGTAGACACCCTGGAATTCCGGCAGGCTGGAGAACTGATCGCTGGCACGGCCCTTCAGGCGAACGGTCGCCAGATTGGGGAACAGCATCGGCTCGGCCTTCACCTCCTGGAAACTCTCCCAGGAGACGTCGGTGCGATCGTCTTCGAGGTCGCTGCTGTCCGTCGTCTGCTTGGTAATCCGTATGTCGTAGGGAACGCCGATCCGATCGACCTTGATCCGCACTTCCTTCACAGCGTTGGAGGTGATCTTCTCAAAGATGTGGAGCTGGCCGTTCGTGGAGATGACGTTGTTGCCAGCGGTGGGGTCGTACGTCCCTTGCGGGGCCAGCGTAGCGACCCAGGCGGCGCCGTTGAACCACAGGAGGCGACCGGAGGCCGGAGTGTACCAGAGATCGCCCAAACGGGCGGTGCCAGGCGTGCCGGACGCCCAGAAATAGATCTTGCGCGTGATATCCGACCGGTAGGGGTCGACCAGCGCGATGTAGTTCGCGTCCTCAAACGTGGCTACCTGCTTGCCTGGCGTGGTGTCCAGCACAAGACCGTCAGGAAGGAAGAACTCCTGGTCCGAGTAGAACTTCGGATTGAACTGACCGCCGGCGGTGTCGATCCACCACACGCGATTGCCGTAAGCCGCGCCGAGGCCGCGCTCGACGGAGGTCGGGTTCGGTTCGGCCTCCTGGTTATACACGACCTGCGTCCGACCGGCGATCGCGGCTGATTGGATGTCGTTGCGATGGACAACTTTGAGGCTGTTCTCGTACGCCTCGACCGTCGTTCCAACCTCGGCATAAAGGACAGGGCTGATCCAGGTGTTGCTGTCGGAGGGCTTGATCTCGATCTGCAGATCAAGTTCGCGCGCCCGAACGCCATCATCATTCGTGCGGAGGAGCTGATTGATGACCAGACGCAACTCGAGCCAGTCGATGTCGACTTGGGAGCCCTGACGCACGACCGGTACGAATTGGGCCAGGGAGCTGCTGACGGTCGTGCTGGTGGCCTGACCACCCAGGGACAAGACGATGAGCTCACCCTGGGGCGAACCCACGTTTACGTCGAGCTCGAAATCCGAAAAGTTCGACACCCCGTTGGCGTTGAGAAGAGGAGTTTCGCCGATGTAGAAGTTCTTGGCCGTGCCGTCCTTCAGCCCCTTGATCTGACCCTCAGAGATGGCCAGCACCAATTCAACGATATCATCGCTGAAATAGCTGTCGGGGTCATTGCTGCCCCCGCTGCTACCGAAACCACTACCGGCGAACTTCTGCATTACCGAGCCTCAGACCAACGCTTCCGCATCCACGCGAGACGATCGACTGCCTGCTCGGGATCGAACTCCCAGCGGATGAAATTGAGGGGCGACGTGGCATACGGGTCGATCAGCGCGACCGGACAGGTGTAGAGATTGAGGTTCTCCGCACCGATCGCATCGCCGAAGCTGTCGATCTCCTTGTAGGTGCCGACCTGGACCGCGTGGAAGGCGCGTTCGGCGCCCGGGTGCGCGCCAAGCGTGTAGCCGGCCGAATGGATGTGGCCTGAGACGTAGATGTCGTGCTGGCCGTCGAAGAGAGCCTTTTTCACGGCGCCGAAGTTCTTCAGGTACATCGAATTGCCGGGGAAGCCGTGCGCGCCGTATATCTTCGCCGTGCGGCCATTGGGGAACCGGAGGCCAACGCGTGCGCGCCAGTCACGGGCAGCGCCCGCGTTGCCGGCCAGCATCTGGTCGAGGATCTTCGAGTGACCAGACCACAGGTCGTGGTTGCCATAGATCACGAACATCCAGTTAACGCGGCTCAGGAAATATTCGACCAGCGCGCGGGCTTCGGAGCCATCGGTGGTTTGCTCAGACCACAGGCGCGCGAGGCGGCCGGACCAGTTGTTCCACATGTCGCCCAGACAGGCGCCGAACATGCCCTCGTTGCGACCGTCGAAGATCTCGGTGTGTTCGAGCAGCAGCTTGATGTTGCAGCCGTCGCTGTCGATGTGTGGGTCACCCATGAAGCCGAGACCGACCGGGCCGTCGATGTTGATCCTGACCGGGATCAGCTTGTCGTGCTCGCGCTGCTTGTTCTTCTTCTCGAAGACCTTTATCCGGCGCTCCAGCAGTTCCTGGATGTCGATCTCGGGGCCGTCGTCAACCGTGAAGGGCTCGTCGGTCGCTGAAGGCATGTTGGCCAGCGCGCGCCGTAGCGTCCGCTCGGAGATGTCGAAGCCCATGCTGCGCAGCATTCGCTCGGCTGGACGGAACCCGCCTGCCTTGCTGAACGCTTCGATCATCTTCTCTTGGTTTGGTCGCATGCGTGGTTATCCTGTTACGATTGCGTCGGTGTCGAACGAGAGGTAATGCCCGCCGACGAGGTCTTCGCCGTACAGGATGGGGATACGTGTTCCGATCTGGACCGTGTTTTGTGAGGCGCCGAGGTAGCGGGACTTCTTCTGATTGTCCTCGCTATCAGGCGTGGGCATCAGCAACTGGGCGACACCACCAAGGAAGACCAGCGCGCCGGCCTGGAGGAGCCAGCCAACGCCGGCAAACCAGCCAACCGCGACGAGCGCGACACCGAGAAGGATCTGGAGGAAGCCACCCTTCTTACCGCCGGCGAATTGGGGGATCAGGTGGATCTCACCATCCTTGGCCGGCCGGTAGAGATCTTCCACCTTGTCACAGCCCACGACGGAGATACGGTGCCGGCCACGGACGGCGTTGGGACGGAAGCCCGGGAGCTGACGGGTTAGAAGGGAGACGGCTTCGGAGACAGTGCTGGCTTCGACCTCGATCGGGCCTTCATGGAACTTTGAGAAGTATCCGTGGAGGAATACCTTAACCTTCATTTTCCCATTTCTGATCGGCGAGGACGCGACCCTTATCGACCCGGTACGAGCTCACGCCGTCCGTCCCGATGATGAGGTGCAACCAGTCTGGATAATTGCGGAAGCCGTACCAGTCGTTGGTCGACAGGTTGGAGTTCTGTTCCGGGTGGGTGTGCCAGGAGGCGAACACCTGATCGTGGTACTGGACCAGGTCTGTGCCCGAGACCTCAAAGCCGTTGTCCGAATGGACGCAGATGTTTTGAACCTCGACGACCTCGCCGGTCACCAGGACGAAGCCGACGCGCTCAGGGCCGTCTGTCAGCTTCGTCTTGAGTTCCTGAATGGGCAGCTCGAAGTTCATCCAACAGCTTTTGCTTGCTCGGCGAAAGGAAGTCCCGAAGATCGCGTGTCTCCGTCGCAGTGACGAAACCACTGGGAACATCCTGATGGCGATAGACGCCGATGCAGTTGTTCCTCATCATTCCCCGGAACGGTGAAACCTGTGACAGGCCACCGTAGAGGTGGTGGATAATGCGCCCGTTTTCAACGAATGTGCCGCAGTGATTTCCAAAAGTGGAGCCTATCGCAGCAACAGCCACATCGCCGAATTTGATCTCGGACGGATGCACCTGAATTTCCTTGAAGCCCATGCTCCTGTAGTTCTCTCCGAACAGGTTTAGACCTCGTTGGTAGAAGTCTTCCGGACGGGCTAAGTTGGGTAGATCGATGCCGAAGATGTCGTGGTAGAAGTCGCGCAGGAGACCAAAGCAGTCCTGAGATCCCCAGACGAATGGACGGCCCAGAAGGTGCTGATAGTTCATCAGGCTAGCCTCACCATGGGGAATTCCGGTGGGATGAATTGACGGGCCGGGATGCGGCTGTTGGGTCCTTCCGTCATCACGCGCAGCTCGGCGGTGATCGACTGGCCGGCAGTGACGTCGGCGATACGGGAGATGTACCAAATGCGCCGCTGGAAGATCTGCACGTCGCCTTCATAGTGCTCGCGCAGGAGCCGGTAGCGGATCACGGTGGCGCGGTCGAGCAGACGCTGACGGACGAGCGTGCTGAAGACGCCTTCGGGGTTGATGAGCTGCAGCGATGGCCGGGTCTCCTCATCATCAGCCGATCGCTTCTCACCTGACAGCTGGACGCCGAACATCTCCCAGACCTGGCCCTGCCAGGTGCGGGTCACGGTGTCGCTCAGGCGCAGGATGACTGGCTCGGTCTTCAGCTGGATTTCGTAGAGGTTAACCTTCCCGTCAGCCGTCAGCTTCTGGGAGTCGGCCATATGCTCGATGGGTTTGTTTGCTGTCATGGCTGAAGGATCAATTCGACGTTGACTTGTTCGGTTTGGCCGTTGCCCTTCTCGACGCCCTTGGGGATCTGGAGGGGTTTCGAGAAGCGGACCTTGAGAAGGCCACGGCGTGGGTGCGAGTAATAGAAGGGCTCGTAGAGCCGGTGGTTCTCGTAGAAGTCCTGCATGCACTGCATGTTGATCTGCGGGTCACGATCGCGGTCCACGACGCCAGGGCTGCGCTCGAAGAACCACATGGCCTTGAAGGACAGCTTGAAAGTGATCTGGTCCGGACCATTCGGCTTGGTGGCGAACTGGTAGCCACCGCCGAACTGCATCACGGTCGAGCTCGACGGGTATTGATCCTCGACAAGGTGGAAGGGAAAGTCGAACGTCTGCATCACATCTTCCCTGAAGCAATCGACTGGATAAGTTTGCGCGTTACGCCACGTCGGCGGATGTCGTCGCCGATGTAGGCCACCACGTCGTCTGGCCCGAGCTGCGGCTTCTCTTCCGGCAGGACCGCCCAGACGTTGATAGGGCGCTGATCGACCGGGGGCTGGGCGGGCAAGGTTGGCATGCCAGCGGACATCCGGCGGTTGCCGAGCGCGTTGACCTTTTCCAGGGCGTCCCGGCCGATCTGGTTCACGGCGGAGGTGCGCAGGATCATCTCACCAGGCTGGACCATGCGGAGCTGGCTATCGCGGAACGGCGTGCTCGCGCCCGTGATCATCTCGCCATTGGCGGCCCGCTTGACGCCGGCGATGTACTGGCCGGTTGCGTTCCCGCCACCGAACAACATGCCGAGGAAGCCGCCACCGCCGCCACTATCTGCACCACCCATGAGATTTTGCAGCATGTTGAAGACGAGCGCCTTGGCGATCATCTGCATGAGCATCTGGACGACGGACAGGCCGAACTTCTTGAAGGCCTCGCCGGCCGACATCGAGCCGGACGCCAGATCCGTGAACAGCGTGGACATAGAGCTCGTCAGACCGTCGAGCACCTGGCCCCAAGCCTCACCGGCCCTTTGCGCGTACGAGATGAAGTTGCCATTGGCGTCCATCAGGCCGTTGCGCTGCATCCAGGCGCGGTTGGCGGCCTCGATCGCCTGGCTCAAGGTCATCTCGCCCTGGGCAGCTGCTTCGGTGTCAGCCGTGGCCTGCCGGCGCACGCCAGTCAGGCTCTGCTCGACCGAGTACTGGCGCTCCTTGAGGGCCTGGACCATCTGGCTGTTGGCGCCGTACTGCTGCTCGGCCGCGGACACCTGCTGGAGGATGTAGGCGTGGAGCTGCTCAAGCTGGTTCAGGCGCTCCTGCTGGGCGGCCTGCTCCTGGAGCTGGACGTCATGCTGCATGCCCTGGACCTGGACGTCGGAGAACTTGTTCGCATACAGTGGGTTCTGCGCGGCCTGGAGCTTCGCCTGGGCGTCCTCAAGCGGCTTGAACTCCATGTTCTCGATCGACTGCTGGTAGCGATCGAGCAGCGTGACGATCTTGCCACCCAGGCCGCTTTCCAGCTGATCCTTCAGACCAGCGAGGCGCTCATCGAAACCATCGGTGCCCTTGTTGGCCTTGGTGAACGAGGCGACCTCCTTCTCGGTCATGTCGGCCCACTTCGCCTTCACCTGATCGATGATCGACTGGAGGGCCTGTGGGTCCTGAGCCTTGGAGGACTGGACCATCAGGGTGTTGATCTGGGCCTCGATCGCCTTGGCCTGGCTGTCGAGCAGCTTGGTGGCCGTCTTGATCTGGTTCTTCTGGATCTTCTCGCCGGCCGAGCGCACGGCGTCACGCGCGCCCTCGGTGAGATTGTCGGTCTGCGTGGTCAGGGCGTCGTCGGCAGCGTCCATTGGCTTCTGGACCATGCCTTTCACCTTTTCGAGGTGGACCGCGGCCTTCTTGTAGACCATGTCCAGGAACTCGGACGCGGTCTGCTGGATGTTGCCCCCGTTGGCGGCGACGGCCTCGGATCCAAGAAGGCCGACTGCGTTGGCGTTCGGGTTCGCCAACACCTTCCCGTAGCCACCCTGGCCGAGCAGGTGCGAGCCGTAGTAATCCTTGAAGGAAAGCTGGGTGGACCCGAGCTCCTTTTGGGTGCGCAGCATGTCCTGAATACCGGCGAAGATCTGCATGGAGATGCTGCTGCGATCACCAGCCTGCAGCCCATGGCTCGCCCAGTTGTCGTCCGTGTTCTGGAACAGGCCGGCGGCAGACGAGTTCGGGTTCTTCGACGACGGATCGAAGGTACCGCCCGTCTCAAAGGACGAGATAGCGAGCGCGATCTGTGGGGGAATGCCGGCCTTGTTGGCCGCCTCGATAATCTGGCGCTGGATGTCGGTGGCGCCCGCGGTCGGCAAGCCACCCACAGCAAACGATCCGAAGTCCTGACCGACGTTGATACCAGCGATCTGGCCGGCAAGTGCCTTGGCCTTCTCGTTGAGCTCGTTCAGCTTGTCCCTGACCGTCTTGATGTATTCCTCGGTCGAGTTGTTATCGATCGACTGGGCGAGATTTTTCATCTCGTCCTGAACACGCTTCAGCTGGTCATTGAGGTTGTCGTCGAAAGTCTCGTTGGCCGCTTTCGCCAGGTCGGCGCGCTTCTCGATCACCGACTGGACGAGGTCATCACGGCGGGTCTTCTGCTCGTCACGGATCTTGCGCTTGGCCAGCTCCAGATCGGCATCATTGGTACCGACGTCCTTGTCGGGATCAGCGTCAAAGGCATCCTGCTCCAGCTTTGCCAGCTTGGTGTCGAGGCCGTAGAGCTGGTTCTCCAGGAGATCGACCTGGCGTTCGTTCTGAGCGTCACCGAGCTGCTTCTTTGTCGCGGCGACCTGCTTCTCGACGTTCTTCTGTTCCTCCTCGATCATGTAAGCCTGGAACTTCTTGAAGGCCTTGACCGAGCCCTCGGCGCCCTTCTTGAACGCCCCCTGCAAGCCGGCGATGTCGGTCTTCAGCTCGCTGCCGTTAACCGCGTCCGCGATCTCCTTCTCGCTGAATTCTCCGGACTTGCGCATCTCATCGGCCGCGGACTTCAGATCGGCATTGATCTTCTCGATGCGCTTGTTGAGCTCGGTCTCCAGGTCGTCGTAAGCGGCCTTCGTCTGCTCGATCGGAAGGTCGGCGCTGATGATCTCACCGAGCTGGTTCTGCAGGTACTGCTTGGTCTCGGTCTTCGCCCGGTCGCCCGCCTGATAGCCAGCGGTGTTCTGGAGCGAGGCAGCGGACTGCTTGGAAACCTGGACGGAGCGATCGGCCTTCTCCGCCTGGATCTGCACCAGGTAGTTGGAGATCGGCTCGAAGCCCTTCTTGAGCGACTGCAGAAAGTCGAGGTTCTTCTTGAGGGTGGAGAGCTGTGTGCTTTCGTCTTCAGACAGGTCGCCGCCGACGCCGAGGAAACCGCTGCGCGCGTCGAGAGGCTTGATCTTCCGCTCGGTGCCGAGGATCAGCCGCTCAAGCATGACCGCCAAGGCTTGGGCGCGCTGTCCATCGACCTTGTCCAGATCCGTCTGGTTGGTCGACATCTGGAAGGCTTCAGCGATGTCCTTGCCGAACTCCTGGGCAACCTTGTCGTTGTAGGAGGGGATGTCTCGGGTCTCGACCGCGCCGCCGACGCCGAAGCGCCGAGAAGCGCCGAGAGAGGTCGTCCAGTAGCTGTCGCCCCGCGCCTGATCGGAGGCGGCCTCGCGAAGCAGCCCGGTCTTCTCATCAATCTTGTCGACCAGCAGGCCAAACTGTCCGGGCAGACCCTTGATCATCTCGGCCTTGAGGGTCTGCATGGCCTTGATCAGGTCCGCGACCGAGGCCGACGAAGCGTCGATACTGCCGGTCAGTTCCTGGAAGGTGGACAGCACCTCCATGATCTTGGTCTTGCGCAGGACCTCGCTGCCGTTGTCGAGGTTCTTCTGCTTCAGGGCCAGGTCGTCCATGGTCGTGGACAGGCTCGTGAGCCGGTCGTTGGTCTGGTCGATTGACGCCTGATATTCGTTCTGCTCGGTCTTGAGCTTGTCGAGAGACGAAGCCACGTGTCCGACGGTGTCCCCGTAGGTCGACAGGAGCTGGAGACCTACAATCAAGGCAGTGGCGCCGAGGAAGATCGGATTACCCAACGTGGCCGCGCGGAGCGCCGCCATGGCGCCGGCCGCGCCGGTCGCCGCCGTGCCGATACCGATTAGACCGGCGACCAGCCTGCCCAGCTTGACCAGGAGCGAAGCTGAAACCAGCGTGGCGAAGGTCGTGCCCACGATCTGGACCAGTGGCTGAAGCTCACGCAGCCAGGCGAGCACCGATGCCCCGGCGGAGACCGTGTTCTGGAGGGTGCGGATGAAAGGCTGGAAGGCCGTGTAGACCAAGGCGCCGAGGTTCGAGCCGAAGTTCTTGGCGGTGTTGGTGAGCGACTCCATCTGGGTCGCGTTCGCCTCGGCGGCAGCGTTCGTCAGAAGGAAGGACTGCCGGAGCTCCGACATGGTGTCCAGATTGTTCGAGAGCGCTGTGTAGGCAGCGGCGGCGCGAACCTCGAGGCCGCTGAAGGCGCTGGAGGTGTCGAAGCCCGCATTCTTGAGGTTCTCCATGACGCCCGAGAGGCCATGCGACTTGACGTCGATGTCTTCCAGCGACAGGCCAAGGCGGGAAAGCTCGGCCTTCAGGTTCTTGGACGGCGTGATCAGATCCACCAGGAGCTGGCGAAGGCCGGTGCCGATGGTCGAGCCGGAGCGGATGCCGGCGTTGGCGAGCGCACCAACCGCAGCGGTCAGTTCGTTGTAGCTGACCCCAACGGTTGCAGCCGTGTTGCCGGCGTACTGCATGGCGGCCGACAGCTGGTCGAGCGTCAGCTTGGACTCGTTCAGGGCCGCGGTGTAGACATCAGCCAGGTGACCGGCTTCGCCCGCCTGAAGTCCGAAGACGTTCAGGGAGGTGGTGACGAGATCGACGGCGTCCTTCAGCTCGGTGCCGGCGGCGGTCGCCAGCTTGGCGACTGGCTCGATCGATGCGGAGACCTCGCCGGCCGACAGACCGGCCTGACCCATCAGGGTCGCGGCTTCGGCGATCTCGTTGGCTGTGAATTTGGTCTTCTCCGACACCGAGAGGAGCCGGTCTTCCATCAGCCCCATTTCGCTGTTGGTCGAGGCGGTGATCGCCTGGAACTGCTTGAACTGCTCGTCCAGCTTGGTGATGAAGTTGCCAAGGCTGAAGGCGGCGCTGTAGGCACCACCGACCAGGGCGTAGTTGTTCAGGATGCCGGCCTGGGACAGGAACTGGTTGGCGCCGCCGTTGAGGTTCCGGCGCTCGCCTTGCTTCATGAAGCCGTAGGCGGCGTCACCCATGGTCGCGCGCGAGTTGCGGTCGTTCATCCGACTGCGGAGAAGTGTCTCCTCACTTTGCAGATTGGTGAGCGAGCGCTTGACGGACTTGAGGTAGGTGGCGTTCAACTCGTCGAAGTATTTGCCCACCAACTGGTTGGTGGTGGACTTCATCTCGTTGATCTCGCGCTGGAAGACAGCGCGGTTAGCCTGGGACTGTTCCGAGCCTCTCGCGTAGTCGCCGGCTACGGCGGCCGGCGCCGAGCGCTGACGGTTGCGGATCTGGGACAGGCGCGCATCGTGCGCGGAGGTGTCCTGCCCCTGCTTTTTCAGGGAGTTGATCTCGCTTTCCAGCTTGCGGATGTAGGAGACGTATTCCTGCGCCGCCTTGCGCATCTGCTGCTGGACCTGGGTGGCGCTGACGGCCAGGTCGTCGCCGAAGGATCGCAGCTTACCCTGGAATTTGTCGATTGCTTGAAGACTATCCTGCAGGTCGATGTCGACGCCGTACCGGATATCGTTCTGCTCAAGCGCCAACTTGACCCCCTAGCGTTCTAAATGCTGCCGCGAGGTCGTCCCAGCTTTCGATCACTGTGACGTCTTCATCGGCATCGTCATCGTCGGAGCCACCGAGAGCCTTCGACACCACCGTTGCCAGGTTGTCAAAGTGCTGACCGAGTTCCGCTACCTTCCCTTCCGTGTTCAGCCGGACGATCGTGACGAGGTCCTTGTAGGTGTGATCCCAGTAGACCTCGCGCAGATCGCTTGGCTTCACCTTCAGCGTCCAGATGATTGCTTCTTCGAAGGAGAGACTGGAGACCCATTCAGTGAAGACGCGCCCTGATTGAGACTTTCGAGGTCCCCCTTCAACTTCACCACCCGATCCATAGATCTTGTGAAAAAACCGATGGCGTGATCGACCTCCCATGCCAGGAGGGCTTCCATGTCAGACATCGAGATCTCGACATCGTCGAGCGATCCAATCGGCGCCTCGACTTTGCCCGTCTTGGTACGCTTGTGGAGCGCTGCAAGGAGCACCTGCTCACGAAGCTTGGGGGCGAAATAAACACTGGCAGCAGTTGCCGGTTCACCCATCAACGTGGTGACCTCGTTCAGCAGCCCGAAGGACATGAAGATCTCGCGTGTTTCGCCGTCTTGTGTGATCTCGATACGGTCCTGTACGTCGGACATTCAGTGCTCCTAGAAAAGAAAAACCTCGCCCGTGATGTAGTCACGGGCGAGGTCTTGTTCTACGCAGTTTTGGAAATTAGCGGGCCAGAAGAACCGCCTGGCCCTGACCGTATTCCCCGTAGAAGGGATCGGTCGTGACCATCTCGTAGGGCTGCATTTCGAACGGCATGTTCGAAAAGTTGTCCGACGCGAAGGAGATGCCGAGACCGCGGGTAACCTTCACCTTCGGCAGAAGGATGGTGAAGGGTGTGTTGTCCTTCGGCAGAATGCCGGTGACCTTGCAGGCCAGGTCCGGCTGGGTCACGTTCTGGCCGATGTCGACACGCATCAGACGGCCGATACGGGCACCGACCGGGAAGGTCATGCCGGTCGGGACTTCGAAGCCCTCGGCCAGCGTGATCGTCGGGTCGACGGTCGAGACATACGAAGCGACCTTGGCGACGTGGACATAGTCGTCCTGGCCCTTCTGGACGAAGATGTAGTCGCCGGCGACGAGCGGCGTGGTCGGCGCGGTGGCCAGAACCAGCGTGTCGCCATCAGCGTCGGTCGCGGTCTTGAGAGCCGACAGTTCATCCACGGTCTCGTAAGTGGCGCCCGACGCGTCGAGGCCGGCGGCGTAGGCGAGGTTCTTCGCCGTGAACTCGTAGACCTCGCACGAGGTCTTGAGACCTTCGCCCGTGCGGACAGACATGACGACCGCGTTGCGGATGCCCTGGGTCAGCTCGGTGTACGCGGCTTCGCCGGTCAGCTGGAAGTTCTTCACGAGGCCGATCGAATGTTCCATCGGGTTCAGCTTGTGAAGGTCAGCGAGGGCGCCAAGCATGACGGTCGCCGTCGAAAGCATAAACTTATTCGTTTTGGCGTTACCGGCCATGGAGTGCTCCTTTTGAAATCGGCGCAGAATGATCTTTCAATCGCGCTTGTTAGGTGGGCACCACCACCTACATGAGCAACGAACCTGTGCAGCACAATGGTGTAAAATGAAGCGCATTACTGTAAACGTGGACGACGAGTTGAAGGAGCTCCTGGAGCGCCGTTCAACCTTTCTCCGTCGATCCTTGTCCGCTGAAATCGTCACGCTTATTGAGACGGCTCTCGCTCAAGAAGACGAGACCAACCGGGCCATCTTGCAGGCCCACTATACCATAGGGTCGACCAACGCCTCGGCTTGAATGAACTGCAAGGCTCTGGTGTTAGCCTTGGTCATCGGGGCGACCGACGTCCCGTCTACGATCTTGAGCCAGCTGTAGGCCTGCTCAGTTTGGCTGTCGAAGACCGACAGCCGCGTTCCTGACATCAATGACTTGAAGAGAAAGTCCACCATCCGGCGGTGGACGAAGAGACCGTCGTCGCTGAAGGAGCCGACGCCGATCACGAACGTAGCGCTGTATATCCCGTTGGAGATCTCGTCGAGCGCGAGTGAGGCGGGACCGATCAGGTGCTTCGCCGGTGCCTCTTCGATGTTGGCGTGATCCTCCCAATCGAACATCAGCATACTCTCGGCCGGCGTGATGCCGTTGGCGGCGATCATCTGGATCTGCTGGTTCACGTACGCCGCCAGGGACGTCCAGACATTCATGTAGCTCACGAGTTACCTCCGTACTGACGGATCTTGCCGATCGAATAGCGGTTCAGGGCTTTCTCAACCGCGGCTGGGACTCTTTTCTGGAAAAAGTATGCAAGGGACGGCTCGAGCATCGGCCTGTAGAAGTTCATGCGATCGCCGGTGAATGTGTTCTCCACTGACCCGATCTTGAAGCCACTCCGGTTTCTCCGCTTGATGCGGTTGCGGTCGATCACTCCACCCTCCAGTTTCTTGATCGCGCTCTCGCTTAGACCCATCAGGCGGGCCAACACCGGCATGTTGCCGGCGGCGCTATGGCTCTGGTTGAACACTTGCTGGGTCAACACGGCGCGCGCTGCGCTGGCGGGGGCGCCGGCCAGGAGATTGATGGAGATGTCGGCGATCTTGTAGACGCGCTTGCCTGTGTCGTCAGTGTAGTAGGAAGGACGGATCGTCACGCACCCGTAGCTGACCACTCCGCTCCCTCCTCGGGACTTGAAACCGGAGTTCAGGTTGACCAGCCCAGGACCGGCCTTTGCTCGGATCTCGGAGCGAAGCGCCGAGGTGTGCAGGAAGAACTTGTCCTTGTTGGCGGTCTTCTTGCGCCGGGTGATGTTGGCCAGATTGCGCCAGTCCACCATGATGCCAGCCTCGTCGAACTCATCAATTTCGAGTGACGTCTTGCCGCCGTACTCAGTCTCCGAATGGATGCCGATCAGCTCGGAACTAATGAACTGGCCGATCTTGCGGAGCTCTGCGTCGATGCCGTCCGAGATCCGCTTCGCCAGCGTCTCGGCCTTGGTGGCAAAGAAATTCGTGCGGTTCGACCGCTCGATCGTCCTGGCTAGATTGGCAGCGACGATGCTGGGGAGCTTGCCCATGTCGGAGGTCACGAACTGGTTCACCGACCGGCCGACCGAGGCTGAGGCGGTGCCGCCTGGGACCGACGACCCATGCTTCGTGAGGGTAGCTGTGATTTTGGCCTTAGCGGATCTCGGCATAGGTAACCCCGAGCGCCGTGTCGATCCGGCGCACGACGGCGTCGTCGACCTGATCGCCGAGCTGCAGCTGAACCGAGGTGACGATCCGGCGGGTCTCTTCCGACAGATTGGTGGCCGGCTCGGGATACTCGCGGCCGGTCATCTCGACCGTGCAAGGGATCATGCCGAGGTCCTGGGACGGCTGTGCGCGCTTCAGGCCCGTCAGCGTGTCCGTCGCGCCGGCCTTTCGTTTCCAGGCCAGGTCGGCCAGTACCTGGAATAGGCGCCAGCTGAACTGGTCGCCGTAGGTCGAATAGCCATTGTTGGCGACGATGAAGCGACGACCCAGGCTGTCCAGGATGACGTCGCGCGGCTTGACCACACCATCAACGATTGTACGAAGCAGCAGGCGGGGCGACGAGAAGTCGTAGGTCGGCACCTTGCCGTCGTCGACCGGCATGATGGTGCCGTTGAAGGGCTGGCCATTCTCCTTGTAGATCAGCGTCTGGAACCGGCGGGCGGCGGTGTGAAGGCTGGCCATTATGCACCCGTGATCGGGTCGGCGTCGGCCGTCGTGATCAGGATCGCGTAACCCGGGTCGATCGTGGGGCTGATGACAGCCATGGCGGCCGACAGCCGGCTCTCCGCAGCGGCCTTCAGCTCAGAGAAGTCCTTGCGGGCGTTCCGGCGGAAGCTGAGTGCGCCGTCCGTCTCTTCCATGGCCACTCGGTTGGCGAGTGATGGGATGATGTCCAGGACGGTACGATACAGGATCGCCTCGTTGGCCCGCAGCTCGGCCTCTTCACCAGATGTCAGGGCGGCGGCCAGGGTCGTGCGCGAGACCGAGAATTCAAGGTTCAGAAGGGCGCCCGAGAGATCCACGTCCTCGTCCGGCAGCTCACTCTCGTTGACACCCAGAAAAGACCGAACGTCTTTGGGTTGGACGGTGTAGAGGATGGTCGGCACAAGCCGGTACGCGGTGATGGAGTCAAAGGGGACGCCGGAGCGCGCCGCAGAAATTCTCACGATGCGACGGGCGAAGGACGTGGAGATCTGGTTGTGTTCGGCAGGGATCGTCACGAGGATCACGACGTCGGTCGGACCAGTCACCAGATCCTCGGTGTAGATCACCGCGCCGCCGGGGTCGGCCACAGACAGAACTGCCGTCCCGGCATCCGGGACGGCAGGCTGGCCGTTGTAGAAAAGGTTGACCGGGAGAGTGACGTCCCGGCCGGCCTCAAAGGTACGCATCAGGCGTCTTCCAGGTTGGGCATCTCGTCGGATTTCGGCTTGTTGGCGCCGCGCTTCTTCTTGATCGGCTGTTCGACGGCTTCCCCGCCGAATTCCGCCAGGAAGGCGTCGATCGCCAGCTGTTCATCACCTTCGCTCTCCTTCATGTAGGCGACGAAGTCAGCGTCGGCCGCCTCCGGCTTGAGCTCGGAGATGATCCGCACCTGGCCGCGGCCGATGCGATCCTGGATGAAGTGCGAGTTTTCGATGACGCTCGGTCGACGAGCGTGAATTCGCTGACCCTTGTGGGCCAGGTCGTGGAGCTGGAAGGAGCCCTTGGTTTCCGCAAGCAGTTTGATCATGGTGTTTCCTCAACGCGGGAAAGGCCTGTCACCGTCCGGTGACAGGCCTTCGGGGCTCTTAGTCGTCCGTGCTGTCGTAGTCGTAGATCGACCGGGTGTCGCTGAAGGCCAGCTTGTATCCGGTGTTCTCGGACTTCGTGAACGTAATCGACTGGTTGGTGATCGCGCGCTCGGTCTCCTCGATCTGCGAACCGCCCTCGTTCAGCTCTTCCAGCGTGTCGCCGCGCGACATACCGACAAGCTGCTTGGCCGGGGCAGCGGACGACAGGGCGAAGTTCACGGTGCCCTTCAGGATCGGCACGCCGCCGATCTGATAGCCCGAAGCCGCCAGGTTCTCCGCATCGGTGCGGCTGTTGTTCGACACCGGGATGGCGAACAGGAGCAGCCAGTCGATGTAGGTGTCCCAGTTGCCGACAACGGTGTCGATCGGGATACCAGCCTGGGCACGGGCCACGAACCAGCGAAGCAGCGCTTCGTAGTTCAGCTTCTTGTCGGTGGCGGTGGACACGAAGTCCTTCTGGCCAACGACCGGAGCGGCCGGGTTCACGCCGTCACCGTTGATCAGGATGTGCGTGGCCGCGCGGACCTTCGACATTTCCTTCTCACGGTCCATACGGTTGACGTAGGGCACCAGCGTCTCGATGCTGGCGCGACGGTCGAACTCGTACGAGAAGCGGTAGCCACCGCCGTGCTTGTAGAACTTGACCGACTGCTCGGACAGACGGATCGTCTTGACCGGGAAGCGACCGAGCTCGGCCACGGCCGACACGACCTGGTAGTCGTCAGCTTTGTCATCCACGACCGTCGAGATCAGCTCGACGCCCGACATGGTACGGCTCGAACCAACGAGTGCCGAGGTCGTCTCCAGGTTGTCCTGGCGGAACTTCCAGCGGACGACGTCATCGACGACTTCCGGGAAGATGGCGCGGACGCCGGGGAACGTCTGGAACGTGTCCGACGCAGCTTCCAGCACGATGCCGCGCTCGAAGTCGTTCTGGATCGGCAGGTTCAGGAAGGCCAGCGAGGCCTCGTAGCCCGAGAGATATCCGCGGTCGTCGCGGTAGCGCTTGTCAGCTTCCTCGGAACCGCGCACGTCGATCGCGAGGTTGAGGTAGTCGCGCATGCCGAGGCCAAAGGACTTGGCTTCGGCAAGGATCTTCTGGCCGGCACCCTTCGACGCCTGGGCGTCTTCGGAGCGCAGGGCGGCGAGAGCTTCGACACCCCGACGCTTGACCTGAGAGAGAGGCTTGTATTGCATTGTCGGTATTCCTCGTTTCGTTCGGGGTTCGATTAGATCTTCACGACCACCGCGTTCGTGCCGATGATTTCAGCGACGAAGTTGATGTTGTGGTTCGGGGCGGCGACGGTGGGACCGCTGCCGGTCGTAAGGGCCTTGACTTCACCGTTCCCGGCGCCAATGACCGTGGACCCGATAGCCACGATCTCACCGGCCGCGAGGCCAGCCTTGATCGGAAGCATGTTGGCGAACTGGAACTCGATCGCGCCGATCAGCGAGCCTTCGACGCTGCGGTCCTCGACCGAAGCGAGACGGCCGACGATGACGTCGCCATCGCCCGACAGCTTGAACTTGTTCGCGCCGGAGGGGTCCACCGAGACGGCCTTGCCGACGTCGTTTGCGGTGATACCAGTGGCGAGGTTGCCGGTGAGCGACGAGGTTTCCCAGTGGAACCCGCGCAGCGTGACGTTCTGGTGAGAATAGGTGGGCATGGATGTGTTTCCCTGTGTTCCTGTTGCGGTTTAGCGGCGGGTGCGGAAGGAAGTGACCGCTGGCGCCACCGAGGCTGCGAGATCACTCTCGGCGCCCTGGGAAGTCCCACCGGCGACCAGGTTGATCTTGGTTTCGGCGATCTTGGCGACGACGTCTTCGAGCTTCTCCGGGACTTCAGCGGCGACCTGGCCGGATGCCGTCAGGACCTTCTTGCAGATGTCGCGGAGAGCCGTGTCGGCCGCCGTGAGGCTGGCTTCCGTGGCCGTATGCTTGGTCTTCAGCTCGTCCAGTTCGGTCTTGACCGCCGGCTCGGTCTGGCTGGCGGCGGCGAGCTGGGTCTTGAGAGCATCGCGCTCGCTGGTGAGGGTGAGGTTCGTCGCCTTCAGCGCCTCGTTTTCGATGGTGACCTTCATGCTCTCCTTCTCGGTGGAGCGCAGTTCGGCGAGGAGTTCCTTGACGTCCATGATGGGCTTTTCCCTGGTGGTTGCAGTTGCGGTGAGTGCGAGACGATCGAGCGTGACGTTCGCAGCCAGTGCCTTGATGTGAGGCGAGAAATGACTTTGATCGTTGTTCACGATGCGCGCGTTTTGGGCGCCGCCTTGTCCGACGAGGGAGATCTCGAAGAATGCTTCGAGTCCCACCATCTTGCAGTAGACGCCGTTCTCACCGACCGTGTTGCCATCGGGCGTAGTGCCGGTGAATAGGTGTTCAAGGCCGGCTTCGGGGCCGAGGAAATCGAAACCGTCTGCCGAGCAGATCATCTGCTTCGGCATGATCCCGACCGAGACTTGATCGATGGTCCCGTTGTCGATCTGACGGATCTTGTCCTCGTGCTCCTTGTCGATCCAGAAAAGGACGCGGAGCTCGGTGTCGACACCGTCGATCACCCGGCCATGAAAGACGCGGCCGATCGGCAGCAGACTGCCTTCGTGCATGATCTGGACAGGCCGGCTCTCAGCTTCGAGCGCCAGGGCCATTTCCAGGAGAAGTGAGCGTTGCGCGACCGCACCGTTGTAGAGCGGGTGACGCTTACGCAGCGGGAGATTGTTGAGGGCAATGGCTTCGAAGACGGCAAGGTTCTCGACCGACGCGGATGACCCGATCGCCTGTCTCAGGCGAGCGATGATCTCCGGTGTCTTCGAAATTTGTTTCACAATATGCCCTACGTTGCTGGGGGGCATGTCGTGATTTGTTGGTCAGGGCGCAAACCTGCTGTGCAGCAGTATGATGCACAGTGATGATCAGGGCCAAACCATCTCGGGAAGCTCGGCGATGAACGCCACCACTGTAGGCTGTGTCCGCTCGCCGGCCATGACCCTGGCGAGTTCCTCAGTTGCATATGTCCAGACGCTGGACCGCCAGGCGAACAGCGCGTCAGCTTCGGCAGCAAAGACCGGGTTGCTGTCACCGCGATAGGTGACAGCCGTCTGAATGCTGTCATATTGGCGGGTTGCCGCCGTAGCGTCGAGATGAAGCTGTATCGCGATCGAATAGTCATCCATCGACGGCGGTGGCGCCACATAGGGCGCGATCTCGCCGCCAGCCGCGACCCAGGCTTCGATTGCTTGACGATGCATGTTTCTAAGATCGTCGGGAACGTTCTTCTCCTGACCGTCGATAACGGCAACGATCATCGCGCTACCCACATATTTTGCTGACGTGATAATCACAGTTCGGCCTCCGCAGTCCAATTGCCTTGCACAATGTAGCCGCCTTTCGCCGTCGCACCCGCCACCGTAAGGTTGGCAGAAAAGCTGGCGTTACTTTGTATTGCGCCACTGGAAACAATCGTCGCGGAACTGTCTTGGTAGCTGCCCAGTCCGCTATCGAACCATTGCCACTTGCTGTTTGTTCCGGTGATCTGAGCTGGCTTAAAAAAGGTTATTGTCGGAATGCCGATCATCGATACAGGAAAACTAATTGTCTGCGTCCCGATGGCTGCTGCTGACCACGCAAATCCTGCGATCCACGATGAGGCAACTCCTTCGACTGGAGCTGTATTAAGGGGAAAACTTTTGCAATAGTAACGCTGACAGAGCGTTACTTCGTCTTGGATGGTTCGCTGATCAAGCGGATAGGCAGAAGCATCCCGAGTGCCGTCGACCAGCTCCCAGGCTACGTCGAGCGTTACGCCCTGCGCTGCCGTGCCTTCGGTCCAGATCATCACGATCAGGTTGTTGGCGGACGCTCCAACAGTCGCCTGAAGAGCGAAGTCCGTAACGGTCGCCACGGTAGGCGTAGTCGAGCCAACTGCAAGCACGTTGAGCGTGGTCGAGGTGAAGAACTGACCGGCGGTGAAGGTGCCGTTTGTCCAGGAATTCACGACATCGGAGGTCACAACGTCACGAGCTCCGGTCCATTCAAGGACCGCATATCGAATTGCCTGCGACGAGGAACAACGCAGCTTGCCCAGCAGCGTGACGACGCTGCTTTGCAGATCTCGGCAATTGATGCTTTCGACAATCTGGGCAATGCCCATGCGTTGCGCGGCTACCTGTGCTTGTGTTTGGCGCATCATGCACAGAACGCCAGGGGTCGGATCGACTATAAAGCCAGTTCCAACCGCTCCCGTTTGGGTCAGAACGTAATGCCGGTCCCAGGCGTAGGTATCATCGTTCGCCGATATAACACCGCGCTGGTTGATCGCACCGTTGCTGTTGATCAGATAGTTGCGGTTATTGCGTGCGATCTCGGCGATGGCGGCCTGCACATTGGTCGAACCAATTCCATTTGCCGGCGTGAAGCCAATAGCAGAGGCCACCAGGCCGGTGATCTGAGCCTGAAGCTTGCCAATCGCATCGAGCACCGTGTCGGTGGCGATGACCGCGGTGCTCGTCAGCAGCGAGAGGCTGGTCAGCAGCGTAGAGCGAACACGGGCCGCCGTGAAATACAGATTGGTAGCGCCTTCCGTCACCGCGTCCGTGGAACCGGGCGATGCGGAGATCTCGACATAGGCCGATCCCGACCAGCGATGGGTCTTATTGGTGTCGAGCGCCACATAGATCTTGGCCGCTTCGCCAGTGCCAGGGAAGGCAGCAAGGTTTGCGTATTCAAGCACATCGTCGACATAGGACGGCATCTGCGCGGCCGGAACCTTGCCGGTGCCGTCGAGACCGGCATAACCGCCGGCCTGGCCCTTTTCGGAGGTCAGCTGCCTGGCGGCGAGATCGGTCGTGAGATTGGTTACGGTGTTCTGCCCCTGCGTTCCCGTATGATTGGCGCGCGAAAGCAGATAGGCGTCGGTCTGATTGGCCGTTGCACCGGCGGCGATACCTGCCAGCTTCGTGCGCTCGGCGGCCAAGAATGCCTTGTTGGTGGCGCCATCGGTCAGGGTATCCGCGCTCTGGGTGCCCGTGTGCGTCGAGCGGTCGCGCAGCTCGGCATCGGTCGCGTTTGCCGTGGCGCCAGCACTGACGCCGTCGAGCTTTGTCTTGTCGGCGGCCGACATGAAGCCGGGGTCGGTCTCGGTCGCGTCAGCGTGGATGTGGGTCTCCGGCGGGAACGCTGCCGGCTTGTCCGTGATACCGTCCCACGGCGCGCTATCAGCGACATCCGCCGCGTTGACCTTGCCGTCGTTGTTGCTGTCGTATTCAGCTGCGTTCATGTCCCCAGGGCCAGGGATGCCTTGGTCGCCCTGCGGACCCTTTATATTGAAGCGCAGCGTCCAGACATTTGCCGCCGTTTTTTCGTAGACATCCCCGGTGTTTCTGATGGCAAAGTCGCCGACATTACCAACGTTGGTCGCCGGGGCTCCAGTTACATATATCAACTGCTTACCGGTGTCGCCCTTGTCGCCCTTGTCGCCATCGTCGCCCTTGGGGCCAATAGCCTCAATCTTGAGGATGTTGTCACCAAGTTGACCGCCGAAGAGGAGCAATTCGTCACTTGCGTCTTCGATTGTGATCATGTCTACCATGTTACAGCCTAGTCACGGGATTTCGGACTGGGACCTGCAGAAGGATCCCGAGATGTTCGTTCTGCGTGCCATCGGTGCGTATGACGTCGAGCACGACGGTCTTCCCGACCGGCCAGATACCTGGGCTTGTCTCCGGGATGTGTATCTCCAGCGTCACGCTATCAAGCCGGACGACGCCACCGTTGGCAGTGGTCAACTCGATGATCGGCAGGGCCGACTCTGGTTTCTCACGCACCTGCGAGGTGAAGGTGGCCTCAACTGGGAAATTTATCGAGTTGGTGAATTGGATCCGGATGCTCCAGGGATAGCCGGCCTCAATGATCTTGCCGCGGAAGTTCTGGGCCATGGCTAGTTGCTCCTCGCCGCTTTGCCGCCCTCTGGCGCGAGGGAGCGGCCGAGGGGGTCGGAGTTGGGGCTGACCTCCTCGGCCTTGGTTTTGACAGGGGTCATGAAGCCGGTGCCGCTTACCTCGGGGGAGGTGTCGGGCCGGAGTCGTCCGTACATCCACAGGTGATATTCGTCGTCGGTGATGAGACCGTCCGACAGATCCTGGCGCAGACGGCTGGATTTGAGCATGAGCTGCGGCTCGAGTTCCGTATCGGGACGCAGCTCGGCCTTGCGGAACTGCACTTCGACGAAGCCCTGAAAGCCGGTCTGATGCAGGATGAAGGAGAAAATGTTCTGCAGGAGCTCGGCGATCGGCTCGTTGAGCTCGTCGGCGTTCATGGCAGCGATGCGCGCCTCGACGGAGCCCGTGTTGACGCCCGAGGCACCGCGGCCGATGACGGTCGCCATGGTCTTCAACGCAGCCTGGTTCTGGGCGTTGAGCGTCTCGATCACCGCCGTGATGTCGACGCCGGCGCCAGGCTTGGTATCGTTCATGATCGACGGCTGCACGCTGTCGAAGTGGATCAGCGGCTGATCGGAGCGGAGCCCCTCGATCACCGAACGAATTTCGCCCAGCCGATTGGCCTTCCACTCACGCAGCTTGACGTCGTCCGAGCGGATGCTCTCGGGTGCGTTCTTGGTCAGGACTTCCTCGACCACCTCGACAGCCATCCGGGGGAAGCCCGTGAGGCGCATGATGCGGTAGAGGTCGTTGATCACCTGCTGACGGGCAGCGATCGTGTTGATCGACGACACGAACGTCGAGGTGCCGTAGATCGAGGTCGGGTCCTTGCGGTAGTGTGATACGAAGAAGGTGGGGATGTCGAGGTTGATCTCGTCGTTCGAGCCCGTGATCTTCTGGATCGGCTTGTAATCGCCCGCCTTCTTTTCGTACCACTGGATGGTGGCCAGATCGACGTTGCGAATGCGGTCGGGCAGCATCTGCTTGTCGACGATCAGCTCGGCGGCGATGCCGCCGCGGAGCAGGCACATGTAGCGCAGCTCCTCGGCGATCGAGCGCATGCTCTTCTTCAGCTGGAAGCCGAGCGTGTAATCGGTGGGCCGGCCGATCTTCTCGATCGCCAGCATCAGGCTCTTGGTCGCATCCCGGTCGATGTTGCCCTCAAGATCGCGCGCAAGCATGATCCAGTCGGTGTTCGCCATCGTGAGATAGGCGTTCAGCGCGGCCGAGACGTCCGGATCGAACTTGAACAGGGATTGCAGAAGGGTCCGGCTATCATCCGACTGCCTGGAGGTGAACAGATCCGTCAGGTGATCCCGGTACTGCGGGACCGTGAGGACGCGGTCTACCTGCTGCGGGTTGAAAGTAGGCGTGGAAGCGGTGCCACCAACTTTGGCCTTCTTTTTCGCAGGGATGATTGCGCTGAGAAAATCAAAAGCCGCCACAGCGTGTCCTTATGCAAGTCCCAGGACAGATGGGGTCTTGATCCTTGTTCTGTAATTAAGTGATGCCTCATTCTGCTGCACAGTTGGGCTCAAACCGAAGAGCATAGCCATTTGGCGTTCCTCTTGTTCGTCCTGGCTGGCGATATAGTCGTGGACCCGCAGCGAGTGCAGAAGATAGCCGAGCGCGTGGAAGAAGTGGTCGTCGCCGGTCAGCTTGACCCATTTCGCGGGCTGTTCGGGCAGCTCGACGCGCACCATGTCTTGAAGGTGCGTCTGGATGATCAGCTTCTTGTTGCCATACCCGGCGAACGCCAGGCGGCGGGCGCGGATCTCACCTACGATCTTGTCGATGATGCCGGTGCGGTTAGACGAAGCATGGGTGATGTTGTCCATCTCGTCCTTGACGAGGGTCACTGCCGCCGCCTTGAGGCTCGTCGAATATTCAATGGGCATGATGATGCCCTTGGAGTCGTCTCGGATCTCCCTGGCGAGCGGGGCGTAGGGGTTAAGATCCATGCCCCCGGCGACGACGTGGTATCGCGTGCGCAGCTCGGCCAGCTTCTCTTTCAGTTGGTCGGAGGGAACTTGCAGCCATTCAAAAACAACCGGTACCGATAGTCCCAGATGAGCCACGACAACATGACAGGTCTGACCGACGTCCACACCCACAGCCACTGGAGATCCATCGGGTACATCTACGGCTCCCTCGCCTTTCATGACGGCCTCGATCTCCGGGATGGAGAGGCGGGCATTCGCGTCGTTGTAGGGTTCGCCGAGCACAGTGTTGTACCAGCGGCGGATTGAGTTCTTGCGCTTGTAGTCGAGCAGCTGCTCGACGATGTATCGGACGCTCAGGCGGGGTGTGGCGAAGGGTCGAACCCAGTAGCCGCGGCCGAGCCGGCCGGGGTGTCGAGGCACCCACTCGCGCCGATCGGGGTCACCGAGATCGAGGCGCCGGCCACAGTGCTCGCACATCATGTACGCGTCATCGAAATCGAACTTCGCGGCCATATCGTTGTCGATTTCGGAGAGATCGTTCAGATCCGCAGAGAGACCAGGGATCCTGACGAAACGCGGGCTGAAGACCGGCAGGTTCCAGTGGCCGCAGCCGCACCGGCACAGGAATTCGTGCTGGTCCGACGCCTTGTACATGCTGTCGATGCCGTAGCCCTCAAAGGTCGGAGTCGAGAAGCCCTGACGCATCTTGATGTCGGAGCCCTGCAAGCGGGAGCCGTAGAGCGCAAGGATCTCCTGGTCGGTTAAATCGACCTCGTCGTTGAACATGATGTCAGCGTTGATCGAGGTGGCGTCACCTTCCTTGCCGCCGGTGATGAAACCGAAGCTGTCATCGATCTGGTATAGGTCCATCGACCGGGCTGGTTTCTTCGACGCATCGTGTTGGTTGAACACAAGCTCGTCATCGACGAGCGGCTTGATGCGCGTTTTTGAGACGCGCTTGTACATGTCATCGTTCGGCAGAGAGAAGATGCCGTTGATGCCGTTGGTGCGCTTGAGGAAGCTGAGGAACTTTCGGATCTGGACCTCGGTCAGACCCACCTGCGAACACTTGATGACCGACAGGTTGAGGTGTAGGTCGTCCACTATCTGACGCTGGAACTCATAACCCTTGAACGAGAACTGCTTCTTCCGGAGGCTGGTGTTCGCGCAGATGAAGTCCGACATAGACATCTCTGCCCCGTCCTCGGGGAATTTTTGTTGGAGCCGGGTGAGGAAATCGGCGTACAGGCTCAACGGGCGCCCTTCTTCATGTTGTCCAACGCCCACAGGGGCTGCATGTTTGTGTAGTGGCACGCCTGTAGGAACTGCGCCTGATCGGTTAGATCGAACGACGCCAAGGGCTTGATGTGATCAAGGTGCCAGGTGTCGAACGCCCAGTTCTCCCATGACATGCCTGGGAGGAACTTGCTTTCAATGTAGGCTTTGAACTCCGGAATTGAACAACCTAAATCCGAAACCGCAGAGCCGTTTGTGTACTGATCACCTAACACTCTATTGATGCGGACGCGTAACCGGTGGGCGATCTTGAAATTTGGGTCCGTTTGCCTGCGATTTTGTTGGTAGATGAGGGCTTTGACTCCATCAAGAAACCTCTGCTTGATGGACCTCGAACGTTGTCGCTCTCTGCCTTTCTCACGAATAGAGGACTTATTGTTGGCGTAGTGATCTCTTCGTTGATCGTTAACTCTCTCTTTGTGCCTGTCCCGATACACCTTCGTATAGGCAGCTGCCCTTTCGCGAGTACGTTCACGATAGGCCTTCCTCCTGGCGGAAATTTCATCCTTTGTTTTCATGCGCCCGACGTGGGCGCTGTTCTCCAGAATTTCGAATTTTGTTTCCGTTCCCCCTAGAGTATCTGCCGAGCATTTTTGAAATTCGTGCCCACATCAGGTACCCCAACCCGGAGTACCTCATGTCGAACTTCTATCCGACCTTGCCGGAGGCTGTTGTCCTCCAGCTAAGGGTGGTGCTGAACCAGCTGCGCGAGCAGCCTGACTATCTGGATCAGTCCCCCTATCCTTCCGAAATGCGCGACTTCCTGAAAGAGCTCAATGGCCGCACTGTTCAGTCGGCCGCGGTGACCTTCGAAGGCGAGACCGATCGTCTTGACTACGTCGAGCAGGAGATCACCACCGTCCTGGCCGACCTGAAGACGCTCGTCGCCAGCCTGGGCAACGCCGACCATTCCGAAAAGCTACAGGTGGCCAAGGCCCGCGCCGGCCTGATCGAGAAGCTGGTCGCCGCCCGCGAAAAGGTCTGGACGATGCGCGAAATGGCCGATTTTCAGGCCAAAATCATGGGTTTTCTGACCGAAGTCTGCGATGCGGACCAGGTCCAGGCCCTCAAAGAGCGCGTGAAGGAGGCCGGATAATGGGTATTTTTGCCTCTGAAGCACCGAAATATTGGGCCCTCGGCAAGCCTGCGATCCCGTTGCGGGTCGGTTTCAAGCGCCCCTGGATCGATGCGTGGCAGGTTTTCGCCGACCGTATGCCCACCGAGCGCGAACAGCGTGAGTGGCTGGGCCAGAAGGGTGACGGCAACATCGGTCTGCCCATGGGCGCCGCGTCCGGCGTGGTGGCGATCGACGTCGACAGCGACGACCCGCGTGTCCAGCGCATCATAGAGCAGCTCCTGCCGGCCTCGCCGTGGCGGCGTGTCGGCCGCAAGGGTGCGGTCTACGCCTATCGCTTCGAGGGCGAGCGCACTTTCCGCGTCAAGGACTCGAAGGGTGAAATGCTGCTGGAATGCCTGTCCAAGGGCACCCAGATCGTGCTCCCTCCGTCAATCCACCCGGACACGGGCAAGCCCTACAGCTCCAACGTCGAGCTGATCGACGTCATCGGCGCGCTCCCGGCGCTCCCGAAGGGTGTCGAAGGCCTGCTCCGCGAGGCGCTGAAGGCCGAGGGCTTCGAGCTCTCGAGCTCGGGCAACACCAAGATCACGTCGTTCGTGCCAGCTGGTGCGCGCGACAACGCGCTGGTCTACAATGCCGGCCTGCTGGCCCGGGCTGTCACGCGCGGCGAGCGCACGCTGATCGAGGCCATGGGTGAGATGAAGGCCTGGGTCGAGGGCTATGTCGAGAAGGTGGCGGGTGATCCTGTCTCCGTCGAGAAGGCGCAGACCAAGGTTGTCGACTTCCTCATGCGCGACGTGCTCGGCGACAAGCGCAAGGCCCTGCCGACCGGCTGGGACGACGGGTTGACCGAGGAAGACAAGACCAAGCTCGGCCTCGTCATCAGCGACGAGAATGAGCAGTGGGAGCCGGAGAAGATCGTTGCCCACCTCGTCAGTGAGTTCGAGCGTCACGTTACGCCGGACACTGCCGGCTGGACTCGCGCCGTGGAAGTGGCGCTCGATCGCTTGGCGCGCAACTCCGAGATCGGCGCGCTCGACGAAGAGCGCATCCTGAAGTTCATCGTCTCGGCATCGAAGGGCTCCTACAGCGTGACCACGCTGCGCAAGGAGCTCCTGAAGCTCCGCGCCGGCGACATCACGGGCACCGACCACTCCGAGGTCGCGCGCGCCCTGATCAAGGACATGGAGGAGTTCGGCAAGCTGAAGCACCATCAGGGCCAGTTCTGGCAGTGGAAGGGCGCGTCCTGGCAGACGGTCGACCAGAACGACTTCATCAAGCACCTGTCGGAGGAGTATGGCCACCTGCCCGTGTGCCGGCGCTACTCCGACATCTCGCAGATCGTGAAGCTGATGGCCGGCCTGATCTCCGAGACCCTCCAGACTGTCTCCCTGACCGGCGTGAACTTCGCCAACGGCTTCCTGACCGAGGACCTGGAGCTCCGCAAGCATTCGCCGGAGTTCGGCTGCACCTACGTGCTGCCCTATCGGTACCAGGAAGACAGCCGCTGCCCGCTTTTCCTCCAGATGCTGGACGATTGCTGGGGAGAAGACGCCGACTATGGCGACAAGGTGATGGCTTTGCAGGAGGCTCTTGCGGTAACGCTCATGGGTGTTGCCCCCAAATACCAGCGAGCCTTCTGCCTGATCGGCCAAGCGCACAGCGGCAAGTCGAGAATTCTGGAGATCCTGAAGGGCCTGATGCCGGACGGGTGTCACTCGGCTGTTCCGCCGACCGATTGGGGTGACAAGTTTATGCCGGCCCAGATGGCCGACAAGCTGGTCAACTTCGCGGGTGAGATCTCGGAAAAGCGCGACATCTCCGGCGAGGTCTTCAAGCAAGTGATCGAGGGCGCCGAGATCGAGGCACAGATGAAGAACCAGCCGATCTTCAGGTTCCGGCCGAGGGCGGCGCAGTGGTTCGCTTCGAACCACACTCCCCGCACCAAGGATACCTCCGATGGTTTCAATCGCCGCTGGTTGTTCCTGGAGTTCCCGCGGCGGATCTCGGACGAGAAGAAGATCATCGACATCGATCAGATCATTCTCGCCTCCGAGCGTGAGCAGATCGTCGCCTGGGCGCTCCTGGGCCTGTCACGGTTGAAGGTCAACAAGGACTACACGTTGCCGACCAGCCACATGACTGCGATCGACGACATGGCCAACCAGAACAACTCGGTGCGATATTTTTTGTCACAGAGCCCTCGTCTCAGAGTCGGAAAGCGCGAGCACGAGGGCACTTCCAAGACCCGCACTATGGGGGATCACCTTTTCGACGAATACTGGGCTTTCTGCACGATGGCGGGGGGTGTCGCGCGTGTGCCACGGATGCGATTTCATGCATTGATGAAGGAGCTGGCCGGCGCCTTCAGGTTCGAACAGCTGCGCGAGATCCGGAACGGGGGCACCGACATCGTGTACAACTTCGTCACAGTTGTGGGGGCGATGAAGTGATAACTGTCGATGCTGACGAGTGGTGGGAGTACGAGAAGTGGATCAGCTATGAGTGAACAGGCAGATCTCGATTTGCTGATGGATGCAGTGAGTGACCACATGGACATCGCGTCTCAGGCGGGGTGTCCCGACCTGGAGATTTGCGCCTGCACCATGCAGGCGGTCGCTCAGTTCCTGGTTTCCAGGATGCCGGTGGATCAGGCACTGGCTGCAATGCGGGACACCTGCGCCGATCTGGCTGCGCGAATGCCTGAAATTCCGGAGGGAAAGCACTAAAATCACTCTTCCTATAGTATCGCGTTTGACCATCTCCCGGGTTGGGACTAGGGATTTGGTCAAGAGACGCGGAAGAAAGGGCGCTCTTCGGGGCGCCCTTTTTCGTTCAGGAGTAATATTGGTCCAATTTCCAAAAATTTTTGTATAGTATATGTGGCACTATTCCCGCCGCTAACACTTGGAAATACTGGAAAAATGGTGTACTCCTTTGCTTGTTCCTGCGATCCCATGGGTTATCTTTGGTTATCGGCCGGTTAGGCCGGTGGCGGGGTCTCCCCCACCAACAACCCCTCTCGCGAGGGGAGTGGCGGAGCCATGCCCGGACCGGAAGTTGCTCAAATGAGCAGCGCCAAGCCCGAAGGGGGGGCGAGGACGGGAGGGGTGCGCCTGATCGGCAACCTGCTCGATTGAGCAAAACGGAGAGTGAAATGGCAACGGGTTACACACTGGCGGGCGTTGCAGGACGCATCCGCGACCTCGAGAACAAGACGAATGGTGCCTACTATGTCGGCGTGTGCTGGCTGGCGATGTGCCGCGATAGCGGCAAGGGTGCGAAAAAGCGCCTTGCTGACAAGGTCTTCGGCACGGCCAAGGAGGCCAAGGAGACTTCCACATTCCGCAACGCATGGCGCATCGCGGAAAAGGCCTTCTCCGAAGGCTTCCCGGCGGAGCACCGCAAGGCCGTCGTCGAGCTTGCCTTGGATGAGGCAATCGACTTCGCGGTCAAGGCGCTGGAGGCGCACAAGACCGCGCTCAAGGTCACGAACATGAAGGATTATGAGGACGTCTGCAAATACGCCAGCGTCGAAACCATGCCGCCAAAGGCGGAGGCCGAACCGGACCCCGAAGCGGAGGCCAAGGCCAAGGCGGAGGAAGAGGCCAAGGCGGAGGCCGAAGAAAAGGCCAAGCGTGAGGCCGAACTCAACCCGGTCGACCCGATGGTCGGGCTGAAGCACGCTGCCAGCGCCTTGACGCTGGAGCAGGCGATGGAGTTCGCCGGATGGCTGAATGAGCACATCCAGCGGGCACAGGCCGAAGCCCAGAGGAAGGTGGCGTAAGCCACCCTCCTACCCCGCCCCCTCGGGGGCGGGTCTCCTGCGCACGCTCATGCGTGTGCGTCATAGGGTGCGCGAAGCTCAACCTTTAGCGCGCTCACTACAGCCCAAAACTTTTCAGGAGAGTGCGAATGCGCGTCCTTCCGGACTTGACGCAAAAACCCCGCCTTGGCCGCCGACTGGCCACGACCGTGCTGGTGCGCGAGGACGGCTTCGTGCAATCGCACTCTTTTGCCGAGCCGGTGCATCGCGTCTGGAACAAGCTCTCGAAGGAGCGCGTCCACACCCATGAACCGGTGCCCGAGCCTAGCGCTCGGCCGTCGCGCCAGCGCCAGGCCCCGATCACCCGAAACGCCCGCCGGCTGTACACGCCGCAGGATCAGCGTGGGGTGGAGACAGTCTTCGTGATCATGGATCGCCAAGAAGGCCATGCGCTGGCGCGGGTGAAGGGCGGCGCTCTGCATTGTGAAGTGGAAGCCGAGAAGCTCGCCCGCAGCCAAGGGTTCGAGCTCTCTGATCTCAAGGTCGTATTCGAGGGAGAATTGTCATGATCCGCATCGCCATCGCCGCCTCGGCGCTCGCCTGGCTCACCAGCTGGCTCTCTGCGCCGCCGGCGCCCGAGCACTACGAGCTGCAGGTCACGACCTACGACGACCAGCTGTACGTGGCTGGCGCCGGGTCGGACTGCGTGGCCGCCTGGCAGGGCGCGCATGTGCCCAAGGGCTGGCGCGAGATCCGCTGCGTGCAGGTTCGATAACGATTTAGGCCGCTCCACGGTCGTGTGGAGGAGCGGGACGTGCCGGAAGCCCGGGAGGGCGCGCAGTGTGAGCGACGGATCAACACGGACGGAGGGACGACGACCACTTCCAACGCCTGCGCCACAACCAATCTGACGTGCTGCTGAGTTTGCTGCTGCCTTTGGTTGCATAAATCAGGGCCTAGTCATGACCTGGGTGTGGCGCAGGCGGTGGCGCGGGCCAATTCAGGGCCGCGCCAACTTTTTGTAGTGTGCGTTCGCATGAATTTTCCGGTTGCATTTCGCAACCACTTTCACGGAGAAATCAGATGCAACACCCCTATTATGTCTCGGCCAAGGTCGAGCAGCGGCTTGAGGCCATCGAGAGGAACCGGCTTGAGGCCATTCGCTATCTCGAAGAGGTCAGGGATCGCCGGCTGACCGGTAGGGTGCTTGAAGCAATCGAGACCCAGCACTGATCAGAAATTGGGTTAGAAAGGCTTCGTAAGCCTTTCTAATCATTCACTTTTCCCCATATAAGAAAGTACTTTTTTCTCTCTCCTTTTTCCCCAATGCGGAGAGAATAAACAGAACAGTATGTAGTTACTCTTAGGGACCGCGGAAAAAATCCGTACTCAGAGTACAATATTAAAATTGACATACTGAGTTGGGGGTCCGGACTGTTCGGTTAACTCTCTCCCACCCATATGAGCACCATGGCACGCCCCAAGACATCACTGGCCGACCGCGTGGCTCGGCTCTCACACCTCGAAGGTAACCACCTGATCTGGGACGGCCCCATGCGTGGCCGTCACCCAGTCATGCGTGACTTCGGCAACCCGGCCCGTGTGCTGCTGAACCTCGTGGATCAGCCACGTATATCGATCCGGCCCACCTGCCTAGAGCCCCGCTGCATCGAGCCCCACCACTGGCGAGTGGTCGTGGAGAAGTCCTTCAAATATGACGATCTCCCGCCGCCACAATGGCGCGACCCACGTATTGACACTGGTGACTTCACCGATCGCGAGCTGATCGACATCGAAGAGCACGTCCCACTGCTGGTCTCGCAAGAGATCACGGTCGAGGATCTGGACATCTTCCCCGAGCACGTCCGGGCCGAGATCATCGCCCGCGCCACCTCCACCTCCTAGGCCTACCCCGACCAACAGCAACAGCAACTGCAACTCGCCCTCCCTCCAGTCAGGGCGAGGCGCAGGCGGCCACGCCATGTCCCATGACCTCCGGACTGAGGCCTTATCACCCTCGCGTGGCCGCCACCAACACAGGAGCACGTCCATGATCCCCGAACACCACCGCAAGAACTTCGACACGCTCCTGCGCGCCGCCCAGGACGGACAGCTTGCCCTGCTCGAATGCACGGACTCCAAGACGGGCGAGCCGCGCTATGTGCTCACCGTGATGAGCTACCAGGACGACGAATATCTGATGACACCCTTCGGTCACCTCGCCGAGGGCAACCCCTTCGAAATCTATGATCCGCCGGAGGCCTAACCATGAACCGTCACCTTTTCCACCCTGATGGTCGCCCGGTGAAAGTGGGCGACCCCGTGACCTCCTTCCGCGGCGAAGCCGCCACGGTGACCGGCTGGGACAAGACCGGCAGGAACCGCGTCTACGTCAGTTGGTCGGATGGCCAACCCGGCAGCGAGTATTACGTCTCCGTCTTCGACCTCTCCTGGGATCAGCCATGCGTATCCCCAAGGTGAAGAAGCGCCGGCTCTATGGCGTGGGTGACTATCTGGAGAGCGACCGGGACTTCGTCGACAACAACCTCCGGGCCTGCGTCTGGTTTCTCGAAAATCGTGAAAGGGTCAACATATGCTGCAACTCCCCTCAGCCAAAGGCGACCGCACGCTCCACTTCGTGAACCTCAATCGGTGGACACGTGAGGGCCAGCCCGCGCGCTGGATGCTGGGAAAGTTCTGGCAGATCGATCTCCCTATCTACGAGGAGTTCCTCAACCTGCTGCCACCCATCTATTGCCCGGGCGGCTTCAGGATGTGGGAGCGCCTGACCGACGACATTTCCGCCACCTACCTCAAGGTCGGCGCCGACTACTGGTGCGCGTTCAGCGATCTCCAGGACACCAACGCCGCCAAGATGGTGGCTCACATCTGGAGGGAAACCAGCAATGGCTGACATCAACGCCAAGGCCGCAGTCCTCGTGGACTGCATCACCCGGTTCGCCGAGCTCGTCGCCGTGGAGGACTACCACACCCTGAAGAAGGCGTTCTCCAATATGAGCTTCGAGTTCAACTATGCACCGGCCCGTAGCCACAAGGCTGCGCTCTATCAGGCTGCGCGCAACATGCTGGAGGCCAAGATGTCCCAGCACGAAGGTTCGGCTCCGGCCGCAACACCCCAAAGCTGATCGGGGAAACCGATGCGCGCACCCCAGCATGAGGGTGGCGATCATCGATCAGCCAACATAGGAGGCTATCATGAAGTTGTAACCTCACCCCGCAGACCAGCCGGACTAGCACATAGTGCCCACATCCAATACCTGCGCCCAATCCGGGCCGCCTACGGCACACCGGACTTCATATGTTACATCACGACATCGTGGAACCAATCGACTGCTTGTGGCCAAGCCAATCCGCAGTGGGGTCCACAACTCTCGCTGAACGCGGGTCTGCAATGACCTTAACTTGCGCACCGATCTCCACGTGAGCCTGAGATCCGAACTGCTCCCGCGAGAAGAGGAGCAACCAAGGGCGTCCCCAACGGGACGCCCTTTTTGTTTGCCCCGGAGAGCACCGATGCACATCAAAGCCCAGATCAACCACGCCCGCCGCCACGCCTGCTTCAGCGCGTCCGCACTACGCAAGGCAGGATATCGCCAGATCGGCCGCGGAGCCTTCTCCACGGCCTTCGTCCATCCCGACGCCCCTGACGTCGTCGTGAAGGTCGGCAAGCACTACAACGGGCGCATAGGCCTCGCCGATGGCTTCCCGTTCTTCGCTCAGCAGCTGCTCGACAAGGAGATCAGCTCCAAGTTCTTCCCCAAGATCTATGCCTTGCAGTGGGACGACGCCAAAATCAGCTTCTGGTGCGTCATGCGCCGGTACGCCAAGGTCCCGAGGGCCGAGCGCATCACGACCTCCGCGAACATCGCGGCCACGCTCCGCAAGGTCTCGGGCGGAACCATCCACGATGGCGGCAGGCCGACCGCCCGCTACCGCAAGGCGGTCGAGCAGCTCGTCGACTATCGGTTCGTGTCGGACATCCACGCCGGCAATGTGATGCGCGACCACGAAGGCACGCCCATCATCATCGACCCGATCTGCATCACACCCCGTTTCAGGCAGGAGTTCTACGCATGATCACCCAGCAGACCTTCAACACCATCTATCTCGGTCTCCAGGCCCAGGGCTGGCGCCAGTCCTACGACAGGGAGGCGTTCATGTGCGCGTACCGGGGTGCCAACAACCACAAATGCGCGATCGGCCACCTGATCCCGGACGACCAGTACGTCCCCAAGATGGACGACTTCGTCGCCGGCGTCCTTGGGTACGACTGGTTCAAGGAGCTCAACTTCGTCCCAGAGCTGACCCGCGATGAGTTCAATGGGCTGCAGGCCTGCCACGACAACAACGTCCATCCGGACGAGATGAAGGCGGCGTTCATCACCTTCGGCCAGAAGTTCGGTCTGGAGATCCCCGCCCCATGAAGAACTGGCGCAACGGGGTCCACGACATCGGCCCGCCACTTCACCACGACGACCCACGTCCACGCCTCACCAAGATTGGCATCGGCGGGATCGCCATTGTCATCGGCCCAGGACCATTCGCGGTCCCGGCGCCCTCCGTCTACAAGGAGCCAGCATGAACGACCGCGTCCGCTTCACCCTCAGCGACATCGACAAGAACCACGCGGCCAACGCCAGGGCGGCGCAGAAGGCCTTCGGCCTGACCTGCAGCGAAGCCTACAACGCCGTCCGCACCGAGCAGACCATCATCTGCCGGCCCAGCCAGTTCGCCAGGTTCCTGATCTGGCGCTCCGAGGAGGTCGACGGCAACCGCTTCAAGCAGCTCAACGCCGAGCTGCTCCCGGCACTGCACCTCGACGTCGTGCTGGACGTGACGAGGAACGTGGCATGACCACCCGCATCGCTGCTGAACACGACCTGAGCCTGGGCATGTTCGAGGATGAGTCCAGGCACAACATCATGCGGTCAAAGCCCGCCTCTGACGCGAGCGTCGAGACCATCCTCAAGGCTGACCCAACGTCTATGGATGGCCGATCGAATTGGCTCTGGTTCCGGTTGCCCAACGACGACCTGATCTTCGGCTGCTTCCCCGAGGGCGCTACCTACTTCGCCACGGAGTACGACCACAGCTTTTAGCTACCAGTTTCAGGTGCCCGCTCTCCTCCTGTGGGTCACCCAACCATCCACTTAACGGCAACGCATGTTGGCCCGGTGTCGCACCTGCACCGAGGGCGTGGATGGTTGGGGCCTGCCCACCAACTGAGGACGATCATGTTCGACACCATCAAGGTCCACTTCTTCGACAGCACCGGTGACGCTTACGACTGCACCCAGTGCATGGAGGACATCGAGAACGGCGACACGCTCGTCATCCCCGACGAGAAGGTCGTCGGCCTGGCCGACACCTGGCCGGTCGCCGTGACGGCCCACGCCGGCAATCTCCATTCGCTGGATGACGGCAACTTCGAAACCTACCTGCACCAGTTCGGCGCCAACGCCGGCGAGCGCGTGTTCACCGACGACCAGATCAAAGTTGCCAGGGCCATCGCCACCGCCTGGGGCTTCGAGCTCCAGACCCCCGAGTACCCGCCGAAGCATCTGGTCGAAACGGCCGAGAAGATCCTCGCCGAGCAGCGGGCCGAGAAGGAGCGCCGAGCATGAACATGGACGACATGATCCAGCACTCGTTCCGCAACTTCCACGTCAAGGGCTTCGACTACCTCTGCGTCAAGCGGACGCCCGAGCACACCCGCAAGGTCTATTTCTTCGACGGGAACGTGAGCCAGCTGCCGGAGGTGGTGAACCCGCACGACCACCGCTACCACTTCAAGACCACCGTGCTGTCCGGCGTGATGTCGAACTCGGTCTACATCCCGAACGACAAATACGGGAAGGTCTACAACGAGTTCGAGTGGCGCACCCCGCTCAACGGCGGCGACGGCTTCACCTGGAAGCGTGAGGCTCGGCTCTTCGAGCGCACCCGTGAGTTCCACATCCCCGGCCACAGCTACCAGATGTGGGCCAGGGATTTTCACACCATCCGCATGCACGCCGAGAGCACGGTGATCGTGCTCGACCAGTACGATGACATCGTGCCGATCGGCCAGCCTACCCGAACCTTCATGCAGGAGCGCCAGGCCCCGAACCTCGACGGCCTGTACGAGAAGTTCACGCCGGACCAGATCCTGGATCGGCTCCGCCAATACAGGGAGTTGCTCAATGACTGAGTGGCCCCCCGAACACCAGTTCGACGCGCAAGCGGAAGGCTGGGACATCTTCGAAGCCAGCGGATCAATCCTGAATGAGAACGGCGACCACCCGTTTCAGCTCCAGGCCTGCGATGAGAGCGACGCCTTCACCGGCGATATGCGCGACATGAAGGCCTGGAACCACGTCTACACCAAGGCCCACGCCGGCTCGCGTCTCCACCAACAGGCCCTGAACTTCCTCAAGGAGCAATCCGAACCGGAGTTCGAGGCCATCATCAGCGAATGCAGCCCTGATGGGCGAGAACTGAACGAGGAGTTCCAATGGCCGATGCTCTGAAGTGCCTTTGGCAGATCCTCGTGCCGTGCAACTACAACGACGGCAAGCCCGTCCGGACCCGCCACCATCGTGAGTGGGATCGTCGAGTCCGCTCGATCACCGGCGGCCTCACCATCCTGCCCCCGGGCAAGGGCCAGTGGGTCGATCCCGCGACCGCCGTTCTCTACCAGGACCGGGTCATCCCGGTGCAGATCATCGCGACCGCCGAGGAAATGGAGCGGATCGCTGACATTACCAACCAGCACTACCGCCAGCTCGCCGTCATGTATTTCAAAATGAGCGAGACGGCGATCATCCGGGAGGCGGCGTGACCATGAGCTATTCGAAAGACCTCTCGCGCCGGCTGCGCCATGTCGCCCCTCACGCGCGTTGGGCACCGCCTCCCGAGCCGAAACTGCCTCACTTCGAGGTCAAGGTGCCTCCACACCCGCAGAAATACCCGAACCACGCCGGTCACAAGGGGTCGGTCTTCGGCGGGATCTGCAACCGGACGGCGTGCAGCCAATCGCATGCCGTTTTCTACAACCGCGGCACCTACGGCTACTACTGCGCCGACGACGCGATCGCCATCAATCGCTACTCCGGCGCCCACCCTCTCTGCATCCGGGTCGATCACAACCTGACGCACGAAGAGATGAACGGCCACACCCGCAACATGTACGAGGAAATGACCCGTGACCGAGCACATAAACGATGACCAGAAGAACCGCCTGGTCAAGAAGGCCAAGGTCGCCGCCGCCGCCATGGCCGATTTCTGGGACGAGCTCCACGAGCACGAGAACGAGGCCGGCGAGTTCGACAACACCGTCGAGATGATCAGCGAGCTGGCTGGCAACGGCGGGACGTACCCCGCGAGCTACGACCGCTACGACGCCGTGATCTGGGAAGCCATCACCAAATGCTGGGAGCCGACATGACCAACCCGGCTCGCTACTACTGCCTGGCCGTCTACGGCTTCAAGAAATGCTGCCCCGTCCATCTCGACCCCTACACCAAGGACAACGTCGAGCGTGCAAAGCGCTGGCAGATGGTCGGCTCCAACGGACAGGACAACTACCACATCGTCACCGCTCACCCGACTGAGCGGGGCACGTTCGTGTCGGTCGAGACCGGCGCGCACTTCGAAGCCTCGCAGATGGCCTTCACCAAGGAGGCATGGAATGCCTTCCTCGACCGCACCTGGCCATCTAGTCCGGCAGAATGATCCGAGCGCCGTGTCGTAGTTTCACGATCCGGCCCTCTCTCACGGCCAGCGTCTCATCGTAGGCCGCCCGCGCCACGCGGATATTCTTCGCCACCGCCATCGTCTCATCCACCCGCTGATCATCGGGACTCCACACCTCAACGTGGAACGCAAACTCTTCGATCGTGGGTGGGCTGACACGCATGAATAAATTCCTATCAGGAGGGCAATATGAAGTCTTTCACGCTCGATGGCAAGCGCCACCGCGTCCACCCCCGCGTGCCCATCCAGTCGGTACGGTGGCTGGTCGGTCGCCAGCATGTCGGCACGGATGACGCCGAGATCGAGAAGCTGATCACCGACCGTGCCCTCGACTGGCCCAGGGCAGCGATCGACTCCGCCAAGAAGCTGGCCGTCTGGTTCCATCGCCAGAACCAGAACCTCGTGCGGGAGATGCGGCTGTGATCATCCATCGCTGGAGCGACGGCTCCGAAGGGTACGAGTATGAGGTCGGCGACCGTGTGGTCGTGGAGCGTACTATCCACGGAGGATGGTTCAACTACGGCCCGACGCGCTCCGAGCACTGTACCGTTTGCCGGGTCTCCCACTTCAAAACCCGAAGCTGGATGCTGGCCGACCTCGGCATCCGGTACTCGCCGAATTGGGGGCCGGCAAGCTGTTACCCCTGGATGATCAAGCCCCACCCTGATGCCTTCGTGAATGCCCGTATCATAGAGGAGCCGGCATGACCGTCCACACCTACACCCGCTGGACCTTCAAGGCCTCCAGGCTCGCCCACAAGGAGACCGTCGAGATCGAGGACGCCGACGTGTTCCACCGTATCGGCTCCTGTGGCGAGCTCGGCTTCCTGCGCCTGCTCTGCAAATGGAACCGGGTCGGCGTCAGGGGCTTCGAGACCAGCGGCATCCTCTACATCTATCACCCGGAGTATCCCAAATGAGCATCCGTCACCAATACCAGCGCTGCAAGCCAGTCACGAACAAGAACATCGGCAAGGAGCTGATCAAGCGCGGGAAGAAGGACTACCGCGGCGTCACCGGCGCCAAGGAAGCCGCCCGCGCAGCTAGGCGACTCGCCGGAGCTTCCGCTCTCGCCGGAGATAGTTCGGCGACTTCGTCTTGACCCACGCGTCGGTCGCCCCGCTCTTATAGGAGCTGTGCCGGCGCTTTGAGACAATCCCTTCCAAGCCCATCTTCTGGGCGGCCTCGTAAAACTCGGCGCCGCCACCCTCCACATGGGCCGAATACTGGATGATACCCGTCGCGGGCTTCACCAGCTCCCAGAGCTTGGCCTTACGCTCGATCAGCGGCAAGGCACGCAGGTCTTCCCCGTCCAGGTACAGGATGTCGAAGGCGACATAGGCGAGCAATTCGGCATTCCAAGTCATGCGGGAGTGCATCTGGAGGAAGTTCGGCCGCCCATCGGGCTCCGGGGCGATCATCTCTCCGTCCAGGATGAAAGACTTGGCCGGTAGCTTTTCGGCCGCGTCAATCACAGGCCAGAAGCGCCTCGACCAATCATGCTCGTTCCTGGTGAAGGCACGAGCACCCGCCCAATCCAGGATCAGCTGAACCCGGAAGCCATCGTATTTGATCTCGTGCAGCCAGTCGTCGCTGACTGGCGGCTCCCGCACGAGCAACGGTTTCGTGGGCTTGATGAAATTCAATCGCTCAGGAGACACAGAATGAAAGTCCTCATCGCAGGCACGCCACTCGAAAGTTTGGGATGGCAGCGCGACCTTGGCAAGGTCCGCATCGTCTTCCGCCCCGACACAACCCGCTCGGACCAGTTCGAGTTCCTGGAGCAGCTCGAGCGCAGTTGCGATGACATGCGCGCCGCGCTGCTCGAAGAAATGCTCAGATGAAGCTCCGCGCCATCTGGGGCAAGCGCTACAGCCACTGGGTCCTCTGCCACGACCAGCCCTGTGAAAAGGGCGAGACCAGCGTTGTCGCACGTCTCTACGACTGCGACGGGCCGGCGATCGCCGAGCGCTTCAACATCCACCCGCGCCCCGCGCGCTACCTCGCCCTCATGAAGGAGGTCCACGAACTGTGAACCCCCGCCACAAAGCGATGCTGAAGATCGTGAGGCTCTCCGAGGTGACCACCGCGCGGGGCTTCACCGAAGGTGAGGTGCGAACCGCCGACGCCAAGATCCAGAAGCTTTTGGACGCCCACAACCTGAAATTTAGGCAACCCCGCCGGCGCCGCTGGTGGCACACCATCTGGAGCATTGCATGCCGAACTCCCCCGAGATCGCCGACCTCGAACTGAGCATCCGCGCCGCAAACAGGCTCGACGCCTACAACATTACCACACTGGACCAGTTCATGGCCCTGACCAAGCCCCAGGTCATGACGTGGCGCCATGCCGGCGTCAAGACGTGGCGCGAGATCCAGGAGGTGCAGGAAAACCTCCGTGGCCAATCCCGGCGCCAATCCTTGCCTGGCCGAGCGGTCCAGCAGATCCGCGCCATCAACGACATGCAAGTCGAGCTGTCCAACGCCGGTTTCTTCCTCCGGTTCGATGATCGAGGCCGACTCCGCCTGGCCCGCTACGTCACCAAGGAGGATTTCGATGATCATGACAATGGATAGAGCCGTCGAGATCCTCGGCATCAACAACACCAAGGGCCCGCTCCAGAACATGGTGCGGGCCCTTTCCATTCATGCCTGGGGCAACACACAGGACGAGAACGACCGCCTGTTGGCCGCCCAGTACGTCCTGCCGCGCTGGAAAGAATACGGCGCCGAATGTAACCGAAGGAGAGATTAATGGCATTCCCCAGCTACATGCGGCCGACCGAGGCCAAGATCGTTGGCGCCCTGATCAAGAAAGCCCTGGGCCTGGGCTACGTCGTCTCCGTCTACGACGGCGAGGAATGGGCCCTCAAGAGGTCCGGCGACTACGAGAAGATCACCGCCGAGATCGCCGCCACCGACGAGACCCAGCTGGTTTTCCGGCGCCAGGACAAAACCAAGATCGGCTCCGTCCTGCTGATCCACGGCAACGATGAGGACGTGGTCTCGGATCATTCCGACAACGAACTCACGAACCAGCTGGTGGTGGCATGAAGATCACCGTCCAGACCCTGGCGATTGATGATCGCAACGGCACCCAGTCCTTCGCTTTTGCGACGGAGACCGAGCTCTATCGCTACCTCTTCGACGAAGTGGTTGCTGACAACAGCGACCTGATCACCTTCGAGCAGTTCCTGGAAGACCCCTGGGAGCACATCCAGAAATTCTGCGGCGATCTCGACACCCACTCGGCTGACGAGACGGTGCTCGACATCCCTCTGTGGCCAATCATCTGGCACAACCTGAAGGAGAAGTTGAAATGGCTCACAAGCCTATTCCACCGACGCCAGTGATCCGCGCCGCCTTCGCCGTAGGTGCCGACATCTGTGAGGCTCTCGGCGGCTACCATTTCCACGTCCTGATGAAAAACGGGCAACGCTACGACGGCCTGCCCGAGATCTACGCCGACGACGGCGTGCTGATGCTCGACGCTATCGGCGGCCAGGACACACCCATCCTCGACATCAACGAAATCGCCGCCATCACGGTGGTGGAAGTTTAGGAGACCCGCGCATGAACATCGACGCCATCAACAACCTGGCCGCCTTCCTCGAAAACATCCCGAGCAAGCACCAACGTGGCTTCAACATGGGAAGCTACATGGGAAGGAAGGACCCGGGGGAAAGCACGAACGTCGGCTTCCAGTGCAACAGCACGGCGTGCATCGCCGGCTGGGCGTGTCTCGTCCTCGGCGAGAATGGCGAGATCCGCAGCACCCCCCGGAGCACCAGAGAGATCGGGTGGTACGAAGAATTCGCCGGCGACCTTCTCAACCTCGACGCCGCCACCCGGTTGGCGCTGTTCGAGCCAATGAATTCCAGCATGGTGGCCGACTACGTCGACTGGTACAAGGTCACGCCCAGGCAGGCCGCCAAGGTCCTGCGCCACCTCGCCAAGACCGGCGAGGCCGACTGGTCCCTCGTGATGGAGGTGGTTGAATGACCACCCGCCACTTCACCGACAGCGACCTCCAGTCGCTGTCCAACATCTGCGATGCCGCCGCCGACAAGTTCAAACTGAACGCGTTCCAGCTTCGCGAGTGGAAGCACCCGCACCTCGCCGAACAGTTCGAGGTCCAGGAAAAGGAGGCGCGCGAGTTCTCCACCATCTTCATGAACGCCGAACCATTTGAGGTGACCTATGAAAGCGCCTGACGGAACAGAAATTGTCGGCACGCTCGAAACGACCCCCGGCACCTGCGGGGTCATCTTCAACGAAGACGGCAGCTACGATTTCGACGGCACCGGCACGCAGCATAATTATGACGGTCAGGAGACCGTCACCGCGGCCGGCCAGGTCGTCTTCGTAGACGAGAACGGCGGCGAGTGGCTGCAATGCCAGCTGATCGACGACGACGCCGAGCCACGCGAAGTCGCGCCTTGGTATCACGACCGCGACCTCCGCCGGATCGAGATCGTGAACACGGTCGAAGACCTGATGCGCCGTGTCACCGGCAAGGAGCTGAAGGTCAAGGACTGCCAGTACCTGACGCGCGCCGTCACCCTGCTGCTCACCAGATCGGAGCCTGAGACAGAATGAAAATTGACCTCTTCTACATCGAAGGCGAGCATGACCACATCCCTGGCATCGTCCGGGACCTGGTCGCCACCGACGATGCTGCAAAGAAGGTAGCCAACGAGCTACTCGAGAGCGGCGCCCACGTGTATCGGCAGAACATGTCAGTGGAGATCTCCGAGGCCTACAGCCACCTGGAGATGGAGGCGGCGCTCTGCGTCTGGGAGTGGCTCAACGAGATCACCGTCGTCCCGAAGCGGGGCAAGGCCGACAAGGCCTGGCTCGAATACCGGGAGGGCGTCGGCTCGGCCGAGCTCCGGCACGAGAGCATCACAATCGGCAAGTTCGTGCTCCAGGTCTACGAGCTGCTGCCCGAATGGTACCGGTCGAGCGGCGCCTATGACTGGGAGATCGTGCCCGCGATCGTCAGCACCCTGAAGCCACGAGAGACGTCTCGCGACCCCATCATGGCGAAGCGTGAGATCCTGAGCGACAAGTCCGCAAAGGAGGAGTTCTTCCGATCCTGCGACTGGCTCATGAAGCGATCCTACGGCATCACCGTGGAGGACTCCGGCCAGGAGAAGGAGGAGTTCCTGACCACCTGGTACAGCTTCGACGATGATCCGGAGACCGTGGTCGACCGCTACGCCGAGAAGTACGACCTCACCCGGATCCGCTGATCCACAACCCTACCCCAACAAGGAAACCAACATGAAAATCGTGATCTTGATCACGGCGCTGATCTGCGCCGGGTGCTCTGCAACTGCGCCTGCCAACCGGGACTACGCCAACAACTGCGGCTATGCCATGGACCAGGAGTTGCTCTGCAGCAGCTACGTGTCGCCGCACGGGTTCTGACATGGGCATCGACGACGTCAACGTCCGGCTCAAAGTCGACATGAGCTGCTTCATCACGGTCGGCATCTACGCCGGCCCCATTACCCCCGAGGTGATCGCCGAGCATGTCTACGAACTGATCACCCACGCGAAGGTCGCTGACCTGATCGACAAGGTCACGATCGACGCTGTCACGCTCGACGACAACACCACAATCATTGAGGCAGGAACATGCACGTCCGTTTGAACATGCAGGACTGGAAGATCGCGGATGGTGAAGAGGCTGACCGCCGGCTCTGGGAGGTCAACATCAAGTCGTCCATGCCTCGGATCGACATCGAGGCGAAGTGCCCGGATGGCACCAAGCGCGAGGTCTGGATCGAGATCAGCGACGGGCACCTCGTCGTCCATGCCTACGACCCCGACCACGACGAGCCGGTCAATCTCCGGATCACCAAAACCGGCATTCTCGTCGACAGCGACGACCGCGGCGAGAAACCCCTGAACTACGACACCGACCGGTACGAGCGGATGGAGAAATTCGTCGAGCAGATGGCCCGCCTGACCACGCCGGAGGAGGACTTCGAAGCCCTCAAGGATGAGGACGGCGTGGCCCGAGACGACGGCGTCACCTACGACGATGTCGACGAAATGCTGTCAGACATGAGCGACGAACGTCTCTGCGAAGAGTACGGCGCCTTCATGAAACTGGTCAGCGAGGCCAAGGAGCTGGTGAAATGAACCCCTACCAAAAAGCCGCCGCAAAGGCGTTCTCGAACGGCGACCATGCCCACGTCGAGGACATGACCCAGGTCGACCTGGTGGGCGACACGCTGTTCCTCTTTATCATGAGGGAACTGGAAGACGTCGAGGACATCGACACAGCCCGCCGGCGGATCGACCGCGCCATCCTCGATCTTGTGGACGTCAGCTCCGCCGTGGAGTTGATGAAATGATTGTTTACAACGTCGAGCGCGGCTGGTTCCCGATGAAGAACGACGCTGACGCCCACCGGCGCCAGCTCGGCCTGAAGCCAGCGGCGCTCGCCACCATCCGCATCGACACGCGGGAGGAGCTGGCAGCGCTGCTGAATGGTCTAATGGGCCTGAAGAAAGACCCGGAGCTCACGGCCCCGGAGGAAATTGCGCCGGCTGGCGCCGTGCTCGAGCCCCAGGTCGTGGAGCCCGAGGTCATCGAGCGCAATCGGATCGAAGTTCCGGACTGCGTGCCTATGTTCCTGGTCCGCGACTGGACCAAGAGGAACGACGTCAACATGGACGACGTCAGTTTGGTCTCTTCCGAGTCCAGCCCCGGATCTTGAGGTTCGGCAGCTGGTCTTCCTTGACCACCCCGGCCTTCACCATCTTCACCTTAAGCTCCTGGTACTGGCGGATCAGTTCATTCTGGAACTCGATCGCCCGGGCTTCCTTCGCCTGCATCACGGCTTCGTGGATGGCTTCGAGCTCGTCCATGCTCTTGTCCGTCAGATCAATGTCCTGCTGCTTTGCCATAGGGAAACTCCATGTCCAAGAAATACGACGTCACGATTGTCGAGACCGTCATACACAGCTTCACCATCGACGTCGAGTCCGACGAAGATCCCCGCGAAGCTGCCGGCGAGGCCTTCGTTCAGGCGAAGAAATTCGAGGAGCTGGAGAACTACGGTCTCGTGGTCTGTGAACGGGAGGTGGAGAATATCACCGCCCAGTGACACCAACAAGAAGGTCCATTTCACATGACACCAAAGCAGAAAGAGATGCTCATCCGAGGGCTCCTGACCGACCGCCTCTACCCCAGCGGCGGCGAGTACAACACCCTGAAGTCCCTTTGGATGAAGGGGTGGACAACCGACGCTTGGCATCTTGGCCGCAAAGACATCACCGCGGCAGGGCTCGAAGCCCTCGAACTCAACAGCGAACCCATCGAAATCATCCAGGTCGGATTTACCGAACTCGTGCTCGTCAAGGGCCAGCCCGTAGCACGGGTCCTGGATGGAAAGCGCAAGCAAATGGAGACACTCCTTGCAGATCAAAGTCTATGAACCGACCACCGGCGACGTGCTGACCCGCGCAGACGTCGCCAATATGAAGCTGCCCTTCGAACGAGGGTGGGACAAGTACTGGGTCACAAGCCCGACAGGCCGCGTCATCGGCCAGCACGACAACTACCAGGCGGCCGAGCTTCAGCTCCGCGTCCTCCGTCCGCTGCCCATGGCGGCCTAAACACCAACATCCCTTCTCAATCGCTTCTTCCCGCCTCGGATCATCCGGGGCAACGGCGAAGCCATGCACAAGGACAAGACCATGAAAATGCTCAACACGGCCCGCGCCGAAGACTTCCACACCGCCGGTGTCACCGAGGCCCGCTCTTTTGGCTTCGAAATGAACGCCTTCGCTTTTCACGCCGTCATCGACGGCATCTACTCGGACAAAATCCTGGCGCCGGTACGTGAATACGCCACCAATGCCTATGATGCCCACCGCATGGTCGGCAAGGACGACGTGCCTTTCCTCCTGATGGCTCCGTCGATCTTCAGCCCGTACTTCATGGTCAGGGACTTCGGCCCCGGCATGAGCCACGAGGATGTGATGCAGCGCGCCACGACGCTGTTCGGCTCGGACAAACGCGACAACAACGACCAGGTCGGCATGCTCGGTCTCGGCATGAAGTCGGCCTTCGCCTACACCAAGCAGTACACGATCACCTGCTTCGACGGCTCGTACAAGCGGGAATACATCTGTTTCCTGGACGCCACTGGCATGCCGACCGTGAGCCTGGCCGCCGAGGGCGAGAGCAATGAGCCTGGTGGTGTGATGATCAAGTTCCCTGTCCAGCAGGGCGACATCGACCGTTTCCACACCGCCATCGAGAAGGTGATGATCGGCTTCGACCCGATGCCGAACGTGCTCAATGACCACTGGGCGCCGGCCGGCGTCACGACCCTCATGGAGGGTACCGACTATCGCATCGTCAACTCGAGACACATCAACCGGCCCCATATCCGTCAGGGCTGCGTGCTCTACCCGCTGGACATTGAGCAGCTGGTCTCCGTGGACGACAACGGCGAACGCCAGATCCCGATCATCATCGACGTGCCGATCGGCACGGCCAGCGTGTCCACCTCTCGCGAGCAGCTTGGCTACGACGAGGTGACGAAGGATAATCTGCGGATGATCTGGCAGAAGGTGCGCCAGGACATCAGGACCGAGCTCCAGGCTGCGCTCGACGAACCGGACAACTATCTCGATGCCTGCGTTCGGTATCGTGAGTTGAGCGGCAGGCTCGGCAAGGCCATGCTCAAGGAACCGAAATGGCGTGGCCAGCGTCAGCTGCGCACCAAGTTCGGCTTTATCAACGCCGGTCGCGCTGCGGTGCTCGAAGCTTGGGACGACATTAAGTTCTCGCCGCCCCGTCAACCAACCGGCCAGCGCCGCCACTACGCCGATGTCCCGACGATCACGCCGGAGGATCTCAAATCCTACGTCATCGTCTGGCAGGCTGACGACTGTCGCTTTCCGGCCGATCGCATCAGGATGTTCCGCCAGGAGAACGAGGACGCCGACATCCTGTGGGTGAAGGCCTCCAAGAAGGAGTGGATCGTCGAGTACTTCGGCGTCGAGGACGTCGTCGATCTCAACAAGATTGAACGGCTGAAGCTGCCCCGCGTCACGAGGTACCGGGTCGCCCTGACCAAGCAGGACATCCGTCGCTTCGATCAGAACCGGAGCATCATCCTGGAGCCGGAGAAGGCGATCTACGTCTACTCCGAGGGCGCCCACTACGACGTCTTCGGCACGGTGCTGGAGTTCGACACGGTGAGAGACCGCTACACCAAGCGGCTCCGTAATATAGGCGTCGACACCGAGATCATCGTCCTGATGAAGAACCAGCGCGACCTGCCGAAGGACCGGCCGGGTTGGGTTCACCTCGACGATCTGCTCCGCGACACCGCCGCCGGTTTCAATGCCAGGGCGTATGCCGTGAAGTCGGACGTCACGGCGTTCCGCAACCAGCGCCTGGTCAACGTGCTCAAGGACAAGCTGGAACTCCTGCCGAAGCGGCTGCGCGACCTTCTCCAGAAGGCCATCAACATGCCGTCGAACAGCTACGAGGATGTCCTTCGTCAGCAGCTGTGGACCGAAGTGACCGGCAAGACCCTGCCGGCGCTGAAGACGGACTTCCACGAGAAGTTCACCAAGCTGACCAGCGCCTACCCCCTGCTCAAGGTGCTCTGCGACAACAATGAGCACCTGACCCACTATCTCAAACTGATCACGAGGTAATCACTGATGATCCCGCACGTCATTTCTGGGAACACGATCTCCGCCTTCATTGGCGGAGATCTGAAGACCATCGACAGCAGCCATCCGAACTTCGCCACGATCAAGCAGCGGCTCCGCGAAGGCACGGAGGTTGGCGAAGACCTATTCGACCTGGCCGCCGCCCTCCGCCGACACCTCGGCTACGAAGACGAACTGGTCAAGGTCGGCCCGGATGGCATGACCTACAATGACCGGCCGATCAACAACTTCCTCACGATGCGGATCATCGACCTGGTGCGTCGAGGTCAGCCGGCCACGCCGTGGATCAACTTCTTCAAGCGGCTGCAGCTCAACCCCGACCCCAATGTCAGGGACGAGCTGTTCGACTGGCTCGAACGTGGGGGCATGCCGATCACACCTGATGGCTACTTCCTGGCCTACAAGAAGGTCGATGACGACTATACGTCGTTCTACGACCACAGCACCATAAACGCGGTCGGGACGACGATCTTCCTGACTGAATATGACCACGACAAGGCGCGTGTCTGCTCCGCCGGCCTGCACTTCTGCTCGTGGGACTACCTGCCTCAATACCACGGCAACACAGGGCGCGTCGTCGTGCTCAAGATCAACCCGGCGGATGTCGTCGGTTTCCAGTCTTCATACACCGGCAAGGGTCGGGCCTGTCGATACATGATCGTCGACGAGATCCCCGAGGATGAGGCGAAGCACGCCTTCCCCGCGCCGGTCTACTCGACAGCCTACGATGACGACGAGGGCTGGTTCTACGACGGTTACGGAGGGCCAACCCCCGAGGACACCGTGGCCACCTTCACCAGCATCTTCGGCGCCGTCAAGGCCTGGACCAAGAGGCTGCTGAACTAGCCAACACCATCCAACAACCAGTCTGAACAAAGGGCGTCCCTCGGGGCGCCCTTTTTCTTTGCGAGGAAAAGATGAACTATCATACGACCCCCGTCTCGCGGAACGTGAAGACTGGTCCCATGCCCGTGATGACGAGCTCCCGTGAGACCTGCCCCGACAGCTGTCCCCTGAAGAAGGGCGGCTGCTACGCAATGACCGGGCCGCTGAAGCTGCACTGGGACATGGTCACCTCGGGAGAGCGAGGCTCGGGCTTGGATGAGGCTCTTCAGCCGATCCGGAAACTCAATCGTGGCGCTATCTGGCGTTACGGACAGGCTGGGGATCTGCCTGGGGAGAAAGACACAATCGATCGCGCCGGCGTTTTAAAAATTGCAAAGGCAAGCAAGGGAAAGCGAGCGATTATCTTCACCCATAAGCCACCGAGCCTTGATAATATCGCAATTATTAGAGAGGCCGCAGCTGAAGGATTGAACATCAACCTCTCTGCCGACAGCATCGAGAAGGCAGACAACCTGGCCGACCTGGGTCTACCAGTAGCGGTAGTATTGAATTCCGAATACGGAAGAAGAAAAGATGAAAGCCTGAGTGAATACCGCCGTAGGGCAAAAGACTTAGCTAACTACACTCCAAAAGGTAGGAAAATTGCTGTCTGCCCCGCGACCTATACCGACGTTAGTTGTACACAGTGTGGCGTATGTGCCGATGGAGAACGAAAGGGAGTGATAGTAGGCTTCCCCGCCCACGGTACGAAAAAGAAACGGGTGGACGAAATTGCTGGACATGCCGGAAAAAGATCAGATCACGGAAGCAGATAAGGAGACGATCAACAACCTCCTGCTGGAGCTCGCAACAGAGCTCGACCTTCATTACGACGATGAGGACATGTTTGCTCTGTCCCCATCGTTCAAAGTCATCAGGGATGGCGTCAAACTCTTGGAGAAACTTCGGTACCCCGTGAATGAGGACGTACTTCGAATATTAGCGAGGTTTAATAAATCCCATCATTAAATGTTAATTTTCTGTTACGAAAAGTGATTTTTCCTCTTGTGCTAGGGTGTCCCAATCCGGTACAGACCTGCCCATAAAACAAGCATTCAAAGGTTTGGTGGGCGGAAATCGTGCTTTGGATATCAGCCAAGCAGCTGGCGGACGCGTTGAGCGTGTCCGACAGAACAATCCGGTATTGGGCGGCCCGGGGCATGATCCCTGGCGCCGCACGAATTGGGAGGCAATTCCGCTTTCGCTTGACAGAAGTCGAGGGTTGGCTGAACACCATGGATGTTTCTCAACAACAGAGGAAGGTCCATCAATGGCCGATATCTACCTACGAGAAGGATCAACGATCTACCAAGCCCGTCTCCGCGTCGGGGACGACACCGTCAGAAAATCCACTGGGCTTAAATGTCCAAAGGCTGCTCAAGCGGAGGCAGATCGGCTTGAACAAGAACTGAACGCCGCGCTCATCCTGGACGGCGATATCACCCTCATCAAGGCGACGGAGCTGCTCTTTGCGCACCCCCGGCGCCGGCCATATTCGAAGAACACCAAGCGCCACTACACGACGAGTTTGACCAACGTCGTCGAGGTGCTGGGCGATATCACTCTGCGTGTACTAGATGAAGCGAAGGTGAAGACCTATATCAAGGAGAAGCTCAAGACGGGTAAGACGGTCCAGCTTCGGCGCGACCTTGCCTTCCTGAGCCTGCTGCTGACGTTTGCCAAAAGGAGACTAGACTGCGGTGTGACCTACAACGCGGTGAAGGAGGTCGACAAGGGCGACATTCCCGACGCCACGAGGCGCGAGGTCTATCTGCAGCGTCACCATTACGAGAAGCTGCTGGCGGCCTGCACGAACCAGGAGCAACGCCTATTCGTCACCCTGGCCGTCTGGACCGGTATGCGGCACCAGGAGATCATGAAGCTTGAGTGGAGCGAGATAAACCCCAAGCTGACCGCGATACAACTGGACGGCGAGCGCGTGAAAAACAGCAGCCCCAGGCGAATACCGCTCCGTCAGGAGGTGCGCGACACACTCGCACACACACCGAAGGACCAGCGGAAGGGATATGTGTTCATTGGAGAAGAGGAGGGTAAACCACAATACAGCTTTGCGAAGAGGTGGTTGGGCATCCGCAAGCGCGCGGGCATGCCAAAGCTTCACATTCACGATCTGCGCCATACGTTCGCCAGCTGGCTGCTTCAGTCCGGTGTGGCAGACAAAACGACCCAGGATCTGATGGGACATAAGACGGACTCGATGACCCGTCGCTATTCCCACAACAGCCTGAAGTCGCTGAAGAAGGCGATCGACCAGATGGAGGCCGACACACTTTGAAACACAGTGCCTGCTGATTTATTTTTGATGATTGGAATTACAGCGGTTTTTCAAGGACTTAGTGGTGGGTGCGACAGGGATTGAACCTGTGACCCGCTGATTAAGAGTCAGCTGCTCTACCAACTGAGCTACGCACCCACTCGGCCGGCAAAAACCGGCGTTGGCGGGCATATAGCCGCCGATGCCGGTCCTGTCCAGCCCTGCCGGAATCATTTCCCGACAAATCGCCGAAGTGACGCAGATGGTCAGACGAACAGCTTGCCTTCCGCCACCTTGACCGCGTTGCCACCGATGCGCGCCGAGACCAGTTTTCCGCCCTGTACACTTAGTTCCAGGCGGATACGCGAGGGCCGCCCCATCTCCAGCCCCTGTTCGATCCACAGCTGCGAAACGCCATCCGTCGGAGCGTCGAAATGCATGACGGCGCCGGCGAAAGCCGCCGCCGCCGAGCCGGTCGCCGGGTCCTCGTAGGAAGGCGTGCCGGGCACGATCATGCGCACATGGAAGGCGCTCTCGTGGTTCACCGTCTCTCGGCAATAGACATAGGGACTGGCAAAGGCCCATTCGCTCTTGCGGGGCGCCAGTTCCGACCAGGCCTGGTTGTCGAGCCGGATCCGGCCGGCCGCCTCCAGATTGGCCACCGGTATGGTCACATAGGGCACGCCGGCTGACCAGAACGCGACGCGGTGATTCTCGAAACCGATCTCGTGCGGCGCCAGGCCAAGGGCGGCGCCGATCGCCACCGGGTCGGCTTCGAGCTTCAGCGGCTCCGGCAGCTTCGCCAGGTCGAATTCGGCGAAGGTGGCGCCATCGTGCTTGCTGACGGCACAGCGCACCGGGCCGATGTTTTCCTCCAGCACGAAAATGCTCGCAGCGCCGTCATTGTCGGCCATTTCAGCGAGCGCGATATCGGCCAGTTCGGCCAGCGCGATCGCCGAGCCCACGGTCGGGTGGCCGGCGAAAGGCATTTCATAATCGGGCGTGAAGATGCGGATACGGGCGCGGTGCTTGGGATTGTCCGGCGGCAGCACGAACACCGATTCCGACAGGTTGAACTCTCGTGCGATGGCCTGCATCGCAGCCGTGTCCAGTCCGCCGCTGTCCAACACCACCGCCAGCGGGTTGCCGGCCAGCCGATCGGTCGTAAACACATCGTAAAGCAAGTAATCGCGTCTCATGGAGGAAACCTTCCGCTTTGATCCGAATTTCTGCCTCAATCCCAACATGAGCGAAATTTAATTTGATATTCGAACCATTAGCACTGATCTGTGCACTCATAGGGACTTATTGCGCTTCAGGGGGTCCGGCGTGGACCAGATTGTCAATCTGCCAAAGACGGAATCGGATTCCGCCATCGAGACCGCGCTCGGGCTCGACCAGACGGGGCGGCGCAAGAATCGCCGCCGCGGCTGGCTCTATGCGCTGCTGGCGCTGATCGTCCTTGTCGCGGCTTTTGCCGGCTACCAGTGGTATGCCGGCTCGCCGGTCAAGATCGACTATACGACGGCGCCCGCCGCCAAGGCCGACCTCACTGTCGAGGTTTCGGCGACCGGCACCTTGCAGCCCCTCACCCAGGTCGACATTTCCAGCCAGCTCTCGGGCATCATCCGTTCAGTCTCGGTCAACGAGAACCAGCAGGTCAAGAAGGGCGATGTGCTGGCCGCGCTCGACACCGCCAAGCTGCAGGTGCAGATCGAACGCGCCGAGGCATCCGCCAAGGCGGCCGCCGCCAATGTCGCGGACGCCACCGTGACGCTGGCCGAGAATGAAAGCGCGCTCGTGCGCGCCGCCGCCCTCACCAAGCGCGGCATGGCCACCGACCAGTCGCTCGAAGCGGCGACCGCGACCCGCGACCGTTCGAAGGCAGCGCTCGATAGCGCCGAGGCCAATCTCGCCATCGCCAACGCCGACCTGAAATCGCAGCAGACCGACCTTGCCAACAGCACCATCTATGCGCCGATCGACGGCATCGTGCTGACGCGCTCTGTCGACCCCGGCCAGACGGTCGCCTCCTCCTTGCAGGCGCCGGTGCTGTTCATCATCGCCGCCGATCTCAGGAACATGGAACTGGTGGCGGCGGTCGACGAAGCCGATATTGGCGCGGTGAAGCCGGGCCAGCATGCCCGCTTCACCGTGGATGCCTTCCCGGAGCGGCCGTTCGACGCCGAGATCCGCGACATCTCCTACGCCTCGGTCACCACCGACGGCGTCGTCACCTACAATGCGCGGCTCGAGGTCGACAACAACGAGCTGTTGCTGCGCCCCGGCATGACGGCCACTGTTTCGGTCGTCACCCGGCAGGCCAAGGACGTGCTGACCGTCCCCTCCTCCGCCTTCCGCTATCGTCCTGCGCAGCAGGCCGCCCGCGGCTGGAGCCTGAGCGACCTGTTCACCGGCCGCATGGGACGTCCCGGCGGCAATCGCCAGCGCCAGGCGGCAGCGCCGCCGACCGACGGCTCACGCATGCTCTACGTGCTGGAGAAAGGCCGTCCGCATCCGGTCAACGTCAGGATCGGCTCGACCGACGGCGAGCTGACCGAGATCACCTCGGGCCTGTCGGAGGGGGCGCAGGTCATCACGGCCTCGCAGCAGCGGAGCTGACGCCGTGGCGATGGGCGCCCCCCTCATCACCTTCGACAAGGTCTGGAAGACCTACGGCCATGGCGAAGCCAAGGTGCACGCGCTGGCCGGCGTCGACCTGGCGATCCGGCGCGGCGAATTCGTCGCCATCATGGGCCCGTCCGGCTCCGGCAAATCGACGGCGATGAACATCATCGGCTGCCTCGACACGCCGACCGCCGGCACCTATTCCTTCATGGGCGTCGATGCTGGCCGGCTCGACCGCAACCGCCGCGCCATGCTGCGCAACCTCTATGTCGGCTTCGTCTTCCAGGGCTATAATCTGCTGACGCGCACCACGGCGGCGGAAAATGTCGAACTGCCGCTGATCTATCGCGGCGTGGCCGGCCGCGAGCGCCGCGATCTTGCCATGCAGGCGCTGGCGCAAGTCGGCCTTGTCGGTCGCGAGCATCACACGCCGGCCGAGCTTTCCGGCGGCCAGCAACAGCGCGTGGCGATCGCGCGCGCCATCGTCACGAGGCCGACGCTGCTCGTCGCCGACGAACCGACCGGCAATCTCGACACTGCCCGCACGCACGAGATCATGGAGTTGCTGACGCAACTGAACAAGGAGCTTGGCTTGACCATCACCATGGTCACCCACGAGGCCGACGTCGCCGAATATGCCGAGCGCACGGTGCGCTTCCTCGACGGCCATGTCGCCTCCGACACCATGACCGTCGAGGTGGCCTGACAATGCTCTGGGAAACCGTCCGCCTCTCCTTGCGCTCGATCCGCCGCAACATGCTGCGCTCGTTCCTGACCTTGCTCGGCATCGTCATCGGCGTCGCCGCGGTCATCGCCATGCTCACCATTGGCGCCGGCACCACCGCCAAGGTCAAGGACGACATCGCCAAGCTCGGCAGCAATCTTCTGGTTGTGCGCTCCGGCCGCCCGGCCGGTCCCGGCGGCCCGGGCGGGCTCGACCAGGTCGTCCGTCCGCTCACCGAAAAGGATCTTGCCGCGCTCATTGCCCATCTGACAGGCGCACGCGCCATTTCGCCGGCCTCGCAGAAGCAGGTCCGCGTCATCTTCGGTACCGAGAGCCTGACCTCCGGCGTCACCGGCACCGACAGTGCCTATCTCGATGCTCGCGACTGGAAACTGGTCTCAGGCCGTTCGTTCAGTGAGTCCGAGACCCGCTCGGGCACCGGCGTATGCCTGATCGGTGAGACGGTGCGCCAGCAGTTCTTCGGTGCCGGCGACCCGGAGGGCGAAATCATCCGCGTCAACCGCACCTCCTGCAAGATCATCGGCCTGCTCGAGCCGAAGGGCTATACCGGCTTCGGCCAGGACCAGGACAATGTCGTGTTGATGCCGCTGCATGCCTATCAGCGGCGCATTGCAGGCAACCGCAACATCGACAACATCTACGTCGCCGCCGACGACCGCACCCCGACCAGCGAGCTGCAGCCGCGCGTCGAGGATATTCTGCGCGACGCCAGACGCCTCACGCCCGACCGCGAAAGCGATTTCGCGATCCGCGACATGACCCAGATCGCCGATGCCATGGCCAGCGCCACCACCACCATGACCGGCATGCTGGGCGCGGTCGCCGGCGTCAGCCTGCTGGTCGGCGGCATCGGCATCATGAACATCATGCTGGTGTCGGTCACCGAGCGCACCCGCGAGATCGGCATCAGGCTCGCCATCGGCGCGCATGAAAAGCACATCCTCATCCAGTTCCTGGTCGAGGCGACGGTGCTGTCGCTGCTCGGCGGCATCATCGGCATCCTGATCGGGCTCTCGCTGGCCGGTCTCGCCTCGGCGACGCTGGCCATTCCCTTTGCGCCGAGCACGGCAGTCATCCTGCTCGCCGTCGGCTTTTCCGCGCTGATCGGCATGGTCTTCGGCTTCTTCCCGGCGCTGCGCGGCGCCAGGCTCGACCCGATCGACGCGCTGCGGCATGAATAAGGCGATTGGAAAGCAAAGGCGCGGCTACGACGCTGTTTCCCAGGGATTGATCGTATTCAATCCGGCGGCCGCGAATGGGCCGGTGTCGCGGGTGGCGACCGTAAGACCGTTTGCTGCGGCCGTGGCCGCGATGTAGGCATCCGCATTGCCGATCGCCTTGCCTGAGGCTCTCGCCTTTACCATGAGGTCGGCATAGGCGCGCGACGCGTCGAGGTCGAAAGGCAGAATGCGGCCTGCAAACAGTGGCAACACATCCTGATCGAGACGATTGTCCGCGCACGCACCCGATGTTTGGGGTTGCAGGCAGCCACTCAGACCTTCGTATGCCGGCATTGGCGATCAGCACGGAAGGTAAGGTTTAGTCCGCGTTCGCAAAATGCCACTCGATCAGCGGCTTCATGTGCGGCATCAGCCCGTGCGGCAGGTCGGCGGCGTGGCGGATGATGACCGGACCGACGATCTCCGGTTCGGCCTCGGTTGCGACGAAGGCCGAGATGCGCCGCGCGATCTCCTCGGCGGGCTCGGGAACCCGGTATCGGCGGAAGATCACCGTGCCGCTTTCCGTCGACAGGGCATGGTAATGCAGGCCGCGTGCGGCGCCTGAAATGTCGAGGCCGGTTTCTTCCCGCACCTCGCGGATCATATTGAAATCGACATCGACGAGGCCATCGCGAAAATCGGCCGGTTCGAAGGAACCGGCGGCGAAATAGACGCGGCCGGCAGTAACGGTGTGGGCGGCCATGCGAATCGCCACCAGCGCATTGTCGCCGGCCACGAGCATGGCATGGGCATAGGCGTGCTCGGCGCCCGAATTCTCGCGCCGCTTCCGCCAGAGCATGAAGGTGGAGTAGTTGACCGCGTGGCACCGGCCGACGAGGCGATTGTCGCGCCAGGCAAGTCGCGAGAGCAGCACCACGGGACCGTCGAACAGCGCGGGGTTGGCCGCGATCTCGTGCTGCCAGTTCGCGGCGATCGCCTCGGCATTGTCCAGCGCGAAAGGATGCGGGCCGGGGTCGAGCCTGACATCGACGGCGTCGACCGGCAAAATGACATTGCGCGGCAGGTCGAAGCTCACGGTTCAGGCCATGTCCAGCGTGATCGCCACCGGACAATGGTCCGATGCCTTCGGCCGGTCCCAGCCGGCGCGCGGAAAGCGCTCCACTTCCTGGCCGGCAGGAAAGATCGTGCGCCAGGGCTGGCCGTTGCGGATGATGTCCGGGACGGCGGTGGCGTTCTTAGCCGCCAATCCCTTGGACAGCAGGATATAATCGAGCTGGCACAAATGCCGCTCTTGCGGCCCACGCGTGTGGTAGAAGGTCCAGCGGTTCATTTCCGGCCGCCTCTCGACCACGTTTTCGCAAAAACCGCCAGCCGTCAGCACGTTGATGCAGGACAGGTTCTCGTCGACCACCTCGAAACGATAGCCGTCGAATTCGTCGCCGGCGATCTTCACGCGCTGGCGGTAATCGTTCATGTCGCCGCAGATCGCCCAGCGCTTGTCGGCTGCATGATCCGCCCCGAAGCGCTCCTCGATGATCCGGCGCACCGCCTGCGCCTCCGCGATGCGGATCGGCATCGTCGCTTCACGCCCGTCGAGCCCGTTGCGGGGCGAGCCCATCGACTTGAAGTGCACGAGATAGAGCGTCAGCGGCGAGCCGCCCACGGTAATGTCCACTTCCAGGCAGTCGCGCCGGAAGATGCGTTCATTGGGCTGGTTGCCGAGCGCCGCCAGCTCCGGCGTGTGCAGCCCGAACTGTTCATAGGTCACATAGGCGTGGCTGGTCATGCGCACGAATTCGATGGGCTGGCCCTGCGCGGTCTCGCTGCGCATCATCACGGCGACGTCGATGCCGCGCGAATCATTGCCGGTAGCGGTGTACTTCTGGCGGTAGCCCTGCCCCACCATCTTGAAAAGATAGCCATATTCGAACGCCTTGAGGGCTTCGATATTGTCGACCTCCTGCATGCAGATGATATCCGCGCGCGTGGCCGCTATGGCCAGCGCCGTCAGCTGCCGCATGTCGTCCGACTGCGCGATGGCGCGGGCCTGCTCCAGCATCTTGTACTCGGCCTCGCTCTGGATATCGAAGAGAGCCAGCGTCCGGTCCTCGTTGAGCTGGTTGCGGTATCCGGAGAAATCGAACCTGTTCATCAGGTTCTCGACGTTGAAGGTTGCAAGACGCAGCGACATATCATGACCTTTGCCCGCAAGCGCGGCAGAAAACAAGGCCGGGCAACCACCAGCTGGAATCGATTGATCCTGGCGCGCCTCGCGCCATGGTTGAGGGAACCTTTCCGTTCATCCGCCGTTCAGACGCAAAGACCCACAGTGGGCCCATCCCAGGGTCGGCGTGGGGCCTGTTCTCTTGGAGAAGTGCAATGAACGCGCTCTTTTCTTCCACAGTCAAATCCGGGCTGATAGCGCTCGGTATCTTCTCCGGCATCACGGCACCATCCGCTGCCGGACCAATCCTTCAGCCGGAGCTGTCGATCCCAGCCAGCACCGCGGCGCCGACGGTCACGCCTGTGCGTGACAGCTGGGCCGGCGGCAACAACCGGAGCTTCAACAACGACTGGAGATGGCGCCGGTCGGGCGGGTGGAACCACGGCAATTGGAACCGCGGCGATTGGGGCGGCCGTCACTGGAGCGGTCGTCACTGGAACGGCGGCGATGATTGGCGTTGGCGCCGCCACCATTATCGCGGCCGCTACTATGATGACAGCGCCGGCGCCGCGATCCTGGGGCTTGGCTTGGGGCTCGGCCTCGGCAGCATGTACAACAACTACAATTACTACGATGCACCGCCGCGCCGCTACTATCGCGCCGGCCGGCTGTCGAGCGCCCATGTCCGGTGGTGCTACAACAGATACCGCTCGTATCGCGCTTACGACAACACCTTCCAGCCCTATAACGGCCCACGCCAGCAGTGCTACTCGCCCTATCGCTGAGCCAGGCCGCACAATCCTGCAATAAAAAACGGCGCCGCGCGGCGCCGTTTCTTTTGGAGCGTGGATCGCTCAGTTCTTCGCCTTGTCGACCAGCTTGTTCTTGGAGATCCACGGCATCATCGCGCGCAGCTTGGCGCCGACTTCCTCGATCTGATGGCTGTCGTTGTTGCGGCGGATGCCCTTGAAACGCGACAGGCCGGCACGGTATTCCTGCATCCACTCCGAGGTGAACTTGCCGGTCTGGATATCCTTCAGCACCCGCTTCATCTCGGCCTTTGTCTCTGCGGTGATGATGCGCGGCCCCGAGACATATTCGCCCCATTCGGCGGTGTTCGAGATCGAGTAATTCATGTTGGCGATGCCGCCTTCATAGATCAGGTCGACGATCAGCTTGACCTCGTGCAGGCACTCGAAATAGGCCATTTCGGGCGCATAGCCGGCTTCCACCAGCGTCTCGAACCCGGCGCGGATCAACTCCACCAGGCCGCCGCACAGCACGACCTGCTCGCCGAACAGATCGGTCTCGCATTCCTCGCGGAAATTGGTCTCGATGATACCCGAACGGCCGCCGCCGACGCCGCAGGCGTAGGAGAGCGCGAGGTCGAGTGCGTTGCCCGAAGCATCCTGGTTGACGGCGACCAGGCACGGCACGCCGCCGCCCTTCTGGTATTCGCCGCGCACCGTATGGCCGGGCCCCTTCGGCGCGATCATGACGACGTCGACCGTCGACTTCGGCTCGATCAGGCCGAAATGCACGTTGAGGCCATGCGCGAAGGCGATTGCCGCGCCGTCGCGGATGTTCGGCGCGATCTCGTTTTTGTAGATGTCGGCCTGCAATTCGTCGGGCGTCGCCATCATCATCAGGTCGGCCCATTTGGCGGCGTCGGCCACGCTCATCACCTTGAGCCCGTCGGCCTCGACCTTCTTGGCGGTCGCCGATCCGGCCTTGAGGCCGATGGCGATCTCCTTGGCGCCGGAATCCTTGAGGTTGAGCGCATGCGCCCGGCCCTGGCTGCCATAGCCGATGATGGCGACCTTCTTGCCCTTGATCAGGTTGAGATCGGCATCACGATCGTAATAGACGCGCATTTTTGTCTTCCTTCCCGTTTGAAGATCAGAGGCCTTGCGGCCCGGTTTTTGCTCCGAAAAGAGCGAGAAACTGCTGCGTCGCGCGGACGGCATCACCGCCGATCGCCGCCTCAGTCAATTCCAGCCGGTCGCCAAGCAAGAGACGGATCTGCACGTCGCGGGCGACCAGCCCGAAAAACGTACGGAACGCCGTCTCGGCGTCCGAGAAATCGAGCAGCCCGGCCTGGCGGCCGGCCTCCAGCACCGGCTTCAGGCGCTTGGCGAGGGCAAACCGCCCGTTCTCCAGCACCACCGCGCCAAGATCATCCTTGCCCGAACCGGCATGGCCGACCGCCACTCGGTTGAGCGCGACAGAAGTGTCGCTGGAAATGACCTTCAGCCAGTCGGAAGCAAATCGCTCCAGGCTCGCGGCCAACGACGCAAGGTCGAGCCCCCTGCCGTCGACCGCCGTCACCCGCACCTTCGAGGCCTGCCATTGCACAGTCGCCGTCAGCAGTCCGTCGCGGTCGCCGAACCATTTGTAGAGCGTTTCCTTGGAGCAGCTCGCCCGGCGTGCCACCGCAGTCATGGTCAGATTGTCGCCCTCTTCGACCAGCAGGCGGAGCGCTGCATCCAGGACCGCCTTCTGACGCTCCGTCAGCGCTTCGCTGTCGTCGATATCGGCATTTGCCTGCAACACGCTCTGTTCCCGTTTGATGGTAGAGCCGTAGATCGCCCGAGCTCAGTACCGTACGTTACGGTTCGGCATATTGCGCAATCCGAAGATCGGCGCAAGGCCAAAATGACGAAATGTCTTTCCCGTGTCCCCGCAGCCGCGCAACGCGTATGTTCAGTCGCCGGCTGGCGGATCGCGCAACCGCCCAACCAAGGCCGATACCGTGTTCAGTTCTTGCGGCGAGAGCTTGTCGCCAACCAGCTCCGCGATCGACCTGCCATAGACGGCCCACATACGCCGGCGCGTCTCTCGTCCCTTGGCCGTGACGCGGACGGTTTGGCCGCGGCCGTCATCAGCCACCGGCAGCTTCTCGACAAACCCGTCAGCCTCAAGTCGAGCCAGCAGCCGCGAAATATTGTACTGCGCGAACAGGGTTCGTTCGATCAGTTGGAACGGCCGCAAGCCGCCCTCGCCCGCCTCAGCGAGTTCGTGCAGCACGTCATACCAGGCAAGCGGCGGCAGGCCGCCTTCCTTCAGCGCGTCTTCAGCACGTTCCACCAGTTGGCGCGATACCCGCATCAGGCGTGCCCAGGTCTTGATGGCCTCCGGCGAAGGCATGGCTGTCTCGATCATGACGGCACCATAAGAGATAGATGCAATTGCATCAAGCTTGACGATCAATGCATTTGCATCTAGATAGATGCGAATGCATTGATATCGAGAGGCAAATCCGATGAAGCATGCCAACACCCTCATTCTCGTCAGCCATCCCCTTTGCCCCTATGTCCAGCGTGCGGCGATCTCGCTGACCGAGAAAGGCGTGCCGTTCGAGCGCGTCGACATCGACCTCGCCAACAAGCCTGACTGGTTCAAGGCGGTCTCGCCGCTCGGCAAGGTGCCGCTGCTGCGCGTGCGGCCGGGGAACGATGAGACGGTGATCTTCGAATCCGCCGTCATCCTCGAATTCCTCGAAGAAACTGAGGCCAATCCCCTCCACCCCGCCGACCCCTATGCCCGTGCCCGGCATCGTGCCTGGATCGAGTATGGCTCAGCCATCCTCAACGCCGTCGGCCGGTTCTATTCGGCGTCGACCGAGGCAGGATTCCTTGCCGAGTCTCGGACGCTGTCGGAAATGTTCGATCGTGTGGAGACCGAATTGGCGGGCGAAGCCGGCCGGACTGGACCATGGTTCGAAGGCGGGCGCTTTTCGCTCGTCGACGCAGTCTACGGCCCTGTCTTCCGCTACATCGATACCTTCGACCGGATCGGCGATTTCGGCATTCTGGACGGCAAACCGCTCGTCCAGGCCTGGCGCCAGGCATTGAGTGGACGCCCGTCCGTCAAGCATGCCGTGGCGCAGGACTATCCACAGCGCCTGCATGCCTTCCTGCGGGCGAAGGGATCGTATCTTTCGACGGTCATTCGCAAGAACGATCGGGCCAGCGCGCTTCCGCCAGCCCAGTTCGGCTGAACGGATCGACCACAGTGCCGGCCACCATCGAGGCCAGGAACTGCGGCGAATGCGCGGCGTCGCGGCGCCACCACGCGGCTTATGCCTGGGCGGCATCAAAATCCGCACGCGCTTCGCGCACCGCATCATGGTTGAGTTCGGCCCATAGGATCAGTTGATGAAAGGCGCCGAACATCGAGCGCCCGAGATCGGTAAGGCTGTATTCAACGCTCGGTGGTTTGGTCGGGAACACTTCACGATGCACATAACCGTCGCGTTGCAAATCGTGCAGTGTCTGGGTCAGCATGCGCTGCGAAATGTCAGGCACCAGCCGCCGCAACTCGCCGAAACGATACGGCCTTTCAGCCAGCGCCATCACCAGCAGCGATCTCCATTTGCCGCTGACGCCCTGGATGACATTGCGAACCGGACAATCGGCAAAATTACCGCCCCCGCTCATCGCTTTGTAGGTCTCCAGCTTCGATTTCAGATTGGTGACCTTGCCGTCCATCGCTGGTTCCCTGGATGTGCCTACCTCCCGAAAAACTGCCTTCTTTACGGCGACAGGTCAATTCCTATTTTAGTGCTGGTCTCTTTCTGAGACCACTAGAGCACCCGCCGCTTCGGCACAAATCAGGATCTCCGATGACCGAAACCCTTCTCGTCACCGGCGCCTCCGGCCAGCTTGGCCGCGGCGTCATCCGCTATCTCCTGGACGCGCATAAAACTCCGCCTGCAAAGATCATCGCTATCACGCGCAATCCCGAAAGCCTGGCAGATTTGGCGGTGCGCGGCGTCGTTGTCAGGGCCGCAGACTTCAACGACGCCATTTCGCTGGAAACCGCATTCAAGGGCGCCGACAAGGCGCTAATCATTTCGACCGGCGATCTCGATCTCAAAAGCGGCAAGCGCCTGAAGCAGCACGAGAATGCCGTCGCGGCGGCCAAAAACGCCGGCGTCTCGCACCTGCTCTATACCTCGATGCCCAACCCGGAACCGGTGTCGCCGGTCCTGTTTGCCGGTGACCACTACAGCACCGAGCAGGCAATCAAGGCGAGCGGCATCCCCTACACGATCTTCCGCAACGGCTGGTACCAGGAGAACCTGTTCATGGCGCTGCCGCACGCGATCGCCTCGGGGCACTGGTACACGTCCGCCGGCGAAGGCCGCATCGCCCATGGCGCGCGCGACGACATGGCAGCGGCGATCGCCGCCGGTCTCGCTTCCGGCTCGACCGACAACAAAACCTACACGCTGACTGGCCCGCAAGCGTACACGACGGCAGAGATCGCCGCCCTTGTCAGCGAAGTCACCGGCAAGCCGCTCGATGTCGTGCAGGTTTCGGATGATGTCCTGACCGAAGGGGTAAAGGCATCAGGCGTTCCCGAGGATTTTGCCGGCGTCATCGTTTCCTTCGACGTCAACACGCGTGCCGGCCGCATCGCCATGGTGACGGACGCGATCGAGATGCTTTCCGGCAGGACGCCAAGGACGTTGAGACAATTCCTCGAGGCGAACAAGGCTGCCCTGGCAGGTTGAAATCCACGCGGCGGGAAGTCTGTTCTCGACTTTCCGCCCCTACTTCGATGTTTTGATCAGGCCGTGCCGAATAAGGCTCTCTCCGGTCGCAGCCAGCGCGTCTTCGCGCGAACGCGGCTTCCAGCCGAGCATGCGAACCGCCTTGGCATTGGTGGCATTCTTGACCTTGCCCAGCTCAGGCACGAGCTGCGCGACTTCCGGATTGAACAGTCCCACCATGCGCACCAGCCAATCGGGAAGCTCTCTGGTCGAAACGCGCTTCGCCGCGTTGCCGAGCCGCTTTCTCAAGGTTTGCGCGATTTCCCGCACGGTCATGAAATCGCCGGCCACCGCCAGGAAGCGCTCGCCATTGGCAGCTGGATCGGTCATGGCGCGGACATGCAGGTCCGCCACGTCGCGTGCATCGACGGCGCCGAAGGACAGGCGCGGCAGCCCCGGCATGGCTCCATTCATCATGCGTTGGACAAATTCGGTGGAGGTCGAATGGTCGGAGCCAAGCACAGGCCCGAAGATGCCGACGGGGTTGACGGCAGCAAGCTCCAACCCGCCACCCTCGGCGGCGATAAAATCCCAGGCCGCGCGCTCGGCGAGCGTCTTCGACTTCACATAGGCGCTGACCCTTCCCATCGGATCGGTCCAGTTCTCCTCGGTGAACGGACGGCCGTCGGGCGGCATCTTGCCGTAGCCGACAGCCGCGAAGGAGGACGTCAGCACGACGCGTCTGACGCCGGCATCTCGTGCCGCCCGCAGCACCCGCAACGCGCCTTCACGGGCCGGAATGATCAGCTCGTCATCATGCTTGGGCACGCCGGGCGGGAACGGCGAGGCGACATGCAGGACATAGTCGCAGCCTGCAGCGGCTAGCGGCCAGCCGGCATCGCTCATGAGATCGGCGATTGCAAAGGAGAGCCTGTCATCCGGCTCGACGCCACCTGCCTTGAGCATGGCCAGGACATCGGCTTGCCGCCTGGCCGAGCGCACGGTGGTGCGCACGCGGTAGCCCGCCTTCAGCAGTTCAAGGATACAGTGGGCGCCGAGAAAGCCAGATCCGCCGGTGACAAGCACCAATTCGCCGCTCATGCCCGTCCCCCGAAGCGTCAGCCCAAGGCGATCGAGACAGTCAGATCGCCACCTGCGTGCCGATCTCTACCACACGGCCGGTCGGTATCTGGAAATATTCGGTGGCGTCGGCCGCCGTGCGCGCCAGCCCGATGAACAGCCGGTCCTGCCACACCGGCATGCCGGAATTGGGCGAGGCTTTCAGCGAGCGCCGGGACAGGAAGAAGGACGTCGTCATGATGTCGAACTTCCAGCCTTGCTTGCGGCAGATCGCCAGCGCGCGCGGGATGTTGGGCTGCTCCATATAGCCGAAGGTCAGCGTCACCCGCATGAACAGCTCGTTGACCGTCTCCATCTTGACCCGGTCGCTGTCAGGCACCACCGGCTGCGGCGCGGTTACCACCGAGAGGATCACATTCTGCTCGTGCAGGACCTTGTAGTGCTTCAGGCTGTGCATCAGCGCGGTCGGCGCGCTGAGCGGATCGCTGGTCAGGAACACCGCGGTGCCGGATACCAGCTGCGGCTTCTTCTTCAACAGATTGCCGGCCAGGAAATCGAGCGGGATCTCGTTGCGGCGGGTCTTGTCGAAGAGATAACGGCTGCCGCGCACCCAGGTCCACATCGCCAGAACGATGGTGAAGGCCACCGCCAGCGAGGCCCAGCCGCCTTCGAACACCTTGACGATGTTGGAAGCAAAGAAACCGACATCGATGAACCCGAACAAGGCTGTCATCGCGACCGCCACCCACAGCCGCCATTTCCAGATGCGGGTCATGACGACAAACAGCAGCACCGTGGTCACCAGCATGTTGCCGGTCACCGAGATGCCGTATGCCGAAGCCAGCCTGCTGGATTCGCCGAAGCCCACCACCAGCATCATCACCACCAGCGCCAACAACAGGTTGACGCGCGGCATGTAGATCTGGCCGGACTGTTTTTCCGACGTGTGCAGGATTTCCAGCCGTGGCAGCATATTGAGCTGAACCGCCTGCCTGGTCAGCGAGAATGCGCCTGAAATCACCGCCTGGCTGGCGATGACCGTCGCGGCGGTCGCCAGCACCACCATCGGGATCAGCGTCCAGCCTTCGTTCATTTCGAAGAAGGGATGCCCGACCACGCCGTTCTTGGCCAGCACGAAGGCGCCCTGGCCGGCATAGTTGAGCAGCAGGCAAGGGAACACGATCGCCAGCCAGGCGAGCACGATCGGCTTGCGGCCGAAATGGCCCAGATCGGCATAGAGCGCTTCGGCGCCAGTGACCGCAAGGAAGATGGCGCCGATGGTGACGAAGGCGACATCGGGCGAATTGATCAGGAAGGCGACGATATAGTGCGGGCTGATCGCCCACAGGATTTCCGGATCGGCGATGATATGGTTGAGGCCGGACAGGCCGATAGCCAGGAACCAGACCGCGGTGATCGGGCCGAAGATCAGCGCCACGCCGCCGGTGCCGAAGCGCTGCACCGAAAACAGAACCGCCAGGATGACCAGTGTCAGCGGCACGACATAAGGCTGGAAGGTCGGCGTGACGACATTCATGCCCTCGACCGCCGAGAGCACCGAAATTGCCGGGGTTATGACGGCGTCGCCGAAAAACAGCGAGGCGCCGACGATACCGATGCCCAGGATGATCGCCGAGCGCTTCGGGAAACTGCCGCGCGCCAATGCCATCAACGATAGCACGCCGCCTTCGCCGCGGTTGTTGGCGCGCAGCACGAACATGATGTATTTGATGGTGACGATGATCGTCAGTGACCAGATGATCAGCGAGAGAACGCCAAGAATGTCGCCACGGTCGGCCACTTCGCCGCCCGACGACGCCACCAGCGCCTCGCGGAACGCGTAGATCGGGCTGGTGCCGATATCGCCGTAAACAACGCCGAGCGCGCCGAGCATCAACACCTTGGTGCTGTGCTGCTCGATTTCAGGATGGCTCGATTGTTCGACGGTTTCTGCCTCACTACCAGTGTTGGCAAGGGCCATGAACGACACTCCGATAAGCGGGCGGTGCTCTACGCTTGCTGCGATGCAATATCAAGTACCGTCGCGTTATGGCTGCCATGCTTTGCACGCGAGGCTGCCACCATTACCACCCGCAGGCCCTGAGAAAGCGGCCCACCGTGCCGGCCATGCCATACTCCAACGCGTCGGCTGTCAACCCATGTCCGATCGACACTTCGGCCAATGCCGGAACGCGTCGCGCCAAGGCCGGCAGGTTGCTCACCGTCAGATCGTGCCCGGCATTGACCTCGAGGCCCGCGACAAAGGCCGCATCGGCGGTTTTTCCCAGTCTTTCCAGCTCCTTGGCCGCCTTGGCGGAATCGGCATGGCAACTGCCATAAGGTCCCGTGTAAAGCTCGATACGGTCGGCGCCGGTATCGCGCGCGGCGTTTACGCCGGCAGGATCCGCATCGGAGAACAACGAGACCCGGAAACCGCTCTTCTTCAGGCGTCTCACGATCGGTGTCAGGAACGCTGCATCGGCGATGAAGTTCCAGCCATGGTCCGAGGTTGCCTGGGAGGGATCGTCAGGCACCAGGGTTACCTGTTCCGGTTGGTGCTTTTCCACGAGAGCCAGGAAATCCTCGGTCGGATGGCCCTCGATGTTGAATTCGGCCCGCGGGAACTCATCGTCGATCAAGGCCCTGATCTCAGGCAGGTCTGAACGGCGGGTATGGCGCTCGTCCGGACGAGGATGCACCGTCAGCCCATGCGCTCCCGCCGCAAGCGCGATGCGGCCAAGCCTGATCACATCGGGCCACGGCAGGTCGCGCCGGTTGCGCAGCATGGCGATGGCGTTGAGATTGACGGAAAGCTTTGCGGGCATGGCTTCGGATCCTGCTCGATTTCGGCGCATCTATACCGCCTTTGACGGGAACAGATAGGGGGTTTCCGGTGTTCCAGAAGATCGGATGACGTTTGTGAAAGGATACGATCCCTTGAATTTCCTCGAAGCCGTGCCGGCAATCCGGCGCATCGATACGGACCGTGAGGATCTCTTCGCCATCGATATCGTCGGCCATGTCTCGGCGGCCGACGCGGAAAACCTGTTCGGCCTGCTCGAAGCGGCTTACGCGCTTCACCCGCGAATCGATGTGCTGGTGCGCGTGATCGATCATGACGGTGTCGACTGGAACGACATATCGGACGAGACGCTGCGACAGGGCGCGGTGCAGGCCGCAGAACATATCGGTCGTTGTGCCGCGATCGGCGAGCCGGACTGGACGGCGCAGGCGCGAGACTTCCTCCCTACCCCGCCGCCGGTCGAACTCAGGCATTTCAAAGACGAGGCCGATGCCTGGCAATGGCTCGGCGCCAGACAGCTGGGCTCCGCTACCTGACGATCGTCAGCCGTTCGGCCGCCCGGGTGATCGCGGTGTAAAGCCAGCGCTGGCGCGTTTCCTTGAACGCCCAGCTCTCGTCGAACAGCACGATCTCGTTCCACTGCGACCCCTGCGCCTTGTGCACGGTCAGCGCATAGCCATAGTCGAAATCGTCGAACCGCTTCTTCTGCTGCCACGGGATATCGGCGTCGGGATCCTCGAACGCCGCCTTGAGCAGCTTGATCTTGGCGACACCGCGGTCCGGATCATCCTCTTCGGGCGACACCAGGAGGTTGATGCCAGGTTTCACCGTCTCGCGCGACGAGGTCATCACCTTCCACAGCGAACCGTTGAGCAGGCCCTTGGCCGGGTCGTTGCGCAGGCACACCAGCTTGTCGCCGGCCTGCGGATAGTCGGCATTGAACCCCTTGAGCTCGCGCAGGCGCTGGTTGTAGCGACGGCGCGTGCGGTTGGTGCCGACCAGCACCTGGTCCGCCCTCAGCACTAGGTCCTGGTTGACGTCTTCCTTGCCGATCACCTGCGCAGTGCCGTAGTCGCCGCGCATGAATTCGCGCCCCTCGCGCACGTCGAGCGCCAGCCGCAGGATCGGATTGTCGCGCGCCTGCCGGTGGATTTCGGTGAGCAGGAAATCCGGCTCGTGGTCGGTGAAGAAGCCGCCGCCCGAGATCGGCGGCAACTGGCCGGGATCGCCCAGCACCAGGATCGGCGTACCGAAGCTCAAGAGGTCACGGCCAAGCTGCTCGTCGACCATCGAGCATTCGTCGATGATGACCAGTTTCGCACGCGAGATCGGGCTCTGCCGGTTGAGCGAAAAGGTCGGCGACATCGACGTCTTGCCGGTCACCTCGTCTTCAACCGATTCCTCGCCCTTCGGCCTGTAGATCAGCGAATGGATGGTGCGGGCGTTAACCGCGCCTTTCGAGCGCAGCACCTGCGCCGCCTTGCCGGTGAAGGCGGCGAACTGCACCTGCCCGTCGACATGTTCGGCGAAATAGCGCGCCAGCGTCGTCTTGCCGGTGCCGGCATAGCCGAACAGCCGGAACACTTGCGGCTTGCCGTCCTTGAGCCAGCGGGCAACCGCTTGCAGCGCCTCGTCCTGTTGGGGTGAAAATTCCATCTGATCGTGTGACCGGATTCGCAAGGGAAAGACAAGATGGCCGCCACCATCATCGACGCAGCCTGGTGGCGAACTCCACACGCTTCAGCCTATCAGGCGAGGACGGGAACGTAAAGGGAACGGGCGCCATGTCCGTGCGATCACCCGACGGCGTGGGGATCGTTCTCCAGCAGGATCGGCTTGCCGTGCGGCGTGGCGTGCGCGGCGCGCTCCCAGGCCCGTGCCATCGCATCGACATCGGGCTTGGCGGCCAATCCTTTCGACGCCAGCAGCGCTTCCAGCGCCGCCAACCAATGTTCGTAATAGTCATGGCCGTCAGCCGCGGCGCCGGGTTTCTTCACTTCGGCCGACAGTGCCTGCGCCCACTCGCTCCACGAAAACAGGCCCTTGTCGTGCAGCGCCACCGTCATCGCGAAGGCTTCGGCCTGCCAGGGCTCGGCGAAGACGGGCGCATCGAGGCCGGCGGGCAGACCGGCAGGCCCGTTCGCCTCAGGCCGGTTCAAGATAGTTCTCCCAGGCATCGATGGACACGGTCAGCGTCGGATCGGCCCCGTCGCCCCAGATCTCGGCCCCGTCGAAAACCACCGTATAGACCCATTGCGGGTTCTCGCCCTGCCCATGCGCGTTGGTGTCGGGGAATACAAAGCCGTCGCGCACCGCTTCGATCCTCCCATGCTTGCCGCGCGCGTAGCGCGGCAGTCTGGTGTGGCCGGCCGGATTGAAATTCCTGGTCCGCACGCGGTCGCCGGCCCTGAACCGCGGCGCCGTTTCGACCGGCCGGTTGCACGGAGCGCCCTTCGCCAGCACGGCCGGAACGTCATCGGCCTTCAGCACTCTTTTGGGCGTCGCCGCCGGATCGATCGCCTCGCCTGCCTTGAGATCACGCTCGCTGACGAAACCATGGCGCTTGAGCAGGGTTTCCAGCGCCTCGATCCAGATCTGGTAGTAGCTGGAGGCATAATAGTCGGCCGGATGCAGCGATTCCCGCGCATGCCGGCTCTCATCGATATTCCAGGCACCCATTGCGCCGGCGGTGAGCGTCACGCCGAGCGCCCGCCGCTCCCAGTCGGCATGGAAATACGGCTCGTCCCGTTCCGGCGCCACCGGTCCGAATCCCATCTGTCCGCCGAGATCCTGCGGGCCGTTCATGCCGGGCCCCCTGTTTGTTCCGGTTTTTGGGCTAGCACAGTGCCGATCATCGCATCGCGGCTTACCAATTCTGACAAGCGCTCCTCGCTCCAGCCTTCGGTTCCTTGAGGCCGCATCGGGACGACGAGATAGCGTAACTCCGCGGTCGAATCCCAGACGCGTATCTTTGTTGAGGCCGGCAGCGTCAGCCCGAATTCCTCAAGCACGCCGCGCGGATCGATGACCGCGCGCGAGCGATAGGGCGGCGCCTTGTACCAGACCGGCGGCAGGCCGAGCACCGACCACGGATAGCAGGAGCACAGCGTGCAGACGACGAGATTGTGAGTCTCTTCGGTGTTGAACACCGCCTGCATGTGCTCGCCTTGCCGGCCGGTATAGCCCAGCGATCCGATCGCCGCCGTAGCATCGCGCTTCAGCCAGTCGGCAAAAGCGGGATCGCTCCAGGCCTTGGCCACCACCCTCGCGCCGTTGCGAGGACCGATCTTAGTCTCGTAGGTATCGACGATGACATCGATCGCGGCCGGATCGATCAATCCCTTGCGGGTGAGAATGGTTTCCAGCGCGCGCACGCGAGCGGCAAACGGATCGAGTTCGTTGTCGTGGTCATGATCGTGGGACATGGCCACAAACTACGGCTGCGATCCGCCGGCCGCAAGCATGACGACTTGGGCCAGTGGGCGCGACGCGGATACACTACTCCGCGGCCGTCTTTTGCGGCTCGCCTCGGATTTCGTCATCATCGTCGAACAGCGAAGGCTGATCCCCCGCTTCGACCAGATGCAATTCGGGCTTGCGCTTCGGCATCAGCCCGACCAGCCAGCCCGAGAAATTTTCCATGTAGACATAGATTACCGGTGTGACGAACAGCGTCAGCGCCTGCGAGGCGAGCAGACCGCCGACAACGGCGACGCCCAGCGGCTGGCGCAGCTCCGCGCTGGCGCCCGTGCCGAGCGCGATCGGGAACGTGCCCATCAAGGCGGCCAGCGTCGTCATCATGATCGGCCGGAACCGCATCAGGCAGGCCTTGTGGATGGACTCGGTGGCCGACATTCCTTCTCGTCGCAATTCGAGCGCGACGTCGACCATCATGATGCCGTTCTTCTTGACGATGCCGATCAGCATCAGGATGCCGATCACCGCGATGACGGACAGGTCCATGCCGGCGAAGCGCAAGGCGACAACCGCTCCCAGCACAGCCGATGGCAAGCCTGTGAGGATCGTGAGCGGATGGATGAAGCTCTCATAGAGAATGCCAAGCACGATATAGATGGTGAGGATCGCGCCGCCGATCAGCAGGCCCTGGTTGGCGAGCGAGTCCTGGAAGGTCTTGGCCGTGCCGGCGAAGCTGGTCGAGATCGTCTCCGGCATGCCGATCTGCTCTTTGAGCGCGTTGATGCGGCTCACGCTGTCGCCGAGCGCCACGCCTTGCGGCAGATTATAGGAGATCGTCACGGCCGGAAGCTGGCCGAGCTGGTTCACCGTCAAGGCGCCGGCCGTGCGATCGACCCGGGCGAAGGCGCCAAGCGGAACCAGCGAGCCGCTCGCCGTCCGCATCTGGATGGCCAGCATCCGCTCCGGGGACCACTCGATCTTGGGATCGAGCTCGGTGATGACTTCGTAGCTGTCGGCGGAGCCGAAGATCGTCGAAACCTGGTCGGTGCCGAACCCGCCATAAAGCGCCGAGCGCAGCGTGTCGGTGTCGATGCCGAGCTGGGCCGCCTTGTCGCGATCCACCACCAGCGTCGCCTGCAGCGCATTGTTCTGCAAATCGCTGGTGACGTCGGTGAAGGTCGCATGATCGGCCGCCATCGCGTCATTCAGTTTCTGCGCCCAGATGTCTGTCTGGCCGGTGTCGAGGCCCTGAACCACGAGCTGGTAGGCGCTGGCAGACGAGCGCGAACCCAGCCTCAGATTCTGCACAGGCTGCATGTAGGTCTCGATGCCCGCGACGCCGGCCAATTGCTTGCGCAGATCCGCAAGCACCTTCTCGATATTGGGCCGCTGGTCCTTGCCCTTGAGCTGGACGAAAAGCTGCCCCTGGTTGAGCGCATTGTTGCCGCTGCCCGCCGACCACGCAACATGGTCGACATAGGGCGAATGCGAGAACACGCTGGCCACCTGCCCCTGCAGCTTTGCCATGGCGTCGAACGAGATGTCCTGGCGCGCAATGGTCGTCACCGATATCTGGCCGATATCCTCCTGCGGGAAAAAGCCCTTCGGCGAGACCTCGATCAGCCACACCGACGCCGCCGCGGTGCCTATGAAGACCAGGAACACCAGGAAAGTGTGCCGCAGACAGAAGCTCAGGATCCGGTCGTAGCCGCGGGTGATGAAATCGCGCCTGTGGCCATCGCCATGCGCCTCGCGGTCGGCCTTGGTCACCGACAGCAGCCGCGAGCACAGCATCGGCGTCAGCGTCAGCGACACGAACATCGACGCCAGGATGGCGACCGTCACCACGACGGCGAACTCGTTGAAGATGCGCCCGATGACGCCGCCCATCAGAAGCACCGGGATGAACACGGCCACCAGCGAGATCGAAATCGAGATGATGGTGAAGCCGATTTCGCGCGCGCCCTTCAGCGACGCATCGAAAGCCGACAATCCGTCCTCCTCCATGTGACGGAAGATGTTTTCCAGCATCACGATGGCGTCGTCGACGACGAGGCCGACCGCAAGCGTCAGGCCCATCAGCGAGATGTTGTCGATGGAAAAGCCGAACAGGAACATCGCGCCGAGCGTGGCGATCAACGAGATCGGCACCGCCACGGCCGGGATGATGGTCGCCGTAACGCGGCGCAGGAACACGAAGATCACCATGACCACCAGCGCGATGGTCAACAGCAGCGTGAACTGCACGTCATCCACGGCCTGGCGGATCGAGGTCGAACGGTCGTTGAGCAGCTTGATCTGGGCGGCGGCCGGCATCTGGTCCTGGAAGGACGGCAGCATCGCCTTGACCTTGTCGACGACATCGACAGTGTTGGCGTCGGGCTGGCGCTGCACCGCCATGATGATCGCGCGCGTGCCGTCATACCAGCTTGCAGTCGTCGTGGTCTGCACCGAATCGACGACGCGTGTCACCTCGCCCAGCCGCACCGGATGACCGTTCTTGGTGGCGATGATGAGGTTGGAGAATCCGGCGGCGTCGGTCAGCTGCGTATTGGCCGTGATCGTCAACTGCTGTTTGTTGTTCTTCAGAACACCCAGCGGGGTGTTGGAGTTGGCGGATGCGATCGCCGCCTGCAGCTGGTCGATCGAAATGCCGCGCGCGGCAAGCGCGGTCGGGTCGATCTGGATGCGGACTGCATATTTCTGCTGGCCGAAGATGGAGACCTGCGCCACGCCGTCGATGGTCGACAGCGACGGCGAGATGACGTTTTCGGCGAAAGCATCGAGATCGGTCAGCGGAACCGTATCGCTGACCAGCGACATCAAAAGGATCGGCGCGTCGGCCGGATTGACCTTGCGATAGCTCGGCGGCGAGGTCATCTGCGGCGGCAGCGATCTTTGCGTGCGCGCGATCGCTGCCTGCACGTCCGCGGCCGCGGCATCGATGTCGCGGTTGAGCACGAACTGGATGGCGATCGAGGTCTGGCCGAGCGAGTTGGTGGTCGAGATCGAATCGATTCCGGCAATGGTGGCGAATTGCTTGATCAGCGGCGTCGCCACCGACGTTGCCATCGTTTCCGGCGAGGCTCCGGGTAGCTGAGCCGAGACGTTGACGACAGGGAATTCGGCACTGGGCAGCGCGGCCACCGGGAGGAACTTGTAGGCGAACAGCCCGCCCAGAACGAGGGCGAACGACATCAGGAGGGTGGCGACAGGCCTGCGAATGCAGAACTCGGAGATCATTGGGCCGCCTCGCCGGCCTTGTCCGCTTGCGCGATCTTGGGTGCTGCCTGGTCGCCGGATCCGGCGGATGCGTTGCCTTCGTGCACGGCAGCCCCGTTCTTCAGTCGCGTCTGGCCTTCGATAACAACCTTCTCGCCGCTTTTCAGGCCATCGCTGATGGCGGCGCTCTGACCCACGGTCAGCGCCACTTGCACCGGCCGCATTTCGACTGTGTTGTCAGGCTTGACCACATAGACGAACGGCCCCTTCTGGCTGGGCTGCACCGCGACCGTGGGGACGGACGTCATCTGCGGCATGATGCCGGCGTCGAGCACGACATTCACATATTGGCCCGGCCACAGCGACAGATCGGCGTTGGGTATGCTGGCTCGCGTTGCGATGGTGCCGGAAGCGGTATCGACGCTGGAATCGACGAAATCGAGCGTGCCCTTGCCAATGGGTGTCGGGTCGCCGTCCTGGGTCAGGGTCACTGCCCCTTGCTGTGGCTTTGCCAGTGCCTTGTGCAGCAGCGCAAGGTTGCTTTCGGGCAGGTTGAAGTTCACCTGCAGCGGATCCATCTGGGTGATGGTGACGAGCGGGGTCGAGGTGCTGCTGCTGCCATTGCTCGTGGTCACGAGATCGCCCACGGCAACGTTGACCGCGCCAAGCCTGCCGGAAATCGGCGCGGTGATCCTGGCAAAGCCAAGCTGGACATTGTCTGCATCGATTGTCGCCTTGTCGGCATCGACAGTCGCTGCCGCCGCCTTCTGCGCGGCAACGGCCTGGTCGTAGGTCTGCTGCGTACCGGCCTGCTTGGCGACAAGATCCTTGGCGCGCTGAAGATCGGAATTCGAACTGGCAAGCAGCGCCTGATCCTTGGCGAGCGTCGCCTGATCCTTGGCGAGTTGCGCCTTCAAGGCACGGTCATCCAGCGAAAACAGGAGATCGCCGGTTTTCACCATCTGCCCGTCCTTGACGTCGATCGACACGATCTGGCTGGACACGCGCGCGTTGATGCTGACCACGGCGGGAGAGGAGACGAAGCCGATGGCGTAGCGCCGGACCGGGAAATCGGCCGTCGTTGCCGTGGCCGAGATGATCGAGGCCGAACGGGCGCCAGTGCCGCCAGCCGCCTGCTTGCCCCCTGCCTGCGGATCCTGGCTATCCGACGCCGGCTTGTCCGACGCGACCTGATTTACACCGATGATCTGCCGGGCCCTGCTCAGCGCATCGGGAGACAGATAGAGCCAGGCCGCGCCTGCGCAGGCGACCGCAAGCAATGAAAGAATGACTTTTCCACGCATCGACAAAAGACCCTCTCCGTCCGACACGCCATAGCCAGGTGGTCGTATTCTAGCTCAAATCACGACGCCCTGCCGCGATTTCGCTGAATAGATAGGACAGGGCTTTGGCGGAAAAGGGCCAAAACACGGCATTACGAAGATTTAATGTGCACTGCACAATGGATGGGCTGGCCACCATGATCGCGTGCAAAAGGCGGATCGCGACCCTGGACAACTCACCGCAGCATCGGCCAAAGCGTCACGGCCAGCAACACGCCCATGGCGATGTTGAACCATTTCAGCCGCACTGGATCGGACAGGAAACCGCGCAGCGCCGTGCCGAATCCCGCCCACACTGAAACGCTCGGCAGGTTGACGATGGTGAAGGCCACCGAGATCAGCGCCACCGACAGGAACGGATGCTCCGGATTGGAGTAGACGGCCATGGCGGTGATCGCCATCACCCAGGCCTTGGCATTGACCCACTGGAACGCCGCCGCCTCGATGAAACGCATCGGCCGCGCCTTCGTCTCGCCTTTGCCGCTGAGCGAGCGTGACATGGCGATTTTCCAGGCAAGGTAGAGCAGATAGGCGGCGCCGGCGATCTTGAGCGCGGTGTGCAGCGCCGGGAACGCCGTCAGCACGGCGCCAAGACCAAGGCCGACCGCCAGCAGCAAGACAAGAAACCCGATGCTGATGCCGAACATATGCGGCACGCTCCTCACCAGGCCGAAATTCACACCTGAGGCGAGCAGCATCAGATTGTTAGGCCCGGGCGTGATCGAGGTCACGAAGGCGTAGACAAGCAAGGCGAGGAATGCGTCGAGCGACATGATATCCTCCCAGATAAGCCAGTATTATTGTCTCTTCCAACGACCGCACAAATGCCACCCTCGGCCGGTGGCCGATCCCGTCGTCGCGCTGTGGAGAAACTTACCGGTGCTACATCCCCTGCGGGCCACGGTTCATCGCCGCCACGCCGGTGCGGCAGATTTCGACCAGGCCGAGTGGCTTCATGATGGCGATGAACTGGTCGAGCTTGGAGCCCTTGCCGGTGATCTCGAAGATGAAATGCTCGGTGTTGGCGTCGATGACGCTGGCGCGGAAGGCGTCAGCCAGCCGCAGCGCCTCGACGCGGGCTTCGCCGGTGCCGGCGACCTTGACCAGCGCCAGTTCCCGCTCCAGCGGCCGCTCCTGGCCGAACTCCTGCGAGCGCACGGTGAGGTCGACGACGCGGTGGACCGGCACGATGCGCTCGAGCTGGTGCTTGATCTGCTCCAGCACATGCGGCGTGCCGCGCGTCACGATGGTGATGCGCGACAGATGTTTCTCATGCTCGGTTTCCGAGACCGTCAGGCTCTCGATGTTGTAGCCGCGCCCGGAAAACAGGCCGATGACCCGGGCAAGCACGCCCGGCTCGTTGTCGACCAGCACTGAAAGCGTGTGGTTCTCGGGCTTTTCCGTTTCCTTGGCGATGAAATAGGCGGAGCCGGTCGGTTGTAGCTGTGCGTTCATGATGTGAATCTCGACTTCAAACTCTTGGATCTAATCTCTGTTTACGCACGGCTTCTCGCGACAGCCCTGCCTCTGTCCGCTGCTAAACCAGTTCCCTGCCCTTGGCGTCGATGGCGTTGGCCACCGCTTCGTCCGTCGCCTCGTCCGGCAAGAGCATCTCATTGTGCGCCTTGCCCGACGGGATCATCGGGAAGCAGTTGGCGAGCGTCGCCACGCGGCAGTCGAACAGCACCGGCTTCCTGACCGAGATCATCTCCTTGATGGCATCGTCCAGCTCGTCCGGCTTGTCGCAGCGAATACCGTGGCCGCCATAGGCTTCGGCCAGCTTGACGAAATCAGGCATGGCTTCGGTGTAGGAATGCGACAGCCGGTTGCCGTGCAGCAGCTGCTGCCACTGCCGCACCATGCCCATATACTGGTTGTTGAGAATGAAGATTTTGATCGGCGCGTCGAACTGCACCGCGGCACTCATCTCTTGCATCGTCATCTGCACCGAAGCGTCGCCGGCGATATCGACGACCAGCGCGTTCGGATGCGCGATCTGCACGCCGAGTGCCGCCGGCAGGCCGTAACCCATCGTGCCGAGCCCCCCGGACGTCATCCAGCGGTTCGGCTTCTCGAAATGGTAGTGCTGCGCCGCCCACATCTGGTGCTGGCCGACCTCCGTCGTGATGTAGGTGTCCATGTCCTTGGTCAGGGCATAGAGCCGCTGGATGGCATATTGCGGCATGATCACGTCGTTGTTCATCTTGTAGGCGAGCGAATCGCGCGCACGCCATTTGGCGATCTGCTCCCACCAGGGATAGAGCGCCTTCTTGTCGGCCTTGGCGGTTGCCCGCCACAGCCGCACGAGATCCTCCAGAACCCGGCCGACATCGCCGATAATGGGCACGTCGGTGTGGACGTTTTTGTTGATCGAGGACGGATCGATGTCGATATGGATCTTCTTCGAGTTCGGCGAGAACGCGTTGAGCCGGCCGGTGATGCGGTCGTCGAAGCGCGCACCGATGCAGATCATCACGTCGCAATCATGCATGGCCATGTTGGCTTCGTAGGTGCCGTGCATGCCGAGCATGCCGAGCCAGTTCTTGCCCGATGCCGGATAGGCGCCGAGCCCCATCAACGTCGAGGTGATCGGGAAACCGGTGAGGTCGACCAGTTCGCGCAGCAGATGGCTCGCTTCCGGACCGGAGTTGATGACGCCGCCGCCGCTGTAGATGATCGGCTTCCTGGCACCGGCCAGCAGTTCGACCGCCGCCTTGACCTTCTCCAGGTCGCCCTGCACCTTCGGCTGATAGCTGGTGCGCGGCGCGGTTTGCGGAGAAACGTAAAAACCCTTGGCGAACTGCACGTCCTTCGGGATGTCGACCACGACAGGACCGGGACGGCCGGTGGTGGCGACATGGAAGGCCTCATGGATGGTTGCGGCAAGTTCGTTGACGTCCTTCACCAGCCAATTGTGCTTGGTGCAGGGGCGCGTGATGCCGACCGTGTCGCACTCCTGGAAAGCGTCCGAACCGATCAGCGAGGTCGGCACCTGCCCGGTCAGGCACACCAGCGGGATCGAATCCATCAGCGCGTCCTGCAAAGGCGTCACCGCGTTGGTCGCGCCCGGACCCGATGTCACCAGCATGACGCCTGCCCTGCCGGTCGAGCGCGCATAGCCCTCGGCCGCGTGGCCGGCGCCCTGCTCGTGCCTCACCAGGATGTGCTCGACGTCGTCCTGCTGGAATATCTCGTCATAGATCGGGAGAACCGCGCCGCCCGGATAACCGAAGACATGCTTGACGCCATTGTCCTTCAGCGCCTGCACCACCATTTCGGCGCCAGTCATTTCGCGCCGCTCGCTCTGTCCGTTGCTCATCGGTTTGGTCCCGTACTGTCCGCCATCTGGCGATTTGCTGGTCGTTTAGTCGTGTTTAAGGCAATAAAAAAGGCCCCCGAGGGAGCCTGTGTGTTGCGCATGGGAGGTTTTCGCCCGGCGGTTACACCGCCTTGCCCACGCGCCTTCCTACGAGAATGAGTGCCTTTTTCATGGTGGCGAACCATAAGGGTGAAAGCAGCCGTTCGTCAATGGGGTCGATTCCGCTTTCATGCCGGCTTGCCCGGTGCATGGCACGAAGCACGCGCACGCCGTCATTTAGACCCGGCTCGACGTCGGGTCGCTGGTCAAACCCTTGAAAACAAAGCGAACTATTTGGCGACGTGACGCGGCCCATGGTTTGCCGCGATACTGCCCGAGGCCGGACCCCAAGCTCGGCAAAGGCAGCTCGCAACGAGGCCGATCAACAAAAACGCGGAGGAAACTGATGCTCGACAAGGCCCCGAACAGGAAGCTTTCCGACCTTCTCGAACGATTTGGCGCGGCCCTTGCCGCCGGCGACGTCGACAAGGCGGTCGAATGCTTCCAGGAAGATTGTTATTGGCGCGACCTCGTCACCTTCACCTGGAATATTAAGACCATGGAAGGCCGCGATCAGGTGCGTGACATGCTGGAAAGCCAGCTGTCGAAGACGAAGCCATCACATTTCGCCATCGCCAGGGGCGAGGACGCGACCGAGGCGAACGGGGTGATCGACGGCTGGATCAGCTTCGAGACGGATGTGGCGCGCGGCTTCGGCCATATCAGGTTGAAGGACGGCAAGATCTGGACGCTGCTGACCACGATGGTCGAGCTGAAAGGGCATGAAGAGCCGGCCGGCTTCGCCCGGCCGATGGGCGCCAAGCACGGCTCCGGCAAGAACCGCCCGACCTGGAAGGAAGAGCGCGAAAAGGAAGCGGCCGAGCTTGGCTTCAAGACGCAGCCCTATACGGTCATCATCGGCGGCGGCCAGGGCGGCATCGCGCTTGGCGCGCGGCTCCGCCAGCTCGGCGTGCCGACGATCATCATCGAGAAGAATGAACGTGCCGGCGACAGTTGGCGCAAGCGCTACAAGTCGCTCTGCCTGCACGACCCGGTCTGGTATGACCATTTGCCCTACATCGATTTTCCCCGGAACTGGCCGGTTTTCTCGCCCAAGGACAAGATCGGCGACTGGCTGGAAATGTACACCAAGGTGATGGAGCTGAATTACTGGTCCTCAACCGAGGCCAAGAGCGCTTCCTACGACGAGGAGAAGAAGGAATGGACAGTTGTCGTCCACCGCGACGGCAAGGACATCACGCTGAAGCCGAAGCAGCTGGTGTTGGCCACCGGCATGTCCGGCCGTCCCAATCTGCCGAAGTTCAAGGGCATGGAGAATTTCAAGGGCGATCAGCACCACTCCTCCAAGCACCCCGGCCCCGACCAATATGCCGGCAAGAAGGTTGTCGTCATCGGCTCGAACAATTCCGCGCACGACATTTGCGCAGCACTGTGGGAAGCCGGCGTCGACGTCACCATGGTGCAGCGATCGACCACCCACATCGTCAGATCCGACACGCTGATGGATATCGGGCTTGGCGCGCTCTACTCGGAGCAGGCGGTGCAGAACGGTATGACCACCGCCAAGGCCGACCTCATCTTCGCCTCCCTGCCCTACAAGATCCTGCACGAGTTCCAGATTCCGCTTTATGAGAAGATGAAGGAGCGCGACGCGGCGTTCTACAAGGGCCTGGAAAAGGCGGGGTTCATGCTCGACTGGGGCGACGACGGCTCCGGCCTGTTCATGAAATATCTCAGGCGTGGCTCCGGCTACTACATCGATATCGGCGCTTCGCAGCTGATCATCGATGGCGCCATCAAGCTCAAGAGCGGCGTCGATGTGGCCGAGATCAAAGAACATTCCGTCCTGCTCAGCGATGGCACCGAACTGCCGGCGGACGTCATCGTCTACGCCACCGGCTACGGCTCGATGAATGGCTGGGCGGCGGAGCTGATCTCAAAGGAGGTTGCCGACAAGGTCGGCAAATGCTGGGGGCTCGGCTCGAACACCACCAAGGATCCCGGCCCATGGGAAGGTGAGCAGCGCAACATGTGGAAGCCGACGCAGCAGGAGGCGCTCTGGTTCCATGGCGGTAACCTGCACCAGTCGCGCCATTATTCGCAGTTCCTGTCGCTGCAGTTGAAGGCCAGGCAGGAAGGCATTGCGACGCCCGTCTATGGGCTGCAGCAGGTTCACCACAAGGGATAAGCCAGATCGTGGTGAAAAACCGAGGGAGGCGCGGTTTTGGACCGCGCCTCCCTTTCCTGATCAGTGCGATCGGCTACGCCGCCTGGTCGGCCGCGAACCGCGCCACCACGCGTTCTAGCAACGGCACATAGTCGCGAAACGTGCGCGTCCTCATGTCGGCGACCTTGCCGCCCTCGTCCCAGATGCGGACGCGCACCGCCTCTTCGTGAAACGGGTTCTTGCGGAACCCGGCCACCTCGTCCGGGCTCATCGGCCCGCCCTGCAACGACAGCGTATGAACCGAAGCCGGCGACAGCTTGTCGAAATAGGTCGGGTCGGTGGCGCAGAGATAGCGCTTGGCCGAGACATGCAGCCTGACGCATTCGACGATGACCGGCGGGAAGAACGGCGCCAGCACCTCGCCGCCGGCCTCGTCATGGTGCTTGTCCTCGACGTCATCGGGCGAATAGGTACCGAACTCGCTGGTGTAGTGGCCGATATCGTGCAGCAGGGCTGCTGCCACCAGTTCTTCCGGCGCACCATCCTGCTCTGCGAGCCAGGCGCCCTGCAGCATATGCTCGGACATCGTCACCGGCTCGCCGAGATAGGATTCGGCTCCCCGGCGCTCGAAGATATCGGCGATGAATTCGACGATGTTGCCGGCGTTCAGATCATGTGCGTTCATTCCGCCGCCTCCTTGAAACCGTGCTCGATCGCCGCCAACGTCGACAGCAGGCCGTCCTTGTCGGCATAACAGCCCTGCAGCCAGCGTTTCCCGGTTCCCGAAAACGCCTTGCGCGCATGCATGACGCGGGTGTTGTCGACGATGAAGGCCTGTCCCGGCTCGAGCTTGAACGTCACTTCGAAGGCCGGATCCTCGATCAACTCCGCAAAGCGGCGATAGGCGGCGTAGTAGGCCTCCATCTCGGCGAAAGGCACGTCGACGGTCGGCGCCAGCGAGCGGTTGTTGAAGCGGATGCAGATCAGTTCGCCGTCCGGCCCGAGTTCGATCATAGGCCGCTTCGCCTGCAGCCGCACGCCGGACGAGCCGGCATATCCGAAACGCGCCGGATGCGAACTCAGGAGTCGGAAGCCTTCGGGGTTCTCGGCCTGCAAGGCGGCCGCCACGGCGAACCCGTCGACGACGCTCGACTCACCACCCTCCACCGTGTTCTCGATACAGGACAGGATCTGCAGCGTCGGCACCGGATCCCGATAGGGGTTGTCGGTATGCGCCTGGAGGCCGAGATTGGTGTAGGCCAGATTGTTCGGATTGACCTCGGCGCGCACTTCGAACCAGCGCCCGTAATTGGTCTCCCTGATGTAGCCGAACAGGTCGGAGACCTTGCACAGAGCGCCTGGTTCGGCCGGCAGTCCGTCCATCACTGCAAAACCATATGTCCTCACCGCCGAGAGCCATTCCCGCAGTACACCGCGGCTGCGGCCTGCCGCCGGATAGCCGGCGCGCGGCACCGAATTCTGCATCGTCGCCCTTGTCCAGCGCTGCACCGCGTCGGCGGTCCATCCGGACTGACGGGCCTCGGCGCGATCATAGGCATTGGCTCGAAGCCACGCCTCGGGAAAGCTGACCGTCTTCTTCTCGGGCACGAATCTGATCTCCACGGCATTGCCCTTGATCGAAGCGGCACCGATCCGCGTCTCGGCTGGAATATCGAGGATGGTGATCAGTCGCTGGCCGTTGCCGGCGCTGCGTGTCTTGTCGTCGAGTGCGTTGTCGCGAAGCCACATGGCGTGGAATCGGCAGCGTGTCCCGTCCTTCCAGCCCAGCTCGATCATTCTTCCTGCGTCGCCTATCAGCGCATCGGTCAACATGGAGATGTTCCTGTCCGTTGCGCCCCGCAGTCCGCTCAGCGGGGCCTCGATTGCATGTTGACCGAGCGAAAGGTATAATTGAAATTATCATTTTTCGGTCAATGGCTGCAAAACCATAATGCCTGCGAGAACCATCCCCACCTTGCCCCCACTCGACTGGCTGCGCAGCTTCGAGGCAGCGGCGCGGCTTTCGAATTTTACGGCGGCGGCCGCCGAGCTCGGCCTGACCCAGGCGGCCGTCAGTCAGCATATCCGGTTGCTTGAGGAGCGGCTGAAGACGCGTCTGTTCTCACGGCTGGCGCGGGGCGTCGCACTGTTGCCGGAGGGTGCCGCCTACTTGCCCCACATCCAATCAGCCTTCGCCACCATCGGCAGCAGCACGGCGGAACTGTTCGAGCCCCGCGCCGTCGAGACCGTTACCTTGCGGGCGCCGATCTCCTTCTCTTTGCTGGTGCTCGTTCCGAAGCTGCCCGACCTTGCCAAGGCGCTGCCGCGCATCCACCTCCACCTGGTGACGATCCATCGCCCGACCGACTATGACCTGCCGGGTTCAGCGCTGGACATCCGTTTCGGCAACGGATCCTTTCCCGGACGCATAGCCGACAGGCTGACCGCCGAGCGGCTTGTGCCGGTGGCCGCCCCGGCCTTGGCCGGTGCCGCCGACTGGATATCCCTGCCGCTGCTCCTGGTCGCTGGTGCGCGCGAGATGTGGGCGGAATGGTTCGCCGCGGCGGGATTGGCCGGTCACCCCAGGCGCTCGCATCGCTTCGACAGCTTCGTGGCTGCGATGGAGGCTGCGCGAGCCGGCGCGGGCGTGCTTCTGGGCTCGCGGCCGCTGATTGACGCGGCACTCGAAAGCAAGGCCCTGGCCAGGCTTTCCGATTTCGAGCTCCCGAGCACATCGGGGCATTTTCTGACCAAGGCACCGATCGCGCGACTGACCGGTGCCGAGCAGGATTTCCGCCAATGGCTGCTGTCGCGCCTCGGCGAGCCATCTCCGACATGACGTTCACCGGCCGATGCGCTTCCAGTAGATGAGCGTGCCGGTCAGCCCGCCATGGGGCTTCAATGCATAGTCCGGTATTTCCCCGGTCAGCGTGAAGCCCAGCCTCTCATAGAGCCCGGACGCCCCCTCTTCGGTCGCCGTATCCAGAACCAGAAGCGTGCGGCCCCTCTCCACCGCAAGGGCCTCGGCCGCTTGCATCAGGCGGGTCGCCACGCCTTTGCCTCGACGATCGAGGCGCGTCATCAGCTTGGCGATCTCGGCCCGGTGCGGCTGGTTGGGCGGACAGTCGAGCAGCAGCGTGACCGTGCCGACCAGCGTGTCTGCCTCCCACGCGCCAAGCACCACCCGCTCACCTCTTGCGGCCGCCGTCAGCGACGTGTCCCAGAACCTGCGGGCGGTTTCCGGCGCCAGCGGATGCATGAAGCTCACCGACCCGCCCGCGGCAACCGTTTCGACCAGAAGATCGCCAAGCAACGCCTGTGTCCGCGCGTCCTGCGTCAACATTCTGATCTCGATGGAATGCATGCTCGTTCTGCTTGGCTGAGATGGAAGGATCGATACGGTCGAACTGGCGTCAATCGAAAGCGCTGAATCGCTTTCCCTTGCGCGCCGCCTTGATCGCGGCGATGCGTTCGGTGTCCTCTTCCTGAAGGTGGCGTCCGCGTTCGAGGAGTTCGAGCGTGTATTCCTCATAGGTAAGTCCCAGCCGTTCCGCCTTGTCCACGCGCATCAGCATGACGTCGCGGCTCGGTGCTTTCAACGCCTTGGCATGCGCGGCCTGCCAGGCCAGGAAAATATAAGGATCGCCCTTGCCCCATGGCGGCCCCTTGTAGTCGTCGAGCGGCGGTCCCCCATTGTGGGAGCGCTTTGGACGTCTCGGCATGATGTCAGGCCCTGACCAGCGCGACGAGATAGTCGGCGCCCGCCTCGAGCGCATGGAAGGTGCAGTCCGACGGCGCGCCGAGCGCCAGACAGTCGCCGGGCTCGAGCCTGTGCACCAGATCGCCCTCGATGAATTCCAGCCGTCCGGAGATCAGCCATATCTGCTGTTTGATGAAGGCGTAGGACGCCGCGGGCAAACTGACCTTGGCGCCCGCCGGCAGATGAACCCTGATCAGTTCGAGCGGCATGTCGCCGGCCGGCGAAAGATGCCGCCTGACATAGCCGGTATCGGGATCGCGCCAGACGGGCTGGTCGCTCGCCCGCAGCAAGCCGCCACCCTGCAATTCCGCGCGTGCGATAAGGGTCGACAGCGTCATGCCGAAGGCGGCGGCGATCCGCACCAGGAGCGCTGCCGTCGGGCTGGTCATGCCACGCTCGATCGTGCTCAGCATGGCTTTGGAGACGCCGGAGCGCTCGGCGAGTTCGGCCAGGGACCAGTCCCGTATCGTCCTCTCGGCGTGTATCCGCCTGCCGATTGTCGAGGAGATGTCGTTCGCTATATCATCCATTCGTCTATTATAGCGAAAACTGATAACTGGAAAAGAGCCTTGTCGCGACAATTTTCGCCGGCTTCTTAATCCTCCCTACACCATCCGGCCACACTCGACCTTAACCCCGTTCCTGTAGGCTTCGACGTGAGGGAAAATGGGGATTGGCCTGTCCATGTATGTCGAACGCGAAGCCTCGGTCGGAGAACCGACATCGCAGGAGCGCCGCAACGCCGAACAGAACGACAGGCGCATCCTGGGCAATGTCGTGCAATGCGACGGCGCCCGCGCCACCATCAGCGCCTTTGCGGACGACGTCGACGGCGCGGTGACCGGCCTGTGGACGGTCGGCAAGATGATCTCGGTCAATCTCGGCACGACACGCACCGTCGGCCTGGTCTATGCGATCGGCAAGTCGGATCGCGCCTGGAACAGCGAAGGCCAGAACGCCATCGAGGTCAGCATCGAGCTGATCGGCGAAGTGCGCGACGGCGCCGAACCCGGCTCCAAGCCGATCTTCGACCGCGGCATCACCACCTATCCCCATATAGGCGCCATCGCGCACCGCATCCGCAGCCGTGACCTGCAGGCCGTCTACGATCTGGCCGGGCGTCATTCGATCACCATCGGCTCGCTGTCGCAGGACGAGGCGATCGCCGCCAACATCGCCATCGACGACACGCTGGCGCGCCACTTTGCCATTGTCGGCACCACCGGCGTCGGCAAGTCCACCGCCGTCTCGCTGCTGCTGCGCAAATCGATCGCGGCGCGGCCGGATCTGCGCATCCTGATCCTCGATCCGCACAATGAATTCGCCGCGTCGCTGCCCGAATATTGCGTCAAGGTCGATTCCAAGACGCTCGACCTTCCGTTCTGGATGTTCCGGCTCGAGGAATTCGCCGAGGTTCTATTTCGCGGCCGCGAGACCGTGCCCGACGAGATCGATGCGCTGCGCGACCTCATTCCGCTCGCCAAAAACCTCTATCGCAACCCCAATTCCGGTGCCTATCTCAGGCGCGGCAGCGATGCGCTGACCGCCGATACGCCAGTGCCCTACCGCATTGCCGATCTGCTCAAGCAGATTGACGAGCGCATGGGCATGCTCGAAAGCAAGAACGAGCGCCCGACGCTCAAATCGCTGAAGACGCGCATCGAATCGGCGGCAGCCGATCCGCGCTACCGTTTCATGTTCAACTCGCGCCTGATCGAGGACACCATCCACGAGACGATCGGCAACATCTTCCGCGTGCCGCATAACGGCCGCCCTGTGACCTGTTTCGAAATGGCCGGCATGCCGTCCGAAGTGGTCAATTCCGTCTGTTCGGTGCTGGCGCGCCTGGCGTTCGACCTTGCACTGTGGAGCGAGGGCAAGCTGCAGCTCCTATTGCTGTGCGAAGAAGCGCATCGCTACATGCCGGCCGATGCGCGCCTCGGCTTCGCGCCGACAAGGCACGCGCTGTCGCGCATTGCCAAGGAAGGCCGCAAGTATGGCTGCTATCTCGGCGTCGTCACACAGCGCCCGGGCGAACTCGACCCGACCATCCTGTCGCAGTGCTCGACCTTCTTCGCCATGCGGCTCGCCAATGAGCACGACCAGGCGATCATCCGCTCGGCCATCGCCGACTCGTCCGCCTCCACGCTTGCTTTCCTGTCGTCCATGGGCCAGCGCGAAGCGATCGCCTTCGGCGAAGGCGTGGCCACGACGATGCGGCTGAAGTTCGAGAGACTGCCGGCTGAACTGATCCCCGGCACGGCCAAGCGCGAACAAGCCATGTCGTCGAAAACCGGCGACGATGTCGATCTGGTGACGATCGTGGAACGGCTTCGCAACGTTCCAAAGCCGCAGCAGCAGGCGATGGCCTTTGCCGAAGTGGTCGATTCTGGCCGCCAGGCCGGCGATCCCGACTACCGCAAGCCGCCGGCCGCACGCGTGCAATCGGACGATGATTTCGACATGCGCTACGGCCTAAAGCCCGCCACCTTCGGCATGCGCCCCCAGAACGATTGAGCCTGCAAGCTCTCTGACGACCGGCCGGGAAGCCGCACACAAGCTTCCAAGGGCTTCACATCATCGAACCAGCTTGGTCAAATCCCGAAAGGGAATTCATCAGGCCGGATTGAATGGCGTGGTTTCGAGAAGCCGGAGCGGAGCGGACATTCAGTCCGTGAGCACCGGAAGTCGAAAAAGCCGCGTCAGGCAACCGGCCTCGTGAATTCTTCTTCGGGATTTCAGGCGCAGACGCGGTTGCGGCCTTGCCTCTTGGCCTCGTAGAGCTGGCGGTCGGCGCGGCGATAGAATTCTTCCGCCGTCTCCTTGCGGTCCCAGACGGCAAGGCCGACGCTGGTGGTGATCTTGAGCCGGACATTGCCCGAAAGAACCGACATGTTGGCGATCGCCTTGCGGATACGCTCGGCGAATTTCGACAACAATTCCGCCTCCATGTTGGGCGTGACCACGGCGAATTCCTCGCCACCCAATCGCGCCACCACGTCATGGTAGCGCGTCATGTCCTTGAGACAGCTGGCGACGGCCTTGAGTACCTCGTCGCCAACGTCGTGGCCATGTGTATCGTTGACCTGCTTGAAATGATCAAGGTCGAGGATCATCAGCCCGACGGGTTTCTCGATGCGCTTGAACTCCTCGAGATATTCCTTCAGCGCGTCGTCGAAATAGCGCCGGTTCTGCATGCCGGTCAGGCTATCTGTCAGCGCCGCATGTTCGAACGTCTCGGAGCGGGCGCTCAGTGACACGGTCATGGCCCGCAGCTTGCCTTCCTCCGTCGCCTGCCTGCGGATCAGCGGGTAGATGAAGAAGATGCCGAAGAACAGCGCGGTCGCGAGCAGCACGCCCGTCGCGAAAAGCAGCTTGTTGAGGTAGATGACCTTGTCCAGGCCGGAGGCCGTGTGCAGTTCGGTGGCAAAGGATTGCAGCAGTCCATAGGCATGCAGCGTCACCAGGCCGGCGGCCAGGATCACGAAGATAAAGACGAAAAACGCCGATTCCGCCTTGTGGAAACGCATCTGCTCCCCGATGGAAAAATGCCCATCGACCTTATGGCATGGCGGGCCTTACGGAGGGTTAATTTGGACAACCACAACGAGAACCTTTCCGTGAAGGAAAGGCTTTCTAGGTTGCATTAGCAACAAGCGTTTGGATCGTGGTTTCGATATCGTCACCAGGATGCAATCTTTGCCATTCCGGTCCTAGCTGGTGCCGAAACCAGGTCGTCTGCCGCTTGGCATATTGCCTGGTTGCGATCTTGGCGCGCTCAATCGCCTCGGGAAAACCCGATTGTCCGGCCATCGCCGCTTGCAGTTCGCGAACGCCGATCGCCTTCATCGCCGGCAATTGCGGATCGAGACGAAGCGATGCGAGTTGCCTGACTTCGTCCAGTGCGCCCTTGGCCAGCATCTGGTCGAAACGCCTTTCGATGCGTCCGACCAGCGCGGCCCGGTCCGGCTCGATGACGAAGAAGCGGGCCGTCTGTCTGTCGATGAGCGGCCGGCCCCGCGCGGCCTGCCAGTCCAGGATCGAGCGGCCGGATGCGTCGAGCACTTCGAGCGCCCGCACGATGCGCTGGCTGTCCGTGGGCTTCAACTGCATGGCTGCTCTGGAATCCTCGCGCATCAGGATGCCATGCAGTTTGACGGCGCCTTGCTCCTTCAACTCGTAGCGCCAACGGTCGCGTACCTGCCGCGGAATGTCGGGCATTTCCGAAATGCCCTCGGCCAAGGCGCGAAAGTAAAGGCCGGTGCCGCCGACGAAGATCGGTCGCCGCGAGAGCGCGCCGTCTTCGATCAGCCTCGTCACGTCGCGCAGCCACGCCCCGGTCGAGTAGGCGGTGCCGGGATGGACATGCCCATAGAGATAATGCGGTGCCCGAGCGAGGTCCGCCGCCTCCGGCCGGGCAGTCAACACGTCGAGAACCGAATAGGCTTGCATGGAATCGGTGTTGACGATCACGCCGCCTATACGTTCGGCCAGGTCGAGCGCCAGCGCCGACTTGCCGCTGGCGGTCGGCCCGGCTATCAGGATCGCATTCTTCACGCGGCCTTCGCCCGCATCCGCACCGGAATTATCGATGCCGCTTATCGCCACGCTTGTTTCCCATCCCGCCGATCGTGCCTTGTCGCCATCGCTTGCGAATATGGCCTCACGGTCGGTGGGCGCAAGCACTGTTCGCTGGATGGCCGAAGACATTGCCTGCGATCTCGCACTGCCAGCGAATGCACAAGCCGACGAGGCGGCCGCCAATCTGCGCGCGGCGCTGGCCGCCGAGCCGATCGACGTGATCGTCCAGCAGTCGGCAACGCGCCGCAAGAAGATCCTCATCGCCGACATGGATTCGACCATGATCGACCAGGAATGCATCGACGAGCTAGCCGACGAGATCGGCGTCAAGGAGCACATCGCGGCGATCACCGCACGATCGATGAATGGCGAGGTCGCCTTCGAGCCCGCCCTGCGCGAGCGCGTGGCGTTGCTCAAGGGGCTCGATGCGGCCGTGGTCGATCTGATCGTTGCCAACCGGTTGACATTGGCCTCCGGCGGTCGCGCGCTGGTGCAGACGATGCGGGCCAACGGCGCCTGGACCGCGCTAGTCTCGGGCGGCTTCGAGGTCTTCACCTCACGCATCGCCGCCATGCTCGGCTTCCATGAAAACCGCGCCAACCGCCTGCTCGAACAGGATGGCCTCTTTGCCGGGTTGGTCGGCGAGCCGATCCTCGGCCGCGCCGCCAAGGCCGAGGCGCTGATCGAGATCACGGCGCGTCTCGGCCTCACCCCGGCCGATGCCATTGCTGTCGGCGACGGGGCCAACGATCTCGACATGATCCGCCTTGCCGGCACCGGTGTTGCGCTGCATGCCAAACCGATGGTGGCTGCACAGGCAAAGGTTCGCATCGACCATGGCGACCTGACCGCATTGCTCTATCTGCAAGGCTACGGGCAGGAAGAGTTCGTCCAATGAAACCAATGCGCACCGAGCGCCTGATCCTGCGCAACTGGGAGGATCGCGACCGGGAGCTGTTCCATCGCATCAATTCCGATGAACGCGTGATGGAGTTCTTCCCCTTCCGTCGCGGCCGCGCCGCAGCAGACGCCAAGATGGACGAACTGCGGGCCATCATCGATCGGGACGGCTATGGCTTTGCCGCCGCCGAGGTCGCCGCATCAGGTCAATGCATCGGCTTTGTCGGTATCACCGGGACCGACCATCTGCCGTTCCTTCCCGCCGGCACCGTTGAGGTCGGCTGGCGGCTGGCGCCCGAATTCTGGAGCAAGGGTTATGTCACGGAAGCTGCCGAGGCATGGCTGGCCTACGGCTTCGAAAAACTCGGCCTTGGCGAGATCGTCTCCTTCGCGGTCGAGAACAACCGCCGCTCCACTGCCGTCATGAAGCGCCTCGGCATGACCGCCGATCCCTCGGCCAACTTCGACCACCCCGGCATTCCCGACAGCCACCCGGAGCTGAAGAGGCATGTGTTCTACAGGCTGACGAGCGCGGATTGGCGGAAGAATCGTCGCTGATCAATGCCTGTCAGGTGGAAATTCGTCGCCGGACTGTGGCGATCTGTCTGCGACCCGCCCCAGCATTTTCGCGAAATCGCCCGGTGACGCGTCGCCGGCACGACGACGCAGGAAGTCAGCTGCCGCTTCCATTGCCCCGACCTTTTGCGCCACAGCCGACGCAATCCATTGATTGAGCGACACGCCATCGGCCTTCGCGAGGCGCGCGGCTGCTTCCTTAACCGACTGTGGCAGTTTCAGCGGATAAGTCGCTTTGCTCATGTACGAAGTCCTTCCAAGAACTCGGCCGGGCTCACAAGCAGTACATCAAAACGGCCTGCCGCAGCTAGGAAGTCCCGGCGATTGTGAGTCACCAACGCATCGGCCCGGCCGTTGATCGCTGCTTCAAGCACCATCTCATCCTTCGGATCGTTCAATTGCGGCCGCCAGAGAAAGTGCAGCTCGACCGGCTCAGCCAGCAATGCAAAGCCGGCCAGCAAACGGCCCAGATCCGGCGCGGACAACCCGTGAGCCGCCACCTGCTCGGGTCTGGCCAGCACGGTTTCATATTCAAGAAACAGCGCTGTCGTCACTAATGGGCGAATTTGCCGATCCGCAATCAGCTGCAGGATGGCGAAAGACGCGCCATTCCTGCTTCGCAAGCCTGCCGTCAAAACGTTTGTGTCCAGTACGATCCGCCTCACAAGTCAAAATAGTACATCCCATGGGATGTTACAATATGACCATCGTTAGCGATCCTCAGTCCATCCGGATCGTCACAAACCTCAGCTCACCGGTCTTGGACGCCAGCATCAACAGTGCGTTCTTGCGTCCCTGCTCCTTCAGCGCGCCGATCCGGTCCATCACATCCTTGGGCGTGGCAACCGATTCCTGTGCAATTTCGGTGATCACCTCGCCCGGCTGGATGCCGCGTTCAGCCGCGGCCGAGTCCTTGGCGACATCGGTGATGACGACGCCCGAAACATCGGCGGCGATGCTGAACTTCTTGCGCGTATCGTCGTTCAATTCGCCGACGGTCATGCCGAGCACCGAGGCCGTCGAAACCGCCGGCGCCTTGTCGCCTTTGTCCTGGTCGGTGTTGCCGTTTTCGCCGCTGGCGAGCTTCTCGCTGTCCTCGAGCCGGCCAAGTGTTACCTTCACCGTTTGCTCGACACCCTTGCGCACGATCAGCACGTCGACCGCCTTGCCGACCGGGCTCTCCGCGACCACACGCGGCAGGTCGCGCATTTCATGGATGTCCTTACCGTCGAACTTGATGATCACGTCGCCGGCCTGGATGGTGCCGTTGTCGACCGGTCCACCCTTGATGACGCCGGCGACCAGCGCACCCTTGGCGGTCGCCATGCCGAGGCTCTCGGCAATGTCGTCGGTCACCGGCTGGATGCGCACGCCAAGCCAGCCGCGCCGCGTTTCGCCATATTGGCGCAGTTGCTCGACAACGCCCGATGCGAGCTGCGAGGGGATGGAGAAGCCGATGCCGATCGAGCCGCCGGACGGCGAAATGATCGCCGTGTTGATGCCGATGACCTCGCCGGCGCTGTTGAACAGCGGCCCGCCCGAATTGCCGCGGTTGATCGCGGCATCGGTCTGGATGAAATCGTCATAGGGGCCTGAATTGATGTCGCGGTTACGCGCCGAGACGATGCCGACCGTGACCGTGCCGCCGAGGCCGAACGGATTGCCGATCGCCATCACCCAGTCGCCGACGCGCATCTTGGTGGAATCGCCGAACTTCACCGCCGTCAGCTTGTGGCCCTTCGGATCGACCTTGAGCACCGCGACATCGGTCTTGGTGTCGGTGCCGACCAGCGTCGCCTTCAGCGTGACTCCATCGGAGAAATTGACCTCGATATCGTCGGCATCGGCGATGACATGGTTGTTGGTGACGACGATGCCCTGCTCGGCGTCGATGACGAAACCGGAGCCGAGCGACTGCACTTTCTGCGAGCCATTGTCCTTGTCGCCGCCGCGGTTCTTGAAGAAATCGTCGAAGAAATCCTGGAACGGCGAGCCTTCGGGAAGCTGCGGCATCGGCACCGCGCCCGGACCTTCCGTGCCCTTCACCGTCTGCGACGTCGAGATGTTGACCACCGCGCCGAGCAGGCCTTGCGCCAGGTCGGCCACCGAAGCAGGCCCGTCGGCGGCCATTGTCGGCGTCACGAAGGCCGGAACGGCCACGGTGCCCAGAAGAAGCGCTGCCGCGCCAGCGACGAACGTGCGTCGAGCCGCGCGCAAAAGGGTGTTGGATGTCATCGAGAAGCCTCCCGGCACTTCTGAAAGAGAAAAGCGCTTCGACGGAAACGCCGTGTCGCGCCATGATGGCAAGAAATAGGGCACGTTTGCGGCTATGGCTATTGGCAGAGTGTAAATCCCGCGTTTTTGCACACCCCCTAGCCGCCGCGGATCAGCCAGACGATACCGACGCCGGCGCCAATCGCACCAGCCCGGCAATCCGCAATGCATTGTCCGGCAATGACAGCACCTCGCCCGCCAGTTTCCTGGCGAAACCGGGAAAGCCGCCATAGACCAGGCCCTCAATGACGAGGACCAGGCCTATTGCCGCGAAGAAATCCTGCACCGGCCGCTATTGGCCGGTGCTGGTCGAAGCCGCGGGTGCCGTCGCCGGGGCGGCAGGTGGTGCCGGCTGCGGAGCCGCCGGCCTTGCCGGCGCCTCCTTGCCGTCAGGGTCGCGGAAGAAACGGAAGAACTCCGAATTCGGCGACAGCACCATTGTCGTGCCGGTGTTGTCCAGCGCCGTGCCATAGGCGTTCATCGACCGGTAGAAATCGAAGAACGCCGGATCGCGCTGATAAGCCTCGGCAAAGGTGGCGCTGCGCTGCGCCTCGCCCTCGCCGCGCAGGATTTCGGACTCCTTCTGCGCTTCCGCGATGATCTCGACCACCTCACGGTCGGCGCGGGCCTTGATGCGCTGCGCCGCCTCATTGCCGCGCGCCCTCAGCCTTTCGGCCTCAGCCAGACGTTCCGCCTTCATGCGATCGAAGGTCTGCTGCGAGACTTCGGCGGTGAGGTCGGTGCGGCGGATGCGGACATCCTCGATCTGCAGGCCGAGCGAGGTGGCGTCGGGCCGTAGCTGATCGCGCACTTCGCGCATCATCACAGCGCGCTCCTCCGAAAGGGCGGCCTCGAAGTCGCGCAGACCGTAGACGCGGCGCAAGGCAGCGTCGAGACGCGTCCTCAGCCGCGCTTCGGCGAGCTCGATCTGGCCGGATACGGCGGCACGGAAGACACGCGGATCCGAGATGCGGTAGGCGATGAAGGCATCGACCTCATAGAACTTGCCGCCCGAGACCTGGACGCGGATGTTGTCGAGGTCGAAGCGCAGCACCCGATTCTCGATCAACTGCACCGTGTCGGCGTCGAAGAACGAGAACGGCGCCTTGAAGTAGATGCCGGGCTCGGTCTTGACGTCGACGATCTCGCCGAACCTCAGCACCAGCGCCTGCTGGCGCGCATTGACCACGAAGACTGACGAATAGAGCAGGAACAGGATGACCGCCGCGATGACGACGATGACGGGGAGACGGTTGGCCATCACTGGTTACCTCCCGTCGTCGCGCCAAGCGGGGCCGGAGCCGGCGCTTTCTGCTGCAATGCCGGCAGCGGCAGATAGGGGACGACCCCCTGCCCGTTGCCTTGCTCGACGATCACCTTGCCGGAGTCCTTCAGCACCTTCTCCATCGTTTCCAGGTAAAGCCGCTTGCGCGTCACGTCGGGCGCCTTCGCATATTCGTCATAGACGGAGATGAAGCGCTGGGCCTCACCTTCGGCCTCCTGCACCACCCGGTTCTTGTAGGCGGCCGCGTCTTCGCGGACCTGTGCGGCCTCGCCGCGTGCCTGGCCGAGCTTCTGGTTGGAGTACTGGTTGGCCTGCTCGACGAACTTATCCTCGTCCTGCTCGGCGCGCTGCACCTCGTCGAAGGCGTCGGCGACCTCACGGGGCGGCGCCGCGTCCTCGATCGAGATGGCGTTGACCTGAAGCCCGGCCTTGTAGCCGTCGAGCGTGGTCTGGATGATCTCACGCACCGAAGCCGCTATGCCCTGGCGGTCGTCACGGAAGATGTCCTGCGCCGGCCTGCGGCCGACGGCCTCGCGCATCGCGCTCTCGGCGACCTGCCGCAGCATGCCATCCGGGTCGGAGACGTCGAACAGATAGGCGCGGGGATCGGAGACCTGATAGGCGACCGAGAACTGCACGTTGACGATGTTCTGGTCGCCCGAAAGCATCAGCCCCGACGTGTTGCCGCTGGACGCGCCACCGCCAATGTCGACGAGCTGCTCGGAAATCTTGGCCGTTTCGACGGTTTCGAGCGGCCACCAGTGGAAATGCAGGCCGGGCTGCGACAGCTCGGCCTTCGGCTTGCCGAAGCGCAGCTCGACCGCGACCTCATCGGGCTGCACGGTGTAGACTGCCTGGAACGCCCATAGCACGACCAGCGCCGCGCCGATCAGCCCGAATATGGCCGGACTGGCGCCGCCACCGCCGGGCAACGCACGCCGCAGCCTGTCCTGGCCACGGCGGATGATGTCCTCGAGGTCGGGAGGCGAGCCTTGCGGTCCGCTTGGCCCCTTCGGTCCCTGCCCCCAGGGTCCCTGATTGTTGCCGCCGCCGCCCCATGGGCCGCCGCCACCGCCACCTTTGTCGTTCCAGGGCATGAATGTCCTTTCGCTTGGAATTCCCTCAAGCGCCGGAATTTCGGCGCAAATCCAGTCTTGTTCTTCTATAGGGACGCCACGGCATGCTTTCAACGCGATGCTCTGCCGGCATCATCGGTTTTGGGCCGGTCGCGACCCTTTGTCGTCTTTAAACGCCTTTTTTCTTTCAATGGCTCTCGCGGCGTCGCTCGTAAACCGTATAGCGCGTCGCGTGGCTGTCCTTTTCGCCGACCGGGATCTCCTGCGAACTGACTTCGCGCCAGCGTTTCGGATCGATCGGCGGGAAATGCGCGTCGCCGTCGACAGCGGCCAGCACATGGGTGACATGCAGCCGGTCAGCGAGCGGTAGCGCCTGCGCATAGATTTCGCCGCCGCCGATCACGCAGACCTCGTCCACCCCGCTCATGCAGCGCCCCCGCACATCAGCCAGCTGGATCGCGTTCTCAAGCGTATGCGCCACCTCGACGCCGTCGGCGCGCCAGGTCTTGTCACGGGTAACAACGATGTTCAGCCTGCCCGGCAGCGGCCGGCCGATGCCTTCATAGGTCCTGCGGCCCATGATGATAGGCTTGCCCATCGTGTCTGCCTTGAAGCGCTTGAGATCGGTGGAAAGCCGCCAGGGCAGCCCCCCGTCCCGCCCGATGACGCCGTTCTCGGCGATGGCGACATAGATTGCCACGTGCATCAGTTGCCGTTCCCATTGTCGGATGGATCGAGGATAAGGATGTCGATGTCGCGCTCTGGATAGAAGTCCTCAGCCGTCATCTCGAAACTCGTCGGCCCGACCTTCCTGACATTGTCGCCGCAGAACGAGACCAGGGCTTTGGGATTGCCCTTGTCGACGGTCAGCTTGAACTTGCCGATGCTGCCGGCCGCCCAGTTGCCGCCGGTGGTCAGGATGTAGGCGATGCGGCTCTCGTAATATTTTGGATAGCCGTCGGGATCGTTCTTGGCAGCCTTGCGCACTGCGTTCTCGAAGGTGTCGTCCATGCAGTAGCGGGACTTGTAGGCGGCGTACTGTCCCTGGAACTTGCCGTCGTAGAAGAAGCTGACCGACGAGGTGCCGCCGACGCTCGGTTTGTAGCGGTGGGAAACGTGGACGTCCTTGTTGGCCGGAAAGGTCGAGCGCCACCAATAGGTCGAGCGCAATTGCCAGAACGGTGCATAATTGGGTTTCGCGCCAGGGCTGTCATCGACAGTGTCCTCGATGATGATGCCGCGGGTGACCCAGTCGTCCGCCACCGTTTGCGGCAGCTTCCCGAGCGCCGCCTTTGCCGCTTCGCCGAATGGGTTGAAAGGCACGTTCTGCGCCTTCAGGTCGGCACCGATGTCGATGCCGAGCGCGAACGCCTTCTGCTCGAGCTCAGGCTTTGCCGCCACGCCGTCGATCGTCACCTCGAAGCCAAGGAAATTGTCGCTCTGGTTTTCGGGGATCGCCGGCATCTCCTCGGGATCGCCGGAGATGTCGGGCATTGGGAAGGCGACGATCGCGTCGACGTCCTTATCGGTGTTGTTGTGGAAGACGTAATCCACGGTCACCTTTTCCGGCGAGATGAAGAGGTCCTCGCTCTGCATCGCCACGGCATCGCTGCGCGACAGCACCAGGCCGCCGGTGCCGAGTTCGGCAACGGAATCATTGGCGAACGCGGGTGCGGCCGACAAGGCCAGCACCGCCGTCAGAACATATCGCAACATGAAAGCCCCTCGGCGAGAATGTCGCGATGACCCTAGCGGTTTCAACGTGGCGTTTCAAAGCCCTTCCGCATCCGCGCCACGCCAGTCTGGACTAAAGGGTTGCGATCGGGCAGGAGTTCGCTTCATGCGCAAGCTTCTCGTCATCGGCATCGGCGCCGGCAATCCCGACCATATGACCGTGCAGGCCATAGACGGCCTCAATCGGGCCGACGTGCTGTTCATCCCCGACAAGGGTGCGAAGAAGAACGATCTTGCCGAACTGCGCCGTCACATCTGCGACCGCTTCGTCACCAACCCGAATTCACGCCGCGTGGAATTCGACGTGCCCGTGCGGGCCGAACCGGCGCCTTCCTATCGCTCGACTGTCGATGACTGGCACGAGGCAATCGCCGCCATCTATGAAGACCTGATCCGCGAAGAGATCGCCGAGGATGGTTGCGGCGCCTTCCTGATCTGGGGCGACCCCTCGCTCTACGACAGCGCGCTGCGCATCCTGGAGCGCGTACGCCTCAGGGGCAACGTCGCCTTCGAACTGGAGGTTATTCCCGGCATCACCGCCATCCAGGCGCTCGCCGCCAGCCACGCGACAGCGCTGAACCGCATCGGCGATTCCATCCTGATCACCACCGGCCGCCGGTTGACGGAAGAAGGTATGCCGCAAAATGCCGGCAGCGCCGTCGTCATGCTTGACGGCAAATGCGCCTTCAACACGCTCGCCGACCAGGATCTTTTCATCCAATGGGGCGCCTATCTCGGCACGCCGGACGAAATCATCGTCTCCGGCCGCCTCCGCGACGTCGGCGCCGAAATCGAGAAAATCCGCGAGCAGGCTCGCGGGGAAAAGGGCTGGATCATGGATACGTACGTGCTGAGGAAGGTAGGGGAGTAGGGCAGTAAGTGAACGAGACATCAGGAGCCGGAACACAAGAAAGCACACGAAAAATTCGACGCGCCCGAGTTGGTCTGCCCTACTGCCCTACTGCCCTACCCCTCCTCAATCTCCGCCTGCAACGCCTCCATATGCGTCGCGGCCGCCGAAGCCGCCGCGCGTTCGATGGCGCGGAAACGGCTGACTACGGCCAGGCCCACCGCCGTCAGTTGCGCGCCGCCGCCCTTGCGGCCGCCGGTCTGCGCGGCCACCAGCGGCTTGCCGAACACCCGGTTCATGTCCTCGACCAAGTCCCACGCATGCTTGTAGGACATCTCCATGCCGCGCGCGGCGGCCGAGATCGAACCGAAGGCGGCGATCTGCTCCAGCAATTCGATCTTGCCCGGCCCGATGCGCCCGTCGGGGTCGAGATTTATCCGCAAGCTCAGCGACGGCATTGTCTTCCTCCGCGATCACGCCCGCCATGTTAGAGCGTCCCTGGCCGCCTCGCTATTCCAAATCGATATAGCGCAGAGACCCGCTCGCCGTCTCAGCCGTCCGCCTCCGCGGCGAGCCCGCCCCCGGTGTTTGCCTGGTCGAAACTCACCGTCTTGATCACGGCGAAGACCTGTCCGCCGAGCCGCAGCTTCAGAACCTGCCGCGACTGTTCGGTGACCCGTGCCAGCACGGTCGCGCCGTTGCAGTCGATACCGATCTCGACCGTCGGCCCCTCGCCCGGTCTGATCGCGACGATCGTGCCGGCCAGGATGTTGAGCGCGCTGAGACGAGACGGCCGTTCGGTGGCGATCATGACGTCGCGCGCGCGGATGCGTATGCGCACCGGCGCGCCCACCGTCGCCGCCAGCTTGGGCACACGTATCTCGCCGGCGTTCGAGCCAAGCACCGTCATGCCGAAAACCTCGTCATGCTGCAGTACGCTGGTGTCCAGCACCGCGCCGCCCTCGCCGCGCTCCTCCGCCGGCAGAAGGTCCGGCCTTTGCATGACAGCCGTGGTCGGGCCGCTGGCGGCAAGCTTGCCTCGCGCCAGCATCACCACGTCGCTCGCCAGCCGCGCCACCTCGGCGATCGAATGGCTGACATAGACGATCGGGATCTTGGTCTCGTCGCGCAGGCGCTCGACATAGGGCAGGATTTCGGCCTTGCGCGCCTCGTCGAGCGAGGCCAGCGGCTCGTCCATCAGCAACAGCCGGGGGCTGGCGAGCAGCGCCCGGCCGATCGCGACGCGCTGCCTCTCGCCGCCCGAGAGCTTTGCCGGCCGCCGCGCCAGCAGCGGCTCGATGCCGAGCAATTCGACGACGGCGTCGATCTCGGCATAACGCTCCGCCGCCGGCGTGAACCAGCGGCCATAGCGCAAATTGCTCGCCACGCTCATATGCGGAAACAGACGCGCGTCCTGGAACACCATGCCGATCCGGCGCCTGTGCTTCGGCACGAAAATGCCCTTGGCCGTGTCGACCAGCACACGGCCATCGACCTCGATGCGTCCCTGGTCGGGCCGGATCAGCCCGGCAATCATATTGATCAGCGTCGTCTTGCCCGAGCCGGAGGGCCCGAACAGCGCCGTCAGCCGCCCGGCGCTCTCGAAGCGGATGTCGAGGGGGAAATCGCCGAGCCGATGGCGGATGTCGACAAGGACGCTCATTCGATGTCCATCCGCCGGCCGACGCGCCGCGCCAACACTTCCGAGGCCACCAGGGCGGCCATCGAGATGACGATCGAGATCAGCGTCAGCCGAAGCGCTCCGGCATCGCCGCCCGGCACCTGGGTGAACGTGTAGATCGCCGACGGCAGCGTCTGCGTCTCGTTGGGGATGTTGGAGACGAAGGTGATCGTCGCTCCGAACTCGCCCATCGCCTTGGCGAAGGAGAGGATGGCGCCGGCGATCAGCCCAGGCAAGATCAGCGGCAAGGTGATGGTGCCGAACACCCATGGCGGGCTGGCGCCGAGCGTTCCGGCCGCCGCCTCCATCTTGCGGTCGACGGCCTCGATCGACAATCGGATCGCCCGCACCATCAGCGGAAAACCCATGACGCCGCAGGCAAGAGCCGCACCCGTCCAGCGAAAGGAAAAAACGATGCCGAAATGCTCGGCCAGGAATGCGCCGGCCGGCCCGCGCTTGCCGAAGGTCAGAAGCAGGAGATAGCCGGTCACCACGGGCGGCAGGATCAGCGGCAGATGCACCAGCCCGTTGAGCAGCGTCTTGCCCCAGAAGCGGCCGCGCGCCAGGAGCAGCGCTATCGCTATGCCCGGCGGCAGGCTGGCGATCATCGCCACTGTCGCCACCTTGATGGACAGCCGGACCGCATTCCATTCGTCGGGAGTGAGGTCCAGCAGCCAGTTCATGCGCAGGTGGCTATCCTAGTTGACAGGCGCAAGGACCGTGAAACCCTGCTCCCTGAATAGATCCGATGCCTTTGCCGTCCGCAGGCACTTCAGGAAGGCAGGCGTGTCCTTGTCCTTCGAATCAGCCGTTTGGGCAACCGGATAGATGATCGGCGGATGTGAATCCTCGGGGAAAACACCAACCACCTTGACGCCCTTTTCGGCATGCGCGTCCGTGGCATAGACGATGCCGAGAGCCGCTTCGCCCGTCGAGACCAGCTTGAGTGCCGCACGCACATTCTCGGCCTGCGCCACCTTGCCCTCGACCGAGGACCAGACGCCGAGCGATTCAAGCGCGGCCTTGCCGTATTTGCCAGCCGGCACAGCCTTGAGGTCGCCCATGGCGAGCTTGCCGTCGCCGACCAGTCTGGCCAGATCAAAACCCTTTTCGATCTTGGCTTCAACGCCCGAATCCTTCGGCGCCACCAGCACGATCTGGTTGCCGAGCAGCTTCACTTCGGTATCGGGCTTGGTCAGCTTCCTGTCGGAAAGATACTTCATCCAGTCGAGATCGGCCGAGATGAAGACGTCCGCCGGCGCGCCGCTTTCGATCTGCTTGGCGAGCGCCGAACTCGCCGCGTAGGAGATGGTCGCCGCTTCGCCGAAATCAGCCGCGCAGGCCTTGTTGACCGCGTCGAGCGCGTCCTTGAGGCTGGCGGCCGCAAACACCACGACCTCGTCTTGCGCGCGCGCCGCCGGCACTGCTGCCGTCCACGCCGCCGCGAAGCCACCAATGGCGACCGCCGCCACTGCAAAACCGTTGCGCGTCATGAAGCTCTCCCTGAGTTGGCATCCGGCCTGCTCGAAGCCTGCCATCCGATATATCCGGATGAATATAACAAGGAAAGGTTTTTCGCCCAGCGTCGCCATTGAATGCGCGGCGTCATCGCGACCTGCGATAGACCAGCACGGATACAGCGAAAGGCAGACGAAGACGTCACAAGAAAATCGGCGCCCGTTGCCCTCGACGGAACCAAGGCTGAAATCTTCTAAAGCGCGTCGTTCCCCCAAAACTGCGGTCACCTTTGGGCGACATAGCTGTCGCCGCCGTGATCTATTGGGAGAGGCGAGACAATGTCTAAATGCAGATAAGTGTGTGTCGAAACGAGCCTTCCGGCGTCTTCACCATCCGCACTTTGCAGACATACCGCGTCTCGCTTGATATGGCGCTTGCGGGAAGGTCATTCCCCTCTGCGTCAGCGGGCTTGCAAGTCGCGCGGGGACAGTTTGGCAGCTTCGCAGCTGGATCGTCGCAGAACGGCTTCATGCTGTTGTTGATGCATTCACACCCGCACTCGGCAAATGCGTGGGCATTGAAAGCGAAGACAAAGACGAGCGCAAATACCGCTGCTGACAGTCGCATGGACGCCTCCCCCGGAAATCTCCTGGCCTGAGGGTAAGGTCGACCGATCTTGTCGAAAAGATATCAAAGCGACGTACCGGCGAGGCACCACCATCGCCACGGCCTCGAGACGTCAGGTCGGCAAGGTTGCGCCGGCGGTTCAGACCGCGATCGGCGCCTTGATCGTCGCGTCGGCGACATAGTTTTCCAGCCGGAAATCCTCGAAGCGGAAGGCGAAGAGATCCTTCACTTCAGGGTTGATCCACATGGTCGGCAGCGTTCTTGGCGTGCGCCGAAGTTGCTCGCGCGCCTGCTCGAAATGGTTCGAATAAAGATGCGCGTCGCCGAGCGTATGGACGAAATCACCGGGCTTCAGGCCGGTCACCTGCGCCACCATCAGCGTCAGCAGGGCGTAGGAGGCGATGTTGAACGGCACGCCGAGGAAGATGTCGCCGGAACGCTGGTAAAGTTGGCAGGAAAGCCGGCCTTCCGAGACGTAGAACTGGAACAGGCAATGGCATGGCGGCAACGCCATCGCCTCCACCTCGGCCGGATTCCAGGCCGAAACGATCAGCCGCCGCGATTGAGGATTGCGGCGTATCTCTTTCACAAGATTGTTTATCTGATCGATCGACCTGCCATGGCCGTCCGGCCAGGAACGCCACTGCTTGCCATAGACGGGGCCAAGGTCGCCATTCTCGTCAGCCCATTCGTCCCAGATGGAAACGCCATGGTCGGTCAGATATTTGATATTGGTTTCGCCGGCCAGGAACCACAAAAGCTCATGAATGATCGATTTCAGGTGCAGCTTCTTGGTGGTGGTGACGGGAAAGCCGCGCGCCAGATCGAAGCGCATCTGGTAGCCGAACACGGAGCGCGTGCCCGTGCCCGTGCGGTCGCCGCGGTCGGCGCCATGATCCAGCACGTGCTGCAGAAGGTCGAGATACTGGCGCATCGGTTCGGCTCGATTCGATTGTGCGAGCATTATAGCTGCTAGACAGGCGGCCGAACACATCAAAACGGCGCAGGCGACGCTTGCCTCATCACTGTTTCGGCGTCTGCGCCGACATCCAAGCAAACTGGCCGCAGCCTCGGTGTCCGTCTTGCAACGCCGGCAATTGGCGAAACCATCGGTGACAGCATTCCTCTCCCCGTCTCTATACGGGGAGAAGATGGCGGCAGCCAGATGAGGGGCAGCACAAGCCGTGCCCGTTACAAACCAGCGGCGCGCTTCAGCAGCCGCGCGAGCACGGAATTCTCAGAGCGAACCGAGCTTTCCCAGGTCCTTGGCAACGAGGTAGTAAAAAGTCACTCGATTCTTGGTGTTGTCTGCGGCCATCGCCTTGCAGGTCTTCTCGATCGCAGCATCTGCCTTCGCCGCATCGGCGACGCCGAGCTTCTTGCCGACCCAGTTTTCCCGGACGCGCTCGAGTTCTTTGGGATCGGTGCAGGACACCAGCGAGGAGTCGCGGTTCCTGAGCGCGATGCCCAGATGCTTGACGATCTTCTCGACAATTTCCGCACTCGCGGCGGCGTCGTATTTCTTCACGTCTGCAAGATAGTCGGCCATCAAAATTCCCCTCGTCGGCGCCACGGATCCGGTCGATGAGGGCTGTGGCGCGCTCCGCAACTCGTGCGCTCGGTCGGTAACTCCTCACCGCGGCAAAGCTTCGGTTGAGACCGTTCCCAAGTCAACCCTGCCGCGTCGCATTTTGACACAGGGACAAAGCACATTGCGGTCTTTCATTTCTGGCGATGGGCCCCTATATTCGCTTCGTCGGCTTGACCGACTATGGCGATAAACTGGCGATGAAATAAGCCGTTCGGACCCGGGGGCGGTACCCGGCGCCTCCACCAAAAACCGCTCTGGAAGACGGAGCGGCTTTTGCTGGGGGCGAAATAGGATCGACGAAGGTGTAAAGATCGTACTTTTGCCCGGCATTGTACCACCGTCATCGGGCTAAACTTATAGTTGCCAACGACAACTATGCGGAAGCACGTCTCGCTGCTTAATGCAGTGCGATAGCTTCAAATCAAGCCCTAGGGGTTCGCACTTCTAGGCGGGGTTCGGAGGTACCTGGCAACAGAAACCTCCACTTCTCCCCCTTTTTCATCTGCATCACGCGCAACGGCACGCTCGCGCCGGCCAGACTTCGTTCGGCCCATGGGAGACGACGCAGTGGAGCCGCGTGCCTCCTTCGTCATGGGTAAAAAAATGCAAAACAATTCCGACCGATTCTTCGTGCTGACCGGCGGTCCGGGCTCCGGCAAGACCGCACTGATCGAAGCCTTGCGCCGTGCAGGGTTCGCCACCTCGGTCGAGGCCGGACGCGGCATCATTCGCGACCAGTCCGCCATTGGCGGTCCCGCCTTGCCGTGGAGCGATCGCACGTTGTTCGTCGAATTGATGCTGTCCTGGGAGATGCGCTCCTACCAAGCTGCGATCGAACAGGAAGGACCGGTCTTCTTCGATCGTGGCGTGCCCGACACGCTGGGCTATCTCCGCCTCTGCGGCCTGGCGGTGCCCGATCACGTCGGCATCGCAGCGAAGCGTTGCCGCTACAACCCTCGTGTCTTCGTTGCCCCGCCCTGGCCCGAAATCTTCACGCAGGATGAAGAACGCAAGCAAACGCTCGACGAAGCCGAGCGTACCTGTCACGCGCTGGTCGGCGTCTATGCCGAACTCGGTTATGAACTGGTACGGCTGCCCCTGGCGCCTGTCGAGACACGGCTGCGCTTCATGCTGGACGAAACGGGATTGGCATGAAAAAGGCCGGGATCGGCCCGACCTCTTTCAATTTATTGGCGATCGCCTACTCCGCCGGCGCTTCGACAGCCTCGCGCGAACGGCCGAGCGTGATCTTGGCCAGGGTGAAGGAGATCACCGCGCAGAGCGTGATGCCGGCGACCATCGGCAACGGCGTGCCGTCGAAAAAGATGCCCGCGACACCCATGGCGAGCGCACCGATGGCGAAGTGCAGCGTGCCCATCAGCGCCGAAGCCGTGCCCGCGATCTCGCCATACTCCTCCATGGCCAATACCGAGGTGGTCGGAATGACCAGGCCGAGAAAGCCATAGCCGACGAACAGCAGCGCCGCCATCACATCCAGCCGGTCCACACCGGAAGCCATGACAGCGAACAGTGCCACCATCGTCGTGGCGTAGCCGGTCACCGCCACCCACACCACCCGCTTGAGCCCGAAACGCTCGGAAAGCAGGCCGGTGAGCTGCGACATGCCGATGAAGGCGACGGCATTGATCGAGAAGAACACGCTATAGACCGAAGGCGACAGGCCGTAATGGTCGATCAGGATGAAGGACGAGCTCGACAGATAGACGAAGAAGCTCGCAATGCCGAAGCCCGCGATCGCCACCAGGCCGAGGAAATTGCGGTCCCCCATCAGGAAACGGTAGCCTGAAAGGGCGGTGCCAAAGGAAGAACCGGCGCGTTCTTCAGCCGGCCGCGTCTCCTTGAGCGAGGTCGCGAGCAGGATGGTTGCCAGCACCGCTGCGGCCGTGACGGTCCAGAACACGGCGCGCCAGCCGAAACTCTCGATGATCTGGCTGCCGGTCAGCGGCGCCAGGATCGGCGATACCGAGAACACCAGCATCAGCAACGACATCAGCTTGGCGGCTTCGTTGCCAGTGTGCAGGTCGCGCACGATCGCGCGCGGAATGGCCATGCCGGCGCTGGCGCCAAGGCCCTGCAGGAAACGGAAGGCGATCAGCCATTCGATGGTCGGCGCCAATGCCGAACCGACGCCGCCGACCATGAACAGCGCAAGACCGCCATAGAGCGGCAGCTTGCGTCCGACCATATCGGAGATCGGCCCGACGACGATCTGGCCGAAGCCCATCGACAGGAAGAAGATCAAAAGGCTCATCTGCACGGCTGCGGTGCCGGCGTTGAGATCCGCGCCGATCGAGGGCAATGCGGGCAGATACATATCGATGGCGAAGGGCCCGATGGCGGACAACAGGCCGAGCACGACCGCGATGCGGAGGAATTTGGGACTCATGATGTTGGCTTCTTTCGAATCTGGTTGCCGCCGCAAGGCGACGTCTGACCCCAGGACGTTCGATCCCGTGGGATTCCGACTCTCCGAGAGCGAATTGTTCGCCTGTCCAGAGGTGAACCCTTTATAGCGTGTCCACAAATTTAGACAGTCTTGTCTAAATCGTCAATCACCTCTATATAGATTTTAATGAGACCGGGTGTTTCTCCTGACAGTTTCCCGCCACGCAGCCACGAGGCCAAGCGCATCTCGGTGGTCGACGCCGCCGCTTCCGTGTTCTGCCGCGAGGGCTTTGCCGGCGCCAATATCGACCTGATCGCCGCCGAGGCGGGTGTATCGCGCCAGACCGTCTACAACCACCATGGCGACAAGGAAAAGCTCTTCATCGCCGTAGTCCGCGATCTCACCGAGCGCTGCAATGCCGGCATCTTCGCCACCATCGCCACGTTCCCGGACCAGCCGAGGGATCTGGAAGCGGATCTGATCGGCTTTGCCGTGCGCCTGAACCAGAACTGCATCTGCAACCGCGACGGAAAATTCCTGCGCAAGCTGATCCAGACCGAAGGCGAGCGCTACCCCGAACTGTTCGCCGAATGGCGCGAACAGGGTCCTGGCAGGACATGGCCGGCAATCGCCGCCCGCTTCGCCCGCCTTGCCTATGGCGGTTACCTCGCGATCGACGACCCCGACGTCGCGGCGCGGCAGTTCCTCGGCCTCGTCAATGCTGAATTGCAGACGACCTTCATGCTCGGCGGCACCCCGGCCGAGGACGAGGTCGTGCAATCGGCGACAAATGGCGTGCGCACCTTCCTGCGCGCTTTCGGCAAGCGCCCCTCCCCGACCAGCGTCAAGAAACACGCCGCGCTTGCCAACGCGTGACATTTGCGGGTGACGCAAGCCGGCTTCCGCGATCAAATCTCGGCAATCGTCCTCGCTTCCTCGCGGCGGCGGTTTATATGCGGTTTACGCCGCGCTCAAGCTTGATTACAGCTATGCGGACGATTCAACGGAACCCGACCGCCACATGGCCGACGACCACATCCGCTATGACATTCTGGCCCAGGAGGCGTTGCGCGGCGTCATGCGCAAGGTCCTGGCCGAGGTCGCGCGCACCGGCCTCCCCGGCAACCATCATTTCTTCATCACCTTCCTGACCGGCGCGCCGGGCGTGCGCGTGTCTTCGCGGCTGCGCGAGCGCTATCCGGAGCAGATGACCATCGTCATCCAGTTCCAGTATTGGGACCTGAAGGTCACCGAGACCGGTTTCGAGGTCGGGCTCTCCTTCTCGGACGTGCCGGAAAAACTCGAAATCCCGTTCTCGGCGGTGCGCGGCTTCTACGATCCGTCGGTTAACTTCGAACTCGAATTCGACGTCAAGACCGAAGGCCAGTCAGATGACGAACCAGCTTCCCAGCCGGCGTCCGAACCGCTCGCCATCGTCTCCGAGAAAAAGCCGAAGGCGGAGAAGAAGGCCGCCGAACCCGAGAAGAAGGCGGCCGATGCCGATGCCGCCAAGGGCGCCGAAGTCGTCTCGCTCGACGCCTTCCGCAAGAAATAAGCCTTCGGGTCGCGCGTCATGGCCGACATCGTCAATCTGCGCCAGGCTCGCAAGCAGAAGGCAAGGCTGGAGAAGGAACGCACTGCCAGCCAGAACCGCGCCCTGTACGGCCGCTCCGGGGCAGAGAAGGAACGCGACCGCCTGGTTGCCGAAAAGGCCGAGTTCTTCGTCGCGGGCCATCGGCGTCAACCGTCGCCCGATCCGGACCCCAAATGAGCTCCAGGTGAGCCCGGTCGAAAAACGCTCGGTGACGATCCGTGGCCACCGCACCAGCTATTCGCTCGAAAAGCCGTTTTTTGACGACCTTGTCGCCATCGCCGCCGCGCGCAATCTGACCCTTGCCGCGCTGGTCGCGGAAGTCGACGAAAACCGGCCGCGTGACACCAATCTGTCCTCGGCGCTCCGGATCCATGTACTGGCCTGGGCGAAGCGCGGCCGCGCCTGACGCCTGGCTCCATCAGGCAGTGCCTTCCTGTTTCCCGCGGCGGGTGCCGAACCCCAGCAGGGCCGTGCGATCGCGCTCTTCCGCCTGCTTCCTGGATCTGACGCGCATCAGGTCCTTCCAGCCGACGTAACCGACCAGCGTTCCGTCGTCGCGTGCCACGACCGGCAGATGCGACACGTTGGCCGTCAGGAGCTTGTCCGACAGGCCTTCCAGATATTCATCGGGATAGGCAAGCGTCACCTTGCTGCCGGCCAGCAAGTCGCCGAGCGTCGTCGTCCGGTGCTTGCCGGCACGCCGCCAGCGCAGGATCGCCGGTGGATCGATGAGGCCGAGCACCTGCCTGTTGCCGTCAATGACCGGGAAGCTCGGATGACGCGTCTCCGGCGCGGTCAGGAATGCCGCTGCGCCATGCAGCGTCATCGTCGCCGGCACGCTCTGGACCTGCGTGGTCATCACTTCGTGCACCCTGGTCAGCGCGAACGGATCGACCCGGTATTCGCGCACCAGATGATGCCCTCGCCTGGCGATCTTCTCGGTCAGGATGGAACGTTTCATCAAAAGCACCGTCACCGCATGGGCGGCGGCGCAGGCCGCGATCAGCGGCACCAGCACATGCGTGTTGCCGGTCAATTCGACCGCGAAGAAGGTCGCCGTCAGCGGCGCGCGCATCGTGCCGCCCATGGTCGCCGCCATCGCCAGCAGCGCCCAGAAGCCGGGATCGGCCGCCGGCAGGAAGCCGGCGAGCACCGCGCCCATCGCGCCGCCCATGATCAGCAGTGGCGCCAGCACGCCGCCCGACGTTCCCGAGCCCAGCGCCACCGACCAGATGACCGCTTTCACCACCAACAACAGGAGTGCTGCCGTCGCAATCGTGCGGCCGTCCAGCATGTTGGATATGTTGTCGTAGCCGACGCCGAGCGCCTGCGGCTCGATCAGGCCGCCAATGCCGACGACGAGGCCGCCGAGCATCGGCCACCACATCCAGTGGATCGGCAGTTTCTGGAAACCGTCCTCGCAGGCATAGACCATCTGCGTCAGCAAGGCAGACAGGAGGCCGGCCGCAATACCGATCAGGACCCAACCGCCAAGACCGGCAAAGGAAATCGCCATGCCGCCCTGAAACGGAAAGATCGGTCCCGGCATGTGCAGCATGGTGCGCTCGACCTCCGCCACGATGGCAGCCACCGCCACCGGAATGAAGCTGCGCGGCGTCCATTCGAACAGAAGCAGCTCCACCGCCAGCATGATGGCGGCGATCGGCGTTCCGAACACGGTGGTCATGCCCGCGGCGGCGCCCGCCACCAGCAGCGTCTTGCGCTCATTGTCGCTGACCGGCAGCATCTGCGCGATCAGCGAGCCGATGGCGCCGCCGGTCATGATGATTGGGCCCTCGGCGCCGAACGGTCCACCGGAGCCGATCGAGATCGCCGACGACAGCGGCTTCAGCACTGCGACCTTGGCGTCCAGTCGCGAGCGCCCGAGCAGGATCGCTTCGATCGCTTCGGGAATGCCGTGGCCACGGATTTTCTCGCTGCCGTAGCGCGCCATCAGGCCGATGATGAGTGCGCCGATCACCGGCACGGCGACCGCGGCATAGCCAAGCGGCGTGTCCTCCAGCCTCAGATCGGCGAGCGTGAATTGACCGAAATAGGCGACGTTGGTGGCGAGCCGGATCAATTTCAGCAGGATGATGCCGGCAAACAGCCCGGCCGTCGCCACCACCACCGCGATGCCCGCGATCAGCAACACCCTGGCGTCGGTGGTGAAATCGCGCAGATGTCCGGGACTGCCCTGTTCGGTCTTCATTGCCTGCCTGCTTTCCGTGGCGTGTCGCTGTTGGAGGATCGGCAAACCGTCAAAACGGCTTTGCCGGCGGCTATGTATCGTAATACGATATAAATATTCAAGCGGGCCTGGCCCGAAATCGTTTGAGCTTTGGCCGGAATGACAACACATGTCTGATATGTCGCATCCGAAAGAACCCCGCCCCGCCATCAGCCAGGCCGACTACCAGCGGCTGTCGGAGTTCCGCTATCTGATCCGCCGCTTCCTGGAATTCAGCCAGCTACAGGCCGAAGACGCCGGTCTGACGCCGCGCCAACATCAGGCACTGCTCGCCATAAAGGGTTTTCCCGGCGGAGGCCCGGTAGCTATCGGCGACCTCGCCGAACGCTTGCGCATCCGCCATCATAGCGCCGTCGAACTGGTCAACCGCCTGTGCGAGGCCGGGCTGATCGTCAGAGATCAGGACAAGGAGGACCAGCGCAAGGTGCTGCTGCAACTGACCGAGCGGGCCGATGCCTGCCTCGCCGACTTGTCGGCCGTGCATCTCGACGAGCTTTCGCGCATCGAACCCATGCTGAGGAGCGTGCTCGCCCGAAAGGACCGCGACACGCTCTAGAGATAAGTTTCGCAACCTAGCTGAATGGAGGCTATGCCATGTACAACATCTGGTTTTCCAAGGCAGTCCCGGTTTCCACAGGCGTTACTGGCGACGTTCGAAATCTGTCCAATGCCGAACAAGCTCTCGACCTTCTCACCAATCACTGGCGCGATGCGGGAAGCATCAAGCATAAGGCTGCGCTGCGGGCGTGCCGGCAGGCCATGAACGGCGGCGTATCGGCCGATACCGCCAGGGATGCTTTTGTCGAAGCCGCGAGGGAAGCGCGCATTCTGGTCGAATAACTGCCGCGCATGGCCTGGGCGTTGTTGGCCCAACCACAGGCCCGACATACCGTCCTCGATCGACGGTGAGCGCACGATGAGATCGCGACAGCCGTCAGCAACGCGCCGTCGTCCATTCAACTTTTGCGAAGCCCGGCTACCATCGGGAAGATGGGACATAAGGGGCCGCATAAAAAAATTCCGGAAACCCCGAATCCTTTGGCTCCGCCGCTTCGTCTCGGACATGAGCGACCTGCAAGGTGCAGGGCCGACAAAGGAACAGACAAGATGAAACACCATTTGATACGTTACAGGACCAAACCGGAGCTGGTCGACGAGAACGAGCGGCTGGTCAAGGCCGTGTTCCAGGAATTGCGGGATAAATCGCCCGAAGGGTTTCGCTACATGACATGGCGGTCCGGCGACGGTACCTTCTTCCATCTGGTCGAGGCGGCAACCGAGGAGCAGGCCGGCACCCTTCCGGGGCTAGCGGCATTCGCGACTTTTCAGAACGGCATCAGGGATCGCTGCATCGAGCCTCCGCATCGCGAGGCGATGACGGTAGTGGGCAGTTACCGGATGCTGGACCACTAGGCGCGGTCAAGCGATGTGGAGAACGGCGGGCGTATGAACATCCTCATTCCTGGCGAGCACCGCGCGCTCATCGAACGCCTGCTTGGGGACTTGCGCCCAAAGCTGCACCGCTATTGCGCGCGCATGACGGGTTCCGTCTTCGACGGCGAGGACGTGTTGCAGGAAGCGCTGGCCAAGGCGTTCGAGGCTTTGCCGAACGCCGGCCAGATCGCAAATCCGGAGGGCTGGCTGTTCCGCATCGCGCACAACACGGCACTCGATTTTCTGCGCCGGCGAGCCCGCGAAAAGGTCTTTTCCGATGAGGATCCGGACATGATCGTCGACCCGGCCAACGCCACCTTCGACCGTCAGGCCGCTGCCGCCGGCCTGCACACCTTCATGCGCCTGCCCGTCGCGCAGCGCAGCAGCGTCATCATGATGGACGTTCTGGGTTATTCGCTGCAAGAGATCAGCGCCGCGCTGGACACCAACGTCCCGGCCGTCAAGGCGGCGCTGCATCGTGGCCGCGGCCGCTTGCGCCAGCTCGCCGCCGAGCCCGAGGATCGGCCGGTTCCCAGGTTGGGCGTCTCCGAACGCCTGTTGCTCGAAGCCTATATCGATCGCTTCAACGCCCGTGATTTCGACGCCGTGCGCGACATGCTCGCCGATGAAGTTCGCCTGGAGCTGGTGGCCAGGACGCGGTTTACCGGACCCAAGGAAGTGGCCACCTATTTCCACAACTATTCCCGCCTCCGCGATTGGCGTTTCGTGCCGGGATTCGTCGAGGACAGGCCGGTGGTCCTCGTTCACGACGGCAACGATCCGGCTGCGCGACCAGCCTATTTCATCCTGCTGGTCTGGCAGGAGGGCAAGCTTGCCGCCATCCGCGATTTTCGTCACGCCCGCTACGTCGCCGACAGCGCCGAACTGCTCGTTATTTGAACGATCGAGGGAAATCCCCTGCCTACTGCCCTACTGCCCTACTGCCCTACTGCCCTACTGCCCTACTGCAAAGACTTCAGCAAATTGTCGATCGTAGACGGATTGAACTGCGGTTTGGCCGGAGGCGGATTGTCATTGGCCACCGGCGGTGCCGCCGGTTCCGGGTTCGGCGTCTGCTCGGCGCCCTTGCGCTCTGCTTCCAGCCTTGCCTTCTCCTGCGAGGAGGTCCGCATCGCCTCCTCGGCCTTTGCCTTGGCATCCGCCTCGGCTTTGACTTTTGCCTCGGCATCCGCCTTGGCCCTGGCCTCTGCTTCGGCCTGCGCCTGAGCTTCCGCCTCGGCTTTCGCCTTGGCGTCGGCCTCGGCCTTCAGCCGCGCCGCCTCCTCCCGCTGTCGCTGCTCCTCGGCCGCCTTGTCGCGCTGGTCCTGCAACGCAGCGTAGTAACGCACTTCGCGCCGCAGCCGCTGCTTCTCCAGCAACGCGGCCTGCATCGCCTCGACCCGCTGCTGCTCCTTCTCGAGCGCGCGCTGGGTCAGGAACTGCGCCAGCGGTTCGCTGTCGAACTGCCGTTTGACGGCGCCGAACGGCCCCTCGACGCTGAAATTCATCGCCGGTTCGGAACCGACGAGCGCTTCGTCGCCGGGCCGGTAGGTGACCGCGCCCTTGGCGGAGACCGTATCGGCATTGAGGTCCGCCGTGATGTCGGCGGACAAGGTCGCCGAAGGATTTTCGAGGCTGATCGGCGGCGCTCGCAGCGTGCCACCTGCAATGGTGAAGGCGATGTCGGTATCCTTTGCCGCGAAACTGCCATCTGCCGCGATAGCGGGCGCGAAGCCGAAGGTCTTGGCTGCATCGATATCGCGGCCGATCGCGTCCGCCTTGGCGAGGAAGGTGCTGAACGCATTGGGATTGACGCCGGCGACCGTGACGCCCTTCAGCGCCGCCGTGCCCGAACCCGACAGAGCGGCGATCATCGCGTCGACCGATTTGCCGCTTGTCGAAAACGCCGCGGAGACATCCCCCTTGCCGCCGATGCCGGCATCCGGCAGCACGGCTGGCAGATCGGCGTCCGCGAGCTTCATCTGGCCGGAGAAAAGCCCAGTGCCGTCATTGTTTTTCAATTCGAACAGGCCGGTCAGCGCACCGCCAAGGAATTTCGCCTTGAGATCGGACACGCGGATGCCTTCCTGGTCGAGCTTCAGCGACAAGGCCGCGTCATAGGCGGTCGCGAATGGCCCTGCGGCAAGGGAAGCCGTGGTCAAGTCGAGATCGGCCGTGAATGGAAGGCTGGATTTCTGGCTGAACGGGGCCGACGGCCACACACCGCCTTTATTGTCTCCGCTCTTGTCCGTGAACGCGGAATCGCCGAACAGCGCCACCGCCATCGGGTCGAGATCAAGTTCGTCGAGCGCCAGCGAGCCGGCCAGATGCGGCACGCCATCCTTGCCGTCAATCCCCTCCTTGACGTCGATGTTCACGTCACCCGACACCGCAGCTTCGTTGATGGCGGCGTTGAGGCCGGAGAGCACCAGTAGGCCGTTGCCGTAATCGGCCTGCGCGGTGAGCGACGTCGACGTGCCTGTCCCCATGCCCGGCAGGCCTATGCCCGATGTCATCAGCCAGGGCTCGATGTCGGCCGCATCGAGGCTGACCTTGCCCTTCGCGACCGGACCTTGCGGCGTGTCGGCTACGGTGCCGTCGAAACCGGCGTTGAAGTCGTTGCCGGCAAGGCTGAAGCTCGTCGCAAGGCCGCCGCCCAGCGTGCCCTTGGCCTGGATGTCGGTGCTTGCCTCGCCGAGCATGCCGAGCGGCAGCGCCGGCAAGCCGTAAAGTGCCAGCAGCGCTGTGGCGTCGGGGTTCCTGGCATTGAAGGTCAGCGCCACAGGCGCTTCAAGAAGCTTGTCGACCGCTCCCTTCCCCGACAGCGAGGCGGAAAAGGACGATCCGCCGGCCTTGCCTTGCCCGCTCACAGCAAGCCCCGTTGTGCCGTCGCCATTGTCGGCGGCACTCACCACAAGATCGACGCGTGAATCCTGGAACAGGTCGGGATAGGCTGCGGCGCGGCTAGCCAGTCCCTTGAGCACGGCATTGTCGGCATAGTGCTGCGCCGCCACGTCGATCAGCGGCTTCAGGTCGACGGCGACGACGGAGGCGTCAAGCTTGCCGGTCGGGCTCGCCGGAAAATCCTTGATCCGGCCTGTGGCGCTGATCGACGCGCCAGCCAGCCCGCCCACCGACAGCCGGTCGATCTCAAGCAGCCCGTCGCGCAGCCTGAGCGCGGTGTCGACCGTATCGGCGGTCAAGCCTCCGGCGCTGACCGGTCCCGCCTTGATCTGGAAATCGAGGTCGCGGTCGGCAAATCGGTTGGCGCCCTTGTCGCTGATGAAGATCGAGGCGAAGGCCGCCAGCCCGTCGACATCGAGATCGCCGCCTTCCAGCCGCATCAGCACCGAGGGCCTGGCATCGTCGGGTTGGCTGGAATCGATGCGGCCGGAAAACGTCGCCTTGCCCAGGACCAGTTCGAGATCGCTGAAGGCCTGGCGCTTTTCGGAGAGATCGACCTTGGCCCGGAAGCCGGCGGCGGGCAGACGCCGGATCGCCTCGTCGACGTCCTTCGACAACCAGGCAGCGAAGCCGGAAGGCTGCGCCACCGCCAGCAGCAGCGAACCGGTGAAGCCGAAATGGTTCTCGACGCTGAGCAGGCCGTCGGCCTCCAGCGTGGCGCGGCCGGGCAGTGTCGCGGCGAGCGATTTCACCGACCAGCCGCCATCGACCGGCTCGGCGGAAAGATGAACGTCGCGAACCGTGGTGTCACCGGCCACCACGGCCGGCAACCTGACCTCGACCGTTCCGGGAATGGTCGGCTTAGGCAGGTCGAGCAAGGCCTGTTCCAGTCCGGCAATGCGCTGATCCAGTGTCAGGCCGGCGCCTGCCGCACCCACGGCCTCGTCGAACTGCACCTGCGCGCCATTGGCCTCGATGGCGAAGCTCGGCTTCTGGCCGAGATCGATCGAGGCCTTGCCGTCGGCGGTATAGGGATTGTCGAGGGGTCCGGTCTCGAAGCGGAATTCATCGATGCCGAGCTTCTGGTGATCGAGCGCGAACTTGCCGTTAACCCGAAAGCCGGGATTGGACTTGCCGGTGCCGACCTTCACCGTCTCGCCATCGGTGCCCCGCAACTGGGCTGAGTTCTTATCGGCGCCGGAAATCTTGAACTGTCCGGAGTAGATGGCGGCGCCGTTGACGATGCCGGCATTGCCGTCAGTTTCGATGACCAGCGGATACGCGTCGGGATCGGCCTTGAGCCGAAACCGCATCTGGCCGTTGGCTTCGGCCTTGCCGGTAGTGGCGGCAACCGTCGTGCGCAGGCCGTCGAACCTCAACGTGCCATCCATGCGCCACGGGCCCGCCAGCGATTTGGCCGAAATGGTCGAATTGATCTCGGACATGGTGTGGCTGCGTCCGCCGGCGGCATGACGCAGCTCGATCTGCCCTTCCGTCACCGTCAGCTTCTCGATCGAGATCTGGTTGAGGTTGAAGGGCGAGGACGGCCGCATCGCCCAGTCGACGGTGCCATTGGCGGCGATGTCGATCGTCGCTTTCGGCCGCACCAGCCGCATGTCGAAAATCAGCACCTCGCCACGCAGGAACGGCGCCAGTTCCGCATCCATCGAAAACGTCTCGACGGTCATCGCCGGCTGGCCGGCGGGGCCGCCGGCAACGGCGACATTGGAGAAGGTTACCGACGGAAACGGCAACAAGCGCGCCGTGGCGTCGCCCTGCACGGTCACCTTGCGGCCGAGAATGGCGCTCGCTTCGCGCTCGAACTGCGCCCGATAGCCGGACCAGTCGACAAAATACGGCCCCACCAGCGCCGCGCACAGCACCAGCACGAACAGGCCACCAAAGATCACGAACAGGCGTGCGAGCATCAGTTCCGAACGGTTTGGTTGAAATCAGCCGCACTCTACCTGCATCCGCGTGTCGATAAAGAGGCAATTCGATCGTCGTCGGCGACAACCATGGACGGCGTTCGATGTTGCGCGGTCGCTCTTGATCGCGATACCTTGCTTTGGGCGTCCTCGCCCTGTTCCGGTCGCGGCGTTTTCCGATCCGGGATCGTCTGAAACAATCCTGGAAAAGCGGAGAATTGGGGATGTCGGGGAAGAACTGGGACCGTGTGCCGATCGATGCGCAGAGCGTCGACGCGCCGCTTTCGCAATCAGCGATTTTCCTTGTCGTCACCATAGCCGATGAACAGGCGGTTCTCGGAAAGGTTTGTTCCGTACTCGGCGACCTTGACGACCTGGTCAAGACTGTCGGGTTTCGCGACCTCGGCGGCCGCCTGTCCTGCATCGCCGGCATCGGCCACGATCTATGGAACCGGCTCAACCCCGGCCGGCGGCCGGCGGAGTTGAAGCGGTTCACGCCGATCAAGGGTGCGGTTCACGCCGCGCCCACGACGCCGGGCGACCTTCTCTTCCATATCCGCTCCGAGCGGCCAGACATGTGCTTCGAGTTCGAGCGTATCCTGCTGGACAGGCTTGGTGCCGGCGTGACCGTCGTCGACGAAGTCTCGGGGTTTCGTTATTTCGATGCCCGCGACCTGCTCGGTTTCGTCGACGGCACAGCCAACCCCACCGGCCTCGATCTGCCCGCCTCGGCGCTCGTTGGCGACGAAGATCCCGATTTTGCCGGCGGCAGCTATGTCGTCGTTCAAAAATACCTGCACGATCTCCAGGCGTGGGCGCGAATCCCCACGCCCGTGCAGGAGGCGATCATCGGCCGAACCAAGATCGACAACATCGAAATCGATGATGACGAAGCGCCGCGCAAATCGCACAAGTCGCTCGCCACCATCGAGGATGCCGACGGCACCGAACATGACATATTGCGCGACAACATGCCGTTCGGCCGGCCGGGGCAACGGGAATTCGGCACCTACTTCATCGGCTATTCGAGATATCTCTGGGTGATCGAGAAGATGCTGCAGCGCATGTATGTCGGCGACCCGCCCGGCGCCTACGACCGGCTGCTTGATTTCTCCACCCCTCACACCGGCACGACATTCTTCGCACCGACACGGCCGATGCTGCAGGTGCTTGCCGAGGCAGCGCCAGAGAAGTTGGCCACTCGGTAAACGACGCACACAGCAAAGCGTACCGACCACGTGCCGGCGGAGAAGCGTTTGTCGTGCTTCGGCGTGCTGCGGAGATCAGCACGCGATCATCGGCGTCATCAGTGCGAATTCAACGCGCGTCGCGCTTTGCCTGCGCCACCTTGGCCGCTTTGCGTTGTCGGCCGAGCTCAGCCGGCCGAACCAGATTCGGCGTCCTCTGGTTTGCCACCGCTCGCATGCCCTTGTGCGCGGTGCGCGCGTTGAACGCTGGACCATCCGTCGGTGCTTTCTGCTTCAGGGCCAGCGCCTTGCGCGCGCTGTCGACCAATGAGACGCGCGCCGTCAACTGGCGGCGCCGTTCGGCCTCGCCATTCAACCGCCGCATGGCCGTCGCCAGCATCGCAAGCTTCAACTGAGAGCCGCCATCGGCCTTTGAAGCGACAGCCCCTTTCGGTGTGCCCTTGCCCCGGATTTCGCGCCGGCGTCGATGCGCCTCGGTCTGCGCCTTGTCGCGCCGCTCCCGAAGGCGTTTGACGAGGCCGGACAGATCGGCGTCAGAAAGGTCCTGGACCGCCGGATGGTGCGATTTCTCCACCAGTTCGTGTTCGTCGGCACTCAGCGCGCGCGCTTCTTCCTTGCGTGAAATCGCCATGACACCACTCCTCCGCTTGGGTTGCCCGTCTTCTGGGCCTTCAGCACACGGAGTCTCGGCCCGATTGGAGGTGGGGTCAAGACGAGCCGATGACGGCGTCTACTCGGCAGCCGGCAGGATCTTGCCCGGGTTCATGATATCGAGCGGATCGAGCGCCTGCTTGATCGTGCGCATGATGTCGACGCCGTGGCCGAGCTCATGGCGCAGGAAGCCGATCTTGCCTTGGCCGATGCCGTGCTCGCCGGTGCAGGTGCCCTCCATGGCGATGGCCCGCATGTTGAGCCGCGCCACGAACTTTTCCGACAGCGCGATTTCCTTCGGGTCGTTCACGTCCATCAGCACCAGGACGTGGAAATTGCCGTCGCCGGCATGGCCGACGATCGGCGCGACAAGCCCCATTTCGGCGATATCGGCCTCGGTTTCGGTGACGCATTCGGCAAAACGCGAGATCGGAACGCAGACGTCGGTCGACAGGCCCTTGGCGCCTGGCCGCAGCGTCAGCGACGACCAATAGGCGTCATGTCTGGCCTTCCAAAGTTTGGTGCGCTCCTCGGCGACACTGGTCCACAGGAACGGTCCGCCGCCATTCTCCTCGGCGATCATGCCGAAGGTCTCGGCCTGCTCGGCAACGCCGGCATCACTGCCATGGAATTCGACGAACAGGCACGGGCTTTCGGGATAGTCGAGCTTGGAATATGTCTTCATCGCCCGCATCTGCAGCGCGTTGACCAGTTCGATGCGCGCCACCGGAATGCCCATCTGGATCGTCGCGATGACGGCGTTGCAAGCCGCTTCGACGCTCGGAAACGGGCAGACACCACCGGAAATCGCCTGCGGAATCCCTTGCAGCCTCAAGGTCAGCGAGGTGATGATGCCGAGCGTGCCTTCCGAGCCGACCAGCAGCCGTGTCAGGTCGTAGCCGGCCGAGCTCTTTTTTGCCCGCTTGCCAGTGGTCACCGCCTCGCCATCGGCCATGACGGCCGTCAGCGATAGCACGTTCTCGCGCATCGTACCGTAGCGCACCGCGTTGGTGCCTGAGGCCCGTGTCGCGGCCATGCCGCCCAGCGAGGCATTGGCGCCGGGATCGATTGGAAAAAACAGGCCGGTGTCGCGCAGATGCCGGTTAAGATCCTCGCGAGTCACCCCAGGCTCGACCGTGCAGTCGAGATCCTGCGGATTGACCGAGAGGATCCGGTTCATCCGGGAAGTGTCGACCGAGATGCCGCCGCCCGGCGCGTTGGTGTGGCCTTCGAGCGAGGAGCCGACGCCGAAGGCGATCACCGGCACGCGGTGCGCGGCGCAGGCGCGCACGATCTCCTGTACCTCGGCGGTCGTTTCCGGGAAGACGACGCCGTCCGGCGCCTGCGTCGGGATGTAGGTTGTCGTATGCGCATGCTGGGAGCGAACCGCCCGGCCGGTCTGAAAGCGCTCGCCAAACCGCTGCTTGAGGATGCCGAGCACGGCGGCGATGCCTTCTTCGTTGCGCTCGACCGGATTGAGGTCGCTCAGGGCCATGAATTCCTCCGCGAATGGACCAGTGTCCATGCTTGTCATGCATTTATGGATGATGCCTAACGCAATTCCAGGAAAAGTGTGAAGCGGTTTTCCCCGGAAAAGCGCCTAGCGCTTTCCCTGGGGAATTGTATCAAAGAGGCGGTCCGACGTTTCCGTGAAACGATGAACCGCTCTTACAACCACGCTCTGTTCAGCACCAGAACAAGGAAGTTGCCATGCCGATCCCCGCCCCTTTTGTTTCTCAGCCAATGGCTATCGAGAAGGACTGGATCGATTATAACGGCCATCTCAACATGGCCTACTACAACGTCCTGTTCGACCGCTGTTCGGATGAAGCCTTTGAGGCGATGGGCATGGGGCTGGACTATGTCAAGAACCGCCGCCTCACCATCTACACCGCCGAAGTCCATGTCTGCTACGTGCAGGAACTGCATCTCGACCACAAGGTCACAGTTTCCTTCCAGCTCATCGACCATGACGAGAAGCGGCTGCGGTTCTACCAGGAAATCCGCCATGCCGACGGCTGGCTCGCCGCGACGTCCGAGCAGCTTGCACTGCATGTCGACATGTCCGGCCCCAAGGTAGCCCCCTTTCCCGCCGACGTGCTGGCCAAGATCGAAGCGATGCGCGCCGCTCACGCAGCCTTGCCGATGCCCGAACGCGCAGGCCGCTCGATCGGCATCAAACGCAAGACGGCTTGAACCCGCCCGGGGCCCGCGTTAACCTTACCGAGGTTTTAACGGGAACAAGCCGATTGGACCGTTGCGCGACTCAGCGGGCCGTTCGAAAACGATCCGCATCGAAGTAGCGACACGGGCGGCGGGGCATAGCCGATTCGGGGGACGTGCATGAAAACCGATATCAAAGTCGAGGTGGACAGGCTCGCCGCCGATCCGCGCATTACCGACTATGATTTCTGGCGCTCGCTGAAGAACGTCAACAACGAGATCTTCCACATCGCCAACAACAATGAGCCGATCCCCTTCGACATGATCCGCTGGCGCGTCATCCTTAAGCAGGCCCGCATGAAGCGCGGCCACGCCTGACGCTGCGGGTAGAGCGGCCACTTCCGTTGACGACATTCCAGGGGTTTGACCTCAACCCTGTCGCCTGATCGCCGCCAGCGGCGAGCGCGCCACCACCGGCGATGACTGGATGATGGCCGTGTTGGTCATCGCGTAGGGAATGATGCGGTCGATCACCCGTTCGAGTTCGGCCATTGAGCCGACATGCGCCAGCGCGATGAAACAGTCCTCGCCGGTTACCCGGTCGCATTGCGCGATCTCGGGCAGGTCGCGGATGATCTCGGCCACGACGGCGAGCTGCCCCGGCACCGGCCTGATGCGCAGCCATGCCGACAGGTTCAGGCCAAGCGCCGCCGGATTGATCCGCACGCAATAGGCTTCGATGACGCCGCTCTCCTGAAGCTGCTTGATGCGCTCGGACACGCTCGGCGCCGACAGGCCGACGGCGCGCGCCAGCTCGGCCGTGCTGGCGCGCGCATCTTTTTCCAGCAGGCGCAGTATCTTCAGATCGACCGCGTCGAGGTCGAGATTTTCGTTTCGAAGGCGCTTCATCAAAAACTCCTTGCATCTGCAAAGCGACTGAGGTCCCTGAACGACCACGACCCATATCAGACGGAAAAAATACCTGCGATACTGATCCGATGAACGATCGGACGCAAGTCCAAACCACGCCCACAGGTGCGGCCTTTACCAGCCTGCCGACGTCGCTGCCGCCGCATGTCTGGTTCTGTGTCAGCGCCGTGTTCCACTATCTCGGCCCTGCCTTCGCCGTGCTTTTGTTTGCGCAGATCGGCGTGCTTGGCATGGCCTGGCTGCGCATCGCCACCGCCGCCTTGATCTTCGCGCCGCTGACGCGTCCGTGGCGGACCTTCGCCCAGGCCGATCGGTCGACACGGCTGCTGCTGCTCGCCTTCGGCGCCTGTCTCGCAGTAATGAACTGCTCCTTCTATCTGGCGCTCGACCGCCTGCCGATTTCGCTGGTGGCCGCGATCGAATTCGTCGGCACCATCGGCGTCGCGCTGGTCGGTCTCCGAAGCGCGCGCAATCTCGCTGCCCTTGCCGTCGCCGTGGCCGGCACCTTGCTGCTGATCGACGTCAAATGGTCCAGCGATCCCCTCGGCCTGTTCTGGGCCTTCCTCAACGGCGCGCTGTTTGTGGGCTATATCGTGCTTGGCCACCGCGTCGCCGCTTCAGGCGCCGGCGGCGGCATCGCCGGGCTCGGCGCCGCCATGGCCGTGGCCTTTCTGGTCGTGCTGCCGATCGGCCTCACCGACGCGTTGCCCGCCTTTTTCTCCGCGCCGCTGCTGCTGGCGGCCATCGGCGTCGGCATCTGCTCCTCGGTCATCCCCTATATCTGCGACCAGCTCGCCATGGCGCGGCTACCGCGGTCGAGCTTCGCGCTGATGCTGTCTCTGCTGCCAGTCACCGCGACGCTGATCGGCATCTTGGTGCTGCGCCAGATCCCCGGCATCAGCGAGTGCATCGGTATTGCGCTGGTGGTGGCCGGCGTCGCCTTGCACAGGCCGGCGAGCTGGCAGTAGATCCTGCGCTAAGCCAGTTTCTCCTTCAGGAAGGCGACGGTCCGGCCCCAGGCGAGATCAGCCGCCTTCTTGTCATAGCGCGCTGCCGAAGTGTCATTGTTGAAGGCGTGATTAGCGCCTTCATAGACATAGACCGTGTATTCGACATGCGCGGCATCGAGTTCCTTCTTGAAGGCGTCGATGCCGGCATTGGTCCGTTCGTCCAATCCGGCATAGTGCAGCAGCAGCGCCGCCTTTATCTTGGAAACGTCCGCGGCCTTCGGCTGCATGCCGTAATAGGCGACACTTGCCGTCAGATCAGGCGCGTTGACGGCGAGCATGTTGGCCGTGCCGCCGCCCCAGCGGAAACCGACGACACTGACCTTGCCGTTGCCGTCCTTGTCGGCTTTGAGGAAAGCCACCGTCGCGACGCCATTCGCGACGGTCTGCGCCGGATCCAGCTTGGTGAACATGTCGCGCGCCTTGTCCTCGTCGGCGGGCGTGCCGCCGAGCGGCGACAGGAAATCCGGAGCGAGCGCCACGAAGCCCTCCAGCGCCACGCGCCGGGCGACGTCGCGTATATGCGGGTTGAGCCCCCTGTTTTCGTGGATGACGATGACGGTGCCGAGCTTGCCCGCCTGGTCCGCCGGCTTGACAAGATAGCCCTTCATCTCGCCGCCGGCGCCGGGATAGGCGATGTCCTGGCCTTTCACGCGGGGATCGTTCTCGGCGACGATGGCCGCCTGGGCGGAGTTGGCAGCCAGCATCGGCGCGATCGCCGCGGCCGCCGCCCCGGATCCCGCAAGCCGGGTCAGTTGCTCCATGAAGCGGCGGCGATCGAGTGTCAGATGCGTGTATTCGTCATAGGCGTCGATCATCGCCTGGGTGATCCCAAGCTTTGCTGGTCTGGCGGCTGCTTTGGTCATGGCGCATTCCTCGGCTTCAGGCTTCAACACCGGAGCTAGATAGGGACGCGGCTGGCCCGGTCCAGCCTGGATGAGCGCAGCGGCAAGCATCGGCCGCAGCCAGTGAAGCCGGCAACGCCGGCGCCCGCTCCATCACTTTTTGGTCATCGCCGATAAATCCTGCCGGCACTGCCACAATGGTAAGGGAAGCTGCGTGCTACCGATGCCCGTCCCATCCCGTCCCGACCAGAAGGACACCCGCCGATGATCATGCCTATCCTCACCAGCGCGTTCGTCCTTGCCCTGGCTGCCGCTCAGGCATTACGCTTCCGGCTTGTGGACGCAGGCAGGCGGTCGATGATCGAGCTTCGCATCGGCCGGGACCACTGCACGGACCCGAAATTCCCAAATTTGAGGTGAGACCATGAACGTCCAGGATATTGTCAACACCGTCTCGCAAAAGGCGGGCCTCGACCAGGCAACGACCGAGAAAGTCGTCGGCACCATCTTCTCGGTGCTGGAGCACGAGGCGGAAGGCACCAACGTCTCGGGTTTCTTCGCCAAGATTCCCGGCGCCGACGATCTCGCCCGCCAATACGACGTCATGGCCGCCGGCGCGGCCGGCGGTGGCGGCCTGCTGTCCTCGTTGCAAGGCGCGCTGGGCGGTGTTCTCGGCGAAAAGGCCGGCGCACTGATCAACGGCGTCGCCGCGCTCAAGGCCTCCGGCCTCGACATGGCGCAGATCAGGCAGGCTGGCGCCACGCTGATCCAACAGGCCGAAGCCGCCGCCGGGCCGGACCTCACCAATGAAGTGCTCGGCTCGGTGCCAAGCCTGAAGAGCCATCTCGGAATCAGCTAGGGCGCGATCCTGCGGGACCGAACCCGTTCCTTACTTCGGCAGTGCGTATGCCATTACATAATCGCCGGGCTTGGTGCCGACCGAGCCATGGCCGCCGGCGACGATGACCACGAACTGGCGCCCGTCAGCCACCGTATAGGTCATCGGCGTCGATTGCCCGCCGGCTGGCAGGCGCGCCTGCCAGAGCTGCCTGCCTGAGGTCAGGTCGTAGGCGCGCAGGTAGTCGTCGACCGCGGCGCCGAGGAAAGCCACCCCGCCGGCGGTGATCATCGGCCCGCCAATGCCGGGCACGCCGACCTTCAGCGGCAAAGGCAGCGGCGTCATGTCATAGACCGTGCCGTTCCTGTGCTTGTAGACGATCTGTCCGGTCCTGAGGTCGGCTCCGGCGACATAGCCCCATGGCGGCGCCTGGCACGGAATGCCGAGCGGCGACAGGAACGGTCCCATCACCACCGCATAAGGAGCGCCGTCATTTCGGTTCAGCCCCTGCTCGCTGCCCTTGGCGTCGCCTGGCGGCGGCACGTCCGCGCGGGGCACAAGCCTGGAGGTGAAGGCGAGATAGGTCGGCATGCCGAACAGCACCTGCCGGACCGGATCGACCGCCACGCCGCCCCAGTTGAAGACGCCGAAATTGCCGGGATAGACCAGCGTGCCCTGCAGCGATGGCGGCGTGTAGCGGCCCTCATAGCGCAGCCTGTGCAACGCAATCCGGCACGCCAGCTGGTCGAACATGGTGATGCCCCACATGTCGGCATCGGTCAGCGGCGGCGGATTGAAGGAAAGGTCCGACACCGGCTGCGTGGGCGATGTGTAGTCGCCTTCGATGGCGCCGCCGGGCGCCGGCACTTCCTTGACCGGGATGACCGGCTCGCCGGTGCGCCGGTCGAGCACGTAGAGGTCGCCCTGCTTGGTCGGCCCGACCAGCGCCGGCACGACCGTTCCGTCGGTCTTGGTGATGTCGACAAGGCTCGGCTGCGCCGGCACATCCATGTCCCAAAGGTCATGATGCACGGTCTGGCGCACCCATTTCAATTGCCCCGTATTGAGGTCGAGCGCGGTGATCGAGGAGGAGAATTTCTCGACATTGGCGCTGCGGCCGGCGCCGAGCTGGTCCGGCGTCTGGTTGCCGAGCGGTATGTAGAGCAGGCCGAGCTTTTCGTCGGCACTCGGCGTCGACCACATGTTGGGCGAATTGGCGGTGTAGGTCTGGCCTGCCGCTAGCGGCGTGGTCTGCTCGGGATTGCCGGAATCCCAGTTCCAGATCAGCGCGCCCGTGGAGGCATCGAAGGCGCGGATGACGCCGGAGGGCTCCTGCGTGGAATAATTGTCGTTGACCGCGCCGCCGACGACGATCTTGTCGCCTGATATCAGCGGCGCCGATGTCGAATAGTAATAGCCGGACTTGGGATAAGGCATGCCGGTCAGAAGGTTCAGCGTACCGCCTTCGGCAAACGCCTGACAGACCTGACCGTTGGCGGCGTCGAGTGCGATCAGCCGCGCATCCGAAGTCGGCAGGTAGACACGCGCGGCGCAAGGCTGCCCGGCACCGATCTTGGCATCGGCGTAATAGGAGACGCCGCGGCAGGTCTGGTGCTGGCGGTCCTTGTCGAGCTTGACCTGGGGATCGTAGCGCCACTTCTCCTTGCCCGTGGCGGCGTCGATGGCGATGGCGAAATTGTGCGGCGTGCAGATGTAGAGCGTATCGGCGATCTTCAGCGGCGTCACCTGATAGGTGGTCTCACCGACGTCGTCGGGACCTTTCACGTCGCCGGTGCGATAAGTCCAGGCCGGCTGCAGGTTGGCGACGTTCTCCGGCGTGATCTGGTCGAGCGGCGAATAGCGCTGGCCATAGGGCGTGCGGCCGTAGAAGTGCCATTCGCCGGCAGGTATGTCGCCGCCGAGATCGGCCGCCGGGGTCACCTTGTCGATGTCGAGATTGCCGGCAATATCCTTGGGATCGGTCGTCATTGAATAGCCGGCGACCGCCAGCGACGCCAACACGGCGAGAATGAGCGGCGCGCGGCCATCGGGACCAATAAGGCCCCGCCTCGCCCACGGCGTCAGCAGCCACAGCGCGACGAGCACGATGATGCCGCCGCGGGGCCCGAGTTCCCACCAGTCGAAGCCGATTTCCCAGACCGCCCAGGCAAGCGTGCCCAGCACAATCGCGGCGTAGAGCCAGAGCGCGGTGGATCTGCGCCGGTAGAGCAGCCATGCGGCGATGAGGAAGGCGATGCCTGATATGATGTAGTACCAGCTGCCTCCCAGTGAAGCCAACCAGATGCCGCCGGCGCCAAGCGCGAGGCCGATGAGGAGGAGAATGAGGGAGGTGATGGTGACAGCCAAGATGATACTCCTTCGACTGTTGCGCGCCTCGAGGCGGCCGTGGGCAACAGGATCCCCTCCCTGCCCTTTGCGCAGCTTTCCCTCACCCGCCCTGCCTGTCAAGCAGGCCGGAAACAATCAGGAGTGGAACAAAACGTAGACAGTTCTGGTCTTTCTCCACCGAATCACTACATTCGGGGGCGATGTCCGGCTTTTCCGAAGACATGCCCTTTTTCGATGAACCCGATGCGCGGCCCACCGCCCCGTCGGGCATCGCCGCGCGCGCCATGGCTGCCCGCGGCGGCCACAACAACGCGCCCGACTATCTCAAGGGGTTGAACCCCGAGCAGCGGCTGGCGGTGGAAACCACCGAAGGTCCCGTTCTGGTGCTGGCCGGCGCCGGCACCGGCAAGACGCGCGTCTTGACCACCCGCATCGCCCACATCCTGGCGACCGGAAAAGCCTTTCCCTCGCAGATCCTGGCCGTGACCTTCACCAACAAGGCCGCGCGCGAGATGAAGCAGCGCATAGGCATCCTGATCGGCGAAGGCAATGTCGAGGGCATGCCCTGGCTCGGCACCTTCCACTCGATCGGCGTCAAGCTCTTGCGCAGGCACGCCGAGCTTGCCGGGCTGAAATCCGACTTCACCATTCTCGACACCGACGACGTCGTGCGGCTGATCAAGCAATTGATCCAGGCCGAGGGCCTCGACGACAAGCGCTGGCCGGCCAAGCAGTTCGCGCAGATGATCGACGGCTGGAAGAACAAGGGGCAAGGCCCGGACGACATTGCCGAGGGCGATGCGCGTAGTTTCGCCAACGGCAAGGGCCGCGAGCTCTACAAGGCCTATCAGGAGCGCCTGCAGACGCTGAACGCCTGCGATTTCGGCGATCTGCTCTGCCACCCTATCCGCATCTTCCGCGCCAATCCGGACGTGCTGAAGGAGTATCACAAGCGGTTCAGATACATCCTGGTCGACGAGTACCAGGACACCAACACCGCGCAATACATGTGGCTGCGGCTCCTGGCGCAGCGGCCAAATAGCGGACGTAGCGCGACGTCTACGGATTTGCATTCGGCCGAAGGCCGCAAGCCCGACCGGGCGTCCGAGCCTTTGCGAGGCCCCTCCCGCGACGCCGAAGGCGCGCAGAAAAGAGGGGTCGGGCCCGCGCCGGCAGGCGCGGAACAGCCCGTGAGCGAAAACAAAGTAAACATCTGCTGCGTCGGCGACGACGACCAGTCGATCTATGGCTGGCGCGGCGCGGAGGTCGACAACATCCTGCGCTTCGACAAGGATTTTCCCGGCGCCACCATCATCCGGCTGGAGCGCAATTATCGTTCCACCGCGCATATCCTCGGCGCCGCTTCGCACCTCATCGCCCACAATGAAGGTCGCTTCGGCAAGACGCTGTTCACCGATCGCGACGACCCCGAGGATGGCAAGGTCAACGTCCACGCCGCCTGGGATTCCGAGGAGGAAGCACGCGCCGTCGGCGAGACGATCGAGGCTTATCAGCGCCAGAAGCACAATCTCAACGACATGGCGATCCTGGTGCGCGCGTCCTTCCAGATGCGCGAGTTCGAGGACCGCTTCGTCACGCTCGGTCTCAACTACCGCGTCATCGGCGGCCCGCGCTTCTATGAGCGCATGGAGATCCGCGACGCACTTGCCTTCTTCCGCGTCGTCGCGCAAGGCGCCGATGATCTCGCCTTCGAGCGCATCGTCAATGTGCCCAAGCGCGGCCTCGGCGAAACCACCATCCGTCAGATCCACGACACGGCCCGCGCGCTGCGTGTACCGATGCTGGAAGCCGCTGCCAAGCTCGCCGAGAGCGATGAATTGAAGCCCAAGCCGCGCGCCGCATTGCGCGAGGTCGCCGCCAATTTCGAACGCTGGCAGAAGGCGCTGGAAACCACGCCGCATACTGAGCTCGCCGAGACCATCCTGGAAGAGAGCGGCTACACCGACATGTGGAAGAACGACCGTTCGGTCGAGGCGCCCGGCCGGCTGGAAAACCTCAAGGAGCTGATCCGCTCCATGGAGGAGTATGAATCGCTGCGCTCCTTCCTCGAACATGTCGCTCTGGTCATGGATGCCGAGCAGAACGCCGAACTCGACGCCGTCAACATCATGACGCTGCATTCGGCCAAAGGCCTCGAGTTCGAGACCGTTTTTCTCCCGGGCTGGGAGGAAGGCCTGTTCCCGCACCAGCGCGCGCTGGACGAAGGCGGCCGTTCCGGCCTGGAGGAAGAGCGCCGGCTGGCCTATGTCGGCGTCACCCGTGCCAAGAAGAACCTGCACATCTGGTTCGTCTCCAACCGCCGCATCCACGGCCTGTGGCAATCGACGATTCCCTCCCGCTTCCTCGATGAACTGCCTGAAACCCATGTCGAAGTCGCCGAAAGCGGCAACTCCTATGGCGGCTACGGCAATTCCTATGGCGGCGGCTCGTTCGCTTCCGGCCGGGGCGGCCGCCAGAACCCCTATGGCGCCTCGCGCTTCGACAATGTCGGCGCCGAAAAATCCGGCGCCTTCGCCAACAGCTACGCCACGCCGGGCTGGCAGCGGGCGCAGCAGAACCGCACCGAGGCGACCGATCGCAACTGGGGCTCGCGCTCCGGCCACCAGATCGAGCGCATCGGCTATGGCGAGACCGACAGCGGCTACGGCGCCGGCCGCACGAGCATCAAGGGCCGCACCATCGATGGCGAGTTGGTCGCCAAATCCGTCGCCGACACGCCGTCCCCCTTCAACGTCGGCGACCGCGTCTTCCACCAGAAATTCGGCAACGGCAACATCGCGGCCATCGAAGGCAACAAGCTGACCATCGACTTCGACAAGGCCGGCCAGAAACGCGTGCTGGATGGGTTTGTCGCGGGTGTGTGAGAAAAAATGGACACTCACTCGCGTAAGGAGCTGGTCAAAAATCCTGAGGTTTTCTTGTGAAAATCGAAGTAGATTTTGACCCTAATTATATTTGCGATTTCACAGCCAAAATTGATTGGAATGAATTCCAATGGCGTGGACGTCCGAAGTGAACGGAACTTTCGGTAGTCACCCGGGCCGGACCGCTCAGTCCACTTTCTTCTCGCCCGCCTCGCCAGCCTTGACGATATCGCCGGTCGTAAACAGGATTTCCTTCAGTTCCGCGCGCCAGTCCTGCTTCTGACGCAGCAGGAATTCGAGGTCCATGCCGAAATGCTTGAACTCCTCGCCTTGCGCGTTCTTCATGATGGCGCGGGCCTGCGGGTCCTTCTCCACCGACATGCGCTGTTCATACCAGGAGATCGCTTCCGCTTCCTCGATCAGCGAGGTGATCATGCGGGCGAAGGTTCGCACCTCCTGCGACAATTCTTCGGGCGGTTCGTGGTACTGATCGAAACCCATGTGGTCGTCCTCCCTCAATGGCTCGCAATGCGAGCAGGCACCGGCCGTGCCATGAATGCATGAGAGGTGCAGCGGGTTCCGGATCGCACCCACAATTCAGGACGATGAGAGGAATAAGCTATCTCACGACACCGGCGCCGCCCCGCCCTGTTCGGTGCGGCGCGCGATGAAATCATCGAGCACAGCCGACGTGGCAATGGCCGTCGCCGGCGGTTCGAAATCGGCGAGGATGCGCTTCCAGATACCGGTGGCGCGTTCGGTTGCGGTCTTGGAACCGGCCTGCGTCCAGTTGCCGAAATTCGACCAGTCGGCCACCAGCGGCTCGTAGAAAGCGGTGCGGTAGCGCGCCATGGTGTGGCCGGCCGAGAAGAAATGGCCGCCCGGCTGCACTTCGGCGATTGCCTCGAAGCCGATGGCATCGTCGTCGCCGGGCGTGGCGGCGCACAGTTCAGCCACCGTCTGCAACGCCTCGATGTCGGTCACCAGCTTTTCGAAGGAAACGCTCAGCCCCCCCTCCAGCCAGCCGGCGGCATGGATGCACACGGTGGCGCCCGCCAGCACCGAGCCCCACAGCGCAAACTGCGTCTCATGCGCCGCCTGCGCATCGGAGATGTTGGCCGCGCTGCCGCCGCCCGAACGCCACGGCAGGCCGGTGAAGCGCGCCAGTTGGCCGGCCCCCAGCGTCGCCTTGATATGTTCCGGCGTGCCGAAGGCCGGCGCGCCCGATTTCATGTCGACATTGGAGGAGAAGGAGCCGTAGACGACAGGCGCGCCCGGCCGCACGATCTGCGCCAGCGTCAACCCGGCCAGCGCCTCGGCATGCTGCAGCGTCAGCGCGCCGGCCACCGTGATCGGGGCCATCGCACCCGCCAGGCAGAAGGGCGTGATGATCAGGACCTGGCCCGCCCTGGCGAAGTCGATGATGCCTTGCGCCATCGGGATGTCGAGCTGGCGCGGCGAATTGGTGTTGATGACGGTGTAGCAATGGGCGCCCGAGCGGAACTCGTCCTCGGACAGCCCGCGCGCCAACCTGATCATGTCGAAACTATCGTCGACCTGCGGGGTGCCGCGCGCGAAGATGAAGGGAAGCTTGTCCGACAGGGTCAGTTGCGCCCGGTTGACGGCGTAGTGGCGAAAACGGTTGTCGATGTCCTGCGGCTCGACGCAAGGTCCCAGCATGTGCAGCACGTCGAAATGCTGCACCAGCTTGATGAACTCCTCGAAGGCCGCCAGTGTGCCTGGTCGGCGGCCGCGTTCGAGGTCAGTGACGTTCGGCGCGCCGCACCCTGCCAGGAAGGTCATCGACCCGAGTTCCAGCGTCAGATCGCGGGAGCGGTCACCGGCATGGGTCTGGATCGATTTTGGCGCCGAGGCCAGTGCGGCCGCCACCATGTCGAGGCCGATCCGCACCATGTCGGTTTCGGGGTCGATCAGGGCGCCGGCGCGAGCGAGCAGGTCGCGCGCCTGCGGCAGCAGAACCTTGATGCCCAGCTCTTCCAGCACGCGCAGCGCCGTGTCGTGGATCGAGGCGACGTGGTCGTCCGAAAAGATTGGCTGCGGCAGGAACGGGTTCTTCAGAGAGCGGTAATTGGGCCGGCGGCTGCCCTCGCTGCCGGCCTCGCCGATGCGTCCTCGCCGGCGCTCGCGCCTGCCTTCGCGTGCCGCGTCATCGATCATCCCGAAACCTCCTCATTGCCGCATCGCCTTGCCCAAGGGATCGTAGGGCGAAGCCGGAATGACACGCGCCGGCCGCTCGGTGCCGACAATGTGCACGCAAAGCGCCGTTCCTTCCTCGGCAAAATCGTCATCCACCAACGCCAGCGCGACGCTCTTGCCGATCGTGTAGCCAAAGCCGCCGGAGGTGACGAAGCCGACGCGCCGAGCGCCGTGCCAGACCGGCTCGAAGCCGCTGGCGTCCGCGTCGACGGCATCGACTTCCAGCGTCACGATCCGTCGTGCAACACCGGCCTTGCGTTCCTTCAGCGCCGCCTCGCGGCCAATGAAATCGCCCTTGTCGAAAGCAATGAAGCGGTCGAGACCTGTCTGGCCGGGCGTGTAGCCTTGCGTGAATTCGCGCGACCAGATGCCGAAGCTCTTTTCCAGCCGAAGCGCGTTGAGTGCGTAATAGCCAATCTCGGCGAGGCCGAGATCCTCGCCGGCGGCAAGCAGCGTTTCGCGCAATGTGGCATGCATGGTGGCCGGGCAGTTGATCTCGAAGCCGAGCTCGCCGGCGATCGAAAGGCGAGCCATCCGCGCCCCCACCATGCCGATGTCGAATTCGCCGCATGCCATGAATGGCAAGGCTTTGGCGGAGATGTCCTGGTGCGTCGTGCGCTCGACGATCTTTCTGGCATTGGGGCCGGTGACCAGGAAGCCGGACATCGCATCTGAAATATCGGTGACGCAAACGCCTTCAGCCATATGCGCTTCGAACCAGCGCATGTGAAATTCGCGCAGATAGTAGGAGCCCATCAGCCAGTAGTCGCCATTGCCCCAGTTGAAGACGGTGAGATCGCCCTTCAGCCGCCCGTCCGGCCCGAGCATCGGCGCCAGCCTCGCCTGTCCCGCCTTCGGCAGCCTGCAGGCCAGCAGCCTGTCGAGCCAGGCCTCCGCGCCCGGTCCCGTGATCGCGTAGCGCGCATAGGCCGAGATATCGATGAGGCCGGCGGCGCGCCGGACTTGCAGCGCCTCGTCACCGACGATGTCGAAGGCGTTGGAGCGCCTGAGCGTCGTCTCCTCGCGGAATCCCATCGGCGCGAAATAGGCGGGGATTTCCAGCCCCCAGGAAGCCGTCCATTCGCAGCCCGCCGCACTCATGCCGTCATAGGCGCCGGGGCGTTTCAGCGGCCGGCCCGCAGGCAGCCGTTCGTTGGGAAAGGTCATGACGAAACGACGAGAATAAAACTGTCGCGTCGTCTGCCTGAGATATTCCCGGTTTGCGGCGAAGGCGCCGTAGCGGGCGATGTCCATGCCGAAAATGTCGGCCTGCGGCTCGCCGTAAATCATCCACTCGGCCAGCGACTTGCCGACGCCGCCGCCCTGGCTGAAGCCGGCCATGACGCCGCAGGCGACCCAGTAATTCTTCAGGCCGCGGACCGGCCCGACGATCGGATTGCCGTCCGGGGTGAAGGTGAAGGCGCCGTTGACCCATTTGCGGATGCCTGCCGTCGCCAGGCAAGGGAAGCGCTCATGCGCCTTGGCAAGTTCCGGGCCGATGCGGTCGGTGTCTTCGGGGATGAGCTCGATGCCGTAATCCCACGGCGCGCCGTCCATGTTCCAGTGCTTCGGGTTCTGCTCGTAGACGCCGAGCAGCACGCCCTTGCGCTCCTGCCGCAGATAGGAAAAGCCGTCGAGATCGACGGCCAGGCCGATCTCCTTGTCGAGGGCAGCGACTTCCGGAATGTCCTCGGTGACGAAATAATGGTGCTCCATCGGCGTCACCGGCAGTTCAACCCCGGCCATGCGGCCGAGTTGCTTGGCCCACAACCCGCCGGCATTCACGACATGCTCGGCGGTGATGGTGCGTTGCTCTGTGACGACATCCCAATGGCCGTCGGCGCGCGCCTTCAGCTCGACCACGCGGTTGCGCAGGATCACGTCGGCGCCGCGCTTCCTGGCGGCACCGACATACGCATGCGTCGTGCCGTAAGGGTCGAGATGGCCCTCGTTGGAATCGTAGAGGCCGCCAAGCACGCCGGTGACGTCGACGATCGGGCAGATTGCCTTGATCTCGTCAGGCGTCACCAGCCGGGCGGTCTCGATGTCGACCGACTGGAATACCGCCCAGGCCGATTTCAGCCACTCCCAGCGCGCCGGATCGCTGGCTATGTTGACGCCGCCAGTCATGTGCAGCCCGACGTCCTGGCCGGATTCGGCCTCGATCTCGCGGTAAAGGTTGATGGTGTAATCCTGCAGCGCGGCGACATTGGGGTCGGCATTGAGCGCGTGGAACCCCGCCGCCGCATGCCAAGTCGACCCCGCCGTCAGTTCGGCGCGCTCGATCAGCGCCACATCCGACCAGCCGAACCGCGCCAGGTGATAGAGCACCGAAGCGCCCACCACTCCTCCCCCGATGACGACTGCGCGGTAGTGAGACTTCAAGGCTTCCCTCCTCCACGGACTGTTCGAAACCGGAACCATATACGTACTGTACATGAGTGTCTAGTACTACGAACAGCTCCTGGACGCTGTCGAACCTGTGTCGGAACGATCGATTTTTTGGCGCGGCCGCACTTCCCCAGCAGCGTCGCGGCGGGCCGACGCGAATGCGTCACCAACTGTCATGCAAGCATCATGTTCGCGCCTTAGACCGCTTGCCGAGGGCACAAGCGGCCCTCCAGGGCGGCAGCCTCGCCGCCGCCAGGCAACCTCAGAATTCCGCCGTCCCGGCGCTTTGTCATCAAGGGGATATCCATGACGCATCTACGCTCATTCTCGTTGCGGCTGCTGGTCGCCGCGCTGGCGGCCTCGGCCGTTTCGCTGCCCGCCTTCGCCGACAGCTCGGCCAGCGTCGGCGGCGCCAGTTTCGTCAACAAGGGGCTGGTGGGGGTTGGCCGCATCCCGGCCGGCCAGCGCGACAGGTTCGGCGAGACCTTCGGCTCCGGCTCCGGCATGTCGATCGACACCGCGGGCTGGACGCATGATGCCGGCACCTACAGAGGCTCGCTGTGGCTGCTGCCCGACCGCGGTTATAACGTCGTCGGTACCACCGACTACCGGCCGCGCCTCAACACGATCAACATCGAGTTCGCCCCGGTGGCGCCAGGTGCCGCGCCCGCGGCCGGCCAGGAGCAGACCGGCGTCAAGGCGACGCTCGCCGACACCATGCTCCTGACCGACGACAAGGGCGCCGACGCCAGCGGTCTCGACCCGCTGAACGGCGTGCGTCCCGCCGCCGGCGACATGCCTGTCCTGCCGCAGGCCGACAATGGCAAGCTCGCGCTCGACAATGAGGCGATCGTGCGGCTGCCCGACGGCACCATGCTCGTCTCCGACGAATACGGTCCCGACATCTACCGCTTCTCCGCCGACGGCCGTCTGATGTCGGCGACCCAGCCTCCGGCCGCGCTCGTGCCGATGCGCCACGGCACGGCCAACTTTGCTTCCGACAATCCGGGCCCAGGTGCTGCCGAACCCGACCCAAAGGATCCCGAAACCGGCCGCCAGAACAATCAGGGCCTCGAAGGCATGGCAATGACGCCGGACGGCAAGTTCGTGATCGCGGTTTTGCAGTCGGCGACCCGGCAGGACGGCGGCGATTCGGCCTCGACGCGCCAGAACACCAGGGCGCTGGTCTATGACGCCTCCGATCTTGCCCATCTCAAGCTGGCACATGAATATGTCGTGCCGCTGCCGGTGTTCAAGGACGCCAAGGGCAAGACCAAGGTGGCTGCGCAAAGCGAGATCGTGGCGCTGTCGGACACGGCTTTCCTGATGCTGGCGCGCGACAGCGGCAATGGCCAGGGCCTGAAGGGCGAAGAGTCGCTGTATCGCAAGATCGACATTGTCGACCTTTCCGGCGCGACCGACATCGCCGGCGGTCCCTTCGATGCCGCCGACAAGCCGGTGGCGCCCAAGGGCGTGCTCGATCCGTCGGGGACGCCGGCAAGGCTGACGCCGTTCATCGACATCAACGACAAGGCCGAGCTTGCCCGCTTCGGCCTGCACAATGGCGCGCCCAATGACAAGGACAACCTCTCGGAAAAGTGGGAAGCGATGTCGCTGGCGAGCGTGCTCGATCCGAAGCTGCCCGACGACTATTTCCTGTTCGTCGCCAACGACAACGATTTCCTCGCCCAGGACGGTTTCCAGGTCGGCGCGCCCTACAAGGCCGAGGACGGCGCCGATGTCGACACCATGTTCCTTGTCTTTCAGGTCACGCTTCCCGGCCTCGCCAGGAAGTAAGCATCTTGCCGGAGGCGCCAGGCGGGCCTCCGGCCCGACAAGCATGATCGGATGCACGACGGCGTGCCTTACCCGCCATCGCTCCTTTCTCCAGGGTGCATCCCGGTCGGGCCTGCGGTATCCTGCGTGCCGGACTCAAAAGAACCAGCTTTGCCGGATTGCCGCCATGGATGAAAAGATGCCCGCGCGCCGGCGCACCGGTGACCTGACCAGCGGCCCCATTCCGCGCACGCTCCTGCTGTTCGCCCTGCCGGTGCTCGGCTCCAACGTGCTGCAATCGCTCAACGGCTCGGTCAACGCCGTCTGGGTCGGCCGCTTCCTCGGCGAATCCGCGCTCACCGCCACCTCCAATGCCAATCTGGTGCTGTTCCTCATCCTCGGCACGGTGTTCGGCATCGGCATGGCGGCCACCATACTGGTGGCGCAATCGGTCGGCGCCCGCGACCTACCCGAGGCGCGCCGCATCGTCGGCACCAGCGCCACCTTCTTCTTCTTCGTCTCGGTGCTGTTCGCCGTCTGCGGCTGGATCTGGGTAGACGCCATTCTGGGCGCGCTCGGCACACCGCCCGACGCCTTGCCGCTGGCGCGCTCCTATTTGCGCATCATCTTCGTGGCCGTGCCGATGATGAACCTTCTGTCCTTTGTGATGACGGTGCTGCGCGGCGCCGGCGATTCGCGAACGCCGTTCTTTTTCATGGCGCTCGCCGTCGTGCTCGACATCATCTTGAACCCACTGCTCATCCGCGGCATCGGGCCGTTTCCAGAGCTCGGCATCGCCGGCTCGGCAACCTCGACGCTTGTCGGCCAGACGGTGAGCGTCATTGCCATCCTGATCGTGCTCTATGTCCGTAAGCACCCGCTGCGTCTGGCCGGCGCCAATCTGGCGCTGCTGCGGCCGGATCCCGCCTTGCTGCGCGTCGTCGTTTTCAAGGGGGTGCCGATGGGTTTGCAGATGATCGTGATTTCGGCCGCGGCCCTGACGGTGATGGGCATCGTCAATTCCTACGGTTCGCAGGTGGCCGCCGCCTACGGCATCGCCGCGCAGTTATGGACCTACATCCAGATGCCCGCGCTCGCCATCGGCGCGGCCGTGTCCTCGATGGCGGCGCAGAACGTCGGCGCCGGCCGCTGGGACCGCATCAGCCGCATCGCAGCGTCAGGCGTCGGCTTCAACCTGGTGCTGACCGGTGCTCTCGTGGCACTTCTATGGGTCTTCGATCGCTCGATCCTCAGCCTGTTCCTGAGCCGCGACAGCGCGGCGATAGACATCGCCGCTCACATCAACAACGTCGCATCCTGGTCGTTCATCCTGTTCGGCGTCACCATCGTGCTGTTCGCCACCGTGCGCGCCACGGGCGCCGTGATGCCGCCGCTGGTCATCCTGGTGATCTCGGTGCTGGTCGTGCGCACCGGCTTTGCCTATTTCATGCGCGATGTGATCGGCGAGGAGGCGCTGTGGTGGAGTTTCCCCGCCGGCTCGATCACCTCCCTGCTGCTGGCCGCGGCCTATTACCGTCTCGGCGGCTGGCGCACCCTGCACATGATCGAGAACAGGCCGGCCGCTGGCGAGCCGCCCGACACCGGGCTCGGCGTGCCGCGCCAGCGCGCGCATTTTTCCCCAGAGACGCCGAACGGCTGAAGCTGGCCGCTCTCAAGGCCTGTTTTTCAACCCAAAGCCCAGCGCGACCAGCGCAAACACGATGATCATCGCGGCGAACGCCAGGCTGGCCGCGATGGGGCTGGCATAGGTCGAGATGATGCCGATGCCGATGACGGGCAAGGCATTGCCGATAAAGCAGCAGATGAAGAAGCTGGATACCACTTCGGCGCGGCGATCCTCCGGTGCGATCTCGTTCACCACCTGCAGGCTGCCACGATAGCCGAGTGCGGCCGTCACGCCGCAGCAGGCGGTGGCGGCGATCATCAGCGCCATCGACGCCAGCATCTGCGCCGCCACCACCATGAGGATGCTGGGAATCATCAACGCCAGCGCGGTCAGCATGGCCTTGCCGCTCTGCATTTGCTTCAGCGCTACGATGCTGAGCGCGGTGACGATCGCCAATTCGAAGAACAGCGCACCGGCGACAGCATGGTTCGTCTCATGCAGTTGCTGCGCCAGGATGCTTGGCGCCACCGCGGCATAGAAGCCGACCAGCGCCATGGCGCCGAAACCGGTCACCGCCGGCGCGACGAAGCGCGCGCGGATTTCATCCGGCACGGCAAAGTGCGGCCGCATGGAAATCTGCCCGAGGCCGCCAGGCTCCGCCACCGTTTCGCGTGTACGCCAGACCAGGATGGAGACGATCACAAGCACCGCCAGATAAACGATGAAGACCAGGCGCAAGGGCCACGGTTCATACTGCGCCAACAGTCCCGAGACGAGTGCGCCGAAACCGAGGCCCAGGAAATTGGTGCTGGTGGCAATGACGCTGGCGCGCGCCTTGTCAGCGCCGGGGAGAAGCTCGGCGATCCATGCCGTTCCGGTCCCCGCGCCGACACCGATGCCAAGCCCGCTCAGGACGCGCGCCACATCGAGCAGAACGACATTGTTGGCGAACAGAAAGACAAGCGCGCTGGCGACGGCGACGATCATGGCCACGAGAGCGGCAGGCCGGCGCCCAACGACATCCGACGCGCCGCCCAACATCAGCAGGGCGCCGAGATTGCCGACGACATAGACCGCGTAGACCAGCGTCAGCGTGATCTGTGAAAAGCCGAATTGCTGCTTGTAGATGATGTACAGCGGCGTCAGCACCGTGCTGCCGGCAAACAGAACGGCGATCATTGTGGCAACCACCGGAATTGCGAGAGCCTCGCCGCCTGCTTCGTTGCGCGTATGCGCCAAGTCACGAATGGCCATGGCCAAACCTCTTCATCAGTTTCAGGGATCGCGACCTTAACGCGCCCTTACTCCCGACGTTCCGGCCGGCCGGCGGGCTCCTGACAGCATGACGGACGTTGTCTGGACCGGGAAACCCGTTGGCTGAACAGGCTCGTGTCGGAGCCGATGGTTCCGATCCGTCACGACATCCTGTCGTGTGACCCCGCTGCAATCCGTTATTTGCAGGAGAAACCTGGTGCGATCTTGCACTTCCCGGGACGCGGTTTGTGCGGTGGGCGATGGTGCGGAGGACGGTGCGGCCGATGCTGCCAGTGCGGCGGACCATGCGGCGGGCGCACGATGATCACCGGCGGGCGAACGACATGGGCCCGCGAGAGATAGCCGGAACTAGCCCAGCCGCTGAAGCCGCCGCCATGGATTCTGCACCAACCCGGTTGGCAGCCGGTGACGTTCACCCTGTAGCCGGCTGGCAGCGTCCCCACCTTGGCATATCCCGACCCGGGCCCGGAGCGCACGTTGAGGTTGGTGGTGGTGTGGGCGCTGTAGGCGAACGCGGCGGCCGACGTGCCGAGGATGGCGGCCAGAATGGTCGCGAGGCAGAGCAGAAATCGAAATCTCATCCGTCACTCCATTCGATCGCTCGGCCGTATGTGGTTCAGCCGAGCCTGTCTTCGATGGAGGACTGTGGCAAGAAAAGTCAACAATTTGCCACAGCAAACCATTGCCGCGAGCCGGCCTGGCGGGAGAGTTTCCCCTGATATAGTTGAGAAATTTCCCGGATGGCGTTTATCGGCCTGACAACATCAGCTAACGATTTAGCATCTTCAACGATCGACACCGGACATAGGGCGCAAATCATGGGCAAAGGCAGGGTCGAGGCATTCACCGACGGCGTCGTGGCCATCATCATCACCATCATGGTGCTTGAACTGAAGGTGCCGCACGGCGAGGATCTCTCGGCCTTGCTGCCGCTATGGCCGATCTTTTTCAGCTACGTGCTGTCCTTCATCAACGTCGGCCTTTACTGGAACAATTTGCACAATATGTTCCACACCGTGCAGCGGGTCGACGGCCGCGTGTTGTGGGCGAACCTCAATCTCCTGTTCTGGCTGTCGCTGATGCCGGTGACGACGGCCTTCATGGGCGAAAACCATTTCGCGCCGGTGCCGGTCGCCGTCTACGGCGCCGATCTTGCGCTGTGCGCCATCGCCTACTTCATTCTCGTCGTGACGCTTCACCGATTGCACGGCAACGATACGGCCTTTGCCAGGGCGATCGGCAACGACCGCAAGGGCAAGATCTCGCTTGTCGCCTATCTCTGCGCCATCCCGCTGACCTTCATCAGCCAGTGGATCGGCGTCGCGATCTATGTACTGGTTGCCCTGGTCTGGCTTGTGCCGGACCGGCGTTTCGCACGCGTGATCGAAAAATAGGGATCTATTCGCGCATCGCTTTCAGCTTCTCGGCCACCGACGCGGCAAGATCGGCGTAGCGCTCTTCCAGCCGTTCCGCCGCCTTGATGACCGCAAAGTCATGGCCGAACTTTTCCAGCGCCATGCGCAGCTTCTCGACGAAATCCGCCTGTTTTTCCAAGGCGGAAAACAGCGTCTTCACCTGTGCTTCGTTGATCTCGGGGTTTGCCAGCATCTGCGGCACTTCGCGGCTCATCTGATCGCCAATGGTGGTCTGCTGCTTCAGGATTTCGATCCAGTCCGTCAATCGGGAAATCTCCTTTTTGCGAGGCACCATGCGCAGTCTCGGCTGGACCGGTCAACCCGGCCCAGCAGGCTGCTGAAGCGCAGCCAGGCGCGTGGAGGCTTGCGCCAGCCCGCTCCGGCGCTAAGTTCGGCGCCATCGCAAGAAGGAATCCGCCGCCCATGCTGACCGACGCAGAACTCCAGACCGCTTTGCCCGCGCTTGGTTCGGGCAATGCCGCCGTCATTACCGGTGCTGTCAGCGGCATTGGTCTTGCGGCCGCGAAGCGGCTGGCTCTCATGGGCATGAAGATCGTGCTCGCCGATATCGCCGGCCCGCGTCTTGAGGATGCGGCCCGTGTTGTTTCCGCGATCGCCGGCGACGATGCCGTGCTGGCCGTCGCCGCCGACGTTTCGACGGCGCATGACGTGGATCGTCTCGCCGAAAGAGCCTTTGGCGCCTTCGGCAATGTGTCGCTGCTGATGAACAATGCTGGTGTCGGCAACAACCCGGGCAAGCCGTGGGAGAACCGCGACGCTTGGAAGCAGCTGCTGGACATCAATTTCTGGGGTGTCGTGCATGGCGTCGAAGCCTTCGTGCCCCGCATGCTGGGAGCCCGCCAGCCGGGTCTGATCGTCAACACCGGCTCCAAGCAAGGCATCACCACGCCGCCTGGAAACCTTGCCTACAACGTCTCCAAGGCCGGCGTGAAGACCTTTACCGAGGGACTGGCGCATGCCCTGCGCAACGAACCGGGTGCCCATCTGTCGGCGCATCTGCTGATCCCGGGCTTCACCTATACCGGCCTGACCGAGGGTGCGACCGAGAAGCCGGCCGGCGCCTGGACCGGCGAACAGGTCATTGATTTCATGCTGGAATCCCTGACAAAGCGCGACTTCTACATCCTGTGCCCTGACAACGAGGTGACGCGTCCGCTGGATGAGAAACGCATGGCCTGGGCGATCGGCGACATCATCGAAAACCGCCCTGCTCTGTCGCGCTGGCACCCCGACCACAAGGATGCCTTCGCGGCATTCATGAAGCAATGAGCATGTCCGAAAAATGAGAGCCGGTGTTCGGATCGGGTCGCATTCGAGCAACGACGGAACCCTTGGGGGTTAACCGGTTTCAGCCGGTGCTTCGAGCCACCTGCTTTTTCGGTTTGCTCTTTGACGCCACGGCTTTCTTGGCAGCTACGGCCGCGATTTTCTCGTCATGCCGCTTCGCTGCCCGCTCGCATTTGGCACGGATCTCCTGGACCTCGGCTTCGGTCAGATGCTCGATACCGATGAAGGTGTTCTTGGCTTCGCTGACCCGGATCAACTCGTCCAGTTTGGCCTGGATTGCCGCGCCGTCTCGATTCTGGGTGTTTTGGATGAGAAACACCATCAGGAAGGTGATGATCGTCGTCCCGGTGTTGATCACCAGTTGCCAAGTGTCCGAGAAGGCGAAGAGTGGGCCGCTTACTGCCCAGATGATGACGATCAGGCAGCAGAGTGCGAATGTCGGCGACAGCCCCGCAAGGTGGGCTACCCGGTTGGCGATTTTGGTGAAGAGCTTCTCGATCATGGGGTCCCTCAAACAGCGCCGCGCCGTGCGGTACGCCGGAAGGAACAACCGGCGGCCATATCGGGTTCCCATCGGAAAGAAATACAACCGCCGCAATCGAATGCACGCATCAAGGGAATCGGAAGGACAACACACTTTATCGGTTTGGTGTCACAGTAACGGTGCAGGCAAAACAGGCCTGTTCCTTCCGCTTCACAGCGGTTTACCTCCAGCCCCTTCCGTTGCGCCACCCCCGCATGACGGAAGGGGTTCAGTCCGGAGCGCTCGCATAGTGGTTCCCTGAAGCGCGCCTTTGGCGCAAATGCGCGTGCTCTTCAGCCGCGCCGGCGTCACTCACGCGGCGTGATTTTCCCAGCGGTCCAGGAAGGTCTCGATGGTCATGGCCTGCATGTCGGGAACGGCGCTGGCGAGCTTTTCGACCGGCCAGTCCCACCAGGCGAGAGCCTCGATCCGCGCCGCGATATCGGCTGCGAAGCGCGGCCGAAGCGGCTTGGCCGGCACCCCGGCGACGATCGTATAGGGCGGCACGTCATGCGTGACGACGGCATTGGCGCCGACGACGGCGCCATTGCCGATGGTGAGGCCGGGCATGATCACGGCCCCGTGGCCGATCCACACGTCATGGCCGATGCTCACCGCCTTCGCCTGGCGCCGTTCGCGGAAGACGGCATCGACGCCCAGCCAGCGGAAATATTCGTTGGGCCGGTAGCTGACCTTGTGCTGGGTCAGTCGCTCGATCGGATGATCCAGCGCATTGATGCGGCTGTTGGCGGCAATCGAGCAGAATTTGCCGACGTTCGTGTAGATCGCCTCGGCGTGCCGCTCGAAATAGGAAAAATCGCCGACGCTCACTTCGCGCAGCACCACCCGCTCGCCGATCGAGGCGTAGCGACCGAGCTTGCATGCTTTCAGCTCCGCCGTCGGATGGATACGCGGCTCAGGATCTTTCAGCACGAGATTTTCGGAACGGTCCATGCGGGCGGCTTTACGTCAGGGCAATAGCTCCCGCAAGCCGGGAGCAATTGTCGGTCAGGTCAATTGCACGAAAGAACATCTATTTCGGCTTGCCCTTCGTCCACACCACGTTCTGGCCGTAGAGCGGCACGGTGGTGACCGACATCTTGGCCGAGCCGTTCTGCACCTGGCGCGAATGCGAGAGGTAGATCAGCGTCTCGTTGGCCTTGTCGTAGATGCGGTTCACCACCTGCTTCTTCCAGATCAGGCTGATGCCTTGCTTGAACACCTCCTCGCCGCCTTCGCTCATGTCGATGTCGCCGATGGTGATCGGACCGGTCTGGCGGCACGAAATCGAGGAATCGGAAGGATCTTCGAACCAGTTGCCCTTGTGCAGGCGGTCGATGATGCCGCGGTCGAAATAGGACACGTGGCAGGTGACGCCGTCCACCTTCGGGTCCTTGATCGCTTCGACGATGATGTCGTTGCCGAGCCAGTCGACGCCGACCTTGCCGACTTCATCGGCGACTGCGGCACCGGCGCCAAGGACAAGGCACGCGGCCAGAGCGCCGCCGATCAGATTTCGCCCAATCAGTCGTTGCAAGATAGCCTCCGAGGTTCAAGTTTGCCGGTCTTAGGTGGGGCGAAGGACATCGCATTGCAAGCCGCCGGCCCCGATCAAAACGCCGGGATAGGTCACGGCCGGTTGCGTCAACGCGGCACCTTTGCGTGTACCCGGTCGAACCGCTAAGACTGTTCGCCGAACCAAGGGCTGCCTGGCCATGGCCGGCATGCCGATGAAATTACAAGACGGAATCCTACTGATGATGCGCTCAATACTGGTCGGCATTCTCGTCCTGATGGCGGCCGGCATAGGCTGGCTGACCTTCGACTGGTATCGCGGCCACTATGGCGGCGAGCCTTTCGGTGCCGCCTTTACGCTGGTCGACCAGAAAGGCGCGCCGATCACCGAAGCCGCCTTCCGGGGCCACCCCAGCGTCGTCTTCTTCGGCTTCACCCATTGCCCAGAGGTCTGCCCGACCACGCTGTTCGAACTGTCCGGCTGGCTGAAGACGCTTGGTGACGATGGCAAGAACCTGCATGCCTACTTCGTCTCGGTCGATCCGGAGCGCGACACCCCCGCGGTCATGAACGCCTATGTCAGCAATTTCTCTGACCGCATCACCGGCATATCGGGCGACCCGGACAAAGTCCACGCCATGGCGAAGTCCTTCGGCATCTACTGGAAGAAGGTCGACACCGGCGACGGCGACTACACGATGGACCATACCGCCTCGGTGCTGCTGCTCAACGGCAAGGGCGATTTCGCCGGCACGATCGCCTATGGCGAAAGCGCCGACACCGCGGTGGAAAAGCTCAAACGCCTCGCGGCCAAGGGCTGATGCGAATCCATGACCCAGACGCGGCTCCATTTCACCGCCGGCAAGATCGAATCCACCAGAATTTTCGCCGCCCTCGATGCCGCCTTTGAGGACGAAGGCTTGCCGATAGCCGTGCTGGAGGTCGATGAGGACGCGGACGTTCATGAAGTCTCTCTCTATGCCGACGGCGATGTCGATGCGGTCGAGGCGCGGGTGAAGGACATTCTGGCAGGGCTAGCCCTGTCCAGGCCGGTCGAGCGCGAGACCTTGCCCGATATCGACTGGGTGGCGCGCTCGCTGGAAGGGCTGAAACCGGTGCGTGCCGGCCGTTTCTTCGTGCATGGCGCGCATGATCGCCGTAAACGCCACAGTGGCGAGCTTGCCATCGAGATCGAAGCGGGGCTGGCCTTCGGCACCGGCCACCACGGCACCACCGCCGGATGCCTGGAAATGCTGGAAAAGGTGACGCGGCGCGAGCGGCCGCGCAACGCGCTCGATCTCGGCACCGGCAGCGCGGTGCTGGCCATCGCTGTGGCCAAGCTCTTCCATATTCCCGTGCTGGCGACCGACATCGATCCGGTGGCGGTAAGCGTTGCCGCCGCCAATGCGCGGCTCAACCACGTCAAGGCGCTGGTGGAAACAGTGACCGCACCCGGATTCCACCATCCGATCTTTGCCAGGCGTGCGCCTTTCGACCTGATCATCGCCAACATATTGGCGCGGCCGCTGATGCGGCTTGCTCCGGAAATGGCGCGACACATCAGCCTCGGCGGCTCGCTGGTGCTGTCAGGCATCCTCGACCGGCAGCGCGATGCGGTGATCTCCGCCTATGTCGGCCAGAGCTTTCGCCATGTCAGAACGCTGCACCGCGAAGGCTGGGTGACGATCCATCTCAAACGGTGACGCAGCCCCGTCTGGCCCTGCTGAAATCGATTCCGGTTTCCAGCTCCATGCGCTACGGTCGGGCACTATCCGAGGGAGACGCCACCATGTTCCAGACCTTTGATTCCGCTGGCAATCCGGCCGTCGGCAGACCGCGCGTGGCGCTGCTGCGCCAATGGCTGGCGGAAAACGGCCTGGATGGATTTGTCGTTCCCCGCGCCGACGAGCATCAGGGCGAATATGTCGCCGACCGCTCGGCGCGGCTAAAATGGCTGACCGGCTTCAGCGGCTCCGCCGGCGTTGCCATCATCCTGCGCGACCGCGCCTTCATCTTCGTCGACGGACGCTACACGCTGCAGGTGCGCGGCGAGGTTGATCTCGGTATCTTCTCGATCGAGAGCCTGGTCGACAATCCGCCTGCAAATTGGCTCAAGGATAACCTCGGCAAGGGCGCGCGGCTCGGCTTCGACCCCTGGCTGCACACGATCGGCGAGGTCAAGGCGCTGCGGGCCTCGGCCGAAAAGACCGGCGCCGTGCTGGTGCCGCTCGAGGCGAACCCGATCGACATAATCTGGAAGGATCAGCCGGATGCACCGGTCGCTCCTGTCGAACTCCATCCCATCGGTTTTGCCGGCGAGCTCGCCAAGGACAAGCTGGCGCGGCTGGCGGCGGCGATCGGCCAGGAGGGCGCCACCCATGCGGTGCTGACGGATCCCTCCTCGATCGCCTGGGCCTTCAACATCCGTGGCGGCGACGTACCGCACACGCCGCTGGCGCTCGGCTTTGCTGTCCTCGCTGCCGACGGACGGCACCGGCTATTCATGGACAGCCGAAAATTCTCGCGCCAGGTTGCGGCGTATCTCACCCAGCTTGCCGAGCCCCATGAGCCCGGTGAATTCGAGGCAGCGGTCGTGGCGCTGGCCAAGAGCGGCGCGAAAATCGCGCTAGACCCCGTTTTGGCCGCCGACAGGCTGCGCATGCTGGTCGAGGACAATGGCGGCGAGGTGATTGCCGCTCCCGACCCGGCCCGCATCCCGCGCGCCACCAAGAACCAGGCCGAGATCAACGGCTCGCGCGCCGCGCATCGGCGCGATGGCGCGGCGGTGGCGAAGCTTTTGTGCTGGCTCGACCGCCAGAAGCCCGGCTCGCTCGACGAGATCGCGGTCGTCACCCGGCTGGAAGAGACGCGCCGGCAGACCGGCGAGGAAACGCAAATGCCGCTGCGCGACGTCTCCTTCGACACCATTTCGGGCGCCGGCCCGAATGGCGCCATCATGCACTACCGCGTCTCACGCGCCACCAGCCGCAAGCTCCAGGCCGGCGAGCTGTTCCTGCTCGATTCCGGCGCCCAATATCAGGACGGCACCACCGACATCACCCGCACCGTGCCGATCGGCCAGCCGACCGAGGAAATGCGCGAACGCTTCACGCTCGTGCTGAAAGGCATGATCGGCATTTCCACGCTGCGTTTCCCCGCCGGCACGCGCGGCTCGGAAATCGACGCCGTCGCCCGCATGGCGCTGTGGAAGCACGGCTGCGACTTCGCCCACGGCACCGGCCATGGCGTCGGCTCTTATCTGGCGGTGCACGAAGGCCCGCAACGCATCGCCCGCACGGGCACCGAAAAGCTGCTCGAAGGCATGATGCTGTCCAACGAGCCGGGCTATTACAAGGAAGGTTCTTACGGCATCCGCATCGAGAACCTCATCCTGGTGACGCCGGCCGAGCAGATCGACGGCGGCGACATCGCCATGCACGGTTTCGAGACGCTGACCCTGGCGCCGATCGACGTCAGGCTGGTGCGCTCGGATTTGTTGACCCGCGACGAGCTGCATTGGCTCGACACCTACCACGCCCGCGTGCTGGCCGAGATCGGGCCGATGCTCGACGGCGAGACGCTGGCCTGGCTGGAAAAGGCAACGGCGCCGTTACCGCATGGCGCTAAGATTTGAGTACGTCTAAGGCGGCGCCAGCGTTCGAACGATCGCGCCCGGAACTCTACCCCACGAACTGCCGCGCCAGGATCAGCATCGCCGCACCAGCCAAAAACATCGCCATCAGCCCGCCGCGCAGCGAAACCACAGCGGTGACAACCAACGCCGCCCATTCCGCCGGTCCGGCATTCAACAGTTCCGGCGCCACCAATGTCGTCAGCACCGCCGCCGGCACCGCGTTGAGGCCGGCCTCGACGCGCGGATGGATATTGTCGAAGCGCGAGATGACCAGATGTCCGCCGATGCGCGTAAGATAAGTGGCGATCGCGCCGGCGATGATGATCCAGAACGTCGTGCTCATGGCCGTGCCTTCACGCCTGAGTGGTGGGGCGGCAGGATGACGGCCAGCAGCATGCCGGCGATGGCGCCGATCGAGACGTGCCAGGGCGAACCTACCGTCTTGTAGGCGACGATCGAGGCGCAAGCACTGGCGACGACCACCGGCAGCCACAACGGCCGCTTGCGGAAGCCCATCACCAGGCCAAGGAAATAGATCGGCAGCAGGAAATCGATGCCCAGCGCATGCGTGTCGGGGATGAGCTTGCCGAACACCGCGCCGAGCGCGCTTTCGATCACCCAGAATACATAGACCGGCAGGCCGAGCCCGAGATACCAGGCGAAGCCGACCGTCTCGCCGGATTGCGCCCTCGCCTCGGCGACGGCGAATTGCGGATCGGTGAGGATGAAGAAGCCGAGCGCTTGGCTGACCACAGGCCAGTGCGCTATGCGCCGGCCGATACCGGCCGAATAGAGCACGTGGCGAAAATTGACGGCGAAGATTGACAGCACGATCAGCCACGGCGCGACATGCTGGCCGAACAGCTCGATGCCGACCATCTGGCTGGCGCCGCCGAAAATCATCGCACTCATCAGGAAGGCTTCGAACACCGAGAAGCCATTGTCGACGGCCAGCGCCCCGAACAGCACCCCGAACGGCGCCGACGCCACAACGACCGGCATGGAAAGCCGCACGCCTTGCCAGAAATCGCTCTTTGCGCCGTTCTCGGAAATTGCATCCGACACCATGGATAACTCCCAGGAGAATGGCCTGATCTAGGTAGCGTGGCCCGCCTTGTCACACGAATTCGGTTGAGCCCAACAATCAGCGGAAATGATTGCCAGGACCAATCCTAGCCCTGCGCCACCTTGCCCTCGATCGCCCTCCCCCAATCGAGCAGCGGCTTGGCGCGCATGGTGAAATCGACCAGCTCGTCGACCAGCGCCGCCGTGTGGATCCCCGCCGGATCGATGACATGCTGGACGTAGAAATGACGGTTGCGGATGGCCTCGGCCAGATCGGAATCACCGACATGCTCGAAGCCCCGCGGCGTGCGCTTCATGCGGCCCTCCGTCTCGAACTCAAGACCATTCTTCTTCAAGGCGGCCACCAGGGCGCGGAACCTGTCGGGCCTTGCCGCGATGGCCTTGCGCATGGCGAGCAACAGTTCCGGGGCGGGCTGCCACCAGGCAATGTCGGCGAAGCAGCGTTCCAGCCCGACGTGGACATAGAACACGCCCTGCTCCATCTTGGTGCCGTCGGGCGACAGGATCGCCGACAGATGCCGGTTGTAAGGCCGCTTGTCCTTGGCGAAGCGCACGTCCCGGTTGATCCGGAACAGTGATTTCTTGCGGTCGCCCTTGAGGCCGAGCCCGGCCTCGCCGAAACGGCGTGTGAGCGTCTCCACCAGATCGCCCAGCGGATCGCGCAATTCCTGTTCGAACAGGTCGCGATTCTCTACGAACCACTCGCGACTCTGGTGGAAATCAAGTGCCTTCAGGAACGGAATAGCCTTCTGGCCGAACCCCTTGAATTCGCCTGACATCATGCCTTGCCGATCCGCTGCAGCCACGCGTCCTCGTCTATGACCTCGATGCCGAGTTCACTGGCAAGCTTGAGTTTCGAGCCGGCGCCGGGCCCCGCCACCACCAGATCGGTCTTGGCCGAAACCGAGCCCGCCACCTTCGCGCCCAGCCGTTCGGCCATCGCCTTGGCTTCGGAACGCGTCATCTTTTCCAGCGAGCCCGTGAACACGACGGTCTTGCCCGCGACCACGCTGTCGGCCGAGACGGTGACGACATACGGCTTCGGCCTGACCTGTTTAAGCAACGCCTCAAGCACGTCGTCATTGCGCTCATTGCCGAAGAAATCGGCCAGCGCGTTGATCACCGTATCGCCGATGCCGTTGATCGACGGGAAGACACTATGCGGATCGTCAGCCGCCGCGGTCTCCTTGCCGACGCGGATCAGTTCCTCGATTGTCGAAAACGTCCGGGCAAGCACGGCCGCCGTCGTTTCGCCGATATGGCGGATCCCAAGCGCAAAGATGAAGCGGTCGAGCTCGGGTTCGCGGCGCGAATCGATCGCCGCAAAGAGCTTGTCCAACCCTTCATAGTTGCGGTCCTCGACGCTGCGCACGTTCTTGCGCGTCTTGCCCGACGCCGCCTCGCGCTGCCTCGCCTGCTCCTCGCGCCGCTCGGCCAGCGCCTTGGTGACGGCGGGACGCCGATCCCTGAGCGTGAAGATGTCGGCGGCCGTCTTGACCAGGCCCGCATTGAAGAACAGGTCGATGTTTTCCGCGCCTAGTCCCTCGATATCCATGGCCCCGCGCGACACGAAGTGGCGCAGCCCTTCCACGGCTTGCGCGGGGCAGATCAGTTCGCCCGTGCAACGCCTGCGGGAATCCTCCTTGCCGGTCTTCTCGTTGATTTCGCGCGTCGCCGGCGAGCCGCAGATCGGGCAAGTATGTGGGAATTCGTAAGGCACGGCATCCGGCGGACGCTTGTCGACGACGACACTGACGATCTGCGGGATGACATCCCCTGCCCGCTGGATCACCACGGTGTCGCCGATGCGCACGTCGATGCCGTCGCGGATCGGCTGGCCGTTGCTGTCGAAACCCTTGATATAGTCTTCGTTGTGCAGCGTGACGTTCTCGACCACGACGCCCCCGACTGTCACGGGCGCAAGCCTCGCTACCGGCGCCAGCGTGCCGGTGCGCCCGACCTGGATATCGATCTTCTGCACGGTCGTCATCGCCTGTTCGGCCGGAAATTTGTGCGCGATGGCCCAGCGCGGTTCGCCGGTGACGAAGCCCCACCGGCGCTGCAACTCCAGTTGGTCGACCTTGTAGACGACGCCGTCGATGTCGTAGCCCAAGGAAGAACGCTGTTCCTCGATGCGGTGATAATGCGCGATCAGCTCGCCGACCGACCTCGCCCGCACCATCAGCGGGCTGACTTTGAAGCCCCATTCCGCGAATTTCTGCACCGAATCGTATTGTGTCGGAGCGGGGTCGGCTGTCGTGTAGCCCCAGGCATAGGCAAGGAATTTGAGGTTCCGGCTGGCGGTGACCGATGGATCCTTCTGGCGCAGCGACCCAGCCGCCGTATTGCGCGGATTGACATAGTCCTGGCCGCCGGCGGCCGCCGAGCGTTGCTTCAGCGCCTCGAATTCCGCATAGGTCATGTAGACCTCGCCGCGTATCTCGATGATTTCGGGCCAGCCCGAGCCTTTCAGCCTGCCGGGAATATCGGCGATGGTCCTCAGATTGGCGGTGATGTCTTCGCCGACAGCGCCATCGCCGCGCGTTGCGCCCTGCACGAACACGCCGTTCTCGTAACGCAGCGAGGCCGACAGGCCGTCGATCTTCGGTTCGGCCGTGAAGGCGATGTCGAGATCCTTGTCGCGGTCGAAGAAGCGCCGGCCGCGTTCGATGAAATCTGCGACGTCCTCGTCGGTATAGGCCTTGGCGAGGCTGAGCATGGGCACGGCATGGCGCACCTTGGCAAAGCCTTCCGCCGGCGCGGCACCGACCCTGCGCGATGGCGAATCCTCGCGCACCAGGGCGGGAAAGCGCTGCTCGATGGCGAAGTTGCGCCGGGTCAGCGCATCATAGGCGGCGTCGGTGATAACAGGCGCGTCCTCGGTATGGTAGCGGCGGTCGTGCTCCGCGATCTCCTGCGCCAGGCGCTTCAGCTCCGCTTCGGCTTCGCTCTCACTGAGTGAATCGACTGGTCTTTCAGACATCGCACGGCTTCCCTGACCAATGCACGCCGCCCAAAATATGGTGCGATTTTGGGGCAACGACATGCACAAAACAATAACCAAGGCGCAGCGCACTTTGGTTGGGCGCCACTATAAATCAGGATTTGGCAGGAGGGAGCCGGCCTGCGAAAAAATCATTCCTGAACAGCAGGATGCAGCCATATCCTGACTCGCCTTCACGGGAAACGAGCTTTCAGGCAGCCGCCGTATTCTCCCGCAGCAATCTCTCGGCGGCCGCGCGCGCTTCGTCGGTGATGGTGGCGCCGGCCAGCATGCGCGCGATCTCTTCCTGGCGCGCCGCCCGGTCCATTTCGGCGATGCCGGTCGCGACCTTGTCGGTGCTGCCGGACTTGGAGATCAGGAAGTGCGTCGCCGCGCGGGCCGCCACCTGCGGCGCATGGGTGACCGAGAGCACCTGCACGCGCCTGGACAATCTTGCCAGCCGCTGGCCGATGGCATCCGCGACGGCGCCGCCCACCCCTGTGTCGATTTCATCGAAGACCAGCGTTGGCGCCGAGCCCCGGTCGGCCAGCGCCACCTTCAGCGCCAGCAGGAAGCGCGAAAGCTCGCCGCCGGAAGCAACCTTCATCATCGGCCCGGGTCGCGTGCCGGGATTGGTGCGCACCCAGAACTCGATCTGGTCGATGCCCTCTTCCATGCGGCTCTCGGCCTCGCTCTTCATCTCGACGATGAAGGCGGCGCGTTCGAGCTTAAGCGCCGGCAGTTCGGCCATCACCGCCTTGGTCAGCCCGACCGCCGCGGCATGGCGAAGCGAGGACAACTGCGCGGCGGCGATATCATAGGCTTCGCGCGCTGCGGCCGCCTGCTTTTCCAGCCCATGAAGGCGCTCCTCGCCGGCATCGAGATCGGCAAGATCGGCAACCATCGTGTCGCGCAATTGCGCCAAATCATCGACGGCAACGCTGTGCTTGCGCGATGCCGCGCGCAGCGAAAACAATCGCTCTTCCGCCTTTTCCAGCCGCTGTGGATCATATTCGGTGGCGCGCAAAGCCGCCTCGACACCCGACTGCGCCGCGTCGAGCGACAGCATCGCCTCATCCAGCGACTTGACCACTTCGTCGAGCAGCCCGGGGGCCTCGCCGGCCTTGCGCTGCAACCGCCTGAGCAGGCTGGCCAGTTGCGGCAAGGGCGAGGATGGACCCGAAAGCACGTCCTGCGCGTCGTGGATTTCGGAGGCGATCTTCTCGGCCCGCATCATGTGGGCGCGCAAGTCGGCAAGCTCAGTCTCCTCACCCGGCTGCGGATCGAGCTTGGTCAGCTCCGTGACCGCTGCGCGCAGGTAGTCCGCTTCGCGCGCCGCCGCCGCCACCTTGGCACGATGGCGCGAGAGCTCCTGCTCGCAGGCGCGCCAGTGCCGCCAGGCCTCGGCCGCCGACCGGACGGCGCCGAGATGGCCGCCGAAGGCGTCGAGCACGTCGCGATGCGCGCCGGGATCGACAAGGGCGCGTTCGTCATGCTGGCCGTGGATCTCGACCAGCGCGCGGCCGACGTCGCGCATCAGCGTCACGCTGGACGGCTGATCGTTGACGAAGACGCGGGTGCGGCCGTCCACAGTCTGCAAGCGGCGCAGGATGATGTCGCCGTCGTCCTCGATGGCATTCTCGGCAAGCAACGCGCGCACCGGATGGTTGCGCGGCACGTCGAACACGGCAATCACCTGGCCCTGTGCCGCGCCGTGGCGCACCAGGGAAGCGTCACCGCGAGCCCCAAGCGCCAAGGACAGAGCGTCGAGCAGGATGGATTTTCCGGCGCCGGTCTCGCCCGTCAGCACCGAGAGACCGGGCTGGAAGTCGATATCCAGCTTCTCGATCAGGACGATATCGCGGATCGACAGCCTGGAAAGCATCGTTACGCCTGCATCAGGCGCCGGTGATCAGTTTCCCGGCCTTGGATATCCACGAGCCGGCATTCTCGCGCGGCGCAAGCCCGTTGCTCTGCAGGAGCTTGTAGGAATCCTTGTACCATGGGCTGTCGGGATAATTGGTGCCGAGAACGGCGGCAGCGGTCTGCGCCTCCGAAGTCAGGCCCATCGCATAATAGCTCTCGGTCAGGCGCGCCAGCGCCTCCTCGACATGCCGGGTGTTGGAATAATTCTCGACCACATTGCGAAAGCGCTTGACCGCGGCGATGTATTCGCGGCGTTCGAGATAATAGCGGCCGATCTGCATCTCCTTGCCGGCGAGTTGGTCGTTGGCGAAGCGGATCTTTTCCTTGGCGTCATCGACATATTCTGAATTAGGCCAGCGCGTCACGAGATCCTGCATGGTCTGCACGGTCTGGCGCGCTTCCTTCTGATCCTGCGTCACGTCCTTGATCTGGCGGTAGTAGCTAAGGCCGATGATGTACTGCGCATAAGCCGCGTCATCCGTTGACGGATACAGCGTCAGATAACGCTTGGCCGACGAGATCGCTTCGTCGTAGCTGCCCTTGCGATAGTCGGCGAACGCGCCCATCACCATCGATTTGCGGGCCCACTCCGAATAAGGATGCTGGCGGTCGACCGCGTCGAACTTCTTGCTCGCCTCGTCGAGGCGTCCGGCATTCAGATTGGCGAGCCCTTGGTTGTAGAGAACGTCGGCCGGCTCGGTCTGATCGACATAGGTCGACAGGTCGATATCTTTTTCCGACGACATGCAAGCAGACAGGAAGAGCGATGGAACAACCACCGAAAGCGCCAGGAAAACGGACCGCTGCGGCGCTTTCAATTGACCGACTCGCTTGAAGAACATGATTGGATTGCGCCCTTTCGGCGTTATTTCAGTGCCTGTTGCATATCGTTTCCCCAAAACTGGTCCCCACTTCCAGGCGACATGCACTATCGACGGCAGCAGCCATAAACCATAACCGCCTTGCCCGGCAACGCTATGTCTAGGCAATCGAACATTTTTGTGGCGGCCGGGCCGCGCCGGAGCATCCCTGCGATTTCGCCGGCAAATGATGCATTCATGCAACACCAGCGAGCTGCGATGGTATCCGGAAAGTGGCGGCGACTCAGATCATCCAGGGCGCATAGAGAGGCGCGTTGACGGCGCTCATCTCGGCCGCACGGCCGCGCTCGCGGCGGGTCGTTTCGACGATCTCGAACGCGGTACGGTCCGACAGCACGCGCCGCAAGGCGGCCGCATTCAGCCTATGGCCGCCACGATAGGAGCGGAAGCAGCCGATGAAGCGGGCCCCGGCCAGTGCCAGGTCGCCCATGGCGTCCAGCGTCTTATGGCGTACGAACTCGTTGGGGTAGCGCAAGCCGCCCATGTTGATGACGCGGTTGTCGTCACCGATGACCAGCGAATTCTCAAGCGAGGATCCCAGCGCATAGCCGGCGGCCCACAGCCGCTCGACGTCCTTCATGAAGCCGAAGGTGCGGGCGCGCGCGATGTCGCGGCGGAAAATGTCCGCATTGATGTCGGACGCGAACAGCTGCCGGCCGATCGCCGGGCTTTCGAAATCGATCTCGACCTCGAAGCGGGTGCCGTCATAGGGCCTGAACTCAGCCCAGGAGGCGCCGTTCTCGATGCGGACCGGCTTGACGATCCGGATGTAGCGCCGCTTGACCGACAGCGTTTCGATGCCGGCCTGGTCTATGGCCTCGACGAACGCCATGGCGCTGCCGTCGAGGATAGGGACCTCATGGCCGTCGATCTCGATGATGACATTGTCGATGCCGAGCCCGAACAGCGCCGCCATGATGTGCTCGACCGTGGCGATGTGCTCGCCAGAGGGGTCACCGAGCATGGTGCACAGATCGGTTGCGCCGATCTCGGAAAACAGGGCGCGGAACTCGCGACCTTGCCCGTTCTCACTAAAAAGCTGGAAAACGATGCCGGTGTCGGCATCTGCCGGGAGAAAGCTGATGGAAACTTCCTTGCCGCTGTGAACGCCGGTGCCCGTAAGCGACGCGCGCGTCTTCACTGTCGTCTGATAGTCGTGCAAGACAATCCCCATAAGCCCGAAATGCCTAGGTCCGCTTCTCCAGCCCGAGGGCGCGGCTCTCTTGTAAAAATCGGCAGGCCAGGTCACTTCCCCCGAAATCCCGGCAAACCGACGACGGTAGGCAATGAAGATAATGTCCCGTCAGGGATAGTCCAAATCACGGTTTCTTACTCTTTGTAACCGCAACCGACGTATGGATAGCCTCTTAAGTGCTTGAATTTCCATTCTTTTAAACGTTAACAGGCAAGCAATTCCTTGCTTGCCTGTTAACAATTGTTACAGCCCGTTAACCGCTCAGTTGGCCTGGCGACGCAGGAACGCCGGAATTTCCAGCTGGTCGTCCTCCTGAGTCGCCCTGGCCTGCGGCGTCAGGCGGCCTTGGTCGTCGAGCTGGCCGCGACGAGGCGCGTAGAGCTGCGCGTCCTGGCTTGCCAGACGGCGCACTTCCGGTGCGGCCTGACGCAGCTTGGGCTCGCGCGGCTGCGCCGGCTGCAGGCGTGCAGGCTCTTCCTCGCGGCGCGTCAGGCCGTTGGTCAGACGCTTCAAGAGCCCCATCGGTCCGCTGTTCTCATGGTCGGCCGGGCGGCTCTTGGCGTCGACCTCGGCCTTCACGACAGGCGGAAAGTCCTCGACGCGCGGCATGCGCTGGGGAGCCATCGCGACCGGCTGCTGGACTTCGCGCAGGATCTCGCGCGGCTGAGGCGCCGGCTGCATCTGCTGGACCACGGGCTGCACCATCGGTTGCGGCTGCGCCGGCGGAGCCTGGAAGATCTTGCTCTGCGGACGGAAATCATCCGCATGGGCAATTGGCGCCGGACGGGCTTGTGCCATCGCCGCGGCGTTTGCTTCGGCCAGTTGGATCGCTTCCGCGACCGGATCGGCGGCGCGCGGCTCGAACGCAGCCTGCTGGACCGGCGCGGGGCGGCTTTCCGCCGCGGCAACGGCCGGGCGGGCGGCCGGCTTCTGCGGCGCGGTGCGGATCGAGATCGGCGCGGCGGCGATTTCGGCCGCCGACTTGTCGATGCCGGTGGCGACAACCGAGACGCGGATGACGCCTTCGAGCTCCTCGTCGAAAGTGGCGCCCAGGATGATGTTGGCGTCCTGGTCGACCTCCTCGCGGATGCGGGTCGCCGCTTCGTCGACTTCGAACAGCGTCAGGTCGCGGCCGCCGGTGATCGAGATCAGCAGGCCCTTGGCGCCCTTCATCGAGGTCTCGTCGAGCAGCGGGTTGGCGATCGCGGCTTCCGCGGCCGCCATCGCGCGGCCCTCGCCCGATGCCTCGCCGGTGCCCATCATCGCCTTGCCCATCTCGCGCATCACCGAACGAACGTCGGCGAAGTCGAGATTGATCAGGCCTTCCTTGACCATCAGGTCGGTGATGCAGGCTACACCCGAATAGAGAACCTGGTCAGCCATGGCGAACGCGTCGGCGAAGGTGGTCTTGTCATTGGCCAGCCGGAACAGGTTCTGGTTAGGGATGACGATCAGCGTGTCGACGCATTTCTGCAGCTCCTCGATGCCGAAATCCGCCGTCTTCATGCGGCGCTGGCCTTCGAAATGGAACGGCTTGGTGACGACGCCGACAGTGAGGATGCCCTTCTCGCGGGCGGCGCGCGCCACGACCGGCGCCGCTCCCGTGCCCGTGCCGCCGCCCATGCCCGCGGTGACGAAGCACATATGGGTGTTGGACAGGTGATCGATGATCTCGTCGATGCATTCTTCCGCTGCCGCGCGGCCCACTTCAGGCTGGGATCCGGCGCCCAGCCCCTCGGTGACATGCGCGCCGAGCTGGATCAGCCGGTCGGCTTTCGACATGGTCAGCGCCTGCGCGTCGGTGTTGGCGACAACGAACTCGACGCCGCGCAGACCGGCGGTGATCATGTTGTTGACGGCGTTGCCGCCGCCGCCGCCGACGCCGAACACGGTGATGCGTGGCTTAAGCTCGGTGATGTCCGGCTTTTGCAGATTGATGGTCATTGTCTCCGTCCTTTGCCTTTCCTGCCGCTTCGCCGCCGCGGCCACTTATGGGGCTGTCCCCGTCAATTAGAAACTGTCTCTCAACCACTGACTCATGCGATGCAGTTTTCCGCCCGTTCCGGTCATCCTGAGACCGGAAATTCCTTTCGCCGGATGGCTCTCGAAGCTCGCCATCTGCGGATAGATCAACAAGCCGACGGCCGCCGAGAAGGCCGGCCCCTTCGCCGCTTCGGGCAGGCCCGCCACGCCGAGCGGGCGGCCGATGCGCACATTGCGCCCCAGGATGCGGCGCGCCGCTTCCGGCAGGCCGGCAAGCTGGCTGGCGCCGCCGGTCAGCACCACGCGCTTGCCCACCGCATTGCCGTAGCCGGACTTGTTCAGCCGGTCGCGCAAAAGCTCGAGCGTCTCGTCGATGCGGGCACGCACGATGCGCGTCATGACGGAGCGCGGAATCTGGAGCGGCACTTCGCCCTCGTCGCCGATCGGCTGGATCGAGACCAGGTCGCGGTCATCGGCGCTGCCGGGCAACGCCGAACCGTGCATCACCTTCAGCCGTTCGGCGGCATCGAGCGAGGTGGACAGTCCCTTGGCCATGTCCAGCGTGACGTGGTTGCCGCCGATGGCGATGGCGTCGCCATGGACGAACTTGCCTTCCGAAAACACCGAGATCGTCGTCGTGCCGCCGCCCATATCGATGCAGGCGGCGCCCAGTTCCAGTTCGTCGTCGACCAATGCCGCCAGCCCGCTGGCATAGGGCGTCGCCACCATGCGCTCGACCGAAAGATGCGAGCGGTTGATGGAGAGCTCCAGGTTGCGCATCGGAGCGGCGTCGCCGGTCAGCACATGCATGTCGACGCCAAGCGTGTCGCCGACCATGCCGCGCGGATCGCGCACGCCGCGCTCAGCGTCGAGCGAGAAGCCGACGGGGAGCGAATGGACCACCTCGCGCTCCGTCTTCAGCGCCTGCTTGGCGCCGGCACCGAGCACCCGCTTGATGTCGGCCTCGTCGGCCTCATGGCCGCCGAGATTGATGGTTGCCGAGAAAGCTTCGCTCTTCAGCCGGCCGGCGGTCATGTTCACGATCAGCGAATCGACCGTCAGCCCGGCCATGCGCTCGGCGGCGTCGACGGAGAGACGAATGGCATGTTCGGCACGATCGAGATCGATGACGACGCCCGATTTGACGCCCTGCGACTTCTGGTGTCCGATGCCGATCACCTGGATGCGGTGCGAGCGTCCGCGCAGCAGCTTGCCGTCATCGCATGGCTTCAGCTTCGCCACCATGCAGCAGACCTTGTTCGAACCGACATCCAGCACCGTCAAGGTGCCGGAGCGGCGCGACGAGGCATCGCTTGAACCGCCAAGCCAGCTCATATCTTCGTCTCCGGCTTGCGCTTCAGCATTTTCGGCTTCTCGTTGAGCGCGGCTTCGCGCTGGGTCGCCGCCTCCGGCGTCAGTTGCACGACCAGCCGGTCGGACAGCCGCATGTCGACGGCGGCGATGTCGCGCGACAACAGCCCCTTGTCATGGTCCATGCCGACGAGTTCGGCGAGTGCCTGATCCTCGCCATCCTCGGGAAGCTTGACAGTGATGCCGTTGTCGAGCTTCAGGTCCCAGCGCCGATCGCCGACACGGACATAGCCCCTGATGCGGGTCGCGAGATCCGGGTATTTTTCGATCTTCGCCAGGAATTCCGGCGCCTTGGCCGGCGCGCCGGCTCCGATCAACAATGGCAGCAGCACCTGCTTGCCACCCGAGAACGGTGCGATAACGGCACCGTCTTTTTCGATGACGGAGAGATCGCTGCCCTGCTGCCAAAGTGCGAACGCCTGACGCTCCTCGACGCGCACCTCCAACGTGTGCGGATAGACCTTGCGCACCGCGGCGACCTCGATCCAGGGCAAGGTGGCGATGCGTTCCCGCGCCGCCTCGGCATCGAAGCCGATCAGCGACGTCCAGCCATCGAGCTCGAGCCTGTCGAGAATATCGATCTCGGACGTCTGGCGATTGCCGACCACCTTGACCTGGTCGACGGCAAAGCCGGTCCGGGCAGTGATGCTCTGGACGATGCCGTCGGCATGACCGCCGAGATAGGCGCCATAGGCGCCGCTCGAGGCAATGAGCACTGCCGACATGATCGCGGCGGAGAAGCGCGGCGCCTGGAATTCGCCCTCGCCCAGGCGCGCCAGGATACGCACCGGGCGGCGAAGCACGCGCGGCAGCACGAAATGGTCGAACGACAATGGCAGGCTGAACAGCGCCGGCCCGGCCACGCCCTTCCCCTTGCCCTGCCCCCATTTCAACGCAGACACGAAGCGTCCTCCACCATCCAACTCAACAGATCGCCGAACGAATGCCCTGCCTGGGCGGCGATTTCAGGCACCAGAGACGTCGGCGTCATGCCCGGCTGGGTATTGACCTCGAGCCATACAACCTCGCCATTTTCGGAGTGACGATCGTCATAACGGAAGTCCGACCGGGAAACGCCCCGACAGCCGACAGCTTGGTGAGCCTTGAGCGCCAGTGTCTGTATTTTTTGGTAAATATTCGGTGAAACTTTTGCGGGGCATTCGTGTTTTGATCCGCCCGCGACATATTTTGAATCGTAGTCATAGAACGAATGGCCCGTCGGGATGATCTCGCAGACGCCAAGCGCCACGTCGCCCATGACGGCACAGGTCAGCTCGCGCCCATGGATGTAACGCTCGACCATGACGGTATCGCCATATTTCCACTCGGACGAGCCGATGACCTGCGGCGGATGCGACTGCCCCTCATGCACGATCACGACGCCGAAGCTCGACCCCTCATTGACCGGCTTCACCACATAAGGCGGCTTCATCGGATGGTTGTTCTGAATGGCGAAGCGATTGGCGACCTTCGATTCGGCGACGGGGACACCGGCCAATTTCACGACTTTCTTCGACTGCTCCTTGTTCATCGCAAGCGCCGAGGCGAGCACGCCGGAATGGGTGTAGGGAATGCCGAGATATTCGAGAATGCCCTGAATGGTGCCGTCCTCGCCAAAAGGACCATGCAGCGCATTGAAGGCGACATCGGGCCTGAGATCGGCAAGCACGGAGCCGACGTCGCGCCCGACATCGACGCGCGTGACTTGATAGCCTTCCGTCTCAAGCACATCGGCACAGGCCTTCCCCGAAGACAGGGACACGGGCCGCTCGGACGAGAAACCACCCAGCAGGACGGCCACATGCTTGTTTTTCATTCCCCGTCATCCCCTCTCACGGCGGATCAAAAACCAAGATTTCCGCAACATTGAGTCCGAGTCTCCCGGCAGGTTGCCCCCCAGACGGAAAACGCGGGAAACGCGTCGAACGACTCAAATCAGGAAACGCTTTGGAGCAGAGAATCAGAGAGTTGATTCACTGGCAAGTGCTTATGATTCCGAGAGATTCACTTTCTGAGAAAATGGATGCGAAAACCGTGCTGTTGAGTCTTTGGAGCAACGGTCGCGCGGTCGTTCCGGACCGGTTGAAGTTCATGCGTCACATGAACTTCAACCGCGGCTAGAGCAGCTGTCCAAGAAACTCCTGGACGGCGTGTCCGGGGCGGAAGTCCCCGATGCGCTTGATCTCCCAGTGCAGCCGGATGCCGGAATGTTCGAGCACCCGCGTGCGCACCGTTTCGCCGAGATATTCGAGTTCGTAGCCGGTCGCTGTCCCGGTGTTGATCATGAAATTGCAGTGCATGGGCGACATCTGCGCGCCGCCGATCAGCAGGCCGCGGCACCCGGCCTTGTCGATCTCTTTCCAGGCTGAGGTGCCTTCAGGATTCTTGAAGGTCGAGCCACCGGTCTTCTCGCGGATCGGCTGCACCGTCTCGCGATGGTTCTGCACCGCGTCCATCGCCGCCTTGATCACTGCCTTGTCCTCGGCAAAGCCCTCGAAAATCGCCGAGGTGAAGATCAGCCCGGACGGTGCCGACGAGTGCCGGTAGGCATAGCCCATATCGGCATTGCTCAGCGTCTGGACGTTGCCTTTGCGGTCGAGCGCACGCACCTCGACGACGCGCTCGCGCGTCTCGACGCCATTGGCGCCGGCGTTCATCCTCAGCGCCCCGCCGATGGCGCCCGGTATGCCGTGGTAGAAATGGAAGCCGCCGATGCCGGCTTCCAGCGCCACCGCGGCGATGCGCTTGTCGGGCGTGGCCGCGCCAGCCTTGATCGATGTCGGCGAAACAATTTCGGTTTCACCGAACCCCTTGGCCGACAGCCTTATGACGAAACCCGGAATACCCCCATCGCGCACAAGCAAGTTCGAGCCGACGCCGACTATGGTCAGCGGTATCTCTTCGGGAACCGCTTTCAGGAAAGCAGCGAGATCCGCCTCGTCCGCTGGCTGAAAGAGCGCCTCGGCCAGTCCTCCGGCGCGGAACCAGGTGATCTTGTCCATCTCGGCATTCGGCGTGATGCGGCCGCGCAGGCCGGCAAGCCGGCCGCCAAGTCTGTCGATCAGCGCCTGGCCCTGCATCATGAGACGGCCAGCTCCTTGGGCAGCGCATAGGCCCATTGCGTGATGTTGCCGGCGCCGAGGAAGACGACGAAGTCGCCGGGCCTGGCCAGATCACGGACAACAGGCGCTATTGCTTCCGGACCCTCGATGTAGCGCGCGTCGCGATGGCCCCCGGCGCGGATGCGCGACACCAGCGCATCCGAGGTCACGCCTTCGATCGGCTCCTCGCCGGCGGCGTAGACCGGCGCCACCATCACCGTGTCGGCGTCGTTGAAGCAGGCGGAGAACTCATTGAACAGATCATGCAGCCGGGTAAAACGGTGCGGCTGGGCAATGGCGATGACGCGGCCCTTGGTGGCGCTGCGCGCGGCTTTCAGCACCGCAGCGATCTCGACCGGATGGTGGCCGTAATCGTCGAACACTTCGACGCCATTCCAGGAGCCGGTTTGGGTGAAGCGACGCTTGACGCCGGCGAAGGACGACAGGCCTTTCTTGATCGCCTCGGCCGACAGGCCGAGCTCATGCGCCACCGCGATCGCCGCCGTCGCATTGGAAACGTTGTGGCGGCCGGGCATCGGCAGGCGCAAATCCGATATCGTCGTCTGGCCGCGTCCCTTGCGGTCGCGGATCACCACGTCGAATTCCGAGGTCGCGCCGGCCATGCGATGGTTGGTGAAGCGCACGTCGGCCTGCGCGTTCTCGCCATAGGTGATGACGCGGCGATCCTCGATTCGGCCGACCAGCGCCTGCACCTCCGGGTGGTCGGTGCACATGACGCCGAAGCCGTAGAACGGCACGTTCTCGACGAACTGGCGGAAGGCTTCGCGCACCTTCTCGAAACTGCCGTAGTGATCGAGATGTTCGGGATCGATATTGGTGACGACGGCGATATCGGCCGGCAGCTTGAGGAAGGTCCCGTCGCTCTCGTCGGCTTCGACCACCATCCACTCGCCGTCCCCCATGCGCGCATTGGTGCCATAGGCGTTGATGATGCCGCCATTGATGACGGTCGGGTCGAGCCCGCCGGCTTCGAGCAGCGTCGCTACCATCGAGGTCGTCGTCGTCTTGCCGTGCGTGCCGCCGATCGCCACTGCCTGGCGGAAGCGCATCAGTTCGGCCAGCATTTCGGCGCGGCGCACGATCGGCAGCAATTTCTCCCGTGCCGCCTTCAGTTCGGGGTTGGATTTCTTGATAGCCGTCGAGACAACCACCACTTCGGCATCGCCGAGGTTTTCTTCCCTGTGGCCGACAAAGCACTCGATCCCCTTGTCGCGCAGCCGCTGCACGTTGGCGCTGTCGGCCTGGTCGGACCCCTGCACCTTGTAGCCGAGATTGTGCAGCACTTCGGCGATGCCGCTCATGCCGATGCCGCCAATGCCGATGAAATGCACGAGGCCTATGGTCTGCGGCATCTTCATGCGTGCGTTCCCTCCTTAAAATCCGAAACGGTTTTGCGGGACGCAATAGCCTCTGTGAGATCGGCGAGCAACCGTGCGGCATCCGGTTTGCCGACCGACTTCGCCGCGGCAGCCATTGCCGTGAGCCGTTCGGGCTCGGCCATCAGGGCGCCGATCAACGCCGCGATGCGCTCGGGCGAAAGTGAGGATTGCGGCTCCACCTCGCCACCGCCGGCGGCCGCAAGAGCGGCTGCGTTCGCGGCCTGGTCGTGATCGAGCGCATAGGGATAGGGCACCAGCAGCGCCGGTCGCCCGATGACGGCGATTTCCGAGACGGTCGACGCGCCGGAGCGCGACATCACCAGCTGTGCGGCCGCTATGCGCGCCGCCATATCGCTGAAGAAGGGCGAGACCTCGACACCGACGCCAAGCGCGGCATAGGCCGCCTTCACCCGCCCGACATCATCGGCCCGAGCCTGCTGCGTGATCACCAGCCGCTTGCGCAGGGCGTCGGGGAGCAAGGCGACGGCCGCCGGCACCGCATCGGAGAAGAACTGCGCGCCCTGGCTGCCGCCGAACACCAGCAGGCGGAAGGGATCGTTCCCGGCCGAGGCGGCGTAGGCGGTCTTTGCGGCTTCGAGCACCTGTGGGCGGACCGGATTGCCTGTCGTCACCGTCTTGGCGCCGACGGCGCTTTCGTCTTGCGGCAGGAAGCCACCGGCAATCGCATCGACGCGGCTGGCCAGCGCCCGGTTGGCGCGTCCCATCACAGCGTTCTGCTCGTGGATCAGCGTCGGTACCTTGCGCCGCGTCGCGGCGTAGAGCGGCGGCAAGGTCGGATATCCGCCAAAGCCGACCACGGTATCGGGCTTGATCCTGCCGATGATGGCGGACGCCTGGCGCACGCCGCGCCAGATTTTCCAGAAAGCACCAAGCAGGGCAACAGGATTTTTCGAGCCCAGCGTCGCGGACTGGATCGGGTGGATGGCGGCGGCCGGGAAGTGGCCGGCAAAGCGCTCAGCGCGGTCGTCGGTCGCCAGATGCACCGTCCAGCCACGCGCGTTCAACTCATGCGCCAGTGCCTCGGCCGGAAACAGATGTCCGCCGGTTCCGCCCGCCGAGAGAAGGATAACGCCTCTGGCCATGTCACTCCGCCGGCATGGCGCGCTGTGGCAAGGCAAAGCCCACCTGCTTGCGCTTTTCCGGTCGCTTGCGCGTCAGCGCCAGCACCATTCCCATCGAGATGGCGATGGCAATCTGCGAAGAGCCGCCATAGGAGATGAACGGCAGCGTCATGCCCTTGGCCGGCACCAGCTGCAGGTTGACGCACATGTTGATGACTGCCTGCAGGCCGAACACGGTGACGAGGCCGCCGACCGCATAGCGGGTGAAATCGTCATGCTCCTTCAGCGCCGTGTTGAGGCCGCGCAGCACGATGAAGGCGAAGATGGACATGATGAAGAAACACATGATCAATCCGAATTCCTCGCCCGCGACCGAAAAGACGAAATCGGCATGGCTGTCGGGGATGACCCGCTTGACGGTGCCCTCGCCCGGCCCGACGCCGAACCAGCCGCCATTGATCAATGCGTCGCGGCCCATATCGACCTGGAACGTGTCGCCTTCGCCAGTGAGGAACTTGTCGATACGCAGGGCGACGTGCGGAAACACCGTATAGGCGGCAAAGACGCCACCGACGCCGGCCGCTCCGAGCACGACAATCCACAGCCATGGCAGCCCCGCCATGAAGAACACGATGCCCCAGGTGCCGGTCGTCAGCATGGTCTGGCCGAGGTCCGGCTGCGCCACCAGCAGCGACACGACCAGCACCAAGAGCAACATGGCGAAGAGATTGCCCGGAATGTCGGGCTGGCGCTTGTGTTCGGCGAACAGCCAGGCGCACATGATGACAAAGGCGGGTTTCAAAAACTCCGAGGGCTGGATCGACAGGCCGGCAAGCGACACCCAGCGCCGCGCGCCTTTCACCTCGACGCCGATGTAGAGCACCGCCACCATCAGCACCAGCATCAGGCACAGCATGATCAGCGCCATGCGCCGGATCTCTCTGGAATCGAGGAAGGACACCGCCAGCATCACGCCGAGCGCCGGCACGGTGAAGATGATCTGCCTGGTCGCGAAGTGAAAACTATCGAGGCCGATGCGTTCGGCGACCGCGGGGCTTGCGGCGAAGGACAAGACTATGCCCAGTCCCATCAGCGACAGGAACGCCGCCAGGAACCAGCGATCGATGGTCCACCACCAGGTCGCAACCGGGCTTTTGTCGAGACGGCTCTGCATTATCGTGCCCCTCCGATGGGTTTGACGCCCTCGATAGCATTCGCAGCTTGCCTGAAGGCTTCGCCGCGGACCTCGAAATTCTTGAACTGGTCGAAACTGGCGCAGGCCGGCGACAACAGTACCACCGCCTCGCCGCCATCGTCCTTGGCCGCATCATGCGCGGCATGCTCGACCGCGGCTGCAAGCGTGCCCGATATCTCATACGGCACCGCCTCGCCCAGCGTCGCCGAAAAGGCCGGCGCTGCCTCGCCGATCAGATAGGCCTTGGCGATACGCGGGAAGAAGCCGCGCAGCGGCTCGATGCCGCCTTCCTTGGGCAGGCCGCCGGCGATCCAGTAGATGCGTGAAAAGCTCGACAGCGCGGGTGCCGCCGCATCGGCGTTGGTCGCCTTGGAATCGTTGACGAACAGCACGTGGTCCTTGCGGCCGACCTGCTCCATGCGATGCGCCAGGCCCGGAAAGCTTTCCAGTCCGGACTGGATCTCGCCGAGGTCGAGCCCGACCTTGAGGCAGGCGGCCACCGCGGCAAGCGCGTTTTGCGCATTGTGCTGCCCGCGCAGCGAGCCGATGCCTTCGAGGAAGGCGACCCGGCTGTAGCGGCCATGCACCGCTTCCATCAAATTGGTGCCATCGGCGAAATAGCCGTCGGTCAGCGGCAGCCGCTTCGAAATGCGGATGACGTGCCGCCCCGCCCGCTCCAGCCGTTCGGCAATCTGCGCACACCAGGAATCGTCGATGCCGACGATCGCGGTCTCGCTGCCGGCAACCAGCCGCTCCTTGATCGAAGCGTAATGCTGCATGGTGCCGTGACGGTCGAGGTGATCCGGCGTCAAATTGAGCAGGATGCCGGCCGTCGGATTGATCGATGGTGCGAGGTCGATCTGGTAGGACGAGCATTCGACGACATAGTGCCGGTCGGGTTGCGGCGGATCGAGTGTCATCACGGCGCGGCCGATATTGCCGCCCATCTGCGTATCGCGGCCGGAAGCCTTCAATATATGCGCCGTCAGCGCCGTGGTCGTCGACTTGCCGTTGGTGCCGGTGATGGCGATGAATGGGGCGGCTGGCGCGCCGAGCGTCCGCTCGCGGCAGAAAAGCTCGACGTCGCCGATGATCTCGACACCCGAACCGCGCGCCAGTTCCACCGTCCAGTGCGGTTTGGGATGCGTCAGCGGCACGCCGGGCGACAGCACGAAAGCGGAGAACGTGGCCCAGTCGGCTGTGTGCAGGTCGCCGGTTGCAATCCCGGCGGCTGCCGCCTTGGCGACACTGTCAGGATTGTCGTCCCAGGCCAGAACCTCAGCCCCGCCCTCGATCAGCGCGTGCGCGGTCGCGATCCCCGAGCCGCCGAGCCCGAAGAGCGAAACACGCTTGCCTGCGAAGGATGCGGCGGGAATCACGGGGCGCGCCTATCTGAGCTTGAGGGTGGAAAGGCCGACCAGCGCCAGGATGACGGCGATGATCCAGAAGCGGATCACCACCTGGCTTTCGGTCCAGCCGAGCTTTTCGAAGTGGTGATGGATCGGCGCCATTAGGAACACACGCTTGCCGGTCATCTTGAAGTAGCCGACCTGGATGATGACGGACAGGATCTCGACCACGAACAGCCCGCCGACGATGACCAGCACGATCTCGTGCTTGGTGGCGACCGCAACGGTGCCGATCAGCCCGCCCATGGCCAGCGAGCCGGTGTCGCCCATGAAGATCGCCGCCGGCGGCGCGTTGAACCAGAGAAAGCCGAGGCCGGCGCCGATGACCGCGCCTAGCACAACAGCCAGTTCGCCGGTGCCGGGCACGAAATGGATCTGCAGATATTCGGCGAACACCGCATTGCCGGAGAGATAGGCGATGACGCCGAAGGACGCCGCCGCGATCATGATCGGCACGATCGCCAGGCCATCCAGACCGTCGGTGAGATTCACCGCATTGCCCGCTCCCACGATGACGAAGCAGGAGAACGGAACGAAGAACCAGCCGAGATTGATCAGGAATTCCTTGGCGAAGGGGAATGTCAGCGACGAGGAGAACGGCGCCTGGCCGTTATGCATGATCGCCCAGGCGGCAATGCCGGCGATGACGAATTCGAGTGCCAGCCGTGCTTTGCCGGAAAAGCCGAGATGCGACTGTTTCGTCACCTTCAGATAGTCGTCGTAGAAGCCGATCGAGCCGAAGCCCAGCGTCACCAGCAACACCACCCAGACATAGATGCTCGACAGGTTCGCCCATAGCAACGATGAGCCGATGATGCCGGACAGGATCATCAGGCCGCCCATGGTCGGCGTGCCGGCCTTCTTGAAATGGGTCTGCGGCCCGTCGGCGCGGATCGGCTGACCCTTGCCCTGGCGCAACCTGAGCGAATTTATGATGGTCGGCCCGAAGATGAAGACGATCAGCGCCGAGGTGATCAGCGCCCCGCCCGTGCGGAAGGTGATGTAGCGGAAGACATTGAAGACCGAGATCTTGTCCGCGAAATCGACGAGCAGTGTGAACATGCGCTTTTCGTCCCCGACTTGACCCTAGGTCTGTTTGCCGATTGTCGTTTCAGCCGGGAACTTGCCCAGCAACGCATCGACCAGCTTTGCAAAGCCGATGCCCTTCGACGATTTGATCATCACCACGTCGCCTGGCTTCAGTGCGGCAAACAGAACCGGCTTCAATTCCTCGACGTTGGCGCGGTATTCTGTCCTGATCTCGCCCGGCAGCGCTTCCGCCAGCGCCCGCATCTCCGGACCGCCGAGAAAGACGGTCTGCGTGCCGGTGCCGACGATGAGACCGGCAAGTGCAGCATGCAGCTTGGCCGAATACTCGCCGAGCTCCAGCATATCGCCCAGCACGGCGATGCGGCGGCCTTCGCCCGTCACCGGCGTCGCGTTGAGCAGCGCCATGGCGGCCGCCATCGAGGCGGGGTTGGCGTTGTAGCTTTCGTCGATCAGCGTGATCGGTCCACCGGGGTGGCTTGAAGTCGGGCCACCGGGATGGCTCGAAGTCGAGCCACCGGGATGACGCAGCACATAGCGTTTGCCGCGGCCGCGCTCGGCCGAGAGATCGGCCAGCGCCAGGGCAACCTTGTCGAGATCGGCGCCGACCAGACGGGCCGCGCCGAGGACCGCCAGAATGTTCTGCACCATGTGGCGGCCGGGCGCGCCGATGCGAGCCGTCACCTCGTGACCGCCGATCCTGGCGGCAATGTCGGAATGATCGGCATGGACTTCGCATTTGACCAGTCTGAAGGTTGAGCGCGCGTTCTCGCCGAACCCATAGACATGCTCGACGCCGGCGGCGTGCGCCATCTTGTCGAGAAGCTTGAAACGCGCGTCGTCGCGGTTGAGGATCGCCGCGCCGCCGGGTTCCAGCCCTTCGAAAATCTCGGCCTTCGCCTTGGCGATCTCGTCCAGATTGCGGAAGAAGCCGAGATGCGCCGCCGCGATCATGGTGACGATCGCGACATGCGGTCTTACCATCTTGACCAGCGGCCTGATCTCGTCGGGATGGTTCATGCCGATCTCGAACACGGCATAGTCGCAATCGGCCGGCATTCGCGCCAAGGTGAGCGGCACGCCCCAATGGTTGTTGAACGACTGCGCCGAGGCATGCACCTTGCCGACCGCCGACAGCACGTGGCGCAGCGCTTCCTTGGTGGTCGTCTTGCCCGCCGAACCGGTCACCGCGATGATCTTGGCCTGGGAACGGTCACGCGATGCGACACCGAGCTTTTCCAGTGCCACCAGCACGTCCTCGACGACGATCATCGGCGCCGTCAGCCGGCCAAGCGACGGCAGCTTGCCTTCGGCCACGACCAGCACCCCGGCTCCGGCCTTGATGGCGGCGGTCGCGAAATCATGGCCGTCCATCGCCTCGCCCTTGATGGCGAAGAAGGCGTCGCCCGGCTGAAGGCTGCGGCTGTCGATCGAAATGCCCGATATGCCGTCCGGCATCGGCCCGATCGGTCGTCCGTCCATGGCGGCGACCAGCGTCTCGGATGTCCACAGCAAATTCATGCGGCACGCTCCAGCAGCGCGGCACGGACTTCTTCGTGGTCGGAGAAATGCAGGGTCTCGGTGCCGATCGTCTGGCCTTCCTCATGACCCTTACCGGCCACGATCAGCGTGTCCCCGGCATGCAACATGGCGACGGCCTCGTGGATCGCCGCGCGCCGGTCACCGATCTCAATCGCGCCGGGAGCGGCGACAAGGATCGCGGCCCGGATCGTCTCCGGCACTTCCGAGCGCGGATTATCGTCGGTGACGATGACGACGTCGGCGAGCCGCGTCGCGATCTCGCCCATGATCGGCCGCTTACCGCGATCGCGGTCGCCGCCGCAGCCGAACACGACGATGACCCGGCCGGTGGTGAACGGGCGCACCGAGGCAAGCACGTTTTCCAGCGCGTCCGGCTTATGCGCATAATCGACATAGACCGGCGCGCCGTTTGCAGTCGTCCCGACAAGGTCGAGCCGGCCGGGTGCGCCCTTGAGTTTTTCCAACGCCTTCAAGGCCTTGGCGACTGGCGTTCCCGTGGAGATGGCAAGCCCGGCCGAAACCAGCGCGTTGGCTATCTGGAAATCGCCGGCCAGCGGCAGGTCGATCTCGTAGAGCATCCCGTCGGCCTCGACCTCGGCACGCTGGCGGTGGCGCTCATGCTCGACCCGCTTCAGCGTCAGGAAATCGCCGTGGCGGCCGACCGTCAGCACGTCGAGCCTTGCGGCCTTCGCCGCCTGGATGGTTGGCGCCGACCACGGATCGTCGGCGAAGATCACGGCCGGCGCGCCCTTCGGCAGCAGCGCATCAAACAGACGCAGCTTGGCCCGGTGATAGTCCTCGACCGTCGGATGGTAGTCCATGTGGTCGCGGCCGAGATTGGTGAAGCCGCCGGCGGCCAGCCTGACGCCGTCGAGACGGCGCTGGTCGAGACCATGGCTGGAGGCCTCCATGGAGGCATGGGTGACGCCGGCGTCCGCCAGTTCAAGCAACAGCTGATGCAAGGCGACGGGATCTGGCGTCGTCAGCGAGCCATAATCGTTGCGGCCCGGCGCCACCACGCCGGTGGTGCCGATCGAGGCCGCGGCAAAGCCGGCCTGCTCCCAGATCTGCCTGACGAAAGCGGCGACCGAGGTCTTGCCGCTGGTGCCGGTGACGGCCACCATCGTCTGCGGCTGTTTGCCGAAATAACGGGCCGCGCTCAGGGCCAGCGCCAGGCGCGGGTCATCGACGGTCAACACGGGAACCGGCAGTCCCCCAAGGGCGCTGTCCTTGCCCGCGACGATCGCGGCAGCCCCTCGTGCGGCGGCCTCCGCGGCATAGACGGCGCCATCCGCCTTGCTTCCAGCGAGCGCGAAAAAGACGACGCCGGGTTTAACCTGGCGGGAATCCGAAGAGATGCCGGTAACCTCCAGATCGACGGAAGCTGTTCCTTCGACTGGCAGGATACCGGTTAGATTTTTGAGCTTCATCGAGTTCCGTTCACCGCAACAAAATAGCGCGCAGTTGCCGGCGCGCCCTAAGAATCATTGATAGGAAACCAGCGTTGCACCATTTTCATGGCTGAAATCTGGCTTCACGCCAAGCATGGCCGCGGAACGCCTGATGATATTGCCGGCCATGACCCCGGCATTCGCGGCCGCGACGTCCGTCATGCCCGGCTTTTCCGGGTGCGGAGCATCGGCAATCGTAAACACGAGATATTGCGGATCGTCCATCGGGAATGCGGCGACGAACGTATTGAAATTCAACTCCTTCGAGTAGCGGCCATTGATGACCTTCTCGGCTGTTCCGGTCTTGCCGCCAACGCGGTAGCCGGGGACCCTGGCATTTCTGGCCGAGCCCTTCTCGGCGTTGAGCATGTAGAGATAGCGCATGCCCTCGACCGTTTTGTCGGCTACCACTTTCTTGGCCGCCGCCATCGCGTCCTGCTGGCTGCGGACCAGGAATGTCGGCTCCATCAGATATCCGCCATTGATCAGCGCCGCGCAGCCGACAGCCGCCTGCAACGGTGTCGTCGACACGCCATGACCGAAGGCGATGGTGAACGAGTTGACCTGTTTCCAGACCTTCGGTTCAGTCGGACGGGCGACTTCCGGCAGTTCGGTCTGCATCTTGTCCAAGATGCCAAGACGATGCAGGAATTCGCGGTGCGCCTCGATGCCGACCAGTTCGGCCTCCCTGGCCGACCCGATGTTGGATGAATAGAGGAACACCTCCGGCAACGACAGCACGCGGTTCTTGCCGTGGAAATCGTGAATGGCCTGATGGCCGACCCGGATTGGATGCGAAGCGTCGAAGCGGCTCGCCATCGTCGCCTTGCCGGAATCGAGCGCCATGGCCGATGTGAAGCTCTTGAAGGTCGAGCCCATCTCATAGAGCCCCGCCGACATCCGGTTCAGCCGGTCCTTGTCTTGTGCATTGTAGGGATTGTTCGGATCAAAATCCGGCACCGAGGCCATGGCCACCACTTCGCCGGTCTTGACGTTGAGCACGACGGCGCCCGCGCCCATGGCGCGATAGCGCTCCAGGCCGGCGGCAATCTCGTCGCGCACCACATGCTGGACGCGCAGATCGATCGAGAGCTTCACCGGCTTGAGATCCTTCGCCACCGCCAGGCCCGACGCCTGCAGATCGCTCAGGCCCTGCTCGTCGATATATTTCTCCATGCCGGAGATGCCTTGATTGTCGATATTGGTCAGGCCGACAATGTAGGACGAGGTTTCACCACTGGGGTAGAAACGGCGCTTCTCGGTGCGGAAGCCGAAACCGGGAATGCCGAGCTGCATGATGTCGGCCTGCTGCTTGGGCGTCAGCTGCCGCTGCAGCCAGACGAAGCCGGCGCCGCTCTTCAGCTTATGGTAGGTCTGCTCGTAATCGATCTCCGGCAGCACCGTCGACAGCTTTTCGATCGCCTCGTCGGCGTCGACGATGCGGCGCGGCTCTGCAAACAGCGATGCCGTCTTGATGTCCGTCGCCAGCACCTCGCCGTTGCGGTCGACAATGTCGGGTCGCGAGGCCGTCACCCGGCTCTGCGGGCCGCCCGACATGTCGGGGGTCTGGAAGCCGAGATAGACAAGCCGCCCGGAAATGATCGAGAAGATACCGAAGAACACCGCCATCGTCATGACGATGCGCGCCTTGCCCTTGCCTCCGGTCGCCTTGCGGGCGCCATCGACCACGATTGAACCGTCTTCGCTGGCCCTGGGGCGACGTTTCAGCAGTTTGCCGATCATTGGGCGATGCCTCCGGTCACGATGGGATCCTTGCCGTCCGAGGGTGTGTTGCCGGAATTGTCTGCCATGCCGCCTTGGCGCCCGTTCAGGATGTCCTGGATGTCGAGGGTTTTGGCTGGCAGGTCGCCGAGGCCGACGATCTGGTGCGCGCTGACCGGCTCCAGTTCAAGCTGCGACTTGTAGAGCTCGGCGAGCTTCTGTAGCCGCGATGGCTGGGTGAGCAGGCTCCAGTCGGCCTTGAGCAGGTCGATCGTGTCCTCCTCGTAGCGTATCTCAGCATGGATCTTCTGCACTGCAGCCAATTGGTCCTCGGCCTCGCGCTTGGTTTTGTAGGTCAGGGCCGCCGCCGAGACCATGACGGCGATGAGGACGATGTCGCTGGAACGAAACACGTGCTTACCTCTCCCCCGGCCGCTCGATGCCGGGAAGTTTTGGGCCGGGAAGTTTTGGAAGGCCGAAAATCGAAAAATCGCCGGCACGCGCCGGCGCATCGGTGCGGATGGCGGCGCGCAGCCTTGCCGAGCGGGCGCGCGGATTGGCCGCAGTCTCGGCCTCACCCGGCGTCACGCCGCCGCCGGACTTGCTGAAGGTGGCACTGCGTGCCCGTGCCTCCGGCATGTGGCGCGAGCCGCTCGCGGCGTCGGAGCGATCGGCAATGAAGCGCTTGACGATGCGGTCCTCCAGCGAATGGAATGTCACCACGGCAAGTCGTCCGCCCGGCTTCAGCGCCCGCTCGGCGGCGAACAGCGCCTTGGCCAACTCACCGAGCTCGTCATTGACGAAGATGCGCAGCGCCTGAAAGACGCGGGTGGCGGGATGGATCTTGTCCTTCGGCGCCCGGCCGATATGCGTCTCGATGGCGTCGGCAAGCTCCAGCGTGCGCTCGAACGGACGCTTTTCGCGACGCGCTTCGATCATGCGCGCGATGCGCCCGGCGTGGCGCTCCTCCCCGAGGAAGCCGAAGATGCGGGCAAGATCGCCCGGCTTGAAGTTGTTGACGACATCTGCGGCGCTGAGGCCCGCCTGCGCCATGCGCATGTCGAGAGGCCCATCGACGCGGAACGAAAACCCGCGCTCCGCCTGGTCGAGCTGCATCGAGGAAACGCCGATGTCGAGCACGACGCCGTCGGCACTTTCGACATGCTGGTCCAGCATCGAGAATGGCGCCTGCACCAATCGCAGGCGGCCGCCTGATTGGGCTTCGAGATTGCGACCAGCCGCTATGGCATCCGGATCGCGATCAATGGCAACCACGGACGCGCCGGCCGCCAGGATGGCCTTGGTGTAGCCGCCGGCGCCGAACGTGCCGTCGACGATGACGTCCCCTTCCGCTGGCGAGAGCGCCTGCAACACTTCGGCAAGGAGGACCGGAATGTGGCGGGCCGGTCCGCCAACGGCGTTGATATCATCGCCGTGGCCCACCGTCATTCCGGTCGCTCCCCAGGCTTCGTCCCCTGCCGAAGCTGCAAAAGCCGGGCCCGCGCCTGCGCTCCGTAGGCCGCAAGCCGTCCCGGCTCCCAGATCTGAAAGAAATTGCCGCGCCCGACAAAGGCTACTTCCGCCGAAAGGCCGGCATGTTCGCGGATGAAGTCGCTGATCGTGATGCGACCATCCTGGTCCAGCTTCAGGAATGTTCCGTCGCCATGGCAGAAGAACGACATGTCGTCCGCCGTCTGCTGGAACGGATCCTCGAGCGCGATGCGCTGCTCGTAGCGGTCGAGCAGGTCGGGCCCGCCGACATCCATGGCCGGCAGATCCAGGCAACGCAGCGCGTAGAGATCCGAATAGCCGCGTTTCTGAACGACGGCGCGAAAATGCGCAGGAACGGACACCCGCCCCTTCGCATCGATCCTGCTCACCGTGTTCGACAGAAACCGGTCCATCACACGTCACGGCCGCTTGCGCCGCCGCACCCCTCTTCGTCGTGTTGCACGCGCCACCGCTACGCGTTCCCTGCCCTGAACCCGCCTCCGTGACAGGGGCGAAAACCGGCAAACGCGCAGCCGCCGCGGCTGCCCGATTGGCGTACGCTTCACTCTGACGCGGAACGAAGGCTTTGGTATCGATATGGGATATCATGGGGTGTTATGGGCGTCAACGGGAACAGGCTTCACAACATGCAGTCGCGACCGATGGAAGCGGCTTTGAAAACACGTCTCGTCTTTATGGATCATTAAGCCTAACGAAGCGTTTAGAGCCGCTTGGCCCAACCGGACGCGCCTTGTCGCGAGCTGTTGCCGGGCATAGCGTCTCACCACACGTCCAGGGTCACCAAGAGGGTTTGAATGTCGATGTCTGAAACAGCACGGTCGCGCGCCGCGGCTCTTGCCCACCTCCGTCGCAACGCACTTGCCGTCGGCGATTCCATCCCCCTGCCACTCACCATGGCTGCCATCTTTCACGCGCCTGGCGACGCCACCGGTTTCAACCAGTATGGCCGTTTCAGCAATCCGACCTGGGATGCGGTAGAACATATGCTGGCGCATCTGGAAGACGCGCCCTGCGTCGCTTTTCCTTCCGGAATGGCGGCGATTTCGGCGGCATTTTTCGCTGTCCTCAAGACCGGCGACCGCATTCTTCTGCCTTCGGATGGCTATCACACGACAAGGGCACTGGCCGAACGCTTCTTGAAACCACTCGGCATCGCCTACGATGTGAGGCCAACCTCGACCTTCCTCGATGGCGGTTTCGAAGGCTATCGTCTCGCTTTCGTAGAGACGCCCGCTAATCCGGGGCTGGACATATGCGATATCGCGGCGCTGGCCGCGGCCGCACACAAAGCGGGCGCACTGCTTGTCGTTGATAATACGACCATGACGCCTTTCGGCCAGCGCCCGCTCGACCATGGCGCGGATATTGTCATCGCCGCGGACACTAAGGCGCCCAACGGCCACTCCGACGTGCTGTTCGGCCACGTCGCGAGCCGCAACGCCGACATCATCGCCGCGGTGACGGATTGGCGCGAAACGTCCGGCGGCATTCCAGGGCCGTTCGAAGCGTGGCTTGTGCATCGTGGCCTCGAAACGCTCGATGTGCGCTTCGACCGCATGTGCTCCTCGGCGGAAGTGATCGCGCGGCGCCTGCAAGGTCACCCGGCGATCACGGGCCTGCGCTATCCCGGCCTGGAAGGCGATCCTTCGCACAATCTTGCCCGTGCCCAGATGGAACGCTTCGGCTTCCTTGTTTCCTTCGAACTCGCTTCGGAGCAGAAGGCCGAGGATTTCATCAACAACTGCGAATTGATGCAGGCCGCGACATCCTTCGGCGGCGTCCACACCTCCGCTGAGCGGCGTTCGAAACGAGGCGATGCGGTTCCAGCCGGCTTCGTCCGCCTCTCAGTCGGCTGCGAACCAGTTGAAGAGCTTTGGGCGGCGATCGAGGCGTCGCTGGACAGGATCGGCGACTGACAAATCGGTTACGAACCGAGGTCGTCGGTTTCGAAGTTGCGATGGCCGTGCAGCACGCGAAGGATTTCGATCGCATCGCCCCTGACTCGATACAGGGTGAGATAATTGCCGACGACCAGATGGCGAACACCCGGTGCGATATCGTCTCGTGGCGCGCCTGAGAAAGGATAGGTAGCCAGTTGCTGCCACCGCGCCTCGATGCGGTCGAGCAGCCGGTCGGCTGCGGCCTCGCTGTCGCTCGCAATATGCAGCCAGATCATGATCAGATCGTCTTCGGCGCGCGCGTTCCGGACGATGGGGAGCAAATTCATCCTGCGTCGTCAGATCGCAGGCGTCTCCGCGCCTCGGCCTTGATTTCGTCCATCGATTCAAATCGTCCCGGTCCGCTGTCGATCCCTTCCTGAACTAACCTCCGCAACTCCTCGACCGTATAGCCGAAGAGGTCGCGCCGATCCTTCCATTGCCGGAGCGCATCGCGGATCACCTCGCTAGCCGAAGCATATTCACCAGCGGCGACCACATCGTCGACCGCCGCCGCCAGTTCCGGCGAGAGGGTGATGCTGCGTTTGTCGACCTGTCCCATGATAAGATTCCCAAATGCTATTGGTTGCCTATGGTACGATTTAATCGTACCAGCTTCAAGCAACGGGGGATATCACTTGGCTGGCGAACGGCCTGCCAGCTTGAATCAACAGGCGCGCCCGAGGGCGCAACCTGTTGATCGCAAACTCGTCTTTTCGATATCGCGACGAAAAACTGCCAGCTGGCCTATAAGCCGGGTTCTGTATGGCCCTCGCCCCTTGCGGCGCGAGAACGTGGCGGCCATTCATCTTGGGCGCATATTGCCATGCGCCTCACGCAACCTACCCGGACGGTGAGCCGGAAACAGCCCTCGAGGGTTTCCCCTCGCACCGCCCCTATTCGGTCTTGCTCCCGGTGGGGTTTACCGTGCCGCTCCTGTTGCCAGTCGCGCGGTGGGCTCTTACCCCACCCTTTCACCCTTGCCCCGACCCGGCAAAGCCAAGTCGTGGCGGTTTGCTTTCTGTGGCACTTTCCCTGGGGTCGCCCCCGCCGGCCATTAGCCGGCACCGTGTCTCCATGGAGCCCGGACTTTCCTCACCCGCGGCCTTTCGGCTTTTGCTGGTGCGGCCGCCCGGCCAGCTGGCCAGGGTATAAAGGGGTTCACGCCACAAAACGCAACTAAAAAAGCCGGTTACGACCGGTTCTTGTCACGCCGGCGACCCGACAGCCGCCAGTTGCACCTTGACCTTGCTGCAATAGGCGGCCGAGACCGGGTTCATTCGGGTGGCGCCGTGGCCGGCATTGTATTTCAGGATCGTGCCGCACGTCGTGCCGCCGCCGAGATCCCGCGCCATGGCAAGATACTTCATGCCGTATTTGATGTTGGTGTCCGGATTGAAGAGCCCATTGGCCGAGCCGCTATAGCCCATCATCCGCGCCGTCGCCGGCTTGATCTGCATCAAGCCGATTTCGCCGGCGCCGCCGACGAGGTTCGGCCGATAGTTGCTCTCGATCTTGATCACGGCGTGAGCGAGCGACGCCGGCACGCCATAGCTTGCGGCGTAACGCGCCACGATGGCCGAATACTGATCGCCACTGGCCACCGCTGCCGTCGAGGCCACTGCTTCCTTGATCCCGATCGATGCCGTCGTCGTTTTGTCGACGGCCTTGCGGCCTCGCCTGGTCTTCTGTTTTGTGCTCGGCTTCTTGGCCTTGGTCCAGCTCGCCTTCTCCACCTTCGCGGAAGACCGCTTCGCCGCCCTCACATCCTTGCTGCTTTTGGCCGAAATGGCCTTGCCCTTGGCGGTCGCTGCGACGAGCCCCTGATCGGCCCGTGGGCTCAGCGGCGCGGCGCTCGCCGTTCCGAAGGCAAAAGTCATTACGCCGGCAGCAAGAGCTGCCGTTACAACGGTCAATTTCTGCATGTGATCCTGTTCTGTCTGAACGCGCGAAGATCTCCGCGCGGCATTGCTTGATTAATGTCGGACCATCCGGGGGTTAGACGCCCGACAAACTGTACGGATTGCCCTTTGAGGCCCGAATTGCGCGCAATGAAGGCGGGGCAAGTCACTTTAAGTGACAGTTTGTAACTTAATGTCGGAAAAGCATTACTTGGACGGCATCCTGACCCAGGGTCAAGTTCGGTGGGAAGCGAGCAGCCGTTGAAGCGTGCGCATCGTCGATCCGTCCGCCACTCCATCGATCCGGCGTGGCCGGAAATGACGCTGGAAAGCCTCGACCACGACCCGCGTCTGCTGGTCGAAAACACCCGATATTTCGACTCCATAGCCGTAGAGCGCCAGCATCGATTGCAGCGCCTCGACATCGGCGCCAGCGTCGCCGGTCTTCAGCACGGCGCCGCGCCTGATCGGTGCCGCCGCCACCAAGTGGCCGACGCCGGCCTCGAACAGGGCCCGCCAGGGAAACTTCTCGCCCGGATCGATCTTGCGCCCCGGCGCCACGTCGGAGTGCGCCAGCACCCGCTGGGGGGCAATCGCATGCCGGCTGGCAATTCCGGCACACAAGCCGATCACCGCATCGATCTGTCGCTTGGGAAAACCGGGATAACCCAATGAATGCCCCGGGTTGACGATCTCGATGCCGACGGAACAGGAGTTGATGTCGGTGCGTCCGAACCACGAACTCTTCCCAGCGTGCCAGGCGCGGTCGCTTTCCCGGACCATCTGCACGATATGGCCGTTCTCATGCACCAGATAGTGCGAGGAGACTTCGCTGGCCGGGTCGCACAGCCACGCCTCGGCCCCGGCGCCTGTCGGCATGCCGGTATAGTGCAGCACGATCATGTCGGGCTTCAGCGTCTCGCGCCGTGGCCCGAAATTCGGCGATACCCTGACCTCGGCGCTCGGCTCGTCGGGCAGGAAGCCGCTCATGCGTGCCGCAGGCCCCGCTCGATCATCTCATAGGCGGTGTTGATCGCCGCGAGCCTCGTCGTCGCGATCTTGATGAATTCCTGCGGCAGGCCACGCGCGATCAGCCGGTCCGGATGATTGTCGGAAACCAGCTTGCGGTAGCGTTTCCTGACCTCCTCGAACGGCTTGCCGCGCTCGATGCCGAGCACGACATAGGGGTCGGCCGCACCAAGATTGACGTGCCTGGCAAGGATCGCCTCGTAGTGCACCTCGTCTATGCGGAAGATTTCGGCGATGCGGTGCAGGAACTGGCCTTCACGCTCATGGATCAGCCCGTCGGCCTTGGCGATGTGGAACAGGCCATCGAGTATATCCTCCAGCATCATGCAGTTCGAATGGCCGGAGCCACAAAGCTGCGCCATGCGCTCGGCATAGGTCTCGAAGCCGGCAACGTCACGTTTGGCCAGATCATAGAGCCGCGCCACGTTGCGCGTCTCCTTTGGCGGCACCTCGAATATTTCCTGGAAGGCGCGTATCTCATCCTGGGTGACGACCCCGTCGGCCTTGGCCATCTTGGCCGAGAGCGCAATCATCGCCACCGAGAAAGCGACGCGACGGCGCAAATCCGCATCGCCGGAAAAAACGGTGCGTACAGCCTCGACCACGTCGGCGACGCCCGACGAGGCTGAGGACGAAATCCGCGTGATGAAGTCGCCGAGGCGGTCCCAAATCGACATGGCCGCTTCTTAGAGCCAACCGGTCCCCGCTATCAAGCCAATAACGGCCGGCATCATACCTCCGACGACAATCGATCTCGTGTCGGAACCACTACCCGCCTAGGCGAAGGGCCGGCAAGACGCCGGCCCTTCGCCAGAACACAGGTACTAATGGACTACTGCGCGGGCGCAGGAGCGGGCGTTGCCGGAGCCGGCTCGGCAGGCTTGGTCGAATTATCCGCGGGCGCCGCAGGTTTCATTGGCTGCTCGGCCGGCGGATTGGTGCTCTGGGTGGTGGTGTTATCCGTCCCCGTGCCGCTGTCGCTGCATGCAGCGACGCCGAGCAGCGCAAGCGCGGACACCGACGCAAGAATGAGTTTTTTCATGATATCTCTCCTTCAACACACGCTCACGTTGCAGTGAACGGTCGAGAAGGAAATGCATCACTCAGCCATGGGTTTCGTAACGATGCGTTTCCGCATGTAACATCGCTCGCATCCTCGCCTTGCGCCTCCCCGGGGGTGAAACAGCTTTGCGCTCCCCTGTGCGGATCGCTGTCATCCACCTGTCATAGCCGGGCGTTACCCGCTTGCGGCAAAGCAAATGGGGAATCACCTTGCCATGACGGACGTTTCCGCAGATCTGATCTTTCGCCGTGGCAAGGAAGTTGGAAAAGCCGTCTACCAGAACCGCCCCCTGTCGAAGGCAGGAATTTCCGAACGGCTGTTCGCCTTCCTGTTTTCGGGCCTGGTCTATCCGCAGATCTGGGAAGATCCCGATGTCGACATGGACGCAATGCAGCTTGGCGAAGGCCACCGCGTCGTCACTATTGCCTCCGGCGGTTGCAATATCCTGGCCTATCTCACCCGGTCGCCGGCCAGGATCGACGCCGTCGATCTCAATGCCGCTCACATAGCCCTGAACCGCATGAAGCTGGAGGCGGTGCGCCACCTGCCTTCGCAGGGCGACCTGTTTCGCTTCTTCGGTGCCGCCGGCAACGACCACAATTCTCAGGCTTACGACCGCTTCATCGCGCCGCATCTCGATCCGGTCAGCCGCCACTATTGGGAGCGCCGCAACTGGCGCGGCATCAGGCGCATCGCCGTCTTCGACCGCAATTTCTACCAGACCGGCCTGCTTGGCCTGTTCATCGCCATGGGCCACCGCACGGCTAAATTCTTCGGCGTCGACCCCGCCGGCATCATGCAGGCCAGGAACATTGGCGAGCAGCGCCGCTTCTTCCACCAGGAGCTGGCCCCGGTGTTCGAAAAGCCGCTTTTGAAATGGGCGACCTCGCGCAAGGCCTCGCTGTTCGGCCTCGGCATCCCGCCGGCGCAATATGACTCTCTCATCACGTCCGGCGACGGCACCATGGCCAGTGTGCTGAAAGCCCGGCTGGAAAAGCTCGCCTGCGATTTTCCATTGAAAAACAACTATTTCGCTTGGCAAGCCTTTGCCAGGCGCTACCCCCAACCCGGCGAAGCCGCCCTGCCCGCCTATCTTGAAAGGCAGAACTATGAGGCCATTCGCGGCAATGTAGACCGCGTCGCCATTCATCATGCCAATCTGATCGAATTCCTGGCAGGCAAGGACGCGGGTTCCGTCGACCGTTTCATCCTGCTCGACGCGCAGGACTGGATGACCGACGACCAGCTCAATGCGCTGTGGTCGGAAATCACCCGCACCGCCTCCGCCGGCGCGCGTGTCATCTTCCGTACTGCGGCCGAGCCAAGTCTGCTGCCGGGCCGCGTCTCCGCTTCCCTGCTCGACCAGTGGAGCTACGAGAGCGATGCCTCGCGCGAATTCTCCACCCGCGACCGCTCGGCAATCTATGGCGGCTTTCATCTCTACGTGAAGCGCGCCTCATGAGCACTACCGAGCTGCCGGCCAATCACGCCGAACTGATGGACGGTGTCTACCGCTGGCAGCGTCACATCTACGACCTGACCCGCAAATATTATCTGCTCGGCCGCGACCGGCTGATATCAGGGCTGGACGTTCCGCCGGGCGGCACGGTGCTGGAGCTCGGCTGCGGCACCGGGCGAAACATCATCCTCGCCGCCCGCAGCTTTCCCGGCGCGCGCTTCTATGGCCTCGACATTTCGGCAGAGATGCTGGAGACCGCGGGCACCGCGATTGCCCGCGAAGGCCTGTCCGATCGCGTCATGCTGGCAAGGGGCGACGCCACGGAGTTCGACGCAAAGGCGCTGTTCGGCCGCGACAGCTTCGACCGTGTCTTCGTGTCCTATTCATTGTCGATGATCCCAGGCTGGGAAAAGACGGTCTCCGCCGCGCTGGCAACGCTCGCTCCGGGCGGTTCCCTGCACATCGTCGACTTCGGCCAGCAGGAAGGCCTGCCGGACTGGTTTCGGACCCTGCTTCGCGGCTGGCTCAGAAAATTCCACGTCACGCCCCGTGAAATGTTGCGCGAGGTGCTGGAATCGGAATCGCGAAAAATCGGCGCAACCTTCCGTTTCCGCACACTTTATCGCGGCTACGCCTGGCTGGCGGTGGTCCGGCCGAGCAGCTGATTGGCTAGCGCAGCGCCTTCACCAATGCCCCGACCATGGTCTGCGGCCTGTAGCCCAGCTTGGCCGGCGTCAGGCCGAGCCGCACCACCACTAATTGCTCGGATGGAATGATGGCGACGGTCTGCCCATCATGCCCCTCCATCCAATAGGTGTCCTTGGGCAGGCCCGCCGCCACGCCGGCACCGGGGTTTTCCTCGTCGCCCGGCGCCTCGATCCACAATTGCCCCTTGCTGTAGACTTTCGAGGCCGACGCAGGTTCGCGCATCCAGTCGACGAAACCGGCCGGCAGTATCTGGTTGCCGTTCCAGACCCCGCCCTGCAGCAGGAACTGGCCGAAGCGGGCCCAGTCATGGGCGGTGGCGTAGAGATAGGATGAGCCGACGAACGTGCCCTGTTCGTCGGTCTCGAGCACGGCGCTGTGCATGCCCAGCGGCTCGAACAGCGCGGTGCGCGGCCACGTCAACGCCTTGGCCTTGTCGCCGACCGCATCCTGCCAGAGCCGCGACAGCATCACCGCCGTTCCGCTCGAATAGGAGAACACCTTGCCCACCTCGCCCGTGAGCGGCTTGGCTTCGGCAAAGCCCGCCATGTCGGGTTCGAGATAGAGCATGCGCGTCACGTCGGCGACGTCGCCATAGTCTTCGTTGAATTCCAGCCCGCTCGACATCGCCATCATGTCGGCAAGGCTGATCGCGGCGCGGCCATCGGCCTTCCACGGCGCGAAAAGGCCCTGGTTGGTCATCGCCATCTTGCCGTTCTTGACCAGCGTGCCGACTATGGCGGCATTGACCGTCTTGGTCATTGACCAGCCGAGCAACGGCGTCCGGGCGGAAAAGCCCTCGCCATAGCGTTCCGCGACGACGCGGCCGTTCTTGACCACCACCACGGCGCGCATGCCGGCGCCGGTCATGGCGGCATCGTCGACGATCTTCACCACCTCCGGGTTCTGCGAGGCTTCGACCCGCTCGCCTTCCGGCCACAGCGCGTCCTGTCTTGTCGCCGAGGGTTCGACATGGATCGCCGTGCGCCGCGCCTTGCCGACATCGCCATCCGGGACCGAGGCGCAGCCCAGCCCGTCGCGGAAAACCGCGATGCTCTTGCCGAGGAAGCCAAGCAGGCCGGCGGAGACTGTGCCCCGGTTCTTGTCGACCGAGACCCGCATCAGCTTGAGCAAGGGATGACCGGCCGCCTGCACGTCGATGGCAAGCACCTCGTTGGCGTCGCGCCCGGCGATGAAAACGTTGGAGCAGACGATCTTTGCCGAATAGCCCGAGCCGACCCGGATCAGTTCGGGCGGCGCGAAATAAAGCCACCCAAACAGCGCCACGACCGCCAGCACCACCAGGCCGAGGAGCCATTTGACGATCTTGGCAATAATCCGCATCTTTCCCGCCCCCGAATCCAGGCTCGATCCATGTCATCGATTTGCCGCCATTGCTTCCGCAAAATCATGGGCCTTGTCGAGCGTCGTCAACCAGATATCAACCATGATCGGCTATCACAGGTGCATGTCGCCCAACAGCGCGCCGCGTTTTTGGGATCACGGCAGGAAACAAAATCAAAGCGCGCCGAAAATGCGCGCTTTGACGATATACCGGGCGATGCTGTGGGGCGATCGTCCCGGCGGGGGCCAGACCAAGCGCCGGCCATCAGTGCACAAACCCATCAGCGACCGGCTGCAACCGGCTCGGGAGTTGCAATGCGCCGTCTCGCGGCCCTTTTCATGCTGACGCTGCTGGGCGCCTGCTCGACCGTGGAGGATCTGTCGCCACTGTCGCCATCCAGCACCCCTTCGGTTACGGTGCGCGCGCCCCGCTTCGCCGATTCCAAGCCGCATGAATGGGACAGCGGCGCGCCCTGGAATTACGCAGTTCACGGCACCGACGTCTCAAAATACCAGACCTCGGTCGACTGGCCGACCGCCAAGGCCAGCGGTATTTCCTTCGCTTTCATCAAGGCGACGGAGGGCGGCGACCGTTTCGATGATTATTTCAACGAGCATTGGGCGCGCACCAAAGCCGCCGGCGTTCCTCGTGCCGCCTATCATTTCTTCTATTTCTGCACTCCGGCGGCGGTACAGGCGCGCTGGTTCATCCGCAACGTCCCCGTCGACCGTTCGGCCATGCCGCCGGTGCTGGACATGGAATGGAACCCGAAATCGCCGACCTGCAGGCTGCGCCCCGACCCGGCCACCGTGCGCGCGGAGATGACCACCTTCCTCGAAATCGTCGAGCGGCATTACGGCAAGAAGCCGATCATCTACACGTCGGTAGACTTCTTTGAAGACAACGAGCTGTCGACCTTCCGCGGTTATCCCTACTGGCTACGCTCCGTCGCCGGCCACCCGCGTCAGAAATATGGCAGCCACCCCTTCACCTTCTGGCAGTATACGGGAACCGGCATCGTTCCCGGCATGATCGGCAAGTCCGATATAAACGTCTTCAACGGCAGCCAAGCCGCCTGGGACAAATGGTTGAGGCAGAACACCCGTTGACACCGTGTCAACGGCAGCCAGGCCGCCCGGAGGAAGGGTTGCTGCAGAACACCCGTTGACACCGGGCCTGCCGCCTGCTTTCGACACGGCCGGCGGCCAAGAGTGCAACCGCCGGTATTCCGGGGCGACGCGCATCCAGATGGACAGCCAGGCCGCCCGGAATCTGAATGTCGAAAGGAAGTCTATGCGACTGCGTCCCCAAGCCCTCGCGGTGCTGTTCCTGTGCGCCACGGCCTTGCCGGCAATGGCGCAGGAATGTGGCGGCGACTTCGAAACCTGGAAGCAGGGCGTGGCTGCGGAAGCCAAGGCGGCGGGTGTCGGCGCTGTCGGCCTCGAAGCGCTCGAGGATGCCAGCTTCGATGAGAGAGCCCTGGCGCGCGACCGTGCGCAGGGTGTCTTCACCCAGACCTTCATCGAATTCTCCAACCGGATGATCTCGGCCTACCGGCTGAAGCAGGGCGCGGCGAACATGAAGAAATATGCCGATATCTTCGCCCGCGCCGACCAGCAGTTCGGCGTCCAGGCGCCGGTCATCACCGCCTTCTGGGCGCTGGAGACCGATTTCGGCGCCGTGCAGGGCGATTTCCATACGCTCAGCGCGCTGGTGACGCTTTCCCATGACTGCCGCCGCCCGCAGCTGTTCCGGCAGCAGTTGGTGCCACTGCTGGAATTGATCGACCATGGCGTGCTGCCGGCCGACGTCAACGGCGCCTGGGCTGGAGAGATCGGCCAGACGCAGATCCTGCCTTCGGATTATCTTGCCCGTGGCGTCGACGGCGACGGCGACGGCAAGATCGACCTGCGGGGCAGCGTGCCGGACGTGATCATGACGACGGCCAACAAGGTGCTGTCGCGCGGCTGGAAACGCGACGAGCCCTGGATCCAGGAAGTGCGCGTGCCCGACGAGATGCCATGGGAACAGACCGGGCGCACAAACAAATTGCCGCTGACACAGTGGACGCAGTGGGGTGTTACCAATCCCGACGGCTCGCCGCTGGTCGACAAGGGCCTGAAGGCCGGGCTGGCGCTGCCCATGGGCCGCAAGGGGCCGGCCTTCCTCACTTACGAAAATTTCGACGTCTATCTCGAATGGAACCAGTCCTTCACCTACGCGCTGACCGCGGCCAATCTTGCCGCGCGGCTTGCCGGCGCGCCACCGATCGACCCGCGCAATCCTGAACCAGGCCTCAACAACGAGCAGATGAAGGCTTTGCAGACCAAACTGGAGGCCAAGGGCTATGATGTTGGGACGGTCGACGGGATCCTGGGCACCAACACCCGCGAAGCGATCCGCAAGGAGCAGACGCGGCTGGGATTGCCCGTGGACGGCTGGCCGACGCCGGAGCTTTTAGCGAAGCTGTGAGTAGTAAGTAGTGACGGAGCCATTTCCCTACTCCCTACTCCCTACTCCCTACTCCCTACTTAATCCGCCATCGTCTCCAGACTCGCCAATCCCACCGGCGCGTCGCCTTCGTCGAACGGCGTCGCCACCTCGACGAAAGTGTCGGGATAAAAGCCGTTGAAGCGGGTTCTCAGCGACAGCGAATAGGCACCGATATGGCCGATCTCGATCCAATCGCCGGTGTCGACGGTTTCCGGCAGCCAGAACGGCCGCGACAATATGTCGACGGAATCGCAGGTCGCGCCGCAGACCTTGAACGGCACGATGGTTTTCTCGTCGCCATTGCGCGTGCGGATCGCCGGATCGGGAATGAAGCGTGCCGGCAGCGTGATCTTGCCGGTCCATGAATCCGACAGCGACGCCCAGATGCCGTCATTGATGTAGAGCCGCTTGCCCTTGCGCAACAGCACCCGCACGATCAGCGACAGGCAGCGCGCCACGATCACCCGGCCGGGCTCGGCCACCAGCGGCATCTGGTCGAACTGGTATTCCTTGAGGTCTCCAGAAAGCCGCGACATGATTTGGCCGAGCGACGGCATCGCGACTTGCTTGCGGTTGGGATCATGCCCGTATTCGGCCGGAAAACCGCCGCCGACATCGAGACCGGCCAGGTCGAAGGTCAGCCGGTTGCGCACCCAGTCGGCGGAAGCCAATGCCCTTTCGTAGGTGTCGGGGTCCTCGATCTGGCTGCCGACATGGAAGCACAGGCCGACCTTGTAGCCGGTGCGGTTCAGCCGTTCGGCGAGCTCGACCGCATAGGCCGGGCCGGCGCCGAACTTCTTCGACAGCTCGTAGGCCGCATGGCCCTTGGTCTGCACTCGAACGAACACGCTGATTGCGCCCGGGTCGATGTCGAGCGCCCTGACCACCCGCGTCAGTTTGGTGATCTCGTCCTCGTGGTCGAGCGCAATGACGCGGATGCCGTATTTCTCCAGCGCCAGCCTGATGTCCGACTGCGCCTTGACAGGATGCATGTAGAGCATCTCGGCATCGGCCGAGACCGCGCGAACGGCGGCGAACTCGCCGGGCGAGGCCACGTCGAAAGCGGAGACGCCGGCCTCGACCAGCGTCTTCAGCACGATCTGCTCGCCATTGGTCTTGACCGCATAGGCCGTCTTGCCGGGGAACATGCCCATGAACTGCAAGGCATCGGCCTTCAGCACCTGCGGGCGGAAGCAGTAGACCGGATCGTCCGGGCGAAGCGCCAGTGCCGCCTCGCGGGCATTCTCGAATCGCTGCATGGACGAATCCTTGACCTAGCCTGCGCACAATTAATCCAAGCTAGCGGCCAATGAAAACAATTCTGTGTCTCGTGCGCCTGGCGGCAGGGCGCTAGGCTTTGTCAGGGGAGACAGGCCATCGGGCAGGTTTCGGGTGGTTCTTGCCTGCGAACCCGATATGGCTTCTGTCTGGCTGCCTGCATTCGGCCGTCCGGGGAGGACGCATCACATGGCAATAGCCGCGACATCAGCACCGCGCGGACCGATGGCCCTCAAGGACTGGGCGCAGCTTCTGCTGCTCGGCGCGATCTGGGGCGGCTCCTTTTTCTTCGCCCGCATTGCCGTGGCGGAGCTTCACCCGCTGGTGCTGGTATTGTTTCGCGTCGCCATCGCGGCACTCGCTTTACAGCTCTATCTCTTCCTGCGCGGCCCATCCTTCCGCCTTGACCTTCCTCATGCAGGATTGTTCTTCCTGCTGGCCTTCACCAACAACGTCGTGCCTTTTTCGCTGATCTTCGCCGGCCAGACTGAGCTTGGCGCCGGCGTCGCCTCGGTGCTCAATGCGACCACGCCGTTCTGGACGCTGATCCTCGCCAACGCCCTGACATCGGACGAGAAGCTCTCCTGGAACAAGCTGGCCGGCATTGCGCTTGGCGTCGCCGGCACGGCTGTGATGATCGGCCCCGGCCTGGTTGCCGGCCTCGGCGGCCCGGTCTGGGCCAAATTCGCGCTGATCGGAGCATCGTTGTCCTACGGCGTCGCACTGATGGTCGCCCGTCGCTTCAAGGGCGTGCCCTCGCCGGTCATTGCCACCGGGCAGCTGACCGCCTCGACCATCATCATGATCCCGGTGGTGCTGCTTGCGCACGGTCCCGCGGGCCTGTTCTCGGCCTCGCCGCCGGTCTGGGCGGCGGTGCTGGCGCTGGCGCTGCTGTCCACCGCCTTCGCCTATATCCTCTATTTCAACCTCGTCGCCTCGGCCGGCGCCACCAACGCCTCCCTGGTGACGCTGATCGTGCCGGTGAGTGCCATGCTGCTCGGTTTCCTGTTCCTCGGCGAGCGGCTGGAATTGTTCGAAATCGGCGGCATGATGCTGATCGGTCTCGGCCTGGTGACCATAGACGGGCGCCTGTTCATCCGCAGGGTAGCGCTGCCATGACATGCCAACGACACGAAGCCGCCATAATTTATTCACAGGTTCGTATCTGGTTTTTGCCTAGAAGTTTCAACGCCTAACGGCGAAAATGAGGTCGCAAACTCCACAATCGCGTCGCAATGCAGCACATTTTCCGCTTGCCTGTGGCACAAATGACCCTAGACTCTGGGCATAGCTCTTTAAAAGGAGGCTATGTCATGGGACTTACGAGGCCAATCAACGCATTGATGATCTGTGCTGCGTTTGCATTCATCGGCGCCCTCATTATAGGCGTTCTTCCCTGAACCCGCCAAAAACGGGGAAGACCAGCACCCAATAATCAACCAGTTTGAAAGGCCGGGTTTTTACCCGGCCTTTCTGCATCTCAAGTCCGGTTCAGGCGGCTGCGGAGCCAGCCACTTCCGCCTCATGCGAGCGGATGCCGATCATGTGGCAGACGGCAAAGACGAGGTCGGCCCGGTTCATCGTATAGAAGTGGAAATCGCCCACGCCCCGCTCGACCAGGTCCAGCACCTGCTCGGCCGCCACCGCCGACGCGACCAACGCATGCGTCTGCGGATCATTCTGCAGGCCGTCGAAACGTTCGGCCAGCCATGCCGGCACCAGCGCGCCGCAGCGTGCCGAGAAATTGGCGACCTGGGTGAAATTGTGCACCGGCAGGATGCCCGGCACGATCGGAATGTAGATGCCGGCTCGACGCGCGCGCTCGACATAGCGCTCGTAGAGATCGTTGTCGAAGAAGAACTGGGTGATCGCCCGCGTCGCGCCATTGTCGACCTTGCGCTTCAGCATGTCGATGTCGGTGGCGAAGTCGGGGCTTTCCGGATGCTTTTCCGGATAGGCCGAGACCGAGATGTCGAAATCGCCGGCGCTCTTCAGCGCACCGACCAGCTCGGCGCCATTGGCATAGCCGTCCGGGTGCGGACGATAGGCGGTGCCGACGCCCGCGGCCGGATCACCGCGCAGGGCGACGAACCGCTTCACACCCATGTCGGCGAATTCCTGGATCACCGCATCGACCTGAGGGCGCGGGGCGTCGACGCAGGTCATGTGCGCTGCCGGCGTCAGGCTGGTCTCCTTCAGGATGCGGCCTACGGTGCGTGCCGTGCGCTCCCGAGTCGAACCGCCGGCGCCATAGGTCACCGAGACGAATTTCGGCTTCAGCGGTTCCAGTCGGGTGACCGTGTCCCACAGCCTCGCTTCCATCTCGTCCGACTTTGGCGGGAAGAATTCGAAGGAAACCCTGACCTTGTCGCCAATGTCGGGGCGGCGGGAAAAGCGGAACTGGTTCATCAGGCGATTTCCCCTATCGAACTCACTTTGGTCTGCTGGCTGTCATTGGCAGGATCGGCGATCAGCAGGCGCCGGTCGCGGCCAAGCCAGAGCTTGACCGTGAGCCTGGCCTCGGTGCCGCCGCGCGGCTCGAACTCCTGGGCATCTTCGAGATCAAGGCCCGCTTCGGAGAACCACTCGCCGATCTGCCGGTCGGAAAAGCCGAGGCGCATATGCGCGTGCTCGTCGCGCAGGAATTCCAGGGTATGCGGCGCGAAATCGACGATCACCAGCCGTCCGGAAGGGCGCAGCAGCCGCGCCGCCTCATGGATGGCGCGCGCAGGATCATCGAGATAATGCAGCACCTGATGGATGGTGACGAGATCGAAGGCGTCGCGCTCGACCGGCGGCGAGAAGATGTCGCCCTGCCGCACCTGAGCATTGGAGACGCCGGCCTTGTCGAGGTTGGCGCGCGCGACGGTCAGCATCTCGCGCGACATGTCGATGCCGATGCCGCGCCGGTAGAGCGGCGAGAATATCTCCAAGAGGCGTCCGGTGCCGGTGCCGAGATCGAGCATCGACTGGAACGGCCGCTTGCCGACGAGCTTCATGAGGGCTGCCTCGACCGCACGGTCAGGCACGTGCAGGGAGCGGATATGGTCCCAGCTTGCCGCGTTCTGCGAAAAATACTCCGCCGCGCGGTCCTGCCGCTTGCGCTTGACCGAGGCCAGCCGCTCGAGATCGCGCTCGACCTGCGGATCGGCGCCGCGAATGCCGGCGACCAGCCGCAGCACGAAGTCGCGCGCGGAATCCGTATCCGACAGCCGGAAGAAGGCCCACGACCCCTCCTGGTAACGGCCGATCAGCCCGGCCTCCAGGAGCAGCTTCAGGTGGCGTGACACGCGCGGCTGCGACTGGCCGAGAATCTCGGTAAGATCGGACACGGTGAGATCACCGCGCGACAGCAGCGCCAGTATGCGCAAGCGGCTCGATTCGGCCGCCGCCTTCAATGTATCCACCATGGTGTCGAGCGCGACATGCATCAGCGTATTCTCTTTGAAAAAAGATATAAACATATGTTTATGTCGATTTTAGCAGCCTTGCAAGCGCTATGTCGCTTCCGGACAAGAAAATGCCGCAGGCGTGATTTCTCGATGCATGTTGCCTAAAAATGTGTAGCGGTTTCAGGGCAAGACATGCGTCAACAAAAAGATGGATAAAATGACCGGGCGACGTGAGATGTTCGAGGCACGGGAGGGCGAGCAGAGGCTGGAGATCGATCCGGCGCTGATGCCGGCGGATGGCGGCGTCGTCTTCATCGGCCGTATCGCCTCGCCATGGACGACGCGCGAAACCTGCCCCAAAAACATGCGCGCAGCGCGCGAGACCCGACAGCCGGCAGCACTGACGATCGACCCACCCTACCGCGCCGGCCTGCAAGGGCTGGAGCGCGCCAGCCATCTCGTCATCCTGTCGTGGCTCCACCAGGCGCCGCGGACTCTGATCGTGCAGAAACCGCGCCATGCGGCTGAAGCAAAAGGTGTATTCGGTCTGCGCTCCCCTGCCCGACCGAACCCGATCGGCCTGCATGTGGCGAAACTGGTTGCGCTCGACCTCGCCACCGGGCGCATCGAGATCGACGCCATCGACGTGCTCGACGGCACCCCGGTGGTCGACATAAAACCCTATTTCGCATCGACCGATGCCTTCGCCGAGGCGACCATCGAAGGGCGCGACGAATGATGAAGGCGCCGACCGGCCGCCGCCGCGCCGTCGCGAAGGCGTTGACCGCGCTTCTGCCGCTGGCGCCCTATGCCGATATGGAGAAGATCCGAGCGGATGCCGGCTCCGTCCACATGAAGACCTTGCCGCCGACCATTGCCGTGTGGCTGGCGACGGTTGCCCATATCCGCCACGCCCATACCGACTACGAAAAGCTGCTCGCCGAAGGTTATGACCGCGACTCGGCGCGTTTCTTCGTCATCGAGCAGACCAATGTCGTGCTTACCCGCTGGCGCGCCACCCGCCTGCTCGACGCCGACGACGAGGATGATTGAAGCTGTTGCCGGTCCGGCACGGCGCTCGGTAGCATGGCTGGCAGCTTTTCACTTCGAGGACGAACGACGCCGGATGACTGGCTCTATGCCCTCTGCCTGACACCGATAGCCTGTGATGCAAGGAGGTGCCGATGAGCCAGACCGCACAGGATACACGGCCGCTGCCTGTGGTGAGCGACCGCCACGTCGACCCGCATGCTTATCCCGACGGCATCGCCTTCCTCGACGGCCAGTACCTGCCGATGTCGCAGGCCAAGATCTCGGTGCTGGATTGGGGATTCCTGCATTCCGATGCCACTTACGACACGGTGCATGTCTGGAACGGCTGTTTCTTCCGGCTTGACCTGCATCTCGACCGCTTCTTCGGCGGACTGGAGAAATTGCGCATGACGATCCCGTTCGACCGCGATGGCGTGACGGAGATCCTGCACGATTGCGTGGCACTGTCGGGACACAGCGCCGCCTATGTCGAAATGCTGTGCACGCGCGGCGCTTCCCCTACTTTCAGCCGCGATCCGCGCCAGGCGATCAACCGCTTCATGGCGTTTGCCGTGCCGTTCGGCTCGGTCGCCAATCCCGAGCAGTTACAGCGCGGCCTCAATGTCGCCATCAGCGACAAGGTGCGCATTCCGCCGGCCTCGATCGACCCGGCGATCAAGAACTACCACTGGCTCGACCTGGTGCGCGGCCTTTACGATGCCTATGACCGCGGCGCCGAGACAGCGCTCATTCTCGACTTCAACGGCAATGTCGCCGAAGGTCCGGGCTTCAACGTCTTCTGTATCAAGGACAACAAGCTCTCGACGCCAGCGATCGGAGTGCTACCCGGCATAACCCGCCGCACTGTCTTCGATCTCTGTGCGCTGGAAGGCCTCTTCGCCACCCCGGCGGACGTCAGTGTCGCGGCATTGCGCGAGGCCGACGAGGTCTTCATCACCTCTACCGCCGGCGGCATCATGCCGGTCACGATGATCGACGGCAGCCCAGTCGCGGACGGCAGGCCCGGCGCGATTACCGGCCGACTGATGGCGCTCTATTGGGACAAGCATAAGGATCCGGCCTGGTCGAGCGCTGTACGCTACCCCTGACCGGTCGCCGCTCCCGTCCAAATAATTCCGCCACCGCCTCTGGAAAGTCGCGGGACGCACCGTATATGGCACAAAGCGGAGAGGCCTCCACTTATCTCTGAAAAAATTCCAGCTTGCACGGGCAAGGACTTCATCATGACAAACAAGGTTTGGTTCATCACCGGATCGTCGAAAGGTTTTGGCCGGGTCTGGGCCGAGGCCGCGCTCGCTCGCGGCGACCGCGTCGCGGCAACCGCCCGCGATGCCGGCACACTCGCCGATCTCGTCGAGAAGTATGGCGACAACATCGCGGCGATAAAGCTCGACGTCACCGACAAGAAAGCCGTCGATGCCGCAATCACCGGGGCGCACAAGCGCTTTGGCCGGCTCGACGTCGTCGTCAACAATGCCGGCTATGGCCATTTCGGCGCCATCGAGGAGGTCAGCGAGCAGGAAGCCCGCGACCAGATCGAAACCAATGTGTTCGGCGCGCTGTGGGTCACCCAGGCCGCCTTGCCGATCATGCGGGCGCAGCGCTCCGGCCACATCATCCAGATCTCGTCAATCGGCGGCGTCAATGCCTTCGCCTCGCTTGGCCTCTACCACGCCTCGAAATGGGCGCTGGAAGCCTTCAGCCAGTCGCTGAGCCTCGAGGTCGCGGAGTTCGGCATCCATGTCACGCTGGTCGAGCCCGGCGGCTTCTCCACCGACTGGGCCGGTCCGTCGGCCAAGGTCTCCAAAGCGCTGGACGCCTATGCGCCCGTCCGCGCTGCCATGGCGGAGCGCCGCAGTCGCGCCGTGGCCGGCGATCCCGAGGCCACCGGACCGGCGATGCTGGCGATCGTCGACGCGGCCGAGCCACCTCTCAGAGTATTCTTCGGCGACGGCGGGCTGCCGATGATCAAGCAGGAATACGCCAACCGCATCGCCACCTGGGAAAAGTGGGACCATGTTTCGGTCATGGCGCAAGGCGCCAACAAGAACCGCAAGGCCTAGTCCGGGTCGCTCAGCCACGCCGTTTCGAGCGGCGTGGCTACCTCGTCAGGCGCGATAAATCCACTGCTCGGGCACCCGCACGGAGATTTCCTCGCCGGACCTGACGATTCCGGGCTTCTCGACCCAGCCTACAAGGCCCCGCAGCCGCTTGGCCACTTTCGGAAAGAGCAGCGCGGTGGCGTCATGGTCCGCCGCCCGGACATGCTCGGCGATCGATTGCCCGGCGACGCGGCATGGCTTGTTCTGGGCATCGATCTTGATCGTCACGCCGCCCTGGAAGAACAGCAGCGAGCCGGATGGCAACATCGAAAGATGCGGCACCCCTTCGATCAGCAAATTGGCGCCGATCCACTCGGGCTTGATCTCCTCTAGGCCCATGCGTTCGGCGACCAGCGCGAGTTCGTCCGCCGCCACCAGCGACAACTGCCTCTCGTTGCGCATCTCGGTGCCGCGCGGATACCACGGTTCGCGCCCGCCGGAGCGTCGCGCTATCCCGGCATGAAAATCGCCGGCTATACCGTCGAAGCCCAGCTGCAATTTCTCGACCGCCTTGGTTTCGAAATGGTCGAACGGAGCGGCATAGAGCGCCACCGCCCTTGCCGCCAGCCTGCGGCCCGGCACGATGTCGACCGTCAGGTCCGCCGGAAAAAGCTCGAAGTTGGTTTCCTGCATCAGTCTCGTCTAGAGGCCCTGCGCAATGCGGTCCAGTCGAAAGCGCTGATGATCCGATCACGCCGTTTGATGCCGATCACGACTTTCTTACCGGAAACGCCGTTGCGGTCCTCAGCGCGCCGCATTGCCGCCGCGCCGCCGGCATAGACGATGGCGCCAGATCGGGAGGAGGTTCGGGTCATGCAGGTGGGACACGCCGTTGCCGCGCTCTGGTTGTTCTGGCTGGTATCGTGGATCCTTGCCGCTTCATGGGCCGATCCCGTGCGCAAGCGGGCGGATTTCAGGGCGGAGGCGCGATATCGGGTTCTCTGGCTCGCCGGTACCGTCCTGCTGTTCGTTCCGGCGCACGGCTATGTGGGTCGGCTTCGGCTCTGGACACCGACGCTCACCCAAGCCTGGATTTGCGTCGCCCTGATCGCCATCGGCATCGCCTGTGCATGGTGGGCCCGCCTGCATCTCGGCCGGCTGTGGTCCAGCACGGTAACGGCCAAGGCCGATCATCGCATCATCGACACCGGCCCTTACGCGCTTGTCCGTCATCCGATCTATACGGGCCTGCTGCTTTCGATCCTCGCCACCGTGGCCGTCAAGGGCACGGTATGGGGCGTCGCGGGCGCCGCCCTGCTGCTTGTCGGGATCGTCATCAAGGCGAGGCTGGAGGAAAGTTTCCTGCGCGGCGAGCTTGGGCCCGCCTATGACGACTACGCGCGCCGCGTGCCGATGCTCGTTCCCTTTTCGCCGGCCTGAAGCGGCAAGCGCGTCCTACAGCATCCGCAGCAGCGCGCCGCCGATCGAATACCCCGCGCCGAAAGCGCAGATCAGCCCGAAGTCGCCCGCCTTCATGTCGGCATGGTTCTCCGACAGCGCGACGATGGCGCCGGCGCCCGCCGTGTTGCCGAGACGCTCCAGCACCATGGGCGCGCGGTCATGATCGACCTCGTGGCCGAATGAGAGTTTCAGGATCATGGCGTTCATGCGCGCATTGGCCTGGTGCAGCCAGAAGCGTCGCACCGCCTGCGGCGTCAGGCCGTGCTCGGCCAGGAACTCCACGATGAATTTGTGCCCAGCGACGGTGACTTCCTTGAACACCTTGTTGCCGACCTGCTTGATCAGATTGCCCTCCAGATCGATCCTGTAGGGATCGTCCTGTGCGGTGCGGGTGTGGTAGCCGAGATTGGTGCGGATGTTGTTCGACATCTGCGTCCAGATGCGCGTGTCGAGCACTTCGAAACGTCCCGGCCGTTTCTCGCCGAGTGCCAGCCCTTCGACCACCATCGACACCGAGGCGTCGCCGAAGATGAAATGCGTCTGCCGGTCGCGGAAATTGAGATGGCCGGTGATGATCTCGGGCGTCGTCACTAGGATGCGCTTGTGGGCGCCCGCACGCACGAGATTGACCGCCATGTGAAGTGCCGCCGCGGCGGATGAGCAGCCGAGCCCCATGTCGAAGCCCGCCCCCCTGGTGCCCAGGGCCTGCTGCATCTCGATGGCGATCGCCGGATAGGGCCGCTGGTGGTGCGAGGCCGAACAGATCACCAAATCGATATCGGACGGCTTCAGCCCGGCATGATCGAGGGCCTTGCGGGCCGAAGCTATGCCGAACTCGGCCTCCAGCGACAGCGCATCGTCCGGCCGCGCCGGAATGCGTGGTGCCATACGGGTCGGGTCGAGTATGCCTTCGCGCTCGATCACATGACGGCTGCGCACGCCCGAGGCGTGGACGATGAAATCGCTGTCCGATTTCTGCAGCAGCGGCTGGTCCGTGCCCGACCGGCGCGCGTTTTCCGTGTCGACCCAGCTGTTGAAACTGGCGACCAGTTCCTCATTGCTGATCTCAGGCTCGGGGATTTCGACGCCGATACCGCTGATGATGACGCGATGCATGTCCAGTCCGTCCCATCCGCAGGCGTTCAGGGGCTTTGATGTGGGCGTAAGGGAGGCCCGGCGCAACCCTTGTCGCATTGAGCCGGTTTATGCCAGCTTAAACCGGTTCCCGCGTCCCCTCACCATGCGCACAGTTTGGTGTTGGTCTGTGAGTTGTTCCAGCATGCGCCGTCGTCGCGGCTGCACACGAACTGCCTCGGCTTCTCATCGACGTTGGTCGTTCAAGCCCGCTTGGCGACAATGAAGATGCGCGGGAAACGCAACAGCACCTTGCCATTTGCGGTCTTCTCATAGGCCTTGGCGATCCTGGCCGTGTAGCTTTCGAGGAACAGCATCTTCTCGTCCGCATCGAGCGGGTCGACAAAAGGCTTCAAGCCCGTCGACTTCACCCATTCGACGATCGCCTCGGCGTCGGCCAGCGGATGGTTGTAGATCGTATGCCAGATGTCGAGCCGGTCCGAGAGCGGCGACAACAGATCATAGTAGAACGACACCGGCGGCAGCGGCGCGCGCGCCGCCCCTTTCAGCTTGGCTGCGAACGGCATTTCGGCGGCGGTCTCGCGCATCAGCCTGTGGGAATCCTCGCCCATATTGTCTGGCATCTGCACGGCGAGCGCGCCGCCGGGCGCAAGAAAACCCATCAGCCGCTGGAAGACATCAGGATGTTCCGGCAGCCACTGGAACACGGCATTGGCGAAGATCACATCGACCGGTTGAGCCGGCGCCCATGTCGAGGCATCGGCAAGGTCGAAGCTGACATTGGGCAGGCGTGCCCTAGCCTTCTCGATCATGTCGGGAGACGTGTCGAAGCCGCTCACCTGTGCATCCGGCCAGCGCGCGACCAGAAGCTCCGTCGAATTGCCCGGCCCGCAGCCTATGTCGACAACCCTGCGGGGGAAGTCGACCGGCACCTGCGCCACCAAGTCGCGCGCAGGACGCGTGCGCTCGTCCTCGAACTTCAAATATTGGGCGGCGGACCAATCGGGCTTTGCTGGGCTGTTCAACGGTAAGACCTCGCGGCGGTTGCCACCTTCCATGACCGGCGCGACAAGCCGGCTATCCCAATTGGGTGACGATCCCGTCGTCGCCGACCCGGAACCGCCACTGCAATAACGGCCCTTACCGCGTCAGCCTCTTATGCGTCATGCGGTGCGGGGCCGCCGCCTCCGCGCCCAGGCGGCGAAGCTTGTCCTTCTCATACTCCTCGAAATTGCCTTCGAACCATTCGACATGCGCGTCGCCCTCGAAGGCGAGCATGTGGGTCGCCATGCGATCGAGGAACATGCGGTCGTGGCTGATGATGACAGCGCAGCCGGCATAGGCTTCCAGCGCATCTTCGAGTGCGCTCAGCGTCTCGGTGTCGAGGTCGTTGGTCGGTTCGTCGAGCAAAAGCACATTGCCGCCGCCTTTGAGCATCTTGGCCAGATGCACGCGGTTGCGTTGGCCGCCCGAAAGGTTGCCGACCTTCTGCTGCTGATCGCCGCCACGGAAGTTGAAGGACGAGCAATAGGCGCGGCTGTTGACCTCGTGCTTGCCAAGCTTGATGACTTCGGCGCCACCGGAGATTTCTTCCCACACCGTCTTGTTCGGGTCCAGCGCGTCACGGCTCTGGTCGACATAGCCGAGCTTGACCGTCTCGCCGATGCGGATCGACCCCGCATCAGGCTTTTCCTGGCCAGTGAAGGTCTTGAACAGCGTCGTCTTGCCGGCGCCGTTCGGGCCGATGACGCCGACAATGCCGCCCGGCGGCAGCCTGAACGACAGATCCTCGATCAAAAGCTCATCGCCGAAGCCCTTGGTGAGCCCTTCAACCTCGATGACGACATTGCCGAGGCGCTCGCCCGACGGAATGACGATCTGCGTGTCGGTCGGCTTGCGATTCTGCGACTGCTCGACCAGTTCCTCATAGGCCTTGATACGGGCCTTGGACTTGGTCTGGCGCGCCTTCGGCGAGGATTGGATCCACTCACGCTCGCGCCAGATCGACTTCTGGCGGGCGTCGTCCTCTCGGCCTTCCTGGATTAGGCGCTTGGCCTTGGCGTCGAGATATTTGGTGTAGTTGCCCTCGTAAGGGATGCCACGGCCGCGATCGAGCTCGAGGATCCATCCCGTGACGTTGTCGAGGAAGTAGCGGTCGTGGGTGATGATCAGCACCGAGCCCGGATAGTCGCGCAGGTGCTTTTCCAGCCACGCCGTGGTCTCGGCGTCGAGATGGTTGGTCGGCTCGTCGAGCAAAAGCAGGTCGGGCTGTTCCAGGAGCAGCCGGCACAGCGCAACGCGGCGGCGCTCGCCGCCTGACAGATTGGTCACCTCGGAATCGGCCGGCGGGCACTGCAGCGCGTCCATCGCCATCTCGACCTGCTGCTCGAGGTCCCAAAGGTTGAGCCGATCCATCTCGTCCTGGAGCTTGGCCGACTCGTCCGCCGTCTCGTCGGAATAGTTCATCATCAATTCGTTGTAGCGCTCGATGATGGCGGTCTTCCTGCCGACGCCGTCCATGACGTTTTCACGCACGGTCTTGCTGTTGTCGAGCTGCGGCTCCTGCGCCAGGTAGCCCACGGTCGCGCCTTCGGCCAGCCACGCCTCGCCCTGGAACTCCTTGTCGAGCCCGGCCATGATGCGCAGGATGGTCGACTTACCCGAGCCGTTAGGACCGAGAATGCCGATCTTGGCATCCGGGTAGAAGGACAGATGAACGTTATCGAGCACCTTCTTGGTGCCGTAGGCCTTTGACAGGCCTGACATGTGATAGATGAACTGGCGTGCCACGCGCGCTTTCCCTGAAAAACTGACTGATTTGTCGATCTGAATGGAGGTTGGCCGCTATGTAGGCGATGCGGAGCCGAACGGCAATCGCTTTCGCCGCATCGAACCGATCACAGGCCGTACTAACGACAGGCGCTGGCGTTGCCCCGGCCTGCCTGCCGGCTGGAATGAGCTCAGGACCTACTGGAACCCGATCGCGTCGACGGTTCCGGTCGGGCAACCGGCTTTGTTGGTCGGCACCGAGGCCAGCAGCAGGTCCTTGAGCGAGCTGTTTGGGCCGATCGGACCGGCAAGGCCGAGCGTCAACTCTCCGATCAGCCGCCGGCCGCTCGACGGATCGATGACACAGGAGACGCGCACGCGATCGCCGGCGCCGGCGCCAAAGGCCTGGTCGAAGGCGCCGCGGATCTGGTCCGCTGTCAGCTTGCCGCCGATGTTCTTGGCGAAGAGATCGCGCACCGCTGAGCCGTTCACCGCGCGCATCAGGCCGAGTGCGTCGGAAAAATACTCCCGCTGGTTCTTGCCGTAGCAGGTGCCGTGCTTGATCCATTCATGCCGCTCCAACTGCGAAGCGGTGCCCGGCATCACCTTGTCGAGTTCCGTGCGCGTGCCGGCGTCCAAATTGACAGGCGGAAGATCCTTCCAGTGCGCCGGACTGTCGTTGGCCTTGTCGCTGGCCGGTACCTGGCAATAGAAGTTCCCGTTCGGCTGCGGCCACAGGCCGTGCAAGGTGAAGTTGCTGGCATCGAATTCATTCGGGTTTTGTGCCTTGCATTCGCTCTTGCTGGACTTGGTCTCGCAAAAAGCCGGCTGCCAGCTCAGCGCGAAGACATATTCGGGTTTTCCCGATGCCGCAGGCTTGCCCTGCCCGCCGGGGGTCGCCGGCAGCGTTGCTGCGCTGCTGCCGGAGAGATGTCCGCAACTGACCTTCACCCAGCGCCGATCCGGATCTGCGCTCGGCACCAGGATGAGATAGTGCGTCGGCGCATCCTTGTTGCCCGCCAGCAGCTGATAGCTCTGTCCGGCATCAGTCGAGACATTGCCGGGATTCTTGCCGTTCTTGATGGCTTGCGTCGCCGGACAGGAGGCGTCGGCAACGAAGGTGCCACTCATCCTGACGTCGGCATGGGCCGCACCCGTTAACGATGCCGCCAACATGGCCAATCCGAAAACAACAGCAATGCGCATGGGGAATCCTTGGGTGAAAAAGGTGGGCGACAGACTGAAGCTGTGTCCATGTCAGAATTGCGATATTCCACCGGCCAAATGCAAGAAACATCATCGCGAGAAATCCGGAAGGGCGGATTGACGCTGAACCGGCCGCGGCGCAAACAAGGCTGGCGCCACCGAGGCGGGCCAGGGTGGAAATCACTGAATGTCATTCAGCCAGCAGCGCATGGTCCGTTCGCCGACCGGCGCCGACCTCAATCTTCTGGTCCGGCAGGCCGACGGCCATCCGCGCGCCGTCATCCAGATCAATCACGGGCTCGCAGAACATGCGGCGCGCTATGATCGTTTTGCCGATTTCCTGGGCGCGCGCGGCTTTAGCGTCTATGTTCACGATCATCGCGGCCATGGCGCAACGAAGGCGCCCGACGCACCGCTGGGCAGGTTCGCGCATGAGGACGGCCCCGCCAAGGTCATCGCCGATGTCGGCGCCATCCATGATCTCATCGCCGGGGAGCAGCCCGGCCTACCTATCATCCTGTTCGGCCATTCGATGGGCGCGTCCGTGGCGCTGAACTTTCTCCTGGCGCATTCGAACCGCGTTCACGCCGCCGCCATCTGGAATGGCAATTTTTCAGCTGGCCTGCTCGGGCAGGTGGCGCTCGGCATCCTTGCATGGGAGAGGATGCGGCTCGGCTCGGATGTCCCATCGCGTCTGCTGCCGAAACTCACCTTCCAGGCCTGGGGCAAGGCGGTGCCCAACCACCGCACCTTGTTCGACTGGCTGTCACGCGATCCCGCCGAGGTCGACAAATACATCGCCGACCCGCTATGCGGCTGGGACGCCTCGGTGTCGATGTGGCGCGATGTCGTGCAGATGGCGCTCAATGGCGGCAGGGACGCCGGTTTCGTCGGCGTTCGGCGCGACCTCCCCGTCAGCGTCGTGGGGGGCGAAAAAGACCCTGCCTCGGATTATGGCAAGGGGATCATCCAGCTTGCCGGACGCATGCGCAAAATGGGCTTTTCGAATCTCGTTTCAAAGGTTTACAGCGAGACCCGCCACGAAAGCCTGAACGAGGTGAATCGCGACATCGTCATGGACGATTTCGCAGCGTGGGCCGAAACCGCCTTGAAGCGATGAAGCGTTGGCCCATCGCAAGAGCCGTGACAGCGGCAATCTCTGTTGATAGAGGCTTCGGTTCCGACCAATTCTGGTGATCTATGGCTGAGCCCCCGCTGAAAGGCGTCCGCGTCGTCGAACTCGCCCGCATCCTTGCCGGGCCTTGGGCCGGGCAGTTGCTTGCCGATCTCGGCGCCGACGTCATCAAGGTCGAAAGCCCTGATGGCGGCGACGACACCCGCAAATGGGGCCCGCCCTTCGTCATGGGCAAGGATGGCGAGAACCTGTCGGCCGCCTATTACCATTCCTGCAATCGCGGCAAGCGCTCCATCGCCATTGATTTTTCGACACCGCAGGGCGCCGAAACCGTGCGCCGGCTGGTGACAACGTCTGACGTGCTGATCGAAAACTTCAAGCTTGGCGGCTTGAAGAAATACGGGCTCGACTATGAGGGCCTGCGCAAGATCAATCCGCGCCTCGTTTATTGCTCGATCACCGGATTCGGCCAGGACGGTCCCTACGCGCCGCGCGCCGGCTACGACTTCATCATCCAGGGCATGGCCGGCATGATGTCGATCACCGGCGAGGCGGGACGCGAGCCGCAGAAGGCCGGCGTCGCCATCTCGGACATCTTCACTGGCCTCTATTCCGTCATCGCCATCCAGGCGGCACTTCGCCACGCCGAAAAAACCGGCGAAGGCCAGCACATCGACATGGCATTGTTCGACACCCAGATCTCGGCGCTCGGCAATCAGAACCTCAACTATCTCGTCTCCGGCAAGTCGCCTGTGCAGATGGGCAACGCGCATATGAACATCGCGCCCTACGAGGTGCTGCCGGTCCGGGACGGTCACATCATCCTGGCGGTCGGCAATGACGGCCAGTTCGCCAGGTTCTGCGCGGTGGTCGGGCTGGACGAATTGCCCGGCAATCCCGATTTCGCCACCAATCCGGCCCGCGTCGCCAACCGGGCGGCGCTACGCGAGCGGATCGTCGAGGCGCTGAAGACCAAGGATCGCGACCCGCTGCTGGCCAAGCTGGAAGCGGCCAGCGTGCCGGCGAGCCCGATCAACACGATCGGACAGATGTTCGCCGACCCGCAGGCGATCGCGCGCGGCATGCGGCTCGACCTCGACGACGGCCATGGCAATCTTCTGCCGTCGGTTCGCGCACCGATGATCATGTCCCAAACACCGCTCGTCTATGAGCGCCCCTCGCCCCGCCTGGGCGAACATACTGACGAAATCCTTGCCGAACTGGAGAGAGCAAAATGAAAACCGGCGGACAATTGATCGTCGACGCGCTCGAGGCCAACGGCACCGACCGTATCTTCTGCGTGCCAGGCGAATCCTACCTCGCGGTGCTCGACGCGCTGCACGATTCGGCGATCCGCACCATCGTCTGCCGCCAGGAGGGTGGCGCCGCCATGATGGCCGACTGCCAAGGCCGCCTGACCGGCAAACCCGGTATCTGCTTCGTCACCCGCGGCCCCGGCGCCACCAATGCCTCCGCCGGCATCCATATCGCCATGCAGGATTCGGTTCCCGTGATCCTGTTCATCGGCCAGGTCGCCAGCCACGCCAAGCAGCGCGAGGCCTTCCAGGAAGTGGACTATGTCAGGTTCTTTGGCGACATCGCAAAATGGGTGGTAGAGATCGACGATGCGTCGCGTATTCCCGAATTCGTCACCCGCGCCTTTGCCGTGGCGACCTCCGGACGCCCAGGTCCCGTCGTCATCTCGCTGCCGGAAGACATGCTGACCAGTGTCGTCGATGCACCGGCCGCGATCGCCTACACCCCGGTCGAGACCAGCCCCGCCGAAGCCGAACTCGACCGGCTCGAGGCGCTGCTCAATGCCGCCAAACGACCGATCGCGATCCTGGGCGGCACACGTTGGGATTTCCAGGCTGTTCAGGAAATCACCCGCATCGCCGAGGCGTGGTCGCTACCGGTCGGCTGCTCCTTCCGCCGCCAGATGCTGTTCGATCATCTGCACCCGAACTATGCCGGCGATGTCGGCATCGGCATCAACCCGAAGCTGGCGACAGCAATCAAGCAGGCCGATCTGGTGCTGCTGATCGGCGGCCGCATGGGCGAGATGCCGTCCTCGGACTATACGCTGCTGAAGAGCCCCTACCCTGACCAGACGCTGGTCCATGTCCACCCCGATGCCGGCGAACTAGGCCGCGTCTACCGTCCAACGCTTGCGATCAACGCCTCGCCCGCCGCCTTCGTGCGCGCCTTCGCCAACCGGAAGGGACCGGCATCGCCGGGCTGGGCGGCGGAGACGGCAAAGCTCCATGCCGCTTATCTCGACTGGTCGACCCCACCGGAAAGCGGTCCGGGCGCCGTCCAGATGGGGCCGATCATGACCTATCTCGAAACGGTGCTGCCCGACGATGCCATCCTGACCAACGGCGCCGGCAACTACGCCACGTGGGTGCACCGCTTCCATCGCTTCCGCCGCTTTGCCACACAGGGCGCGCCGACCTCAGGCTCGATGGGTTACGGAACGCCGGCGGCGGTAGCGGCCAAGGCGCTTTATCCGGATCGCACCGTAGTCGCTTTCGCCGGCGACGGCTGCTTCCTGATGAACGGGCAGGAATTCGCCACCGCCGTACAATACGGGTTGCCGATCATCGTCATCGTCGTCAATAATGGCATCTACGGCACCATCCGCATGCACCAGGAGCGTGAATACCCCGGGCGGGTGGTGGCCACGGACCTCAAGAATCCGGACTTCGCCGCCCTGGCGCGTGCCTATGGTGGCCATGGCGAAACGGTGGAGAAAACCGCCGACTTCGCCCCTGCCTTCGAGCGTGCTCGCGCCAGCGGCAAGCCGGCAATCGTCGAAATCCGGCTCGATCCGGAGGCAATCACCCCGACCCGAACGATGACGCAGATAAGAGACAAGGCCTGAAAGTCGGTTTCCGGCAGGAGAAAGGGCGGCGCTGTCCCGCAAAGCTTTCGCAAGCAAATACGGGCGCGCGCCCCGAGCGACGTCGCGTTACATCGACGCCGCCGCCTTTTCGATCTGACCGCGGATCTCGCCGTCCTTGTTGGCGGCGGTGTGGATGTTGACGTAATATTTGCCGGCTTCCAGATCGGTCACCTGCGTATCGGTCAATGTCGCCGATCCCTTGATCGGGCTCTTGAGTTTTTTGAACGGGATTACGGGGTCCGCATTTTCCCCCTTCGCGGCCGGGCCATGAATATGTGCGGCCGTCGCCGGCCCGCTGAGGCCGGAGTATTTGACGTTCCAACTGAGTTTCTTCTTGGCGGTGTCAAAGGTGAATGTGGCGGTTCCCTTGCCCTTGGTGGTAACGGGTGGGCTCTGCTGGCTGCCATCGAGCGTCGCCTCGAACTTCATCATGTCGGCCAGGGCCGGCGACGCGAACAGGAAAGCGGTCGAAATGGCCAGCGCCGAAAGCGTCGGCAAGACGGTCTGTGTGCGCATGAAGAACCTCCGATTGGCTGTAGCATCCGCCGTGGCTCCCCGCACGCGCATGCCTCCGACGCAACGCTCGGCCGCCCCAATGTATCCAGGCACACGCTTTTGTGATTTGGCCGCATGAAAAAGGGGCGGTCGCCCGCCCCTCCAACATCGTCCATCAAGCCCCGTCACGAGGCCGCTTTGAGGCCTACTTGATCGCCTTGTCGGTGATCGCGGTGGTATAGGCGCCCTTCGGCTCCTTGGTGATGATCTTCTGGTCGAGCAACGCCTTGGCGGTACGCTCATAGGTCGCCGGGTCGAGCTTGCCGTCGGCATTGTCGATGAGCTTGGCGACTTCGCTCATCATACGCTTCTGGTGGTTCTCGTCCTGGCCGCCACCATCCATGACGATCTCCGCCGCTTCGTCATTGTTGTCGACGGCGTATTTCCAACCCTTCATCGAGGCGCGCACGAAACGCACCATCTTGTCCTCGAAGGCCGGATCCTTGAGCTTGTCCTCCGAGGCATAAAGCCCGTCCTCGAGCAGGTCGTTGCCCATCGCCGAGTAGTTGAACACGGTGAGTTGCTCCGGCTTGTAGCCGGCGTCGATCAGCTGCCAATATTCATTGTAGGTCATGACCGAGATGCAATCCGCCTGCTTCTGAATCAGCGGCTGCACGTCAAAGCTCTGCTTGAGAACGGTGACGCCGTCCGGGCCGCCATCGGTCTTTAGGCCAAGCTTGTTCATCCAGGCGTAGAACGGATATTCGTTGCCGAAGAACCAGACGCCGAGCGTGTGGCCCTTGAAGTCGGCTTCGGTCTTGATCGGGCCGTCTTTCGGACAGACCAGTTCCATGCCGGCCTTCTTGAACGGCTGGGCGATGTTGACCAGCGGCACGCCCTTTTCGCGGGCTGCCAGCGCCCCCCCCATCCAGTCGACGATAACATCGGCGCCGCCGCCGGCGATCACCTGCTCGGGCGCAATGTCGGGACCGCCCGGCTTGATGTCGACGTCGAGACCCTCGGCCTCGTAGAAGCCCTTCGCCTTGGCGACGTAATAGCCGGCAAACTGGGCCTGCGTGACCCATTTCAGCTGCAACGTCACCTTGTCGGCGGCCATTGCCTGGAACGCGGCCAGCGACATCGCGCCGGCCAGTACAGGAACAATCAGTCTTTTCATTTTTTTCCCTCTGGAGTTAGTGCCCAAACCCACCGCCCCTATCCACCACGGACAGAGGGATGCCAAAACGTGACGGCTCTTTCGACAAGAGCGACCACACCATAAAAGACCGAACCCGCAAGGGCTGCAACTGCGATTTCGGCCCAGACCATGTCGATGTTCATCCGTCCGACTTCGGTCGAGATGCGGAAGCCCATGCCGACGACGGGCGTGCCGAAGAACTCGGCGACGATGGCGCCGATCAGCGCCAGCGTCGAGTTGATCTTCAGCGCGTTGAAGATGAAGGGAGCGGCGGCCGGCAGCCTGAGCTTGATAAGCGTCGGCCAGTAGCCCGACGCATAGGTGCGCATCAGGTCGCGCTCCATATGGCCGGACGCGGCCAGACCGGCGACGGTGTTCACCAGCATCGGGAAGAAGGTCATGATGATGACGACAGCCGCCTTGGACTGCCAGTCGAAGCCGAACCACATCACCATGATCGGCGCCACGCCGATGATCGGCAGCGCCGAGACCATGTTGCCGATGGGCAGCAGGCCGCGCCGCAGGAACGGCACCCGGTCGGCGAGAATGGCCGTGACAAAGCCGGCGCCGCTGCCCACGACATATCCGAAGATAACAGCCTTGAAGATGGTCTGCCGGACATCGGCGCCAAGGATCGGCAGCGAACTGGCGATGCGCGCGCCGATGGCGCTCGGCGGCGGCAACAGGATGAACGGGATGCCGGCGCCACGCGTCACCGCTTCCCAGATGATCAGGATCCAGGCGCCGAAGATGGCGGGGATGATCAGGCGCAGCGCCGTGTCCCAGGTCCGGCTAACGGGCCTGATCGTGGACAGCAAGGTCACGCAGCGCCAAGCGAGCAGCCAGCAGGCGGCGAGCAACATATAAGTGTCGGGGCCGGCGAGACCATTCGCAGGTGCGATCAAGAACAGCAGGAATGTTGCGGTGTGCGCCAATACAAATTGTATCGGAGCCACGATTCTGGCGCCCCCCCGGGTCGCATCATAAAGGCATGCAATGATGATGATGAGAGCGACAAGCCCGGCAATCGTCACGTATATGACACCTCCTTCCTCGTTTCCGGCAAAAAACTCGTTCGCAGGCAAGGAAAAGAGCGATGCGGCCGCTAGCAAGCTGGCAAGGACACATTGCCACGAGGGTAGGTACTTCATGCCGGCCTCCCGCCCATGGCGCGGTCGACGAGGCGCCCGGCAATGCCGACCACCATGACCAGCAGCGCGGCCACGATCGAGCCCGCGACAAGCGCCGACCAGATGTCGATGGACTGGCTGTAATAGGCGCCAGCGAGCAGCTTGGCGCCGATGCCGGCGACGGCGCCCGTCGGCAGTTCGCCGACAATGGCGCCGACCAGACTGGCCGCCACCGCCACCTTCATCGAGGTGAACAGGAACGGCACCGAGGCCGGCACGCGCAGCTTCCAGAAGGTCTGTGCACGGCTGGCATTGTAGGTGTGCATCAGGTCGAGATGCATGATCTCGGGCGAGCGCAGGCCTTTCACCATGCCAACCGTCACCGGGAAGAACGACAGATAGGTCGAAATCATCGCCTTCGGGATCAGGCCGGTGATGCCGATCGCCGCCAGCACCACGATGATCATCGGCGCCACCGCCAGGATCGGGATGGTCTGCGAGGCGATGATCCATGGCATCAGGCTGCGGTCGAGCGTCGCCACATGTACGATGCCCACCGCGATGATGATGCCGAGCGCCGTGCCGAAGGCAAAGCCCAGCAGCGTCGAGGACAGCGTCACCCAGGCATTGTAGACCAGGCTGCGGTTCGAAGTGACGTTGCGCAGGAACGTGTTCTCGAAAAAGTTCACCGCCACCTGGTGCGGCGCCGGCAGCGTCGGCTTCGGCTGCGAGAGCGTCTTGCCGATGAACTCGACGGTGCCGGGCGTTTCGTTGGCACGTTGGTCGAGATCGCGCTGGAACGGCGTGTTGAGTATGACGGCGAAGACGTACCAGAGTACGACCACGCCGGCGAGGATGGAGGTTACCGGGATGACCTTTGAGCGGAAGGTGTCCATCTAGCGCCGCCCTTCTCCTCTCCCCACCGGGGAGAGGGTGGCCGGAGCGAAGCGGAGGTCGGGGGCCCTTGCCTTCGTCATCCTAGGGCGAAGCAAGGAGCGAAGCGACGCGGCGCAGACCCTAGAATTCATGCCGTTACCTCTCCGCTCCGCGACCATTCGGAATATGGCTCCCTCCGCGCCGCTTAGCCTGCCGAATATTCTCGACTGTTTGCGCCTTTCGGCAGGCGTCACGGCATGGATCCTAGGGTCTACGTATGCCGCTTCGCGGCTACTCCGCCCTAGAATGACGAAGGCGTAGGTGGCCGCTCCTTCGTGAGGTGGAGGCGCCTTTCGGGGCGCTGCCGCCAGTCCATCCTGCCCCCGCTCAATCATCATAGCTGTGCCCTGCCCTTAAGCCGTCTCGCACCCGTGCGGCGATCGCCAGGAACTCCGGCGTCTCGCGGATGTCGAGTGGCCGCTCCTTCGGCAGCGTCGATTCGATGACGTCGCTGACGCGGCCCGGACGCGGCGACATGACGACGATGCGCGTCGATAAATACACCGCCTCGGGAATGGAGTGCGTGACGAAGCAGATGGTCTTGTTGGTGCGCGCCCACAATTGCAGCAATTGCCCGTTGAGATGGTCGCGCACGATCTCGTCCAGCGCGCCGAACGGCTCGTCCATCAACAGAAGGTCGGCATCGAAGGCGAGCGCGCGAGCGATCGAGGCGCGCTGCTGCATGCCGCCGGAAAGCTGCCAAGGATACTTCTTCTCGAAGCCGGAAAGGTTGACGAGATCGAGCGTGCGCCTGATCCGCTCTCCCTGCTCCGCCCCGGACAGACCCATGATCTCCAGCGGCAGCGCGACGTTGCGCTCGATGGTGCGCCAGGGAAACAGGGCGGCGGCCTGGAAGACATAGCCGTAGGCGCGTTTCTCGCGCGCCTGTTCTGCTGTCATGCCGTTGACCGAAATGGTCCCCGAGGTCGGCTTCTCAAGATCGGCGATGACCCGCAGCAAGGTCGTCTTGCCGCAGCCCGACGGCCCGATGAAGGAAACGAACTCACCCTTGCCGATGGTCAGGTCGACATTGGACAGCGCCTGTACCGGCCCGTCATTGGTCTGGAAGGTCAGGCCAAGCTTGCTTGCCGCGACGACGGCTGGCGAAATCCCCGTCATCGGCCGCGGCCTGCCTGTTCCTGCCCCTTTAGTGCCGGCCCGATTCCGATTGCTTTTATCGCGATGTTGTTTTCCACTCGCCCAGTCCCATTGGTCTTGTTCCACTCATTCGACGCCCGGAGTTTCCCCGATGTCGCCTCAACCCACTTGCCATCTTATCCGCCCTGAAAGCTCTTATGAAGGCAAGCAGGGATTGACCTATTTCGCCGGTATCGCCACCGAGTCGGTCGGCTCATCTGGTATCTGCATGCATGTGCTCACCATGCCGCCCGGCGCCCGCGCTAAGGCGCATCTGCATGAGAACCATGAAACGGCGATCTACGTGCTCTCCGGCGAGGTCCATACCTGGTACGGCGACCGGCTTGAGAACCACATCGTCGCCAAAGCCGGCGACCTCTTCTACATTCCGGCCGGCGTGCCGCATCTGCCCGCCAATCTGAGTGGGGCCCCGTCTTCGGCCGTCATTGCCCGCACCGATCCCAAAGAGCAGGAAAGCGTCGTCCTGCTGCCGGAACTGGATGCATTGGTCGCCTGAAGCCGGCCTTGCGGGGCTAAGCGCCCATCGGCCAATTGCTTGAGGTTTGCGCTGCCCCTCATCGCCCTGCCGGGCACTTCTCCCCGTATAGGGACGAGGAGAAGGACGATTTCGCGAAGGATTTCGCCGATTTCCAGCGTTGCCGGAAAGGGCGCCAAGATTGCGTTCAGTTCCCTTCTCCCCGTCCCTATACGGGGAGAAGGTGCCGGCAGGGCGATGAGGGGCAGCACCAACTTCGGCAATCATCAGCACCCGGAAACTTCCCCGCAGACGGTGCCGTCCTTGTCGGCGATCATCAGTTTCTTGGCGCTTTTCGAGCTGCGCAAGCTCAAACCCCAGTCGCCGGAATGCCTGTCCGCTCCACCTTGCGCGGCGCGGTGATCTCCTTCCAGGTCGACAGTGCCCGGTTAACCGCCGCGTTCGGCTCGCGGCCAACGAACTGGCCATGGCCAGGCTTGGCCTTCACCTCGGTCTCCTCGATCGACAATTCGCCACGCGAGAAGACATAGCGCGGCAGGCCTGTCACTTCGACGCCTTCGAAGACATTGTAGTCGATGACCGACTGCTGCTTCTTCGAAGAAATGATCTTCTTGCGCTTGGGATCCCACACGATGATGTCGGCATCCGCGCCTTCGACAATGGCGCCCTTTTTCGGGTACATGTTGAGGATCTTGGCTATGTTGGTCGAGGTTACGGCGACGAATTCGTTCATCGTCAGCCGCCCGGTGTTGACGCCCCTGGTCCACAGCACCGGCATGCGATCCTCGAGGCCGCCCGTGCCGTTCGGGATCTTGGTGAAATTGCCGACGCCGAAGCGCTTCTGGTCCGTGGTGAAGGCGCAGTGGTCGGTCGCCACCACCTGCAACGATCCCGCCTGCAGGCCGGCCCACAGCGAATCCTGGTGTAATTTGTTGCGGAAGGGCGGGCTCATCACGCGGCGCGCCGCATGGTCCCAGTCCTTGTCGAAATACTCACTCTCGTCCAGCGTCAGGTGCTGGATCAGTGGCTCGCCGAACACCCGCATGCCTTTCTGACGCGCCCGGCGGATGGCCTCGTGCGCCTGCTCGCAGGAAACATGCACGACGTAGAGCGGCACGCCGGCCATGTCGGCGATCATGATGGCGCGGTTGGTCGCCTCGCCTTCCACTTCCGGCGGGCGCGAATAGGCGTGCCCCTCCGGGCCATTGTTGCCGGCGGCAAGCAGCTTCTGCGAGAGCGCCGCGACCACGTCGCCATTCTCGGCATGCACCAGCGGCAGCGCGCCGAGCTCGGCGCAGCGCTGGAACGACGCATACATCTCGTCGTCGTCCACCATCAGCGCGCCCTTGTAGGCCATGAAATGCTTGAACGAGGTGATGCCCTTGTCGACGACGGTGGCCATCTCGTCGAACACCTGCTTGCCCCACCAGGTGATCGCCATGTGGAAGGAATAATCGCAGGACGCCTTCGAGGTCTTGTTGTCCCACATCTGCAAGGCCTCGAGCAGCGACTGCTGCGGCGACGGCAGGCAGAAATCGACCACCATCGTCGTGCCGCCGGCTAGTGCCGCGCGCGTGCCGGACTCGAAATCGTCGGCCGAATAGGTGCCCATGAACGGCATTTCGAGATGAGTATGCGGATCGATACCACCTGGCATGACATAACAGCCGGTGGCGTCGAACTCATGGTCGCCGTGTAGGTCGGAGCCAATGGCGACGATCTTGCCGTGCTGCATCAGCACGTCGGCCTTCCATGTGCGGTCGGCGGTAACGATGGTGCCGTTTCTGATGACTTTGGTCATTTTTCACGTTCCCTTGTTCCTTCGCGCTTCTTGCGAGCAGCGTTTGGAAATCCAGCTTTCCAGCTTACTCCACGATGACCGCTGTCTCCACCACGGCATGGAACAGCACGTCGGCTCCTGCCGCCGCCCATTCCTTGGAGATCTCCTCGGCCTCGTTGTGGCTGAGACCGTCGACGCAGGGGCACATCACCATGGCGGTCGGCGCGACGCGGTTGATCCAGCAGGCGTCGTGGCCCGCGCCCGAGACGATGTTGCGGTGCGTGTAGCCGAGCCGGTCGGCGGCATCACGGATCGCCTTGACGCAGCCCTTGTCAAAGGTGACCGGATCGAAATGGCCGACCTGCTCGATCTTGTACTGGATGTCGAGCGCCTCGCATATCGTGTCGATGCCTTCGCGGATGCGCCCATCCATGGCGTCGAGCACTTCCTTCTCCGGCGAGCGGATGTCGATGGTGAAGACCGTGCGCCCGGCGATGATGTTGCGCGAGTTCGGATAGACTTCCATGTGGCCGACCGCGCCGACGGCGTCCGGCTGGTAGTCCATGGCAATCTCGTGCACCAGTTCGATCACGCGCGCCATGCCGAGCCCGGCATTGCGGCGCTTGGGCATCGGCGTCGAGCCGGTATGCGCCTCCTTGCCGGTCAGCGTCACCTGCAGCCATTTCAGCCCCTGTCCATGGGTGACGACGCCGATGTCGATGCCTTCGTCCTCGAGGATAGGCCCTTGCTCGATATGCAGTTCGAAAAAGGCGTGGATCTTGCGATCGCCGACCTTCTCCGTGCCCTTCCAGCCGATGCGCTCCAGTTCCTCGCCGAATTTCTTGCCGTTCTTGTCCGTATGCTCGTAGACGTCGGCCTGGTCGAGCACACCGGCGAATACGCCGGACGCCATCATCGCCGGGGCAAAGCGCGAGCCTTCCTCGTTGGTCCAGTTCGTGACCACGATCGGATGTTTGGTCTTGATGCCGAGATCATTGAGCGAGCGCACGACTTCCAAGCCGCCGAGCACGCCGAGCACGCCGTCATACTTGCCGCCGGTCGGCTGCGTGTCGAGATGGCTGCCGACATAGACCGGCGGCAGGCTGGGGTCGGCGCCTTCGCGCCTGGCAAACATGGTGCCCATCTCGTCGATGCCCATTTCGAGCCCGGCGGCATCGCACCAGCGCTTGAACAGATGCCGGCCCTCGCCGTCCTCGTCGGTCACGGTCTGGCGATTGTTGCCACCGGCAATGCCGGGGCCGATCTTCGCCATCTCCATGATGGAATCCCACAAACGGTCTGAATTGATTCGCAGATTCTCGCCGGGTGCGGCCATTCAAAACCTCTCCAATTGCGTGGCGTTCCCCTCCCCCTTGAGGGGAGGGTGGCCGCGAAGCGGTCGGGTGGGGTCGCCGGACATGCGCTCGACCTTCCCTTTGACCACCTGCGCAACATGCCAAGGGTTGTTTATGACATCGGGCTCATCGACGCGAAAGACATCAAAGCCGAGCGAGCGCAGATAGGCATCACGAACGGCATCATGCCGCTTGCCCTTCTCGTGTTCGTGCAGATCGCCATCAACTTCAACGATCAGCTTCACGGCGAGGCAGGCAAAGTCAACGATATAAGGCCCGATCGGACACTGACGACGAAACTTGATGCCGGCCGATTTCAGCTCGCGCAGTTCATACCAGAGCAAGGATTCACCCCTGGTTGCGTGAACTCGAAGCGCGCGCGCCTTTTGGCGCATTTCGTAGCTCACGCGAGTGCGGGGCATCAACGGCAGCCTCGCGGCAACAGATCAGGTCGGCACCCCGTCGCACCGACCCCACCCGACCGCTTCGCGGCCACCCTCCCCTCGAGAGGGAGGGATATCCGCGCCCAGTTCTTCAATCGATCGACCTCAGTACCTCACGCACATGATCGATCAGTTCGTTGATCTGGCCCTTGGTGATGATCAGCGGCGGCGACAGCGCGATGATGTCGCCGGTAGTGCGGATCAGCGCGCCGCGCTCGAACGCCTTGACGAAGGCCGAGAAGGCACGCTTGGTCGGCTGCCCGGCGATCGGCGCCAGCTCGATCGCACCGATCAGGCCGATGTTCCTGATATCGATGACATGCGGCTCGCCCTTCAGCGAATGCAGCGCGTCTTCCCAATAGGGCGCCAGTTCCTCGCCGCGTGTGAGCAGGCCCTCTTCCTTGTAGGTGTCGAGCGTGCCGAGCGCCGCGGCGCAGGCGATCGGATTGCCGGAATAGGTGTAGCCGTGGAAGAACTCGATCATGTGCTCGGGGCCGGTCATGAAGGCGTCGTGGATTTCCTTCTTCACGAACACCGCGCCCATCGGGATGACGCCGTTGGAGACGCCCTTGGCGGTGGTCATGATATCAGGCGTGACGCCGAAATAATCGGCCGCGAACGGCGCGCCAAGACGGCCGAAACCGGTGATGACCTCGTCGAAGATCAACAGAATGCCGTGCTTGGTGCAGATTTCGCGCAGCTTCTGCAAATAGCCCTTGGGTGGCAGGATGACGCCGGTGGAGCCAGCGACCGGCTCGACGATGACGGCCGCGATGGTCGAGGCGTCATGGAGCGCAACGATGCGCTCCAGCTCGTTGGCAAGCTCCGCGCCATGTTCCGGCACGCCCTTGGAGAAGGCGTTCTTCTCCGGCAGGTGGGTGTGCGGCATATGGTCGACGCCGCCGAGCAGCGTGCCGAACATCTTGCGGTTGGTGACGATGCCGCCGACCGAGATGCCCCCGAAATTGACGCCGTGATAGCCGCGCTCGCGTCCGATCAGACGGGTGCGCGAGCCCTCGCCCTTCACGCGGTGATAGGCGATCGCCATCTTCAATGCGGTCTCGACCGATTCCGAACCGGAATTGGTGAAGAACACGTGATCCATGCCCTTCGGCGCGACGTCGACCAGGCGGTTGGCCAGTTCGAACACGATCGGGTGGCCCATCTGGAAGGCCGGAGCGTAGTCGAGCTCGGCGGCCTGCTGCTGGATCGCCTCGGTGATCTTGGGCCGGCAATGGCCGGCATTGACGCACCAGAGGCCGGCGGTGCCGTCCAGCACCTTGCGGCCATCGCTGGTCGTGTAGTGCATGTCCTTGGCGGACACGAACATGCGCGGCGCCTGCTTGAACTGCCGGTTTGCCGTGAACGGCATCCAGAATGCACTGAGATCGTTCGGCGTGACTTTCAGCCGGTTGGACATGACCAAGACTTCCCGTTAGCACCGCCCTGTCGGCGGTCAAGGGATTACTAGCGGAAATTGCGGCTCCTGAAGTGCGTTCCACAGGCCGGGGAAAAACTGGTCCAGAGAATTGGGCCAGACCGCTTTCAACACGAGGGCGCGCAACGGTGAACACCAGCACGGAAGCCCCTCGCCGTACCCGCATCCAGCAGGAGAAGCGCGAACTCATTCTCGAAGCCGCGCTCGAGGTGTTCTCCACCAATGGCTTCCGCGGCTCGACCATCGACCAGATCGCCGAAGCCGCTGGGATGTCGAAGCCCAACCTGCTCTATTACTTTCGCCGCAAGGAAGACATTCACGAGACGCTGATGCAGCGCCTGCTCGACACATGGCTGGCGCCGCTCAGGGAACTCGACGACATCGGCGATCCCCTGACCGAGCTCAGGAGCTACATCAGGCGCAAGCTTGAAATGGCGCGCGATTTTCCGCGCGAGAGCCGGCTGTTCGCCAACGAGATTCTGCAGGGCGCACCACGCATCATGCCCTTGCTGACCGGCGAACTGAAGACGCTGGTCGACGAGAAGGCAACCGTCATCAAGGGCTGGATGCGCGCTGGCAAGATCGCCAGGACGGATCCTTGGCACCTGATCTTCTCGATCTGGGCGACGACCCAGCACTATGCCGATTTCGACGTCCAGGTCCGCGCCGTGCTCGGCCCGAACCGCGGCGGCGACGGCCGCTTCGAGGACGCAGCGAGATTCCTGGAGCAATTATTTCTCGACGGGTTGAAGCCGAAGGCCTGACCCTGCGCTGAAGGCTCAGGCGCTGCGCCGCTCGGCCGGCAGTGCATCAAGCAAGCTCTGCAGCTTGGCGATCGAGTTCTGCTCGGCCAGCGGCGTGTAGACGACCAGCCGCATGTCGGATCCATCGTCAATCGACAGGCTCATATGCTCGAAGGCCATGGCGCCGGCCGTCGGATGGCGGACGTGCTTCAGACCCGTCAGCTTTCGCGCTACGTCACGTCGGGGCCACCAATCGCGGAACTCGGGGCTCGAGCGCATCATCAGCGCGATCAGCCGGTCGAAATCGGGATCACCGACATATTTGGCGCTTTCGGCGCGAAACGAAGCGAGCACCACGCGAGCAAGCTCTTCCCAGTCGACGAGCAGGCGACGGTGCTGCGGGCTTGTAAACACCATGTGGACGATGTTGCGGGCGTCGCCTTCCAGCAAGCCATAATCGCCGAACACCGCGACGGCTGCCGGGTTCCAGGCGAGCACGTCCCAGCGCCGGCCAACCACATAAGCGGGTTGCAGCACAAGACTTTGCAGCATGTGCAGCAACGGCCCGTCGACCTTTTCGGGCGTTGCCCCACGACGCTCCGGCTGTTGGCGGCCGGCGAGGATGAACAAATGCCGCTTCTCGACAGCGTCGAGGCGCAGCGCCTCGCAGAGCGCCGCCAGCACCTCCACCGAGGGCCTGACATCCCTGCCTTGTTCCAGCCAGGTGTACCAGGTGGTGCCGACACCGGCGATCATCGCCACCTCCTCGCGCCGCAGGCCCGGCGTGCGCCGCCGCGCGCCGCAGGCAATGCCGGCGGCCTGTGGCGAAAGCCTCTCGCGGCGCGAGCGCAGGAAGGCGCCGAGCTCGCGCCGGCGGCTGTCTTCAGCGGAATGAGAAGGAGCATCCATGACCCTATTATAGCAGTACCGATACCAGGATAAAGTTTGAACTGTTTGGCGCGCACCCGCTGCCCCATCTTCTGTCGAGAGCAACGAATGGAGGCTCAAACATGGACCTGAAAGACAAGACAATCCTGATCACCGGCTCGACCGACGGTGTCGGCCGGGTCGTCGCGCAACGGCTGGGCGCAGGTGGCGCCCGGGTGCTGGTGCACGGACGCGACGCGGCGCGCGGCAAGGCCACGGTCGCGGACATCGAGGCGGCCGGCGGCAAGGCCGAGTTCTTCGCAGCCGACCTCGCCTCGCTGGCCGAGGTGCGCCGGCTCGCCGAGGCCGTGCGTGAAAAAACCGCTCGGCTCGACATCCTCATCAACAATGCCGGCGTCGGCACGGCTGGCCAAAACGCCAAAAGGCAGGTCAGCGCCGACGGCTATGAACTGCGCTTCGCCGTCAACTATCTCGCCGGCTTCCTGCTTACGGAGGAATTGCTGCCCCTGCTGAAGGCCAGCGCGCCGGCGCGTATCGTCAACGTCGCCTCGGCGGGCCAGCAGGCCATCGACTTTAGCGACGTCATGCTTACCCATGGCTACAGCAGCGTGCGCGCCTACTGCCAGAGCAAGCTGGCGCAGATCCTGTTCACCATCGATCTCGCCGAGCAGCTCAAGGGCAGCGGGGTTACTGTGAACGCCCTGCACCCGGCGAGCTACATGAACACCACGATGGTCCGCCAGGCAGGCGTCACGCCATGGAGCTCGGTGGAGACCGGCGCCGAGGCCATTGTCAATCTCGCCACCTCCCCCGCGCTCGAAGCGCGCAGCGGCCTCTATTTCGACGGCCTGCGCGATCCCGCGCCGACGCCCAGGCTTACGACGCCAGAGCAAGACAACAATTGCGCGACTTGAGCCTCGACCTAGTCGGGCAGGCTACAGTGAAGAAGGAAGAGCGTTCATGACCAGCAAGATCGAACATACAGTCGTCATCGGTGGCTCGTCCGGGATCGGCCTGGCGACCGCGCGCAAACTGCTCGGCCCCGGCATGAAGGTGACCATCACCGGGCGCAATCAGGACAAGCTCGTCAGCGCATGGAAAAGTCTCGGTGGCGCCGTCGACAAGGCGGCGTTCGATGCCGCCAAGCCCGACGAGGTGCGCCAATTCTTCGAGCGCATCGGCCCGTTCGACCATCTCGTTTTGGCGGCGAGCGGCGGCAAGGGCCTTGGCCCGTTCGAAACACTCGACCTTGCCGATATCGCTGGCGGCGTCGACGAAAAGGTGCGGCCGCAATTATCCTGCTTGCAGGCGGCCTTGCCAACGCTGGACAAATCAGGATCGGTCACCTTCATCTCGGCGGTATCCGCCCAGCTCGCCACGCCGGGCGTCGCCGGCATCGGCGCCGTCAATGGCATGCTCCTGACGGTGGCACCGATCCTGGCCGTCGAGCTGAAGCCACTGCGCGTCAACGTCGTGGCGCCCGGCGTCATCGACACGCCCTGGTGGGACTTTCTGCCGGACGAGCAGCGGCAGGCGATCTTTGCCGACTATGCCGGCAAGACACCGGTCGGCCGCATCGGCCGCGCCGAGGACGTCGCCTCGGCCATAGCCTTCCTCGTCTCCAACGGCTTCATGACCGGCCAGGTATTAACCTGCGATGGTGGTTTGCGGTTCGCGGCCTAGCTGCAACTGTCAAAGCGACTGGGCGATCAGTGTCAGGAAGCCGCCGCTCAGCGCGACATTGCCAACAAAACCATTGATACGCGACGCACGCTCCTGTCCCTGATGATCCCAGAAATTGTGGAACATCGGCGTGGCGACGATCAGGAACAGCACCAGCACCGCACAGGCAGTGGCGGTCCAGAAGCCCGTCACCACCAGCACGCCGGCGACGATCTGCAACACGATGCCGGCCCAAAGTGCCAGCCGCGCCTGCGGCACACCGCGCGCGACCATCAGCCCCGTCAAGAAACCCGCGTTTCTGGATGTTGCGCAAGCCGGCGAAGACAAACCCGCCGCCAAGCAACAGCCGGCCGAGAACCAACAAGGCGGCGGGTAAATCGGCAAGCATCAAACGCTCTCCCTTTGAAATAATGGGAGCGCCGCCTCCCTTGGCGCTCCGATCGTGATCGAACAATCAGGCGGCCTTGGCGGCAGGCATCGGATGAATGGCGTGGAACGGAATGCAAAGCCGGTTCCAGGTATTGATCATGCCCAGCGCCACGGAGAGCTTGACCAACTCCTCTTCCGAGAAATGTTCCAGCGTGCGGGCATAGAGTTCGTCCGAAACACCATTGTTGGCGATCAGCGTCACGGCCTCGGTCCAGGCCAAAGCGGCGCGCTCGCGCTCCGAAAACAGCGGCGATTCCTTCCAGGCCGAAACCAGATAAAGCCGCTGTTCGGTCTCGCCGTCGCGCCTCGCCTCACGGCTGTGCATCTCGACACAGAAGGAGCAGCCATTGATCTGTGAGGCCCTGAGCTTGATCAGGTGCAGCAGGCTTTCCTCGAGCCCGCATTCGTCGACCGCCTTATTGAGCGCCGACACCGCTTTCATGATCTCGGGCGCCTTGGCGAAGAACTGGAGCCTCTGTCTCATCATCTTTCCTTTCATGCTTGCTTGGTTGAACTGGATTTCTGCTGCCGCTGGTGGCGCTCGGTGAAAGCGCAGCTTGCCGCGACCGACCGCGGATCGGCGCCTTTCATGAAGTCCGACACGATGTCGGACAGCCTGACCTCGGCCAGCGCCGCGCGATAGGCGCGCTCCGCCTTCAGCATCGCAGCATTGATGCCGCACGGCCTGACATAGGCCGATGCATCAAGTTTCGTCGGGCCGCGCTGGCGGATTTCGCCGCATCGGAAAGCCGGCTCGCGCCCTTCGACCGCCAGCACGATGTCCAGCAGCGTGATGCGTTCGGCCGGTTTCGCCAACCGGTAGCCGCCCGCCGGCCCAGGAACGGATTCCAGGATGCGCGCAGCGGTGAGCATGTTGAGATGTTTCAGGAGATAGCTCGGCGACAGGCCAAACGCCTCCGCCAGGGCCGCACCTGGCATGGTGCTGTCGCCATCGACGCCAGCCAGCGTCGCCGCGCAGTGGATGGCCGCTTCGACGCCATCGCCGAGTTTCATGATACCAATCTCCAATACATGGATAACTTATATCCTGGATATTTTGTATCTGCAATAGCAAAATGAAAACGGCGCCCGAGGACGCCGCTTTTTCCTTGATTGTTCCGCCCTACTCCGCCGCCACCTTGGCCATTGGGTTGTTCGGGTGCGTGGTCCAGTTGGCGTAGACCGGCGACACAGGCATGCCGGTGCGCTGGTCCATCACCCCGGCGGCCAGCGGCTCCATGGTGATGCAGTTGTCAACCGGGCAGACATTGACGCAAAGATTGCAGCCGACGCATTCGGCCTCGATCACCTCGAAATGCCTGACGCCGTCGACCATGCTGGTGATCGCCTGATGCGAGGTGTCCTCGCAGGCGATGTGGCAGCGGCCGCATTTGATGCAGGCATCCTGGTCGATATGCGCCTTGGCGACATAGTTGAGGTTGAGATACTGCCAGTCCGTGACATTGGGCGTGGCACGGCCGATGATGTCGTCGAGCGAGCGATGGCCCTTCTCGTCCATCCAGTTTTCGAGACCGGCGATCATCTCCTGCACGATCTTGAAACCGTAGGTCATCGCGGCCGTGCACACCTGCACGTTTCCGGCGCCGAGCGCCATGAACTCGGCAGCGTCGCGCCAGGTGGTGATACCGCCAATGCCGGAGATCGGCAGCCCCTGCGTTTCGGGGTCGCGCGCGATCTCGGCCACCATGTTCATGGCGATCGGCTTCACCGCAGGGCCGCAATAACCGCCATGCGAGCCCTTGCCGTCGATGGTCGGCATAGGCGCGAAGCTGTCGAGATCGACGCCGGTGATCGAGTTGATGGTGTTGATCAGCGACACCGCGTCGGTGCCGCCGGCATGTGCTGCTCGCGCCGGCTTGCGGATATCGGTGACGTTGGGCGTCAGCTTGGTGATGACGGGCATGCGCGTGTACTGCTTGCACCAGCGCACAACCATTTCGATATATTCCGGCACCTGGCCGACGGCGGCGCCCATGCCGCGCTCCGACATGCCGTGCGGGCAGCCGAAATTGAGCTCGATGCCGTCGGCGCCGGTTTCCTCGACAAGCGGCAGGATCGCCTTCCAGCTTTCCTCGACGCAAGGCACCATGATCGAGGCGATCAGCGCCCGGTCGGGCCACTCCATCTTGACCTGCTTCATCTCACGCAGATTGGTCTGCAAGTCGCGGTCGGTGATCAGCTCGATGTTGTTGAGGCCGAGCAGACGGCGGTCGGCGCCCCAGATCGCGCCGTAGCGTGGGCCATTGACGTTGACCACCGGCGGGCCCTCTTCGCCCAGCGTCTTCCAGACGACACCGCCCCAACCGGCCTTGAAGGCGCGCACGACATTGTAGGCCTTGTCGGTCGGCGGCGCCGAGGCCAGCCAGAACGGATTGGGCGATTTGATGCCGACGAAATTATTCCTGATATCTGCCATGCTCATGCCCTCCCGTTCGAGGTCAGTGCCCGGTGAATGGATTCCGCCGCATCACGCCCTTGCGCCACGGCCGAGACGGTCAGGTCGTCGCCACCGAATATGCAGTCGCCGCCGGCCCAGACCTTGGCCAGCGAGGTGCGCCCTTCCGCATCGACCTTGATGCGCCCGGCCTCGAGCTCGATCGCAGCACCGCTGCCGTTGAGCGCAGCGGGGACGAAACTCTGTCCGATCGCCTTGAACACCTGGTCGGCAACGAGGGTCAGCGTCTCGCCGGTGCCGGCAAGACTGTCGCCGTTCATGGCGGTGTATTCAAGCTCGATGGCATTGACCTTGCCGCCTTCGGCAATCACCCGCTTCGGCTGTAGCCAGTGTCGGATGACGACGCCGTTGGCGGCCGCCAGGTCCTGCTCGAATTCGGAAGCATTCATATGTTCCTGGCCGCGCCGGTAGCAGATCGTCACCTCCTCGGCGCCAAGCAGCTTCGACTGCACCGCGGCATCGATCGCCGTCATGCCGCCGCCGATGACGACGACGCGGCGGCCGACCGGCAGGCCGGAGAGATCGCTGGCTTGGCGCAGCTCGGAGATGAACTCGACGGCGTTGGTGACGCCCACGGCGGCCTCGCCATCGGCGCGCAGCGCATTGACGCCGCCGAGCCCCATGCCCAGAAACACCGCGTCATAATTGCGGATCAGGTCGGAGAGCTGATAGTCGCGGCCGAGCGCCTTACCGTTCTGGATATCAATCCCGCCAATCGAGGTGACGTACTCGACCTCGGCTTGGGCGAAATTGTCGACGCTCTTATAAGCGGCGATGCCGTATTCGTTGAGCCCGCCCGCCTTCGCGCGCGCTTCCAGGATTGTGACGTCGTGGCCATGGCGGGCGAGCCGATGTGCGGCGGCAAGGCCGGCCGGCCCGGCGCCCACCACGGCGACCGCCTTGCCTGTCGGTGCGGCACGTGGATAAAATTGCCTGTTCTCGCTCATCGCGATATCGGTGGCATAGCGCTGCAGCCGACCGATCTGCACCGGCTTGCCTTCCGCCACTTCGCGCACGCAGACCTCCTCGCACAGCGTTTCGGTCGGGCACACGCGGGCGCACATGCCGCCCAGAATGTTCTGGTCGAAAATGGTCTTGGCCGAGCCGATCGGATTGCCCGTGGAGATCTGGCGGATGAACAGTGGAATGTCGATCGAGGTCGGGCATGCGTTCATGCACGGCGCGTCGTAGCAGAAATAGCAGCGGTCGGCTTCGACCAGCGCCTCGTGGTGGTCGAGCGGCGGATGCAGGTCGGAAAAATTGTCCGCATACTGATCGGCAGGCAGCCGGCCGCCTGCAATGCCTTCCCTGAACTGGCCTTCTGCCATCGTCAGTTCCCCTTGTTTTCGTTTTAGGGAAGGCTAGCACGTTTTATTTTTTTATCAATTGGTCAATTTTCTACATAAGCCTCTGAAAAGGCTCGAATAAAACATGATAATTTAGTTCACGTTTAATATCGTAATGCGCGAATGTCGAACCTTCGAGGAAGGACGGTCCGCTAAGCGGCAGGCCGTAATCATGGCATGCCTGTCGAGCCGCAATTTTTCCTCCGCTGTCGGATTTCCGTCTCGAAGATCGTCCTATGATGGATCGAAGGACGATCGACGCAAAAGGTGAGGAGACCGACGATGCCGAAATCCCCAATGCCCTTCTTCTGGTACGAATTGATGACATCAGACCTCGACGCCGCCGAGGCGTTCTATACCAAGGTGGTCGGCTGGACCGCGCAAGCCTTCGACAAGGCTCCCGGCATGCCGCGCTACATCGTCATGAATGTCGGCGAGCGTGGCGTCGGCGGGCTGATGACGATGCCTGAGGATGCCGCCAAGATGGGCATGCCTCCCGCCTGGCTTGGCTACATCCACACCAGGGATGTCGATGCTGCCGCGGCGTCGCTGCAGAAGGCCGGCGGCGCCGTTCATCGCCAGCCCGACGACATTCCGGGCGTCGGCCGCTTCGCCGTCGTCGCCGATCCGCAAGGCGCGACCTTCATGTTCCTGCAGCCGAACGGGCCCGACCAGCCGGTCGTGCCGGCCAGCACGCCGGGCCATATCGGCTGGCACGAGCTTTACACAACCGACTGGAAGGCCGCGTTCGACTTCTATTCCAGCCAGTTCGGATGGACCAATGCCGGCGATTTCGACATGGGGCCGATGGGAACCTATCAAACCTTCGCGGCCGGCCCCGAATCCGGTGGCGGCATCATGAACAAACCCGAACAGATCCCGGTGCCGGTCTGGCAGTTCTATTTCAACGTAACCGCCATCGACGCGGCGGCAAAACAGGTGACCGACAATGGCGGCAAGATCCTAATGGGCCCGATGGAGGTCCCCGGCGGCAGCTGGATCGTGCAGTGCCAGGATCCGCAAGGCGCCCATTTCGCCTTGATGGCGCCCGGACGGTAAGGGGCTCAACGTCGCACAGGAGGACGGCCTTTGATCGTAAGATTGAGGGCCGTGTCCTCGCTTGGCGCCGAGCTATTCCGGCGTCAGCACCGCGACTTTCAGGCCTGCCTTTTTTGCACCGCTGAACTGGACGGTGGCCGGGCCGGGCGCAAGCTTGAACCGAACGCTTTTGCGAATGTCCGGACAGGTCTTGACCCCGCTGTAGCCGGCCAATTTCACGGTATGGCCGTCTTGAATGACATCGATCCAGGCTTCGCCCGACAGGCTTATCTGGATGCCCCCTTCCGGCGGCACAACCATGCTGGCGACAGCGCCGAACGTGCCAGGCGCCGGGGCACGTTCCGGCGGGAGGGCGAATTCCGCTGTCTCGGCCGGCACCAGAACCAGATCGGCGGCAGCGCCGACCGCCAGCGTCGTCCCCGACGCAGCAGAAGGAGGCGCGGCGAACAGCGCCTGCTCGCGCGTTACCGGCCATTTGAAAGCCTCGCAGCCGGCATCCTCGGCCATCGCGAAGCTGGTACCGGCAAGGATTGCGAAAAAGCTGATGACGACTTTTTTCATAGCGAGAGACCCCCAAACGATTTCAACTATCTACAGATCGATACAACCAGAGGGATAATAATGCAACCTTAGGGAGAAAATATCGACGCGTTGCGGAACATCTCGCATCACCGATTGTTGATGTCCGGTAGCGGGAAGTGAATGGTCCATCTCGGGGCGATAATCTAGGCCGGACCTGGGGGGTGAAAACGGAGTTTCAGATGGCGCTTTTTGAAGGCTTGGCCCGATACCAGCCACAGGCGCTCGGCGTTCTGCGCATCATAACCGCGCTGCAATTCATCGAGCATGGCAGCCAGAAGCTGTTCAATTTCCCGGCAAGCGCCGAACCCCACGCCCTCAGCGGGTTGACGCTGACAGCCGGCATTCTCGAGTTCGCCGGCGGCATCCTGCTCGCGCTGGGGCTGTTTACCCGCCCAGTCGCCTTCCTTCTGGCGGGCGAGATGGCGATCGCCTATTTCATGGCGCACATGCCGCGCGGCTTCTTCCCGGTCAACAATGGCGGCGATTTGGCGATCTCGTTCTGCTTCATCTTCCTCTATCTGTTCTTCGCCGGCCCTGGCGCCTTTGCGCTCGACAATCGCCGCGCTGCCTGATGCGAGCCGGATGCGGATTTTTCACGCCCGCATCCGCTCCAAATTGGCGTCGAACAGCGGCACCGGCTGCATGCGTGCGGCATGGCGCTTGCCGAGGATTTCGATCTCGAAGCCTTCGCTCTCCTCGGCGATCTCCTTCGGCACGTAGCCCATGGCCACCGATTTCCTTGAATGATGCGCATAGCCGCCTGACGTCACCCAGCCACGCACCGTGCCGCCGAACCAGATCGGCTCGTCGCCGATGACATCGGCGTCGGCAGCCTCGACGATGAAGGCGCGCAGCCTGAGCCTGCCGCCCTGCTTGCGCTCTGCCAACGCCGCGGTCTTGCCTATGAAATCGGCTTCCTTGCCATAGGCGACAAAGCGATCGAGCCCTGCCTCCAGCGGTCCGTAGATCGGCCGGTATTCGCGCGCCCACGAGCCATAGTTCTTTTCCAGCCGCAGTGCGTTCAGCGCACGGGAGCCGAACAGGCCAATGCCGAACTCCTCGCCCGCCGCCATCAGCGCCTGGAACGCCGCGCGCTGATATTCCGGCGCCACCCAGATTTCATAGCCGAGATCACCGGTGTAGCTGACGCGGCCTACCAGGCACGGCGCCATGCCGATATCCATCTTGCCGATGGCGATGAAGGGAAAGGCGGCGTTCGAGACGTCCGTCCGCGTAACCTTGGCCAGCACGTCCCGCGCCTTCGGCCCGGCGACGGCAAGGCCGGTGAGTTTCGCGCCCGAAGCCTCGATGCGGACAGAACCATCCGCGGGCAGATGCTTTTCGAACCAGCGCATATGGTACTGCTCGGCAATGCCGGAACCGGCGATGAACCACTCCTCGCCGCCGAGATTGGCCAGCGTGAAATCGCCGATGAGCTTGCCGTCCTCCTTCAGCATAGGCGCCAGCGTCATGCGGCCTGGCCTCGGCAGCTTGCAGGCGAGCAGCCGGTCGAGCCATGCAGCAGCCCCCTCGCCTGTCACGCCGTATTTGGCGAAATTCGAAATCTCGGCGATGCCGACGCCCCCGCGAACGTTTGCAACCTCCCTGCCGACATGCGCGAAATCGCTCGAGCGACGCCACGAGAACTCGTCCTTGACGCCTTCGGGCGCGTACCAGAGCGGCACTTCCAGCCCATAGGACACGCCCCATTGCGCGCCCTTGGCCGACAGCAGGTCATAGACCGGCGTGGTCTTCAGCGGCCGTCCGGCGGGCAATTCCTCATTGGGGAAGCGTATCGAAAAGCGCCTGGAATAGTTCTCGCGCACCTTAGCGTTGGTGTAGGCCATCGTCGCCCAGTCGCCATAGCGCGACACGTCCATGGCCCAGATGTCGGCGCCGGGATCGCCCTCGATCATCCAGTTGGACAGCGCGAGCCCAACGCCGCCGCCCTGGCTGAAACCGGCCATGACGCCGCAGGCCACCCAGAAGCCCGGCAAACCGCGCACCGGCCCGACCAGCGGGTTGCCGTCAGGCGCGAAGGTGAAGGGTCCGTTGATGATCTGCTTGATGCCGGTGTTCTGAAAGGCCGGGAAATGCCGGAAGCCGACTTCCAGCGACGGCGCGATGCGGTCGATGTCCGGCTCCAGCAATTCATGGCCGAAATTCCACGGCGTCTGGTGCTCGGACCATGCCTTGTTGGCCTTCTCATAGGTGCCCATCAGCATGCCGCCGCGCTCCTGGCGCAAATAGAGCTCGCCGTCGAAATCGACGGCGTGGATGATCTCGGTGCCGGTCTTGGCGTTCCAGGCGGCGACCTCCGGCATGTCCTCGGTGATCAGATACATGTGCTCCATGGCCAGCACCGGCAGTTCGAGCCCGACCATGCGGCCGACCTCGCGCGCCCAAAGGCCACCGGCGTTGACGACATGCTCGGCCACGACCTCGCCCTTGTTGGTGATGACGCGCCACAGCCCGTCGGGACGCCGCACGATGTCCTCGACCTTGGTGAAGCGCTCGACCTCGGCGCCCAGCTTACGCGCAGCCTTGGCATAGGCATGGGTGACGCCGGAGGGATCGAGATGGCCGTCCTCCTTGTTGCGGACAGCGCCGACGAACTGCTTGGGGTCGAGCAGAGGCATCAGTTCGGCCGCTTCTTTCGGCGAGATTTCTTCGAGATCGATGCCGAGATAGCGACCCTTGGCGACGACGCCACGCAGCCAGTCGAGCCGTGCCTCGGTCGCCGCCAGCAGCACGCCGCCGGTCAGATGCACGCCGGTCGCCTGGCCGGAAAGCTCCTCGATCTCCTTGTAGAGGTTGATCGTGTATTTCTGCAGCTTGGCGACGTTGGGATCGCCATTGATCGTGTGCATGCCGCCGGCCGCGTGCCACGTCGAGCCTGAAGTCAGCTCGTCTCGCTCCAGAAGCACGACGTCGGTCCAGCCATGGCGGGCGAGATGGAACAGCACGGAACACCCGACAACCCCGCCGCCAATGACCACGACCTTTGCATGCGATTTCATGGGTTCTTCTCTGATATCAGTGAGTTGGATGGGCTAGATGATTCAAAACGGGACGTTCGTGGCGCATCACGGCTCGCCCGCCCCAATCGCTTCCTTGCGCTTGGTCACGTAGGCCTCCAGCGCTTCGCGCACGGTGACGTCCATCGGCGGCTCGACATAGTCTTCGAGCGCCTTCTTCCACAACCGCGTGGCGCGCGCGGTTGCGTCGAGGCCGCCGGCTTCCTGCCAGGCTTCAAAATTCTGCCAGTTCGAAAGCATCGGCTGATAGAAGGCCGTCGCATAACGTTCCAGCGTGTGCGGCTCGCCGAAGAAATGGCCGCCGGTCGGCACCGCGCCCAGCGCCTCGACGGCAAGCTCGGCCTCGTCGACCACGATCGGGCGCAAAAACTCCATCATGTGTTGGATCATTTCGACGTCGATGATGAATTTCTCGAACGACGCCGTCAGCCCGCCCTCCTGCCAGCCGGCGGCGTGATAGACGAGGTTGCCGTGGCCGAGCACAGCGCCCCACAGCGCCATCAACGTCTCGTAAGCGCCTTGCGCATCGGCGGCGTTGGAGGCCGAGCCCGGCGTTGTTCGGTAGGGCAGCCCGTAACGCCGTGCCAATTGCCCCGACGCGATGTTGGCCTTGGTGTTTTCAGGCGTGCCGAAGGCCGGCGCGCCCGACTTCATGTCGACATTGGAGGTAAAGGCGCCATACATGACCGGCGCGCCCGGACGCACAAGTTGCGTCAGGACTACGCCGAACAGTGCTTCCGCATTCTGCTGCGCGAGCGCACCCGCCAGCGTCACCGGGCTCATCGCGCCCATCAGCGTGAACGGCGTCACTGCCACAGACTGGCCGAATTCGGCCATCGTCATCAGCCCCTCGGCCATCATCTCGTCGAAACGGCGCGGCGAGTTGACCGAGATGATGGTGGCGATGCCGGGATCGTCGCGCAACTGGTCCAGCGTCAGCCCGCGCGCGATCGCCATCATCTCGATCCCGTCCAGCGCCCTGCCCCGGCCGATCGCCGAGACATGGAAGCTTTTGTCGGTCAGCGTCAGATTGGTGAAATAGGTGTCGAGATGGCGCGAATTGGCCGGCAATTCGACCGGCGCGCAGACCTGGTTGCCGAGCATGTGCACGCAGTTGAAATGCTGCGCCAGCCGGGTCAGGTCCGCATAGTCGCGCAAATTGCCGGGGCGGCGGCCCCGCGCCATGTCGTGCACATTGGGCGGCCCCGCAACGAGCGTGAAATTGATTGTGTTGCCGCCGAGATGAACGGCGTTGGCCGGATTGCGCGGTGTAAGGGAATAATTGGACCGCGTCGTCTTCAGCGCCTCGTCGACCATGCCGCGGTCAATGCGCACGTTCGCCGACGCGTGGTCCACGCTGGCACCGGCCTGCTCGAACAGCGAGAGCGCCCGCGGGCTCATCACCTCGATGCCGAAATTCTCCAATATGTGCATCGACGCCTGGTGGATCGCCTCGATCTGGTCGGGCGACAGCAAGGCCATCGGCGGATAAGGATTGGTCACCCGCCTCGCCGGCAGCTGCGGGATAGGCCCTGGTCCCCGGTTGCTGGTGCGCTCGGCGCCGCGCTTGCGTCTTGGTTCGTTCATGCCAGGCATCAAAGCCTCGACAAACCGCGCCAGCTGTCAGAAATACGCCGTTTGCGGGCGCGATTTTAACCGAGGCGGCATTTTCGAAACATCGATTTATGAAAAGCGACAAGATATGTCGGGTGATCAATATGGCATTTTTCTGAAGCGCCCGCCTCGGCGGCCCGTTAACGAGGGCAGCAAGATTCCCTTTATGATTTGAGCCTATTGCTCTGCCGATGCGTAGGTCGAGTTTTAGTAAAATTGTAGCGGTTGGTATGCTGCTGGCACTTTCGGCCTGTGCGACGGCCCCCAGCCACATCAACAATGTCTGCGCCGTCTTCGACCAGAATGACGGCTGGTTCGACAATTGGCAGTCGGCCGCCGAACGCGCCGAGCAGAAATACGGCGTGCCCGTCCCCGTGCTGATGGCGACCGTGCGCAAGGAATCGGGATTCAAGAGCAACGCCCGGCCGCCGCGCACCAAACTGCTCGGTTTCATCCCCTGGAAGCACGTCTCGTCGGCCACCGGCTTCTCGCAGGCGCTGGACGGGACCTGGTCGCAATATCAGAGCGAAACGGGCAACTGGGCGGCCCGCCGGACCAAATTCTCCGACGCCGTCGATTTCGTCGGCTGGTACCATTCCAAGACAGCGGATACCTACGGCGTCGCCCGCAACGACACCTACAATCTCTACCTTGCCTATTATCTCGGCTGGACCGCCTATGGCCGCGGCAATCGTGGCGATTCCGGCGTCCAGAGCTATGCCCGGGCCACCGACAAGATGGCCCGCGACTATGCCGAACAGCTAAGGCAGTGCGGCAGCTAAAGGGCTCCCGCTACAACGACAGCATCTGTCAGCGCGGCTTCCTGCCGAACACCTTGATGTATTCCGCCTCGCCGCCCTTGGCGAGCGCCTTCGCCTGCTTGACCCAGTCCTCGCGCTCGATGCGGCCCTGGAATCTCAAATGGTCGTCGACCCACTCCCGTTCGGCCTTCTTCCACGAGGCAATTTGAGCGTAGGTGAAGATACCGAGGCCATTGAGGATGGCTTCCGTCTTCGGACCCACGCCGGATATCAATTTCAAGTCGTCCGGCTTGGCAGGCTTGGAGATGCCGGCGGGTCGGTTCCTGTCGGCCGCGCCATCACGCGCCGCGCCTGGTCTGGCCGCACGGCCGCTAATTGGTGCGACACGCGCATTCTCTGCCTGGCGGCCCTCGCCAAGCGTTCTCGGCGTGAAAGGCGCGGAGGTCGCGTTGGCATCGGTCGCCGGTGCACCTGTTTCGGAGACCTCGTCGCGCACCTCGTGGCGGCGGGCTCGCCACACGGCTTCTGTCTCCTCGGCGTCCTCTCCCACCGCGCTGGCTTCCGCACTGGCGGTCTTGCCATGTGGTCGGTTGGGTGGCTGACCGGCAAAGCCCGGGCCGGCCCCATGCGGCGCGTCGTCCGGCACGCCCTCATGGTCGGCATGCTGCTTGTCGAACTTGATCACTGGCTCCATCGTCGCCAGAACGTCGTCCGAGAGCCAGCACAGGCTCATGTGCCCGCCGCCCAGGTTCTTTACCGGCGGCACCTTGGTTTCGCAGAGATTATCCGGCACCAGTCTCTTGTAGCCGCAGCGCGTCTGGAATGGACAGCCTGTCGGCGGGTTCATTGCCGAGGGTATGTCGCCCTCCAGCACGATGTGCTTCTTGACCACGCTGGTGTCGGCGATCGGGATCGCCGAAAGCAGTGCCTCGGTGTAGGGATGATAGGGCGGCGCGAAGATCTGGTCGGTCGTACCTTGCTCGACGATATAGCCGAGATACATGACGACGACCCGGTCGGCGATATAGCGCACGACCGACAAATCGTGGCTGATGAACAGCATCGTCGTCTTGTTCTTGCGCTGGATGTCCATCAGCAGCTCGGTCACCGCCGCCTGCACCGACACGTCGAGCGCCGAGACCGGCTCGTCGGCCACCACCACCTTGGCATCGCCGGCAAAGGCGCGCGCCACGCCGATGCGCTGCTTCTGGCCACCCGAAAGCTGGCGCGGCTTGCGGCTCTCGAAGGCGCGCGGCAGCTTCACCAGGTCAAGCAATTCCAGCATGCGCTTGCGCCGGTCGGCGACGGTCTTGCCGACGTTGAATTTTTCCAGTGTGCGGATGATCTGCGAGCCGACCGAATGGCTGGGGTTGAGCGTATCGAACGGGTTCTGGAACACCATCTGGATCGACGACACCGTGTCGACGCTGCGGCTCTCGATGCCGGTCGACTGGATTTCCTTGTTGGCGAGCGTGACCTTGCCGGAGCTCGCCGTCTCGAGCCCGAGCAGTACTTTGGCCAGCGTCGATTTTCCGCACCCGGATTCGCCGACAATGGCGACGGTTTCGGATTCGCGCGCCGTAAACGAAATCGTCTCGTTGGCCTTGACGACGCGGCCCTCGCTTGAGCCGAACACCTCGCTGCCGCCAACCTTGTAGTATTTTCTCAGATCCTCGATCTTGAGTACCGGTGCGCCAGGCACGACCTTCTCATTGACCTTTTTGGCGCCGGGCGGCAGGGCGTCCCAATCGATTTCGTTGAAGCGCACGCAGCGCGAGAAATGACCTTCATGTCCCGCGACTTCGATCATCGGGATTTCGGCGGCGTTGCAGACGCCCTCGACGAAATGGTGGCAGCGCGGACCGAAATTACAGCCCTTCGGCCTTTCATGCGGCAGGGGCAGCTGGCCGGGGATCGAGATCAGCGGCCGCGAGTTCTTGTCGGCGCCCGGCAGTGGAATCGAGCGGAAAAGGCCCTGCGTATAGGGATGGCGCATCCGGTCGAACACGTCCTTGATCTTGCCGGTCTCGACGGCCTCGCCCGAATACATCACCGTGATGCGGTCGCAGGTCTCCAGGATCAGGCCAAGATTGTGCGACACGAAGATCATCGAGGTGCCGAACTTCTCGCCCAGCCCCTTGACCAGTTCGACGATGCCCGCCTCCACCGTTACGTCGAGCGCCGTCGTCGGCTCGTCGAGGAGAAGCAGCGCCGGCTTCGACAGCAGCGCCATGGCGATGACGATGCGCTGCTGCTGGCCGCCCGAAAGCTGGTGCGGATAGGAGCGCATCATGCGTTCCGGATCGGGAAGCTTCACCGAGCGCACCATTTCGAGCGCACGTTTATAGGCCTCTTCCTTCGACACCTTGTCATGGATCAGCGGCACTTCCATTAACTGCTGGCCGATCTTCATCGCCGGGTTCAGGCTCGCCATCGGCTCCTGGTAGATCATGGCGATCTTGTTGCCGCGGATGCTGCGCAGCTCCTCCTCGGAGAGCTCGCCCATGTCCTTGCCCTGGAACTTGATCTTGCCGCCGACAATCTTCCCGATGTTGGAGAGGTCGCGCATGATGCCGAGCGACACGGTCGACTTGCCGCAGCCGGATTCGCCGACAATGCCCATCGCCTCGCCGGGCATGACCGTGCAGGAAAAATCCATCACGGCCGGTATCTCGCCCTTGCGGGTGAAGAAGGAGATCGACAGGTTCTCGATCTCGATGATCGGCCCATTGTTCGGCCTGGCCGGATTTCGAACTGCCTCGTTCATGGGTCGCTCCAATCCTTGGTTCTTCCGGGCAAGTAGGGTCGAGGACCCCGCCATCAATCCTTCATCGATTGCTCGCGCAGGGAATCGGCGAGCAGGTTTAGCCCCAGCACGAACGACATCAGCGCGATCGTCGGCGGCAGTGCCGGGTGGATGAAGGAACGCAGCAGCCGGCTGGCATCCTTGATCGCAGTGCCCCAGTCGGGACTTTCCGGCGCCAGCCCGAGGCCGAAATAGCCCAGCGTGCCGAGCAGGATGGTTGTGTAGCCGATGCGCAGGCAGGCATCGACGATCAGCGGTCCGCGCGCATTGGGCAGGATCTCCCACAGCATGATGTACCATGGCGACTCACCGCGCGTCTGGGCCGCCGCCACATAGTCCCGCGTCTTGATATCCATGGTCAGGCCACGCACGATGCGGAACACGCCCGGGCTGGAGGCGAACACCACCGCCACGAAGATGTTGAGCTGGTTGGGATCGATATGCACGATCTTCAGCGGGTCGGCATCGAACACCAGGCCGGCATAGATCCAGCCGCCGACCACCAGCGTCAGTCCGAGCAGGATGTAGATCCGGTCGGAACGGTTCTTGTAGCGCGTCCAGAACAGCACGCAGAAGAAAATAATCGGGAACAGGAAGAAAACGCCGGCCAGCGCGTAGGGGATCGGCGTGTCCATGATGCCCGGCGTCACCAGGAGGTAGAACAGCAGGATAACCGGGAAGGCCAGCACGAGATTGGCCAGGAACGACAAAACGGTATCGATCTTGCCGCCATAATAGCCGGCCGGCAGGCCGAGCGTGATGCCGACCATGAGCGCGAAGCCGGTCGCCGCCGGTGCGATGATCAGGACGATCTGGCTGCCATAGACCATGCGTGAAAAGACATCGCGGGCGAGCTTGTCGCCACCGAATAGATAAGCGAGGCCCGATTGCGGTTCGATGGCTCCGGGCAGTGTATCCTTCATGATGGGAATCTGGCCGAGCGGATCGAAAGGCGAGATGGTCGAGGCGAAGATCGCCGTGAACAGCCAGAACAGGCAGATGGCCACCCCCGCTATGCCGACGCCGCTGTCGAACAGTTGGCCGTAGAGAGCCAGCTTCTTCTTGTAGAGGAAGCTCGCGCCCATGACGATGAGAAGCGCGAGCCAGACCGGCCAGAAGCGCCAGAGCACTTCGAGGACGACGGTGGAGGCGCCGATATATTGGGCTTGCATGCGCCGTCTCCCCTACTGGACCCGAATGCGCGGATTGAGGAACGCGTAGCCGGCATCGGAAATGAGCTGCGTGATCAGGACGATGAACACCGAGACCAGCGAGCAGCCGAGCAAAAGGTCGATGTCGTTGTTGCCTGCGGCCTCGACCAGCGTGTAGCCGAAGCCCTGATAGCGGAACATCACCTCGACGATGACGACGCCGGTGAGCAGCCACGGAAACTGCAGCATGATCACGGTGAAGGGCGCGATCAGAGCGTTGCGCAGCGCGTGCTTGACCACCACGCTTTTGAAGGAAAGACCCTTCAGCCGGGCGGTGCGGATATATTGCTGCGTCATCACCTCGACCATCGAGGCACGCGTCATGCGCGCGATGTAGCCGATGCCGTAGATGGCCAGCGTGATCACCGGCAGCGTGAAGTTATAGAAGGTGATGCCCTGGCTTGCCGATGCGGCGGATCCGTTCAGCCAGCCAAGCCAGGAGGCGAAGATGACGGTAAAGATGACGCCCGATACATATTCGGGCGTCGCCGTCGAGGCGATCGAGGCGACCGACAGCACCCGGTCGGTGCGCGACCCCTCGCGCATGCCGGCCAGGATGCCGATCAGCAGCGAGACCGGCACCATCACCGCCAGCACACAGAACATCAGGATGCCCGTGGCGCCGAGCGCAGGGAATAGCTTGGCCCCCACCGTGGTCTTGAATTTGGTCGAGCAGCCGAAATCACCCTGGAGCACGCCGGAGAACTTCGGCTCGGCCGGATCATTGCAGAAAGAGAAGCGCTGCGCCGGCTTACCGGTCGCCGGATCGGTTACCGGCTGCTTGGGCACGACGCCGAGCCACTGGCCGTAGCGCACGAAAAAGTTCTGCCGGTAGCCGTGATTGACCAGCCAGCTTTCCAGCTGTTCGGCCGAGGTGTGCATCTCGGTCTGGCTGATCGCCAGCTTCTTCAGGTTGGGTTCCAGATTGACGAGGAAGAAGACGACCAGCGTCAGGCACAGCATCGTGAGCAGTATCGTGCCGATGCGTCTGGCGATGAATGAGAACATTGTACCCCCCTGCCGGCCGGGTTGGGGTCAGATAGGTTCAACCCTGTATCAAAAACCTTGTGACGTCACGCCGCCGCTGCATCCAATGCAACGGCGGCGATGCCGCGGGAGCGAAAGGCGCTGGCGCCCCGCTCCCGACAGGCTGTGGGTCACGCCTGATCGAGCCAGACCTTGCCGAAGTCGTGCTCGTAGGTGGGGTGCATCGAGTGGTTCTTCACCTCGGGCTTGATGTTGATGTAGAGCTTGCGCCAGTAAGGCTGGATGATGATGCCGGAATCCTGCAGCATCTGCTCGATGTCCTTCATCACCACCTTGCGCTTCTCCGCGTCGGCGATCCCGAGCGCCTCGTTGACCTTCTTGTCGAAGTCCGGATTGGCGTAGGCCGTCTCGTTCCAGGCTTCACCCGAGCGGTAGGCGATGGCGATGACCTGGATGCCAAGTGGACGCATGTTCCAGTTGGTTTCCGAGAACGGATATTTCGTCCAGTCGTTCCAGAAGGTCGAGCTCGGCAGCACGGTGCGCTTCACCTTGATGCCAGCCTCGCGCAGTTGGGCCGCGATCGCGTCCGTGGTGTTCTTGTGGTAGTCCTCGTCGTTGCTGATCAGCTCGTGTTCGAAATCGATCACGCCGGCTTCCGTCAGCATCTGCTTGGCCTTGGCGATGTCGCGCTTGATTTTGGGCAGCTCGACATATTCGGGATGGATCGGCGCGACATGGTGGTTCTCGGCCGGCGTGCCGGCATTGCCGTAGCCGAGCTGCAGCACCACCGAGTTGTCGACGGCCAGACACATCGCCTGACGCACTTTCTGGTCGCCATAAGGCTTGGCGTTGACGTTGAAGCGCGACACCACGGTGGCGGCGGTCACGACCTCGGAAGGCGGCGCGCCGACGTCTGCGATGATCTTGACGTAGTCGGCGGTCGTCTCATGGTTGGTCTGAACTTCGCCCGATTCGAAGGCCGAAACCGTTGCGGCCGGATCGGTGCCGTAATCGATGAACTCGACGCCATCGAGGAAGGCTTCGCCCTGCCACCACTTGCCGGTCTCGCGGCGCTTGTAGACGACCTTCTGGCCGACGTCGTAGGAGACGAGCTCGAACGGACCCGTACCGATCGGGCAGTTCTTGAAGTTGGCGCCCTTCTCGTCGAAGCTCTTGTGCACCACCAGTGCCGGATAATCGGTCAGGTTGGGGATGATGGCGATATCGGGTTTGGTGAGCTTCAGCTTGACGGTCATGTCGTCGACCTTGATGACCGACCCTTCGCGCAATTTCTTGGTCTTGTCATCGACGAGGCTGCCGAGACGGCCCGGCATGGAGTTGCCTTCCGCGGCCTTGTCGGCCCAGCGGGTGAAATTGTAGATCACGTCGTCGGCGGTGAACTTGTCACCATTGTTCCATTCGACGCCCGGCCGCACATGCAGCGTGTACTCGGTGGCGTCGTCATTGATGTCCCAGCTTTCCAGGAGATAGGGCGCGAATGTGTACTGGTGGGTGTATTTCACCAGCGGCTCAAGCGCCTGCCTCTCGGCATTGGAGATTTCCGACCAGTCGGCCGTGCGCGGATCCTTGGGATCCTTGACCGACATTGCCACCTTGAGCACGCCGCCTTTCTTACCCTGCACGTCCTCGGCCTTGGCCGGCGTCGGGGCGGCGAGCCCCAGAAGGCCATAGGCCATGGCCGTCGAAGCGCCGAAGACGCTGGCGAGCGCGAGGAATTCGCGGCGATCGACCTTACCCGACTTGGCCTCTTCGGCCATGGCCAGGATGTGATCCGGAACGCTATCGCCATTACTCTTGTAGATTGTCATGACTAACTCCCATTGTTGGCTTTCCGCCGATTAACATTCCGCATCCAGGCCATGATGTCAAAGACGGCATGGTTGGGAACATATTGACGAATGTGCAACTTTGGAGGGGGAGCGGTTCGCGTGATAGCGACAGTCTTGGCGCAAAATTGCTAGTGCGCGACGGATTTCCACTAAATCTCTTCAGGCGATTAAACTGAGACATTGGCGCGGTTTGCGACAGGACCAGCCCTCGCCAGGATGAGGGCCAGCCCAAGTCTCCGCTTCAATATTCCTTCTCGTAGAAGATGCCGCCCTTGGCTTCGCCGGCGTCCGTCGCCTCGCCGCGCAGTTTGACGCCGCGCCCGACGTTGAGGTCGATCGTGGCCTTGCCGGAGCCCGGCTTGTCGCCTTTCTGGATCGTCACATAGGTGCGGTCGTTGAGGTACTTGCCGGCAGAAACCGCCGTGCCGCCCTTTTCGTCGGTGGTGACATCGAGATCGTCGACGCCGATCGCGTTGCGCAGGTTTTCCAGCAGCGACGTCGAGCCGCCGACACCGGCGAGTTGCCCGGCGGCTTCGGCCAGTTGCGCGATCTGCAGCGGCGACAGGTTCGACATGGACCGCCCGAAGATCAGTTGCGCCAGCACCTCGTCCTCGGGCAGCGCCGGCACCGAGGTGAAGGTGAATTTCGGATTGGTCGCCGCGCCCGACACCACGATGGTGACGGTTGCGCTGCTCGTGGTCGTTGTCGCGGTCAGGTTGAGATAGGGCACCAGCGAGCCAGAAAAGCCGACCGTGCCCTCGGTGAAGGTCAGCCGCTTGCCGAGAATCGACAGCCGCCCACGTTGCAGCGTGAAAGTGCCGACCGCTTGCGGCGATGAGGCCGGACCGGTCAGCCTGAGCGAGCCGCCGAGTTCGGCGTCCACGCCCCTGCCCTGGATGAAGATCTGGTTCGGCGCGTTGACGGTGACATCCAGCACAAGGCCGCTGCCACCCGTCTTGCCGCTGGTCGTGGCCGGGCGCAGTGCTTTGTCCTGCGCCCTGACCGCGCCGGGCGCGTTCTTGTGTTTGACATCGAGCGCCGAAAGCGAACCCGGCAATTTGTCCGGAACGGTGATCACGGTCTTGGCAAGGTTGACGGTGCCGGCAATCACCGGCGCCGACGTCAGCGGTCCTTTGATCGTCAGGTCGCCGCCAAGATTGGCGGTGACCACCCGCCCATCGGTGTAGCGGCCGTCGGTGAGCTTGATCGACAGATCGGCCGGGAACCCCTGCGCCGGATTGATACCGACCGTGCCGCTGGCCGACAGGCTGCCGCGCGTCGACAGCGTCCCGGTCAGCCGGTTGATCCTGGCGACGCCATTGCCGATGGAAATTTCGGCTGCGATGTCGTTGACCGCAAGCCCGGAACGCGCGTCGAGCAGGCGGGCGCCCGACGTGCTGACGCTGCCGCCGATGACCGGCGATGTCGCGGGACCGCGTACCTGCACATTGACACTCGCGGTCCCCGTCAGCGACAGGCCTTGCGCGGCGAGCTTCTGACTGAGGATGCCGAACGGCACGGCGCCATTGAAGTCGAGCGCGAGCGCCGGCGTGCCTGATGTCGTCACCGTGCCGCCCCCCTTGAGACCAAGGCCGGCCCCATCGCTGACATTGGCGTTGAAGGTCAGCTTGTTGCCGGCAAAGGTGCCGGAGGAAGAGACACTCACCGCACCGACCCCCGCGCCGCGGGTCCGCGAAGCCTGCACGCCGGCAGCGTCGAGGTTGAACGCCACACTGGGGCTGGCTGGTGCCCCGGTGACCTTCACCGTGCCCGAAATCGAACCGGCGGCATCGAGACCCCGCGAAAAACTGTTGGCAAGCGAGATCGGCACCCGCGCCAGCGCCGCGTTGATGTCGAGCGCCTGCCCGATCTTGCCGGTCACCGTCGCCGTGCCGCCGCCCAGGTTGAGCACCAGCCTGTCCAGCGTCGTCGTGCCATTGGCGATGGTGACGGTCGAAGCCTGCGCGATGGCAGCCTTTATGCCTTGGACGGTCGCCTCGCCGGAAGCAAGCTCTATGGTCGTCGTGCCGTTTGCCGCCTTCACGCGGCCCGCGGCCCTCGCCGGAATTCCTTTCACCGTCGCGCCGCCGGAAAAGCCGGTCCAGTCGCCGTCACGCTTCAGGTCGACATCGATGCCGCCGATCACCGTGCCGCCCGACGTGACGGTGTCGGCATGGATTTTTCCGGAGATGACCGGAGCGGCGAGGTAATTGGCGATCAATGCGTCGATCGACACGGCCTTCGCCTGAAGATCGCCGCGCGTGACCGAGGCGGTCGTAGCCTTGATGGCGACCTGCGGTGCGGCACCGTTCTTCGAGAACGCAATCGTGCCGCGCACATCGCCTTCCGCTTTTTCCAGCGCCAGTGCGGCAAGCGGTCCTATATCGGGCAGGTCGAGAGAGATCGTGCCTTCGGGTATGAACTTGTCGTCCAGCGCCAGGTCGCCGGAAATCCTGTTTTGGCCCAGCGACAAAAGCAGGCCATTGATGGCGCTCTTGCCGTCCGCGGTCGCCAGCACCGCACTGCCTTGCAAGGGTTGGCCCGCGACATTGCCTGTCAGCTGCACATTGGCCGCCGGCTTGGCCGCGTCGGCTTTGCCGGTGGCGGTTAGTCTGAGCCCGGTGATCTCGCGCGACGCCACCGAAAGCTTGTCGCTGTCGACGGTCAGCGACAGATCCGGCGCGGTCGCCGGGCCCTGCGCATTCAGCGCAAAGGCGATGGCGCCTTTGGCATCCTTCGACAGCAGCGAAACATCGCCCAGCACGCCCTTGATGTCGGCGGCCAGCGTATTGTCGGCAAGGCTCGCCTGCCCCTGTGCGGTCAGCGCGCCGGAGGCCAGCGTCAATCCGCCTATGGCGATATTACCGTTGGGCTCGCGCTTCAGCGTGGCGCTCAACTGCGCCCGTTCGCCAAGCATGCCGCGTGCTGCGGCCGGCAGGGCCGACGATGGAGCATCCGCCTTCAGCTTGAGGTCGATGGCGCCGTCACGCAGCGACACCAGGCCGGCGACCTGGCTGTTGAGCGCGTCGCTTTTGAGCGAGCCGCTGTCGATGGCGACAGCGTCGGCTGACAGGCGCCCGCTGAGCGCGGCCGTGACCTTGCCGGCGATCAGCGGCGCGATGGTGGGATTGTCGAGCCCAACCCTATCCACCGAAACTGTGCCCGAAACCGGCCCGGCGCGGTTCTTCAGATCGAACGCATCCGAGTGCAATGCCAGGCTCAGTCCGTCCACCTTCGCCGGTCTCGTGGCGATCGAGGGCAGGATCGCGGACATATCCAATCGGGCCCGCGTGCTCTCGCCCGCCACCTTTGCCGACAGCGACCGGACCTCGATCTTGATGGGACTCTCGGCGCTTCCGACCGTGAGCGGCAGACTTGGACCGGATGAGACGAGGTCAAGGGCGAAATCGCTGGCGCCGTTCGGATTGATCGTGCCGGCGGCTTGACCGGAAACCTTGTCACCGGAGAGCGTCGCGTGATCGAGGACGACGCCGCCGGCCATGGTGTAGCGGCCGGCCGCGTCGACTGCGAGCTGCCCAAGCCCAGTCTGGCGGGTTTGGCTTGTTTCGACACCGGCCAGTTGCACATTGAACCGGACGTCCGGAGCCGACGGCGAGCCCGTTACCTCAGCGCTGCCATCAAGCGTTCCAGCGGCATCGAGGCCGGGCGAAAAGCCGTTGGCAAGGGCAGCCGGCAAGGCGGAGACCTTTGCCGCGAGATCGAGCGTCTGGCCGGCGGTACCGGACAGCGCCACCGAGCCGCCGCCGACATCGAGCGCTAATTTTTCGATGCTGGTGGTGCCATCGGCGATACTGAGCATAGATGGCTCGGCAATTGCCGCCTTGATGCCGCGAATCGTAGCCTCGCCCGAGGCGATCTCGACGCTGGTGACGCCATCGGCGATCTTCACGCGCCCCGCCGCCTTCGCTGGAATGCCGGATACGGTGGCGCCGCCGGAAAAATTCGTCCAGTCTCCGTCGCGCTTCAGATCGACGATGATGCCGCCGACTTGGGTGGTCCCCGACGTCACAGCATCGGCCTTGATCGAGCCTGAAATCGCCGGCGCCTTGAGATAGTTGGCAATCAAGGCATTGACGGCGATTGTGCTGGCCGTCACCTCGCCGCGCGCGATCGACGTGCTCTTCGCGTCAATGGCAACGGAGGGCACGTCGCCACTCTTGGCAAAGCGAATGGTGCCGTTGATGTCGCCGGTCACCGCCTGGCCGGCCAGCGCCGCAAGCTGATCGATTGCAGGCGCAGAAAGAATGAGCGTGCCCAGCGGCATGAACTTGTCATCCAGTGCCAGATCGCCCGACACCTTGTTGTCACCCAGCGACACCGCAAAGCCATTGATCGAGCGCTTGCCTTCGCTCGTCACCAGCGCCGCCTTGATGTCGAGCGGCTGGTCGTTGACGGCGCCGGTCAGCGAAACATTGGCGGAAGGGCTAGCAATGTCGGCCTTGCCGCTCGCGGTCAGCTTGATCGACTTCACCGTGCGGCCCGAGGCCGTCAGGCTATCGCTGTTGGCGGAAACCGTGAAATCCGGCGCGGTCATGGCGCCGCTTGCCGACAGGGCGAAATCGACACCGCCCTCGACCGGGACGCCGACCGTCGGCGACAGCACCGAAACATCCCCCAGCCTGCCTTTGATATCGGCCAGGATGTCGGTACCTTGCATGCTGGCGGTACCGCTGGCGCTGAGCGAACCGGACGTGAGTTCGATCGAGTTGGCGGCGAACGAGCCCTGCGGATCGCGCGACGCTGTGGCCGAGAACTTCACCCGCCCGCCGAGCACCGAGGCGATCTGCTGCGGGAAGGCGGTCGCCACGGCATCGGCATTCATCTTGAGCTGCATCGACAGGTCGGCGAGCGCCACGGTCGCCGTCAGCGAGGCATTGAGCGCATCGGACCGGAGCGTGCCCTGATCGATGACAATGGCGTCCTTGCTGAGGGAACCAGCCAGGCCGACATCGACCTTGCCAGTGACCAGCGGCGCCAGCGTCGCGACGTCGGTTTTCAGGCCACCGGCCCCAAGCTTGACGGTAACCGGCCCGGTGCGGTTCTGGATGTCGAAACCGTCGGAGTGTATCTGCGCCGCCAGGTCGTCTAGCCGCGTGCCGCCGACGACGATCGAAACGAAGGAGGCGCCGATATCGACGACCGGCGCCTTGCCGTCGCCGAACGCCCGGGCGGTGGCATTCTTGATCGCCAGCGTGATCGGCTGCGCCTTGCTGCCGACGCTAACCACCACGGGTGGCCCCTTGGCGGCGAGTTCGACCGAAAGATCGCTGGCTCCGGCGGGATCGACGATACCGGTCGCGGTGCCGTGCACGGCATCACTGTCGATGTTGGCCCGGTCGACACTGATCCCGCCCGCCGTCGTGGCGGTGCCCGCCATATCGAAGCTGGTCTTACCGGCAAACAATGGTTTCAGGTTCTCCGGCAGGAAGCGGGCGAAATCGCCGTCGCCCTTGGCTTCGAGATAGTTACCCTTGTCGGTGAGCTGATGGCGGCCGGTGAGCTGGGTTACGATCCGATGATCGACAAGGAAGGTACCGACGCCACTCCAGTTGGCCAGCGGGCCGGTGCCCGAGACGACGATGTCGACCGGCGGCGTATCCGGCAGATTGAGCAGATTGGCGATGATGCCGCCGGCCGGTTCCGACGCCTTGAGGTTGAGGTCGAGCTTGTTGTCCGCTGGCGCGAAATGGATCTGCGCGTCGACATTGCCCTGTTTGCCGTCATGGCGGGTAATGTTGAGCACCGTCTCGACCGACAGCGGTGCGGCGTCGGCCTTCACCGAGGCCTTGGCGGCGAGTTCGGCGATGCCGCTGCCGGCCAGTTGTTGGCCAAGCGCGACTTCCGGCAAGTCGATCTGCTTGATATCAATGGAAACCGGCAGCGTCGTCGCGCCGCCTTGCGCCGGCTGCTGCGTGCCGGCCACCGGCAGACGCGCAAGTTCGATGCGCTCCGCCGCGATGCGGTCGGCGCTGAAGTTTTTGGACAACAGTGCCAGCGGCGACCAGTCGATGGCCACCTTGCGCGCCACCAGCCAGGCGCCCTCGCGGTCCTCCAGCACGACATGGTCGACACTGAGCGCGCCCGACCAGATACCGTCGATGCCGCTGACGGTGACCTTACGCTCGTCGCTCGAGGCCAGGCGCGAAATGATGCCGGCGAGATTGTCGCGTCCACGCTCGGTCTTGGTCAGCACGAAAAGCGCGCCGATGGCGCCTGCTACCACGATCAGCAGCGTGTAGAGAAAAATGCGAAGGATGCGCCAGACCGTCTTCATGTTCAAAACGCTTGGCCAATGCCGGCATAGATGCCGAAATGAGGGTCGCCTGGGTCGCGGTTGAGCGGCACGGCGGCGTCGATACGCAGCGGCCCGAATGGCGTCACATAGCGCAAGCCGACGCCGGCGCCCACCTTGACGTCGGAAAAATCGGGGAACGACTTGGTCGATACCGTGCCGGCATCGACGAACGGCACGATGCCGATCGTGTCGGTGATGGCGATACGCATTTCAACCGAGGTCTCGAAGAAGGACAGGCCGCCGATCGGCTGGCCGGTGAAATCCTTGGGGCCGATGCCCTGATAGGCATAGCCGCGCACCGAGCCGCCGCCGCCGGAATAGAAACGCCGGTCGGCAGGCACCTTCTGCAGGCTGGTGCCGACGATCGAGCCAAGTGCGACACGTTCCGCCAGCACGAATTTCGAAGCGGTATCCAGCGACTGATAGGCCGATCCCTCGCCCTTCAGCTTGAGGAAGGCGGCACCGCTCAATATGTCGTAGCTCGGCTCGGCATAGGCCAGCAACCTGAAACCCTTGGTCGGGTTCAGCCTGACGTCCCTGTTGTCATAGACATATTGCAGCGGGATGCTGGCGATCAGGTATTTATGTTTGCCAAAGGAATCGTGGATGCGTGAATAGTCGAGCGCGACCTCGGCCGACACGGTTTGGTTCTTGGTCAGTTCATAGGACAGGCCGGTGTTGCCCTTGACCGAGAAATGGTCGTAGGCGTCGGGATGTTCGAGCACGGTCTTGATGCCGGCGAAGAATTTAGATGCCGGCCCGATCACGCCGGGTTTCTCGAACATGATGCCGGCATTGTAGTTCAATTCGGACAGGTCATTGCTGCCGATGCCGCTGATGGCTCCGTCGATGCGCAGCTTCTCGGCCCGGCCGAACAGGTTGCGATGGCCCCAATACCCCTCCAGCCCCAGCCCTTCCGTATTCGAGAAGGTGCCGCCCAGCCCGAAATAACGCGGCTTGCGCTCGCTGACCTGGACACCGATCGGAATGTTGCCCTCGGCATCGAGCTTGTCGGCCTCCTTGAAAGTCACGCTGTTGAAGACCTCGAGCGCCAGCAGCCTGTCGCGCGCATCGTCGATCTCCTGAGGCGAGTATTGCCGGCCACGTTTCAGCCCGGTCATGTATTCGGTGAAGTCGCGGTCGACCTTCTCGGTGCCTTCCACCGTGGTCGCGCCATAGCCGGCGACTGGCCCGGCAGCAACCGTCAGCGTCACGTCGAGGGTCGACGTGTCATGGTCGGCGACGATGTGCCTGCTGGTCACCTCGGCCAGCGGCCTGCCCTGCTCCTTCAGCGTGCGCACGATCAGCGCCTCGGCCTTGAGCACCGCGCCAGACCCAGCGTCGCCGCCTGATATCAGGCCGTAATCGGCGCTCATCAGTCCAGCGGCGTCACCCTCCAGCCGGATATCGCCGAGGGTGAATTTGGGACCCGCGGCGATGTTGACGGCCACGGGAATGGGCTGCGGACCCTTGAATTCGGCGTCCGGCGGCAATTCGTCCAGCGGCTTGCCCTCGATGGTGATGGTGACGACGCCTTCGTAGCGGGCATCGGCGTAGAGCGCCGCCACAAGCTGTTCTCGATCGCTGCGCGCCTTGGCCATCAGACCGAGCGAGCCGGAGACGGGATGGTCTTCGTCGCTCTTCAGCGCCGAGGCGTTTTCGAGCTTTTTTACCAGGTCCTTGTCGGCGTCGGGCGCGGAGATGGTCACGGCGTAGCGCATCGGATCGACGATGTCGGCATCCTCATCGCTCGATGAGCCCCACAGCTTGATGCCGAAGATTTCGAAGGCGGCCGCCGGTCCCAGCCCGGCGATCAGCGAGCAGCAGATCACGGCCAGAAGCAGCGCGCGCGAAAGCACGCGCTTTGGCTCGGTACCCCCTGACATCTGCCTTTCATACGCCGGCATTAAGACAACCTACTTTACAAACTAAAAATTGGAATGAAGTTCTGAAGCGCTCGTAAAGGGGCCACAATCCAATTGTCTGAAATAGGACGGGCTTGGAATTCACACCTTTTGCATTGCCGCAAGAATGCGTGATCCCCTGTCCTATGGAGGTACTACCGGCTGTTGGCCGGAAAGGAAACCGTTGGCAGGCGGAACCCTGCCGCGTCCTCATGTTGACAAGCCTGAGTGAAGCTTGAACATGCCCGGACGTCTGCAAATTGTCTGGAGGGTGTTATGGCAATGCGCGCGGCTCGTCGTCTGTCTTTCCTGATCCTTCTCTTCTTCGCCTGGGCCAATGTCTTGGCCTGGGGTAACGTCGCGCAAGCGGCCGAAGCACGGCGAGTCGCAACGACCGACAATTCCGACTATTTCGGTTTCGACCTCCGGTCCGACCAGAACGTCACGCTCGATCAATGCAAGACCACCTGCCTGGGCGATCCCGCCTGCCGCGCCTTCACCTATAACACCAAGGCCAAATGGTGCTTCCTCAAATCCGATTATAACCAGTTGAAGCCCTTCAACGGCGCGGTCGCGGGCAAGGTCGTCAATATCGACGGCGACCCCGACATCGGCGCGCCGCCGGAACTCGCCTTCTTCCCCAACTGGATGGCTGACCAGGCCCAGCAATACCGTAACCGGCTGCTCGGCCCGGCCTATGACAGGCCGACCGAGGGCATGGCCGCGCTGACCACGGCGGCCGAGCAGGCGGTGCTCACCGGCGATCATCGCACTGCCGTGCAGAAATACGAGGCCGCGGTCTCTGTCATGCCCGACGATGGCCAACTCTGGCTCAACCTGGCGCGCGAAACGCTTGCCGTGCAGCCGGCGGCCAACACATCCGAGGCCTCCACCTTGCCGGCAAACGGTACGTCGGCCGCCTTCAATGCCTACAAGCTCCTGCGTACAGCCAGGACGCGGGCGGAGACGCTGGCGCTCATCGGCTCCGGCCTCGACAAGCGCGACCTCTATCGCCCCGCCCTGCAGGCCTATGAAGCCAGCCTTGCCCTGGTACCTTCGCCTGCGGTCCAGGCCGACTATTCCGATCTCAAGGCTCGCAAGGGTTTCCGCGTCATCGACCACACCGTCGATGCCGACACCAGCGCCCCGCGCATCTGCGCCCAATTCTCCGAGGAATTGGTCAAGACCGGCGTCGATTACGCACAATTCGTCACCGTCGACAACCAGCCGCCCAAAGGCGTTGAAGCCAAGGACAAGCAGATTTGCGTCGAAGGACTGGAACACGGCCAGCATTATGACGTGACCTTCCGCGCCGGCCTGCCGGCCGCCATCGGCGAAGTGACCGCCGCGCCCGTCGTGCTGTCGATCTACGTGCAGGACCGTGCGCCTTCGGCCCGCTTCACCGGCGACAGCTTCGTGCTGCCGGCCGGTGCGCGCCGCGGCATCCCCGTCGTCACCGTCAACATGAACGCCGCGGAGATGAAGCTCTATCGCATCGGCGACCGCTCGCTGGCCCAGCTTCTGTCCGGCTACCAGTTCCTGCATCAGCTCGACAGCTACGACATCTCAAACATTTCCGAGCAGATGGGCGAGCCGGTCTGGGAAGGCCAGCTCGACATCGCCAACGACCTGAACAAGGAGGTCACCACCTCCTTCCCGGTCGACGAGGCGCTGCCGCGGCGCAAGCCCGGCGTCTATGTGCTGACTGCCCAGGCTGTCAGCGAGAAGAGCGACGACTACAACTCGATGGCCACGCAATGGTTCGTCGTTTCCGATATCGGCCTCTCGACCTATACCGGTCAGGACGGGCTCAATGTCTATGCCCGTTCGCTGGGCAGCGCCAAGCCGATAGCGGGCGCCGAACTGACGCTGGTTGCCCGCAACAACGAGATCCTCGGCACCGCGACTTCGGGTGCCGATGGTCATGCCGTGTTCAATCCCGGCCTGACGCGCGGCGACGGCGGCATGGTGCCGGCCGTGCTGATGGCCAGGCAGGGCGATAACGACTTTGTCTTCCTCGACATGGCCCGCGCCGGTTTCGACCTGTCCGACCGCGGCGTCACTGGACGCGCAGCGCCGGGCGCGCTCGATGTCTACGCCTGGACCGAGCGCGGCATCTACCGCGCCGGCGAGGAGGTGCATGTTGCGGCTCTTGCCCGTGACGGCGCCGCCAAGGCGGTCGAGAACCTGCCGCTGACCTTCATCTTCTCGCGCCCGGACGGCGTCGAGGATCGCCGCGTCGTCAGCGATGGCGCGTCAGCCGGCGGGCACGCCGTCGATCTGCCGCTCCAGCCAAACGCCATGCGCGGCACCTGGTCGGTATCGATCTATACCGATCCCAAGCAACCGGCCGTCGCCAGCCAGATGTTCCTGGTCGAGGATTTTGTGCCGGACCGCATCGAATTCGACATGAAGGCCGACAAGCAGGAGATCGCGCAGGGCGAAACCGCCAACATCACCGTCGACGGCCGCTTTCTCTATGGCGCACCGGCTGCTGGCCTCGCGCTCGAAGGCGAACTGACCCTGTCGACCGCGCGTGACTGGGACCGCTTCAACGGCTATTCCTTTGGCCTTGCCGACGAGCAGTCGTCGGAACCGACCGTCACCCCGTTCACCGATCTTCCGGTGGTCGGCGAGGATGGCAAGGCGACCTTCCCGGTCTCCGTCGAGCAACTGCCGTCGACCACGAAGCTCATCGACGCCAAGGTGACGGTCCGTATGCGTGAGACCGGCGGCCGCGCAATCGAGCGCTCGCTTAATATCGGCATCCGCCCGCAAGGCCACATGATCGGCATCCGGCCGGACTTTGCCGATGATGAAGTGCCGCAGGGCGGCACGGCGAAATTCAGCCTGATCGCCGTCGACCCCGACGGCCAGCGCGAGGCGCTGAAAGGTGCGCAATGGTCGCTGGTCAAGGTCGAGCGCAATTACCAGTGGTACCGCTCCAACAACTCATGGAATTACGAACCCGTCACCTTCACCAAATCGATCGCCAATGGCCAGGTCGACCTTGGCGCCGACGGCGAGGCGACAGTGTCGATCCCGGTCGACTGGGGCCGCTACCGGCTCGAGGTCGAGACGGCGGATCCGGAAGGACCCGCGACCAGCTATGAGTTCGATGGCGGCTGGTATGTCTCCTCCACCACCACCGAAACGCCTGATGGTCTCGAGATCGCGCTCGACAAGGGCAATTATGCCGCCGGCGAAGTGGCCAGGCTCAAGGTCTCGCCGCATTTTGCCGGCGAACTTCTGGTCAACATCGGTTCCGACAAGCTGTTGAAGACCGTCACGGCGTCGGTGCCGGCCGGCGGCGGCACGGTCGACATCCCGGTCGGCGACGACTGGGGCGCCGGCGCCTATGTCACGGCAACCCTGTTCCGGCCTGGCGACGCGCAGGAAAGCCGCATGCCGGCCCGCGCCATCGGCGTGAAATGGCTGAAGGTCGATCCGGGCTCGAAGAAGCTCGCCGTCACCCTTACCCCGCCGGACAAGACCATGCCGCGCCAGCAGCTGTCGATCCCGGTCGCGGTCGCCGGCGTAGAGCCCGGCAGCAACGCCTATGTCACTGTCGCCGCCGTCGATGTCGGCATCCTCAACCTGACCAACTACAAGGCGCCGGATCCTGAGAATTGGTTTTTCGGCCAGCGCATGCTGGGCATGGAAATCCGTGATCTCTACGGCCGCCTGATCGACGGCTCTCTCGGTACTATGGGCAAGCTCAGGACCGGCGGCGACGGCGCCAACATGCAGGCGCAGGGCAGTCCGCCGACCGAAAAGCTGGTCGCCTTCTTCTCCGGCCCGGTGCAGCTCGATGCCGACGGCAAGGCACGCGTCGACTTCGATATTCCGCAGTTCAACGGCACGGTTCGCGTCATGGCCGTCGCCTGGACCAAGGAAGCGGTCGGCCACGCCCAGTCGGACGTGATCGTGCGCGATCCGGTGGTGATCACCGCCGGCCTGCCGCGCTTCCTGGCGCCCGGCGACGCCGCCGTCATGCGGCTCGACATTGCGGACACCGACGGTCCGGCCGGCGACTATGCGCTGTCGATCGACACGACGGGGGACCTCTCGACGGGCGACAAGCCCCTGCCCCAGAAACTGACGCTGGCGCAGGGCAAGCGCCAGACCCTGACCGTGCCGCTGATCGCACAGACGGCAGGCAATGCCTCGCTCACCATCAAGCTAGCGCACGCCGACGGCACCAAGGTCGAGCAGACGCTCTACGTGCCGGTCCGTCCGGCACAACTGCCGGTCACCACCCGCATGGTGGTCGACCTCAAGGGCGATGGCGGCGCGCTGCGCGTCGACAAGGAGCTTTTGGCGGCAAGCCTGCTCGACGGCGCTTCGGTCAGTGTCGGCGTTTCGCAGGCGGCGGCCTTCGATGTGCCTTCGCTCCTGATGACGCTCGACCGCTATCCCTATGGCTGCGCCGAGCAGACCACCAGCCGGGCGATGCCCCTGCTCTATGTCAACGAAATGGCCTCGGGCGTCGGCATGGAGAGCGATCCCGAGCTGCGTGGCCGCATCCAGGACGCGATCTACAAGGTGCTGAGCTACCAGGCTTCGGGCGGCAGCTTCGGCCTGTGGGGCCCGGGCTCCGGCGATCTATGGCTCGACGCCTATGTCACCGACTTCCTGACCAGGGCGCGCGAGCAGAAATACGATGTGCCGGCGCTCGCCATGAACCAGGCGTTGGGCAATCTGCAGAACTCGCTCGGTTACGATCAGAGCGTACAGGACCGCGGCAGCGAGATCGCCTACGCGCTCTACGTGCTTGCCCGCAACAAGAAGGCCTCGATCGGCGACCTGCGCTATTACGCGGACACCCAGCTCGAGGCCTTCACCAGCCCGATGGCCGTTGCCCAACTGGCGGCGAGCCTGGCGCTGTATGGCGACACACAGCGTTCGGAAGCGACGTTCAAGACCGCCCTGCAGCTCGCCAAGTCGAGCACAGCCTATGACTACTATCGCTCCGACTACGGCTCGGCGCTGCGCGACGGGGCGGCAATGCTGGCGCTTGCGGCGGAATCGAAGCCGGTGCCGTCGGTCGTACCGGAGCTGATCAAGCTGGTGACCAGGGAACGCGCCGAGGTCCGCTGGACCAGCACCCAGGATGAATCCTGGATGCTGCTGGCGGCCCGCGCCCTCAGACAAGGCAATGATTCGATCACGCTTTCCGTCAACGGTGCACCGCATTCCGGCGGCTATTCCAGCCAGATCAACGGCAGCGATGTGGCCGACAGCCCGCTCACCATCGCCAACACCGGCAAGACCCCGCTGCAGGCCGTCGTCACCACCGTGGCATCGCCGGTGCAGCCCTTGCCGGCCGGGGGTGACGGGTTCACCATTGAGCGCACCTATTACAAGCTCGACGGCACCGAAGCCAATGTGACGGAGGCAACCCAGAACGAACGCTATGTCGTCGTGCTCAAGGTCAATGAACAGAACAACTGGCCTTCGCGCCTTTTGATCACCGACCTTTTGCCGGCCGGCTTCGAGATCGACAATCCCGGCCTGGTCTCCAGCGCGCAATTGTCGAACTTCTCCTGGCTGGCACAGACCGACGCCGCGCATCTGGAATTCCGCGACGACCGTTTCGTCGCCGCCTTCAACCCCAGTGACGGCGACCACGACCACAATCTGACACTCGCCTATGTCGTGCGCGCCGTGACGCCGGGCACCTACGCCCATCCGGCCGCAACGGTGGAGGACATGTACCGGCCGCAATATTCGGCCCGCACCGCCACCGGCGTGATGGAGGTCAAGGCGCCGTAAGGTGTCGAGGCGGACATGAACGTGAAGTTTGCGCTGCCCCTCATTGCCCTGCCGGCACCTTCTCCCCGTTTAGTGACGGGGAGAAAGGGGCCTGCACCAAGGCTTTCGCCAATTTTCAACGTTACAGAAAAGGCGCCGACGATTGCGACAGCTCCCTTCTCCCCGCCACTATGCGGGGAGAAGGTGCCGGCAGGCGGATGAGGGGCAGCGCCATGCCCTCAAGAAAATTCCTGCGCCGCGCGGCTATCGCTAGCACCTCCTTGGTGGCTGTTATTGCTGTTTCCGCCGCTACCCTGTGGCAGCTCGACCGCGCCTTCCCGCCTCCGCTTCCTGAAAAGCTTACCGTCTCGACGGAAGTCCAGGATCGTGACGGCCAGCTTTTGCGCGCCTTCGCCACGCCTGACGGCTATTGGCGGCTCGGGACCCGCATCGATCAGGTCGACAAGCAGTTCGTCGACATGTTGGTCACCTATGAGGACAAGCGCTTCTGGAACCATGAAGGCGTCGATGTGCTGGCGCTTGCCCGCGCCGCCGGCCAGTTCGCCACCAGTGGCCACATCGTGTCCGGCGGCTCGACGCTGTCGATGCAACTCGCCCGCCTGATCGAGCCGCGCGACAGCCGCAGCCTCGGCTCCAAGCTCAAGCAGATGCTGCGCGCCATCCAGATCGAGCGGCGGCTGTCCAAGCGCGAGATCCTCGAACGCTATCTGACGCTGGCACCCTATGGCGGCAATCTCGAAGGCGTGCGCGCCGCTTCGCTCGCCTATTTCGGTAAGGAGCCGAAGCGGCTCACCGTCTCGGAAGCCGCGCTTCTCGTCGCCCTGCCGCAACTGCCGGAGAAGCGCCGGCCCGACCGCAACCTCGCGATCGCGCACGCCGCCCGCGACCGCGTGCTGTCCCGCATGGCCTCGGCTGGCCTGCTTGGCGAACGCGAGGCCGCGCGCGCCGCGCTCGACGATGTGTCTGGCCTGCGCCGTAGCTTGCCGGCGCTCGCCGCGCACGCCGCCTATGCGATGCTGCCCAAGGCGGTTCCCGGCCAGCCGCTTAAGCTGACGATCCGCAAGAGCGTCCAGGAAGGGTTGGAACAGGTAGCGCGCGACGCCGCCGCCAAGCTTGGGCCGCGTCTCTCCGTCGCCATGGTGCTGGCCGATTCCCGCACCGGCGATATTCTGGGCGAAGTCGGCTCGGCCAATTTCTTCGACGCCAGCCGCTCCGGCTGGATCGACATGACCAAGGTCGTGCGTTCGCCCGGCTCGACGCTGAAGCCATTCATCTACGGTCTTGCCTTCGAACAGGGACTGGTGGCGCAGGAAATGCTGATCGAGGACAGCCCGGCCGATTTCGGCGGCTACCGGCCGAAGAATTTCGATATGGGCTACCAGGGCGACGTCAGCATCCGCGAGGCGCTGCAACTGTCGCTCAACGTGCCGGCGATCCGCGTGCTCGACGCGGTCGGTCCCGCGCGGCTGACGGCCCGATTCCGCCAGGCTGGGGTAAACCCGATCCTGCCGGTCAACGAGGCGCCGGGCCTGGCCATCGGCCTTGGCGGCGTTGGGATTACGCTGCGCGATCTCGTCCAGCTCTATACAGGGCTCGCCAATGGCGGCAAGACGCACACGCTGCATGATGGCACCGAGCCGGCCGATGCCGAGCGCACCACCGCGACCATCCTCGACGACCAGGCGAGCTGGCAAATCATCGACATTCTGTCGGGCGTCAAGCCGCCCGAGGGTGCATTGCAGCGCGGCATCGCCTACAAGACCGGCACCTCCTATGGCTACCGTGATGCCTGGTCGGTCGGCTTCGACGGCCGTTACGTGCTGGGCGTCTGGGTCGGCCGGGCCGATGCAGGCGCGGTGCCTGGCCTGTCCGGCTATGTGTCGGCAGCCCCAATTCTGTTCGAGGGCTTTGTCCGCTCGGGTCTCGCCACCGTGCCGCTGCCGGGCAAGCCCCCCGGCGCCTTCACTCCTCGACGTAACGACCTGCCTGTGACGCTTGCCCGCTTCGGCGCCGGGTCCGACGGCCTGGTTCAGGCCTCGACCCCCACAGAGCCCGCGCCGACCATTATCTTTCCGCCCGACGGCGCCCGCGTCGATCTCGCCACCAACTCGGCCGACGCCTCGCCGCTGGTACTGAAGCTGCAAGGCGGGCGCGCGCCGTTCCGCTGGCTGGCCAACGGCAAGCCGCTGACCGGCATCGACCGCCGGCGCACCGCGACATGGCAACCGGACGGCACCGGCTACTCGACCTTGACCGTAATCGATGCGGCGGGACGCGCGGCAAGTGTGAAGGTGTTTGTTGAATAAGATTGCGCAAGCAATTCAGAGGATTGCGCTTCTTCGCCTAAGGTACAGCGCCTCGCGCCGACCTTCACCGGTAGCGGCGACAATACTCGCGACGCTAGTTCCTTTACCCGCAATCTCCTCCCAGCCCGCGCCGATGCCCTGCCCGCCGACTTCGTCCGCGTTGCCGGCCCCTCGATCCGCCAGGATATCCGTTACGCCGGAACGGACAATTTTCCTGTACCGCAAGCGAAGCAACGGCAAACCGCAAGCTGCTGCTCGGCGCGATGCACTCGGCCGGATTCAAGAACTATGCACGCGAATGGCGGCACCTGAACCACGATCCCTCCGCCAAGCAGCGCTTCGATTTCCCAGTCCAGCCGGATAGCGTGCCGACCAAATGCCACAGCCTTGCTTCGGCCCCGCTTGTTCCTAGATAGGTCGATGGGGATTCGCCAGCGGACGTTTGAGGGAAAATGTTTCTCCGCACCGCGAAATCAGGTCCAAGATTTTCTCCAAAACAACAAAAAAGGCAACATTTAATGCATCTAAATTCTACCAATTCGGTAGATTTGACGCGGGTTCAACGGAGGCAGAAATGACCAAACCTCGTTTCAGGAGACTGCTCGGCGCACTGGTCGCCACGTCTGTCCAGTTCGGCACGCTCGGTTTCGCGTTCGCCGATACCACCATTCTCAACGTGTCGTACGATCCGACACGCGAGCTCTACAAGGCTTATGACGAGGCCTTCGCCGCTCACTGGAAAGCCGAGACAGGGGAAACGGTCACCATACAGCAGTCGCACGGTGGATCGGGCGCACAGGCCCGGGCCGTGATCGACGGCCTCGACGCCGACGTGGTGACGCTGGCGCTCGAAGGCGATATCAACGCCATCGTCTCCAAGTCGAAAAAGATCAATCCGGACTGGCGCACGAAATTCGAGAACAATTCGGCACCCTACACCTCGACCATCATCTTCCTCGTCCGCAAAGGAAACCCCAAGGGCATCCACGACTGGAACGACCTGGTCAAGGACGGCGTCCAGGTGATTACGCCCAACCCGAAGACATCGGGCGGCGCACGCTGGAACTATCTCGCCGCCTGGGCTTATGCCAACGCCAATGACGGTGGCGACGAGGCCAAGACGAAGGAGTTCGTAGGCAAGCTCTATGCCAACGCTCCGGTGCTCGATACCGGTGCGCGCGGCTCGACGGTGACCTTCGCGCAAAAGGGCCTGGGCGACGTGCTGATTGCCTGGGAAAACGAGGCCTATCTAGCGCTCGACGAGTTCGGTGCCGAAAATTTCGATATCGTCTATCCACCGACCTCGATCCTGGCCGAGCCGCCGGTCGCTTTGGTCGACGCCAATGTCGATGCCAAGGGCACGCGCAAGGTCGCCGAAGCCTATCTGGGCTGGCTCTATTCCAAGGAAGCGCAGACGATCATCGCCAAGAACCACTATCGTCCGGCCAAGCCCGATCTGGTGCCGGTAGAGGACTTGGCCAAGCTACCGCCGATCAAGCTGGTCACCATCGACGACCCACAATTCGGCGGCTGGAAGAAAGCACAGCCTTACCATTTCGGCGATGGTGGTATATTCGACCAGATCTACAAGCCCCAGTAAGCAGTCGATATTCAGGACGATATGATCACAGCACCCGCTCGGGCGGGTTGGCGGTTTCGACAGCCGAGCGTCATTCCGGGTTTCGGATTGACGCTCGGCTTCTCGCTTGCCTACCTTACCCTCATCATCCT
>NZ_VFVN01000029.1:0-1195 GCF_006442185.1 Mesorhizobium sp. B2-4-1 | reverse complement strand
CGGCGCACCGCCCTCGTTCGTGAGGCGTATATAGTCGCCACCCCGACAAACTGTCAACACCGATCTCAGATGTTTTTTCGATTTCTGGTGGAGATATCCGCAGGGTCGAAATTCGTGAGTTGGCTAGGCTGAGTTTCCACATCGCTTTTTGCGCTTGGTCGCGCCTGGGATGCTCGCTTCGGACCGTATGCCTCGCTTTGAAAATCGCTGTCCGCCCGACGGCCGCGGATCTTGCCAGAGCGGCTTTCAGCGGCGATCCTCCAGCAATTCCGGTGTGATGTTCCGGCCTGCGTAGAAGATGCCCAGGATCAGCACCTGCTCGCCCTCGACCGCAAAGGCAATGCTGACCGCCCGTCGGTAGCCGATGATCCGCAGTCCGGGCATGATCTCGCGCCGCTCGGTGCCACGCTGTGGAAAAGTCGATAGACCGAGACAATGGTCTTGAATACCCGCGACAAAATTCCACGCGATCGCCGGCGATGCCCGCTCGGCTATGTCGTCATAGAGCCGTTCGAGTTCGGCTTGTGCGGCGGGATGAAAGACGATCCGATAGACCATCCCCTACTTGGCTTTCGCCTGTTTCGCGCGATGGCGCGCCTCCAGCCGAGAAAAAACCACATCGGCCGGAATTCCTTTAGCTGGATCCTGCTGGAGCTCGGCCAAGCGGCCCGGAATTTCCTCGCGCAGCCATCTTTCCCGCTCCGCCTCGAAATCCTCGAGCATGCGCAGGCCGGCGCGAACAACCTCGCTGGCATTGTTGTAGCGACCTGATTCGAGCTGTTTCCTGATGAAGCGCTCATAGTGGTCGTTCAGAGCGTAGTTGGGCATGACAACCTCCCGGAAAGAGACATGGGATCACGGCACGGATTTAGCAATAGATGTCAGATATTAGCAATATCGCCTCGGTCGGGCCGTCGCGATCGGGGATAGCGCCTGCAGCCGATAGGTGGGATCTGCTCCTCGCGATCCCTCCGGGACAGCTGGCGCTGAAGCCGGCTGAGATGGAATCCTGCCGGCTGAATCCATTTTGCATTTTCGTGGCTGGCCTCGGCTCTGGGAAGCCCAATTTTCCGCCGCGCGAGCTGAGAGCTCGTCTTGGCCCCGAGGCATGGAACGACCGAGGCTTGGCCCTGAACGCTTTGGCTTGGCTTGGCTTGGCTTGGCTTGGCTTGGCTTGGCTTGGCTTGGCTTGGCT
>NZ_VFVN01000028.1:0-1327 GCF_006442185.1 Mesorhizobium sp. B2-4-1 | reverse complement strand
GTGGTCGCCGTCTCGTCAAGCGCTACCGTAACGCCGGTGGCGGCGACAGCCGTCACCTTCGGCCCGTCATCGTCGAAGACGATCTTGGCGCCGATGGCGAGCGACTGGCTGACTGTGTCGCCGTCGAAGTCGGTGACGGTGACCACCGCATTGATCTTGCCGGACAGGTTGACCGGCTCGTCATAAGAGCCGGCCGAACCGTTGCCGGCCAGCGGATGCTGCAGCGACAGATATTGTGCCGTCGAGATATGGCCGGTCTGGTCGACCGAGACCGCGAAGGCAATGGCGCCGCCGGGATTGGCCGTACCGTTCGCGTTGTCGACGCGGCCGACGATCAGATTGCCTTCCTTGAACAGCGAGATCTCGTGCCCGTCGGTCGTCTTCAGGCCCGAATCGGTGCCTGGCTCTGCAACCGAAAGGCTGAGCACGGCCGCGCGCGGCTCGTCCGTGCCGGGCAGCGAGCCGAACAGCACCACCGGCAGGTTGCCATGCGCATAGCCCAGGCTTGCCGGGCCCAGTCCAAGCGAATCGAACTGGTGCGCGACCGAGGCGCTGCTGGTGTCGTCGTTCTGGTTGCCCGCCGTCTCGTCATGCACGACCGACACGCCGGTCGCGGTGATGAACACCTGCGGCACGTCGTCGACCACGGTGACCGTCGCCTTGCCGGTCAGCGTGACCGTATCGCCGTCGCCGTCCTTGGCCTGGAACACCGAGCCGAGGTCGATGCCGGCCACGCTGCCGCTGCCCAGATGCGTCTGCAGCGCGGTGTTCTGGTCCGATGTTCCGGTCGGCGGTGTGACATGGTCGAGCTGGTCGAACTGGCGTACCACAAAGGCGCCGCTCGAGGCGTTCAGCGTCACCGTCATCACGGTGCGGTCGCCAAACGGGTTGTAAGCGCCGTTGTGGTTGCTGTCGGCAAAGCCGACCAGCGTGTTGCCCTGGACCATCCAGCTCAGCTCGGCGCCCTTCGACGACAGCCCGATCGCCGTCAGGTCTGCGGCCGCCGTGCCGGTGAAGCCGAAACCGCCGCCGGCGGCCGGGCCGTCGGCGCCGAAGTCGACAAGCCCGTTCAGCGAGCCGGATGCGATCGCCGCACCCAGCGGGAACTCCGTGCCCGAACCGTCGCCGGACCCGTCATAGGGCGAGGTTCCCTGCGACAGCAGGCTGGCAATGTCGTCCTCGTCGATCGTCACCGGCGCGGCATGGCCGCTCAGGACCTTCGGCCCGTCGTCGTCGAAGACGATCTTGGTGCCGATGGCGAGCGACTGGCTGACTGTGTCGCCGTCGAAGTCGGTGACGGTGACCACCGCATTGATCTTGCCGGACA
>NZ_VFVN01000027.1:0-1500 GCF_006442185.1 Mesorhizobium sp. B2-4-1 | reverse complement strand
GCGCTGTCGGGCGGCGCCATCGATCCCTTCGTCTTCCGCCTGGCCATCTTCGTGCTGGCGATCTTCGTCGGCTATTACGTCGTCTGGTCGGTGACGCCTGCGCTGCACACGCCGCTGATGGCCGTCACCAACGCCATCTCCTCGGTCATCGTCGTCGGCGCGCTGCTTGCCGTCGGCATCGCCGCCTCCGGCGTCGCCGCGGGCTTCGGCTTCGTCGCGCTGATGCTGGTGTCGGTCAACATCTTCGGCGGCTTCCTCGTCACCCAGCGCATGCTGGCAATGTACAAGAAGAAGGACAAGTGACGTGACCGTCAATCTCGCCTCCTTCCTCTATCTGGTCTCCGGCATTCTCTTCATCCTGGCGTTGCGCGGCCTGTCGCACCCGACCACCAGCCGGCAAGGCAATCTCTACGGCATGATCGGCATGGGCATTGCCATCGCCACCACGCTGGCGCTGGCCACGCCATCGGCTGGACGCTTCGGCCTGATCGTGCTCGGCCTTGCCATCGGCGGCGGCGTCGGCGCCGTCACGGCCAGGCGCATCGCCATGACCTCGATGCCGCAACTGGTCGCCGCCTTCCACTCGCTCGTCGGCCTTGCCGCCGTCATGGTGGCGGCCGCCGCCATCTATGCGCCGGAAAGCTTCGGCATCGGCACGGCGGGCGACATCCACGCCCAGGCGCTGGTCGAAATGAGCCTGGGTGTGGCCATCGGCGCCATCACCTTCACCGGCTCGGTCATCGCCTTCCTGAAGCTTGACGGGCGCATGTCCGGCAAGCCGATCATGATCGGCGGCCGCCATTTCATCAACATCGCGCTTGGCATCGCCTTGGTCGTGCTGATCGTGCTCTTGGTCACCACCGAATCGAAGCTCGTCTTCTGGCTCATCGTTGCCGCATCGCTGGTGCTGGGCGTGCTGCTCATCATCCCCATCGGCGGCGCCGACATGCCGGTGGTGGTGTCGATGCTCAACTCCTATTCGGGCTGGGCGGCGGCCGCACTCGGCTTCACGCTCGGCAATCTGGCGCTGATCATCACCGGCGCCCTGGTCGGCTCGTCGGGTGCCATCCTGTCCTACATCATGTGCAAGGGCATGAACCGCTCCTTCATCTCCGTCATCCTCGGCGGCTTCGGTGGTGAGACCGCAGCCGCGGGCGCTGATGATGGGATCGAGCGCACGGTCAAGCAGGGCTCGGCCGACGATGCGGCCTATCTGATGATGAACGCGCAGAAGGTCATCATCGTGCCTGGCTACGGCATGGCCGTCGCCCAGGCCCAGCACGCACTGCGCGAGATGGCCGACAAGCTCAAGGCCAATGGCGTCGACGTCAAATACGCCATCCACCCCGTGGCCGGCCGCATGCCGGGCCACATGAACGTGCTCTTGGCCGAAGCCAACGTGCCTTACGACGAAGTGTTCGAGCTCGAGGACATCAATTCCGAATTCGCGCAGGCCGACGTCGCCTATGTCATCGGCGCCAACGACGTCACCAACCCGTC
>NZ_VFVN01000026.1:0-1674 GCF_006442185.1 Mesorhizobium sp. B2-4-1 | reverse complement strand
TTCGACGATGACGGGCCGAAGGTGACGGCTGTCGCCGCCACCGGCGTTACGGTAGCGCTTGACGAGACGGCGACCACGAGCACCCCGGCTGGGATCGACACTGGTACGGTCACCAAGGGCGAGGATCCCGATGTCGGCGGCACCGGCGCGATCGCGCACGGCACCAGCGACAGTGCCTTCGTCAACATCACGGCGCTGTTCGGCGCCGACGGTCCGGCCGTTTCGGGCAGCACCGTCTATGCGCTAAGCGTCACCAATGCGGTCTCCGGCCTTGCCGTCACCGACGGCTCGCTGATCACCTTGCAGACGCTGGCCAACGGCGTCGTGGTCGGCGTCGTGCAGGGCGGAACGTTCAATGGCGATGCGGCGTTCGCGCTGTCGATCGATCCGGCCACCGGCAAGGTGACCGTCGAGCAATATCTGTCGCTTCATCATTCGGACGCCTCCAATCCGGACGACACGGTGGTGCTGGGCCTGCATTCGGTCGCAGTGAGTGTGACCGTCACGGATGGCGACGGCGACACCGCCAGCGCCAGCGCCGATGTCTCGGGCCAGATCAGCTTCGACGACGATGGCCCGAGCCTGACCATCTCGCAGCCGAACGGTGCCTTGAACGGCCTGTTCCTGGACGGCTTCGTTCCCAATGGCGACGCCTGGGGCGCCGGCAGCGGCACCACGACCGGTCCCGCCGGCGCCTGGACCGTCACGGCTTCGCCCTACGAAGGCGCCAGCAGCATCGAATTGCAGAAGGTCGGTGACGGCTATCGCGGTGCAGACAGCCCGACCAACAGCGTTATGGTCGACCTCGAGGCCAGCCCCGGCAACATCCAGATCTCGCAGACCATGCTGCTCAGCGCCGGCGAATACCGCATCTCCTTCGAGATCGGCGCCGCCAACGACACCAGCCTCCTACACAGCGCCAAGCTCGAAGTGCTGTGGAACGGCGTCTCGGTCGGAACCTACGATCCCACGTCGGGCGTCATGCAGACCATCGCCATCGACGTCACGGCGACGGCCGGCGACAACTCACTGACGTTCCGTGAAATCGGCGAAGCAGGCGACAACACCGGCACCTTCCTTGCCAACATCAAGGTCGGCGACATCATCGTTATCGACGAGACCGCAGGTGTCGATGCCGATTCCGACGACACCACCGATCCTGCCGTGGCGGCCCTGTTTGCCGGCGTCAATGCCGGGACCGATCCCGACATGCCGCTGCACCAATATGCGCAAGGCAGCGGCGGCGTCGTGAACGCCACGGCGCTGTTCGGCGCCGACGGACCGGCAGCGAAAGCTTCGCTCGTCTATGCGCTCACCCTTGCCAGCAATACGGGCGTGGATTCCGGCCTGAAGACCACCGATGGCCACGCAATCTCGCTGTTCAACGACGGCAACGGCCACATCATCGGCGTCTATGACGCCAACAACAACGGCGTTACCGCCACCGATAAGGTCGCCTTCGCCCTGCATGTCGATGCCGCCACCGGCCAGGTCGCGGTTGCGCAATACGTCTCGCTCCACCATCCCGACACCAGCAGCAACGACGAGGGCATCGCGCTCGGCGCCGGTTCGGTCTCGGTCACCGTCACGGCGACCGATGGCGACGGCGACCACGTCACACAAAGCGCCGACATCTCCCAGACCATCGTCTTCGAGGATGATGGGCCGAAGGTC
>NZ_VFVN01000025.1:0-2500 GCF_006442185.1 Mesorhizobium sp. B2-4-1 | reverse complement strand
TAGCTGGTTCTCCGCGAAATCTATTTAGGTAGAGCGTCGACCGAATACCCCAGGGGGTAGAGCACTGGATGGGCTAGGGGTCCTCACCGGATTACCAAACCTAACCAAACTCCGAATACCTGGGAGTACTAGTCGGCAGACACACGGCGGGTGCTAACGTCCGTCGTGAAAAGGGAAACAACCCTGACCTACAGCTAAGGTCCCCAAGTTATGGCTAAGTGGGAAAGGATGTGAGGATCCCAAAACAACCAGGATGTTGGCTTAGAAGCAGCCATCATTTAAAGAAAGCGTAACAGCTCACTGGTCTAAATAAGGGTCTTTGCGCCGAAAATGTACCGGGGCTAAAGCCATACACCGAAGCTTAGGGTTCGTGAGCAATCACGAGCGGTAGCGGAGCGTTCTGTAAGCTGATGAAGCCATACCCGTGAGGGGTGGTGGAGGTATCAGAAGTGCGAATGCTGACATGAGTAACGTAAGGGGAGTGAGAGACTCCCCCGCCGAAAGACCAAGGGTTCCTGCTTAAAGCTAATCTGAGCAGGGTTAGCCGGCCCCTAAGACGAGGCGGAAACGCGTAGTCGATGGGAACCACGTTAATATTCGTGGGCCTGGAGGTAGTGACGGATCACACAAGTTGTCCAATCTTATCGGATTGAACGGGCAGCGGAGTGGTTCCAGGAAATAGCTCCTCCTTATAGACCGTACCCGAAACCGACACTGGTGGTCTGGTAGAGTATACCAAGGCGCTTGAGAGAACTATGCTGAAGGAACTCGGCAAATTGCACGCGTAACTTCGGAAGAAGCGTGACCCTTTTCTGCGCAAGCAGAGGAGGGTGGCACAGACCAGGGGGTAGCGACTGTTTATCAAAAACACAGGGCTCTGCGAAGCCGCAAGGCGACGTATAGGGTCTGACGCCTGCCCGGTGCTGGAAGGTTAAGAGGAGGGGTGCAAGCTCTGAATCGAAGCCCCAGTAAACGGCGGCCGTAACTATAACGGTCCTAAGGTAGCGAAATTCCTTGTCGGGTAAGTTCCGACCTGCACGAATGGCGTAACGACTTCCCCGCTGTCTCCAGCATAGACTCAGTGAAATTGAATTCCCCGTGAAGATGCGGGGTTCCTGCGGTTAGACGGAAAGACCCCGTGCACCTTTACTATAGCTTTACATTGGCATTCGTAGTGGCATGTGTAGGATAGGTGGTAGGCTTTGAAACCTGGGCGCCAGCTCAGGTGGAGCCACCCTTGAAATACCACCCTTATCACTATGGATGTCTAACCGCGGCCCGTTATCCGGGTCCGGGACAATGTATGGTGGGTAGTTTGACTGGGGCGGTCGCCTCCTAAAGAGTAACGGAGGCGCGCGATGGTGGGCTCAGAACGGTCGGAAATCGTTCGCTGAGTGCAATGGCATAAGCCTGCCTGACTGCGAGACTGACAAGTCGAGCAGAGACGAAAGTCGGTCATAGTGATCCGGTGGTCCCGCGTGGAAGGGCCATCGCTCAACGGATAAAAGGTACGCCGGGGATAACAGGCTGATGACCCCCAAGAGTCCATATCGACGGGGTTGTTTGGCACCTCGATGTCGACTCATCGCATCCTGGGGCTGGAGCAGGTCCCAAGGGTATGGCTGTTCGCCATTTAAAGCGGTACGTGAGTTGGGTTCAGAACGTCGTGAGACAGTTCGGTCCCTATCTGCCGTGGGTGTAGGAATATTGAAAGGATCTGTCCCTAGTACGAGAGGACCGGGATGGACGGATCTCTGGTGGACCTGTTGTGGCGCCAGCCGCATAGCAGGGTAGCTATATCCGGACGGGATAACCGCTGAAGGCATCTAAGCGGGAAACCCACCTTAAAACGAGTATTCCCTGAGAACCGTGGAAGACGACCACGTTGATAGGCCGGGTGTGGAAGAGCGGCAACGCTTGAAGCTTACCGGTACTAATAGTTCGATCGGCTTGATCGTTCTCATTCCTTATGCCCATCGTGAAACACGATGGTCTGGCCAGCGCTCACGCATGAGCGGCCCTTACGGGCCTATGCTCCGCGAGGGCGCCGGACGACCGGCGACGCGCAGTCGCGCTTGCGGGCTTCGCCCGAAAGCAAACTGTGGATGTCGCTCAGGCACAAAAAGACAGGTGAAGAGCAACGAGCCAATAGTGAATAGGCATCCCCTATTCACTATTGCCTTCTGCCCAATCCCTAACCCAGCTTCTCGAATAACGTGCGTTTTGCCGACCTGGTGGTTATGGCGGAGCGGCTGCACCCGATCCCATTCCGAACTCGGCCGTGAAACGCTCCAGCGCTGATGGTACTTCGTCTCAAGACGCGGGAGAGTAGGTCGCTGCCAGGTCTGCCAAACGCACGTTAAACTCACATCCAATCGGATGGATGTGAAATCTTCTCTTCACGAACAGGCCCGCCAACGGGACAACGGGCCGCGTAAGCGGCCCTTTCAATTTGGCGGCGCGAAGCAGGCAATCGCCCGCTTCCAAACATCGAAGCAGA
>NZ_VFVN01000024.1:0-19414 GCF_006442185.1 Mesorhizobium sp. B2-4-1 | reverse complement strand
GTCTTGCCATGATCAACGTGGCCAATCGTGCCGATGTTCACATGCGGCTTGGTGCGCTCGAATTTACCTTTTGCCATGTGATGTCTCCATTCCTGCTCGCCCGTACGGGCTCTTAATTAAGTTGCCGCAGCACCCTGCCGGGTTACGCGTATTTCTTCTGGACTTCCTGGGCGACCGCGGTCGGGACCGGCTCGTAATGGTCGAACTGCATCGTGTAGGCCGCACGGCCCTGGCTCATCGAGCGCAGATTGTCGACGTACTTGAACATGTTGGCGAGCGGCACCATCGCGTTGATGACGACTGCCACGCCGCGGGCTTCCTGGCCCTGGATCTGGCCACGACGGCCGTTGAGGTCACCGATGACACCGCCGACATAATCTTCCGGCGTCACGACCTCGACCTTCATGATCGGCTCGAGCAGCTGCACGCCGAGCTTCGGCGAAGCTTCCATAAAGCAAGCGCGGGAAGCGATTTCGAATGCGAGCACCGAAGAGTCGACGTCGTGGAAAGCGCCGTCGATCAAGGTAGCCTTGACGCCGATCATCGGGAACCCGGCAAACGGGCCGGAACCCATCTTGCTCAGCAGGCCCTTCTCGACACCCGGGATGTATTCCTTCGGCACAGCGCCGCCGACGATCTTGGATTCGAACACGAAATCCTCGCCATCGGGGTTCGGCTCGAACACGATCTTCACGCGGGCGAACTGCCCGGTACCACCGGTCTGCTTCTTGTGCGTGTAGTCCTGCTCGTGCCTGCGGGTGATCGTCTCGCGATAAGCCACCTGCGGCGCACCAACATTGGCCTCGACCTTGAACTCGCGGCGCATGCGGTCGACGATGATGTCGAGGTGCAGCTCGCCCATGCCGGAAATGATGGTCTGGCCGCTTTCCTCGTCGGTCTTGACGCGGAAGGACGGATCCTCGGCAGCCAGGCGATGCAGCGCGAGGCCCATCTTTTCCTGGTCGTTCTTGGTCTTCGGCTCGATCGCGATCTGGATGACCGGATCGGGGAATTCCATACGCTCGAGGATGACCGGATGAAGCGGATCGCACAGCGTATCGCCGGTGGTCGTGTCCTTGAGACCTGCGAGAGCGACGATGTCGCCGGCATAGGCCTCTTCAACGTCGGCACGGGAATTCGCATGCATCTGCAGCATGCGGCCGATGCGCTCTTTCTTGCCCTTCACGGTGTTGTCGACCGAGATGCCCTTGGTGAGCTTGCCCGAATAGATACGGGCAAAGGTCAGCGAACCGACGAACGGGTCGTTCATGATCTTGAACGCCAGCATCGACAGCGGCTCGTTGTCGTCGGCGTGACGCTCGATCTCGGCGTCGGTCTTGGCATCGACACCCTTGATCGCGGGCACATCGGCCGGCGACGGCAGGTATTCCACGACGGCGTCGAGCAGAGGCTGCACGCCCTTGTTCTTGAATGCCGAGCCGCAGAACATCGGGAAGAACTTGACCGCGATGGTGCCCTTGCGGATCAGCGCGCGGATCTCGTCATTCGACGGCATCTTGCCTTCGAGGTAGTTCTCAAGAGCCGTCTCGTCCATCTCGACGGCGGCCTCGATCATCTTCTCGCGGTATTCCTCGGCGCGGGCCTTGAGGTCGGCCGGGATCTCGACGACGTCCCAGGCAGCGCCCAGCGTCTCGTCGCGCCAGACCAGCGCGTTCATCTCGACCAGGTCGACGACGCCCTTGAATTCGGTCTCGGCGCCGATCGGCAGCTGCATGACGACAGCCTGCGCACCGAGGCGCGAGCCGATCATCTCGACCGAGCGGTAGAAGTCGGCGCCGGTCTTGTCCATCTTGTTGCAGAAGATCATACGCGGCACGCGGTACTTGTCGGCCTGGCGCCAGACGGTTTCCGTCTGCGGCTCCACACCGGCATTGGCGTCGAGCAGCGCGATGGCGCCGTCAAGCACGCGCAGCGAACGCTCGACCTCGATGGTGAAGTCGACGTGTCCGGGCGTGTCGATGATGTTGAAGCGGTGCATCTTGCCGTCACGACCCTTCCAGAAGGTCGTGGTCGCGGCCGACGTAATCGTGATGCCGCGCTCCTGCTCCTGCTCCATCCAGTCCATGGTCGCGGCGCCGTCGTGCACTTCGCCGATCTTGTGCGACTTGCCCGTGTAATAGAGGACGCGCTCGGTGGTCGTCGTCTTGCCGGCGTCGATATGCGCCATGATACCGAAATTGCGGTAGTCTTCGATTTTATATTCGCGGGCCATCGTAACTGCCTCTCAGTCTCTTTCGCGCTTTACCAGCGGTAGTGCGCGAAGGCGCGGTTGGCTTCAGCCATCTTGTGGGTGTCTTCACGCTTCTTCACTGCGGTGCCGCGGTTGTTGGCCGCGTCCATCAGCTCGCCGGAGAGGCGGTCGACCATGGTGGTCTCGTTGCGGTTGCGGGCCGCGGCGATCAGCCAGCGGATGGCCAACGCCTGACGGCGCTCGGGGCGCACGTCGACCGGAACCTGGTAGGTGGCGCCGCCGACGCGACGCGAACGCACTTCCACATGCGGCGCGACATTGTCGAGCGCCTGATGGAAGACGGTGACCGGCTCCTGCTTGGTTTTCGACTGGACCTGGTCGAGCGCGCCGTAGACGATGGTCTCGGCAACCGACTTCTTGCCGTCATACATGACGGCGTTCATGAACTTGGTGACGATCAGATCGCCGAACTTGGGGTCCGGATTGATCTCACGCTTTTCTGCACTGTGACGACGGGACATGGCTTTTGTCTCTCAATCTCTCATAGCCCGGCGCAGTCGAAAAAGCGCCGAAGCCGGAAAACCTTACTTCGGACGCTTGGCACCGTATTTCGAACGGCGCTGCTTGCGGTTCTTCACACCCTGCGTGTCGAGCACGCCGCGGATGATGTGGTAACGGACACCCGGAAGGTCCTTGACGCGGCCGCCGCGGATCATCACCACGGAGTGCTCCTGAAGGTTGTGACCTTCGCCGGGGATGTAACCGATCACCTCGAAACCATTGGTCAGGCGGATCTTGGCCACCTTGCGCAGCGCCGAGTTCGGCTTCTTCGGCGTCGTTGTGTAGACGCGCGTGCAGACGCCCCGCTTCTGCGGGTTCTGCTGCATGGCCGGGACCTTGTTGCGCTTCACCGGCGCAATGCGCGGCTTGCGGATCAGCTGGTTGACGGTAGGCATTAAACCCTCTTGTCTCTCAATTCCGTGTCTCGTGCCGGTCAAGGCTCGCTCAAAGCGTCATTTCCATACGCAAATTCGGGCCACAAACCGCGCCTTGCGGTCTTGCCCGAACAAATCGCAGAGGAAGCGGATACCGCTTCGTGCACGCCGGAAATGTCTTTTCGCTCGTAAAACGAACCCTGTTTGAGGCAAACTCCAAAGCGTGTCGCTTCGGAAGGGAGAGCCTCACATCGGTTCTGACTGGGCGGCTTCTACTCGCAAGCCCGCGTACCGTCAACCCCGGAGCGGCAAATATTGCATTGAAGCCGGGGCTTGGCAGCCATGCGTAAACCGCATGTAATTTTCTTTCGTCATTTTGCAAGGGCGAGGAAGAAAGTGACCGGGTTTTGGCTGTTGCGCGGCGCGGCTTCATGCGAAAAAGCCGCATGAACAGTCAAAGCCCCTCGCCGCGAAGGAATCGGCCCGTGAACGACAACGAGGAACGCCCGGTCACTATCATCACCGGCCGGGTGTGGAAGAGAAAAGGCGGCAAGCCGGAAGGCGTGCACGTCATGCTGGTTGCGCCTGATGACGATTCGGCGGTGCGCCGTGCGCTCGAATCGTTGGCGGCGGAAGGTTACGCCGAAGCCGAGCTCGACCAGATCGGCGACATGGAGGGCGAGCCCGACGAGGAGCCGCATCTTTCGGCCTTCCAGGGCGCGCTCGAAGGCGAAGTGTCGATCGTGACCTTCGATGTGCCGATCTGAAAGCGTGCCGGCCCTCGCCGTTCGAATCGGCGCTGGAGCCTTCCAACGAGTGAAAGGCCGGCGCTGCAGCTCCGGCAAAGACGGAGTTGACCTTTCGGCTTCGGCTTGCCCGGGGCAAGTGTTCTGATAAGAAGCGCTCACCATTGTCCAACAGACGGAGCGGCCGTGTCCCAGCCCATTAACATAGGCATTGTCGGCGTCGGCAAGATCGTCCGCGACCAACACCTTCCGGCGCTCGCCAAGGACCGGGACTACCGGCTGATCGCCGCTGCCAGCCGGCATGGCAAGGTTGAAGACATCCATAATTTTCCCGATATCGAGACGATGCTTGGCGCCGTTCCCGAACTCGACGCCGTCTCACTCTGCATGCCGCCGCAATTCCGCTACGCTGCGGCGCGCACCGCACTCGAGGCGAAGAAGCACGTGTTCCTGGAAAAGCCGCCCGGCGCCACGGTCAGCGAGGTCGAGGACCTGAAGGCGCTGGCGACGAAACAGGGCGTGTCGCTGTTCGCCAGTTGGCATTCGCGCTATGCGCCGGCGGTTGAAGCGGCGCGGACTTTTTTGGCCGCGACGCAAATCAAATCAGCGGCAATCGTCTGGAAGGAAGACGTGCGCCGCTGGCACCCGAACCAGGACTGGATCTGGCAGCCAGGCGGCTTCGGCGTCTTCGATCCAGGCATCAACGCGCTGTCGATCGCGACCTACATCCTGCCCGCCATGTACATCACGTCGGCCGCGCTCGACTTCCCGGAGAACCGCGACGCGCCGATCGCCGCCCAGGTCGCCTTCCGCGCGGCGAACGGGTCGGCGGTGACGATGGATCTGGATTGGCTCCAGACCGGGCCGCAGAGCTGGGACATTCTCGCCGATACCGATGCCGGCAAGATGGTGCTCTCGGGCGGTGGCTCGAAACTCTCCATCGACGGCCGCGTCGTCCATGAAGAACCGGAATCGGAATATCCTGAACTCTACAGGCGTTTCGCCGAAATCGTGCGCGCCGGCACTTCCGATGTCGATCTCGCGCCCCTCCAGCATGTCGCCGACGCCTTCATGCTCGGCAAGCGCAATGTGGTCGAGGCGTTCTTCGACTGAATAGCGACTGTCGCCCGGATCGCGTATCCGGTCCGCCTATCGCAACAACTCAATCGACAATCGCTATGGCGAACCCGTCATAGCCCTTGGCGCCGACAGTCTGGATCGCGGTGCCGTCCAGGCGCTTGTCGCCGCCGATGAAGGAGAACGCCGCGCGTGCACCTTCGACGTTGGCGTCGCGACCATCCTCGTCGAGCACCGTGCCGTCGCGAATGACGTTGTCGCAGACGATGACCGTTCCCGAGCGCGACAGCCGCATGGCCCAGGAGAGATAGTTGGGGTTGTTAGGCTTGTCGGCGTCGATGAAAACGAGGTCGAACGGCCCGGCGTCTTCGGCCCCCAGCGCAGCGAGCGACTGCAGCGCCGGCCCGACCCGCAGATCGACCTGTTCGGAAACCCCTGCCCGCTCGAAATTCGAACGCGCGACCTTGGCGTGGTGCGGATCGAGTTCGAGCGTCACGATTTTTCCGCCGGCCGGCAATCCCCGCGCCATCCAGATGGTGGAATAACCGCCCAGCGTACCAATCTCGAGCACCTTTTTCGCGCCGCGAATGCGCACCAGCAGCGAGAGCAGCTTTCCTTGCGCCGCCGAGACGTCGATCGCCGGCAAGCCACCGTCGCGGTTGGCCGCCAGGACCGCGTCGAGAACGGGATCCGCCTCGAAGAGCGAGGAAACGATGTAGTTATCGACAGCCGTCCAGGTTTTCGTGCTCATCTGCCTTCCTCGATTGTTCGTTGAAACGAAAAGGCCGCCGGGTTGCCCCGGCGGCCTTGTTGCCTGAGATCTCTTGCCGCCGCGCTTATTGCGCGGCGGTTGTCATGTCGGCCAGCATCGGCTCGGCGACTTCGACACCGGAGGCCTTGCGGCGCTCGTCGATGATCAGTTCGTCGCGCGAGGTGGCGATGCGGCGGATCTGGCTCATCGTGCCGCCGGTACCGGCCGGGATCAGCCGGCCGACGATGACGTTTTCCTTCAAGCCCTGCAGCATGTCGGTCTTGCCGGCAACCGCGGCTTCCGTCAGCACTCTGGTCGTCTCCTGGAAGGAGGCGGCCGAGATGAAGGACGGCGTCTGCAGCGAGGCCTTGGTGATGCCGAGCAGCACCGGCTGGCCTTCGGCCGGCTTCTTGCCGTCCTCGATCAGGCGCTCGTTGACCTCTTCCAGTTCGATCACGTCGACGTGGTCGCCCGGAATATAGGTCGAGTCGCCCTGCGTGGTGATCTCGACCTTCTGCAGCATCTGGCGAACGATCACCTCGATGTGCTTGTCGTTGATCGACACGCCCTGCAGACGGTAGACCTCCTGGATCTCGTTGACGAGGTAGGACGCAAGCGCCTCCACGCCCTTGATCGCCAGGATGTCGTGCGGCGCCGGATTGCCGTCGAGGATGTAGTCGCCCTTCTCGATGACGTCGCCGTCCTGGAGATGGAACGGCTTGCCCTTCGGGATCAGGTATTCGACAGGCTCAAGCGTCGAGTCATGCGGCTCGATGATGATGCGGCGCTTGTTCTTGTAGTCGCGGCCGAAGCGGATCGTACCATCGATCTCTGCGATGATGGCGTGATCCTTCGGACGACGGGCCTCGAACAGCTCGGCAACACGCGGCAGACCGCCGGTGATGTCCTTGGTCTTGGCGCTTTCCATCGGGATACGCGCCAGGACGTCGCCGGGACGAACCTGAGCACCCGGCTCGACCGAGAGAATGGCCTCGACCGAGAGCAGGAAGCGGGCATCGCCGCCCTTCGACAGCTTGCCGACCTTGCCCTTGGCGTCCTGAACGACGATCGCCGGCTTCAGGTCGTTGCCGCGCGGCGTCGAACGCCAGTCGATGACCTCGCGCTTGGTGATGCCGGTCGACTCGTCGGCCGTTTCCTGGACGGAAATGCCGTCGACCAGATCCTCGAACGCCACCTTGCCCTCGATTTCGGTGAGGATGGGGCGGGTGTAAGGATCCCATTCGGCGATGCGCTGGCCGCGCTTCACCTTGTCGCCATCGTCCACGAAGATGCGCGAACCATAGGTGACGCGGTGCGTGGCGCGCTCCTTGCCGGCCTCGTCGAGGATCAGCACCGCCATGTTGCGGCCCATGACCATCTGCTGGCCGTCCGAGTTGCGCACCACGTTGCGGTTGCGGATCTCGACCTTGCCCTCATAGGAGGCTTCAAGGAACGAGCTATCCACCACCTGCGCCGTACCGCCCATGTGGAAGGTACGCATGGTGAGCTGGGTGCCCGGCTCGCCGATCGACTGCGCCGCGATGACGCCGACGGCCTCGCCCTGGTTGACCGGGGTGCCCCGGGCCAGATCGCGTCCGTAGCAGACTGCGCAGACGCCGACCCTGACTTCGCAAGTCAGCGCCGAGCGGATGCGGACCGACTGCACGCCGGCCTTCTCGATCTGCTCCACGTCGCGCTCGTCCATCAGCGTTCCGGCCTTGACCAACAATTCGCCGGTCACCGGATGGTTGATGTCGTCGAGCGCGGTGCGACCCAGCACGCGCTGGCCGACCGAAGCGACGACCTGACCGGCATCGACGATCGGCTGCATGGTGAGGCCCTTGTCGGTGCCGCAGTCCACGGAGTTGACGATGCAGTCCTGCGCCACGTCGACCAGACGACGGGTGAGATAGCCCGAGTTCGCCGTCTTCAGGGCGGTGTCCGCCAGACCCTTGCGGGCGCCGTGGGTCGAGTTGAAGTACTCGAGCACGGTCAGGCCTTCCTTGAAGTTCGAGATGATCGGCGTCTCGATGATTTCACCCGACGGCTTGGCCATCAGGCCGCGCATGCCGGCGAGCTGGCGCATCTGGGTGGGCGAGCCGCGCGCACCGGAGTGCGACATCATGTAGATCGAGTTCATCGGCTTCTGACGACCATTGTCCTCGAACTCGACCGCCTTGATGCGGGCCATCATTTCGTCGGCGACCTTTTCCGAGCACTTGGCCCAGGCGTCGACGACCTTGTTGTACTTCTCGCCCTGCGTGATCAGGCCGTCATTGTACTGCTGCTCGTATTCCTTGGCCAAGGCCTCGGTGTCCGACACCAGCTTGATCTTGGTATCCGGGATCAGCATGTCGTCCTTGCCGAACGAAATGCCGGCGCGGCAGGCATGGGCGAAACCGAGCGCCATGATGCGATCGCAGAAAATGACCGTCTCCTTCTGACCGCAATGGCGGTAGACGGTGTCGATCATCTTGGAGATGTTCTTCTTGGTCATCTCCTGGTTGGCGGTCTCGTAAGGCACGTTAACGTTCTTCGGCAGAAGCTCGCCGATGATCATGCGGCCCGGCGTGGTGTCGTAGATCTTCGACACGACCTTGCCCTCGGCGTCGACCGAGCGGAAGCGGCCCTTGATCTTGGCGTGCAGGGTCACCGCCTTGGTCTCGAGCGCGTGCTGGAGTTCGCCCATGTCGGCAAACACCATGCCCTCGCCCGGCTCGTTCTGGTTGACGATCGAGAGGTAGTAGAGACCCAGAACCATGTCCTGCGACGGCACGATGATCGGCGCGCCGGAAGCCGGGTGCAGGATGTTGTTGGTCGACATCATCAGCACACGGGCTTCCAACTGCGCTTCCAGCGACAGCGGCACGTGGACCGCCATCTGGTCGCCGTCGAAGTCGGCGTTGAAGGCCGTGCAGACCAGCGGATGCAGCTGGATCGCCTTGCCTTCGATCAGGATCGGCTCGAACGCCTGGATGCCGAGGCGGTGCAGCGTCGGCGCGCGGTTCAAGAGCACCGGATGCTCGCGGATAACCTCGTCGAGGATATCCCAGACTTCCGGACGCTCCTTCTCGACCAGCTTCTTCGCCTGCTTGACGGTCGAGGAGTAACCCTTCGCGTCGAGGCGGGCGTAGATGAAGGGCTTGAACAGTTCGAGCGCCATCTTCTTGGGCAGGCCGCACTGGTGCAGCTTGAGCTCCGGACCGGTGACGATGACCGAACGGCCGGAATAGTCGACGCGCTTGCCGAGCAGGTTCTGGCGGAACCGGCCCTGCTTGCCCTTGAGCATATCCGACAGCGACTTCAGCGGACGCTTGTTGGCGCCGGTGATGACGCGGCCACGGCGGCCGTTGTCGAACAGCGCGTCGACGGCCTCCTGCAGCATGCGCTTTTCATTGCGCACGATGATGCCGGGGGCACGCAGCTCGATCAGCCGCTTCAGGCGGTTGTTGCGGTTGATGACGCGTCGATAGAGATCGTTGAGGTCCGACGTCGCGAAACGTCCGCCGTCCAGCGGGACGAGCGGGCGCAGGTCCGGCGGGATCACCGGAACCACCTTCATGATCATCCATTCCGGACGGTTGCCGGACTCCATGAAGTTCTCGACGACCTTGAGCCGCTTCAGATACTTCTTCTGCTTCAACTCGGACGTGGTCGAAGCCAGCTCCGAACGCAGGTCGCCGGCGATCTTCTCCAGGTCCATGCCGGCCAGAAGGTCATGAATGGCCTCGGCGCCGATCATGGCGGTGAAGCTATCCTCGCCATATTCGTCGACGGCGATCATGTACTCTTCCTCGCTGAGCAGCTGGTGCTCCTTCAGCGCGGTGAGGCCGGGTTCGGTGACGATGTAGTTCTCGAAGTAGAGGACGCGCTCGATGTCCTTCAGGGTCATGTCGAGCAGCGTGCCGATGCGCGAGGGCAGCGACTTCAGGAACCAGATATGAGCGACGGGTGCCGCCAGCTCGATATGGCCCATGCGCTCGCGGCGAACGCGCGACAGCGTGACTTCGACACCGCACTTTTCGCAGATGACGCCCTTGTACTTCATGCGCTTGTACTTGCCGCACAGGCACTCGTAGTCCTTGATCGGGCCAAAAATGCGCGCACAGAACAGACCGTCACGCTCCGGCTTGAAGGTGCGGTAGTTGATGGTCTCCGGCTTCTTGATCTCGCCGAACGACCAGGACAGAATCTTCTCAGGGCTGGCGAGCGATATCCGGATGGAATCGAACACCTGCGCCGGCGCCTGGGGATTGAAGAGATTCATGACCTCTTGGTTCATGCCGTTCTCCTTTCGGGGTCCTCGAAAACCCCTTGCATCTGATGCGGGGCAAATGCCCGCTGAGTGGTCGGCCCACCGGCCGAAGAATTTGGTGCACCCGGTCGCGGGAGCCTCTCCCGCGACCGGGTGTCTTGTTTATTCCGCTGCGTCGGGCAGCCGAACCGGGGCTTCGTCGAGCTTGGTGTTCTCCAATTCGACGTTGAGGCCGAGCGACCGCATCTCCTTGACGAGAACGTTGAAGCTCTCGGGAATGCCGGCCTCGAAGGTGTCGTCGCCGCGGACGATCGCCTCGTAGACCTTGGTGCGGCCGGCGACGTCGTCCGACTTCACCGTCAGCATTTCCTGCAGCGTGTAGGCGGCGCCGTACGCTTCCAGCGCCCAGACCTCCATTTCACCGAAGCGCTGGCCGCCGAACTGCGCCTTGCCGCCCAGCGGCTGCTGGGTGACGAGCGAGTACGGACCGATCGAACGCGCGTGGATCTTGTCGTCCACGAGGTGGTGAAGCTTGAGCATGTAGATGTAGCCCATCGTCACCTTGCGATCGAACGGTTCGCCGGTGCGTCCGTCATAGAGCTGCGACTGACCGCTGGTGTGCAGGCCCGCCTGCTCCAGCATGACGTTGATGTCGGCCTCGTGCGCGCCGTCGAACACCGGGGTCGCGATCGAGACACCGCGGCGCATCTGCTCGCTCAGGCGAACGATGCTCTCGTCGTCATACTCGCGGACCGGCTCGTTGCGGTCGTTGGCGGGCATGAAGCTCTCCAGCGTCTTGCGCAGCGGCTTGATGTCGCCGGCAGACTTGTAGGCGTCGATCATCTCGCCGATCTTCCTGCCCATTCCGGCGCAAGCCCAGCCCAGATGCGTTTCCAGGATCTGGCCGACATTCATGCGGCTCGGCACACCCAGCGGGTTGAGCACGATATCGGCATGCGTGCCGTCCTCGAGGAAAGGCATGTCCTCGACCGGAACGATGCGCGACACGACACCCTTGTTGCCGTGACGGCCGGCCATCTTGTCGCCCGGCTGCATCTTGCGCTTCACCGCCACGAAGACCTTGACCATCTTCATGACGCCCGGAGGCATTTCGTCGCCGCGCTGCACCTTCTCGACCTTGTCCATGAAGCGCTGTTCGAGCGCCTTCTTGGAATCGTCGTATTGGCCGCGCAGGGCTTCCAGTTCGCTCTGGAGCTTTTCGTTCTCCACGGCGAACTGCCACCACTGCGAACGCGGATACTCGTCGAGCGTATCCTTCGACAGCGTCGAGCCCTTCTTGAAGCCCTTCGGTCCGGCGATCGCTTCCTTGCCGACGAGCACGTCGGAAAGGCGCGCGTAGACGTTGCGATCCAGGATCGCCTGCTCGTCGTCACGGTCCTTGGCGAGGCGTTCGATCTCCTCGCGCTCGATCGCCATGGCGCGCTCGTCCTTCTCCACACCGTGGCGATTGAACACGCGCACCTCGACGACGGTGCCGAAGGTGCCCGGAGGCATGCGCATCGAGGTGTCGCGCACATCGGATGCCTTTTCGCCGAAGATGGCGCGCAGAAGCTTTTCTTCCGGCGTCATCGGGCTTTCGCCCTTCGGCGTGATCTTGCCGACCAGGATATCGCCCGGCTGAACTTCGGCACCGATATAGACGATGCCGGCTTCATCGAGGTTCTTCAGCGCTTCTTCCGAGACGTTCGGAATGTCGCGCGTGATTTCCTCCGGTCCGAGCTTGGTGTCGCGCGCCATGACCTCGAACTCCTCGATGTGGATCGAGGTGAAGACGTCGTCGGCGACGATGCGCTCGGACAGGAGGATCGAGTCCTCGTAGTTGTAGCCGTTCCACGGCATGAACGCGACCAGCACGTTGCGGCCGAGAGCCAGATCGCCGAGCTCGGTCGAAGGACCGTCCGCGATGATGTCGCCCTTGTTGACCCGGTCGCCCATGCGCACCAGCGGACGCTGGTTGATGCAGGTGTTCTGGTTCGAACGCTGGAACTTCATCAGCCGGTAGATGTCGACGCCGGACTTGCCCGGATCGAGGTCTTCCGTGGCGCGGATGACGATACGCGTCGCGTCCACCTGGTCGACGATGCCGCCGCGGCGGGCGCCGATGGCGGCGCCCGAATCACGGGCGACAATCGGCTCCATGCCGGTGCCGACGAACGGCGCTTCGGCGCGCACCAGCGGCACGGCCTGGCGCTGCATGTTCGAGCCCATCAGCGCGCGGTTGGCGTCGTCGTTCTCAAGGAACGGGATCAGGGCCGCGGCCACCGACACCATCTGCTTGGGCGAAACGTCCATCAGGTCGACGTTTTCGCGCGGCGCCATCATCACTTCGCCGGCACTGCGGCAAATGACGAATTCGTCGACAAAGCGACCATCCTTGTCGAGCTCGGCATTGGCCTGCGCGACATGGTGCTTGGCCTCTTCCATCGCCGACAGATAGACGACGTCATTGGTCAGCTTGCCGTCGACGATCTTGCGGTACGGGCTCTCGATGAAGCCGTACTTGTTGACGCGCGCGAAGGTGGCGAGCGAGTTGATCAGGCCGATATTCGGGCCTTCCGGCGTCTCGATCGGGCAGATGCGGCCGTAATGCGTCGGGTGCACGTCGCGCACCTCGAAGCCGGCGCGCTCGCGGGTCAGACCACCCGGTCCAAGCGCGGAGAGACGGCGCTTGTGGGTGATCTCCGACAGCGGATTGGTCTGGTCCATGAACTGCGACAGCTGCGAGGAACCGAAGAACTCGCGCACGGCGGCAGCCGCCGGCTTGGCGTTGATCAGGTCCTGCGGCATGACCGTGTCGATCTCGATCGAGGACATACGCTCCTTGATCGCGCGCTCCATGCGCAGCAGGCCGACGCGGTACTGGTTTTCCATCAGCTCGCCGACCGAACGCACGCGGCGGTTGCCGAGATTGTCGATGTCGTCGATCTCGCCCTTGCCGTCACGCAGTTCGACCAGCGTCTTGACCACGGCCAGGATGTCGTCCTTGCGCAATACACGCACGGTGTCCTCGGCCTTGAGTTCGAGGCGCATGTTCATCTTGACGCGGCCAACGGCGGACAGGTCGTAGCGCTCGCTGTCGAAGAACAGCGAGTTGAACATGGCTTCAGCGGTTTCGAGCGTCGGCGGCTCGCCGGGGCGCATGACACGATAGATGTCGAACAGCGCGTCCTGGCGGCTCTCGTTCTTGTCGACGGCGAGCGTGTTGCGGATGTAGGCGCCGACATTGACGTGATCGATGTCGAGTATCTGGATCTCGTCCTCGCCGGTGCCAAGCAGCACCTTCAGCGTCTTGTCATCGATCTCGTCGCCGGCCTCGAGGAAGATCTCGCCGGTGGCGTAATTGACGATGTCCTCGGCGAGATAGTTGCCGAGCAGGTCCTCGTCGGTCGCCTTGATCGCCTTCAGGCCCTTTTCGCCGAGCTGGCGGGCCTGGCGGGCGGTGATCTTCTTGCCGGCCTCGACAACGACCTCACCCGTGTCGGCGTCGACCAGGTCGCCGACGGCCTTCAGGCCGCGGAAACGATCGACGTTGAACGGAATGCGCCAGTGATCGCCGGCGCGCTTGTAGGTGATCTTGTTGTAGAAGGTCGACAGGATCTCTTCGCCGTCCATGCCGAGCGCCATCAGCAGCGACGTCACCGGAATCTTGCGGCGACGGTCGATGCGGGCGTGCACGACGTCCTTGGAATCGAACTCGATGTCGAGCCACGAACCGCGATAGGGGATGACGCGCGCGGCAAACAGGAGCTTGCCCGACGAGTGCGACTTGCCCTTGTCATGGTCGAAGAAGACGCCCGGCGAGCGGTGCATCTGCGAGACGATGACGCGCTCGGTGCCGTTGACGATGAAGGTGCCGTTCGAGGTCATGAGCGGCATGTCGCCCATGTAGACGTCCTGCTCCTTGATGTCCTTGATCGACTTCGCGCCGGTATCCTCGTCGATATCGAACACGATCAGGCGCAGCGTCACCTTCAGCGGTGCGGCATAGGTGAGGTCGCGCTGACGGCATTCGTCAACGTCGAATTTCGGTCCTTCGAACTCGTACTTCACGAACTCCAGCATCGAGGAGCCGGAAAAATCGGAGATCGGGAAGACCGACTTGAAAACAGCCTGCAGTCCCTCGTCCGGACGTCCGCCCTTGGGCTCGTCCACCATCAGGAACTGGTCATAGGACGCCTTCTGAACCTCGATGAGGTTCGGCATCTCCGCAACTTCCGGGATCTTTCCGAAGAACTTGCGTACGCGTCTGCGGCCATTGAAAGTCTGGGTCTGGGCCATCGTCGCTCCTTAGCTCTAAACTCGGGGCGAGCCTCGCCGCGGCTCGCCTTGCATCCGAACCGCCTGGGCAGCGGCTCTCTGTCTGTTCTCCGGCCCCATTACCAAACTACTTGGCGGCGGCCGGCTAAAACGGGAGAAAACCCGTTTCCTGAGAGCCGGTTTTCGGCCCTCAGGAAAGAGGTTTTCGTGCATCTCGCGCTACGCAGCCTCCCCAGGTCACCCGAGGGAGTGGCGGACGGCGCGAGGCCGTCCGCCGATTGTTACGCTTACTTCAGCTCGACCTTGGCGCCGGCTGCTTCCAGCTGGGCCTTGAACTTGTCGGCGTCGGCCTTGGAAACGGCTTCCTTGACCGGCTTCGGAGCCGCTTCGACCAGGTCCTTGGCTTCCTTGAGGCCAAGGCCGGTGATGGCGCGGACTTCCTTGATGACGTTGATCTTCTGAGCGCCGGCATCGGTGAGGACGACGTCGAATTCCGTCTTTTCCTCGACCGGAGCAGCGGCAGCGGCAGCGCCGCCGGCAGCGGCAACAGCCACCGGAGCAGCAGCCGAAACGCCCCACTTTTCTTCCAGAAGCTTCGACAGCTCAGCCGCCTCGAGGACGGTCAGCTTCGAAAGGTCGTCTACGATCTTTGCGAGATCAGCCATTGTTGTATTCCTTCATAAGGTTCGAACGTGTGTTTGTGATAGCGAGGAACGGCCTCATGCCGCCTCGTCCTTCCGGGCGTAAGCGCCGATGACACGCGCGACCGAAGCCGCGGGCGCATTGACGATCTGGGCGATCCGGGTTGCCGGCGTGGCGATCATGCCAACCAGCCTGGCGCGCAGCTCGTCGAGCGACGGAAGTGTGGCGAGTGCCTTCACACCGTCGGCGTTGAGCGAGGTGGTGCCCATTGCGCCGCCGAGAATGACGAGCTTGTCATTCCCCTTGGCGAAATCGGACGTGACCTTCGGCGCCGCAATCGGATCCTCCGAATAGGCGACCAGCGTCTGTCCCTTGAACAGATCGATGATCGATGCGGAGTCCGTGCCCTGAAGAGCGATTTTGGCGAGACGGTTCTTCGCGACTTTAACGGTGCCACCGGCAGCGCGCATTTTCGACCGGAGGTCGTTCATTTGCGCGACGGTGATACCGGCATAGTGGGCCACGACCACTGAACCCGCGTTCGAGAACGCATCGTTCAGGCCCGTGACGAGTTCGCGTTTTTCCGCTCTGTCCACTGCCTATCTCCAGTTGACCCCCACCCTGCTAACGGGAACATTCCCATTCACGAGGACAGGCGTCGGGTTGCCTTTTGCCGGCCGGGCCATCCAGTAACGGATCTCCCGAACAGCGCTCGAGGATCCTGCCCCCTTTCGCCACATCGCCGGCAAGCCGGACGATGCGCAGACAAAAGGCAAACACGGTTCGAACCTTTCATTGGAGCGCTTGCTCCGTTGTCAGGTCTTCACCCGTCTCATGCAGGCCCACATGAATTAAGGCCCCCCTTTTCAATCAAGGCCGGGCCGCCTGCAATCTCGGACAGGATGTCCGGAAACCTTTCGGCTCCCGGTACCGGGCCCAGAACGATCCAGGCCCGGAATTCACTTACGGATCGGCCCGTTCAGCGGCCGATCCAAACGGTTAATCAGGACGCCGCGAGCGTCGAGACGTCGAGCTTGAGGCCCGGGCCCATCGTCGAGGTGACGGACACCTTCTTGACGTAGTTGCCCTTGGCGCCAGCCGGCTTTGCCTTGGTCACCGCATCGGCGAAGGCGCGGACGTTTTCTTCCAGCGCCTTGACGTCGAACGAGACCTTGCCGACGCCGGCGTGAACGATGCCGGCTTTCTCGACGCGGAACTCGACAGCGCCGCCCTTCGATGCCTTGACGGCGGCCGCGACGTCGGTGGTGACGGTACCGACCTTCGGGTTCGGCATCATGCCGCGCGGGCCGAGCACCTTGCCCAGACGGCCGACGAGCGGCATCATGTCCGGCGTAGCGATGCAGCGATCGAAATCGATCGTGCCCTTCTGGACGATATCGACCAGGTCCTCCGCACCGACGATGTCGGCGCCGGCGGCCTTGGCTTCCTCGGCCTTGTCGCCACGGGCGAACACGGCGACGCGGACCGAGCGGCCGGTGCCGTTCGGCAGGTTGACCACGCCGCGGACCATCTGGTCGGCATGGCGAGGATCAACGCCGAGATTCATCGCGACTTCGATCGTCTCGTCGAACTTGACCGTCGAGCGATCCTTGAGCAGCTTCAGCGCGTCACCCAAGGTATAAGCCTTGTTGGGATCGATGCCTTCGCGGGTCTTCGATACACGCTTTGCAATCTTTGCCATGATCTCAGCCCACCACTTCCAGACCCATCGAGCGGGCGGAGCCCTCGACCATGCGCATGGCCGCCTCGACGTCGTTTGCGTTCAGATCCTTCATCTTCTGCTCGGCGATGGCGCGGACCTTGTCGCGGCCGATCGTGCCGGCCTTGACCTTGCCCGGCTCCTTGGAGCCCGACTTCAGGTTAGCGGCCTTCTTCAGGAAGTAGCTCACCGGCGGCGTCTTCATGACGAAGGTGAACGACTTGTCCTGGTAGTAGGTGATGACGACCGGAATCGGCGATCCCTTTTCCATTTCCTGGGTCTGCGCGTTGAACGCCTTGCAGAACTCCATGATGTTGATGCCACGCTGACCAAGCGCCGGGCCGATCGGGGGCGACGGCGTAGCCGAGCCCGCGGCAACCTGGAGCTTGAGCTGGCCTGCAATTTTCTTAGCCATCTCTATTCCTGCCTTTGTCTATGCCGGCCCCTCGATCTGGGAAAACACCGGCTGTTGCAGTCTGGTGGTGCGGTTCCTGCGGCCGGCTAAAGCCGCATTCGCCTCCCACCGTTCTCAGGCCGCGCGTTGCCGCGCCGCCTCCCCTGACCACCGGAACGGCGCCAGGGATTTCGGATCAGCCTTTTTCGACTTGCCCGAATTCCAGATCGACAGGCACGGCGCGCCCGAAGATCGAAACTTCCACCTTGAGCCGCGCCCGCTCCTCGTCCACTTCCTGGACGAAGCCGTTGAAGGACGCGAAGGGGCCATCCGAGACGCGGATCGCCTCGCCGATCTCGAAAGTAACCGAGGGCTTCGGGCGCTCGACGCCTTCCTGCACCTGGTTCAGGATGCGCTGCGCCTCGGCCTCGGTGATCGGTACCGGCTTGGAGTCGCCCAAAAACCCGGTGACCTTCGGCGTGTTCTTGACCAGCGAGAACACGGCGTCGGTCAAGTTGGCCTTCAGGAGCACATAGCCCGGAAAGAACTTGCGCTCGGCGTCGACCTTGCGGCCGCGACGAACCTCGACGACCTTCTCGGTCGGCACGACGATCTGCTCGATATCGGCGGACAGGCCCTTCTGCTTGGCCTTGTTCTCGATGTCCTCGGCGACCTTCTTCTCAAAGTTCGAATAGGCGTGGACGATGTACCAGCGCGTAGTCATTTCACGACTTCTCCGTAATCGCCGGACTTAGCGTCCAATGCCCAGAATCTGTTCGACCGCGAGGCCCATGAGCTGATCGGCGGTGAAGAAAAAGACCATCGCGATCACAGCGAAAGCCAGAACCATCACTGTCGAGATCATCGTTTCGCGTCGCGACGGCCAAGTCACCTTGGCGGTCTCCGCGCGAACCTGCTGGAGAAAGACGAAAGGATTTGTGGTTTTCGAAGCCATATGCCGCTCTGTCTTCAAGACCCGTTGGCCGGGTCTCCTGGATGATCCCGCTGGCCGGGACGTGCCGCCTGGGTCCATTTTCGCGCCGAATCAGCGCAATCATTTCGCCCATGCAAATCAGACGCGTAAAGCCGGCTTCCCAGCTCCACGCGTCGCGTGTCTGTTTCGTCTACATAAAACCGATTCTTGATCCACGCAAGTGGCAAGTGTCCGCTTTATGACCAAACGCCGCCTCGGAACCATCCAGTCGTTCCGTCCCGGCTATGGCGCCCTTATGCCTCAATCAGCCTAATATGGCAAGCCGGTCGCCGATTTTCAAAGGGCAGCCTGCAAAAGATAGTTTCGATGGCCATTTTGGAAATGGCTGTGTTTTTGTTTTGACGTGCCATTTCTTGAAATGGCACGGGCAGCAGGGCTCGAACCTACGACCTGCGGTTTTGGAGACCGCCGCTCTACCAACTGAGCTATGCCCGTACACGTGCGCCTCGGCGCAGCACGGGCTTCCTAAAAGCTTCCGCGCGCTCTGTAAAGAGCGGTTTGCAAGCAAACGCGCCTTCATCCCCTTTCCCGGAAATCGGGATGGTCGACGACCAGCCCGCCGCCATCGATCTCCGGTTTCATGCTCAAGTGCGCCGGCATGCTGTTCGCGGAGATCTTGCCTGCCGGCCCGTGTATCCGTTGGACGCTATTTGGTGTCCGGGACCCGGTAAGGCCCGCCGGGCACGCCCCAGCCCCAGGCCGGCATCGGCTCGGTCTCCGGGTCGCACGTTTCGCCGAGATTGGAATTCATCCTGGCGAGCCGCGATCCCCACTCGATATAGCCCATGAAGGCGGAACGGAACTCCGGATCGTCAGGCAGCCCGACGGCATCCGCGGCATCGGCCAGCAGGTTGATCCAGCGGCGGCGCTGCTCCTCCGTCAAATGCTTGCCGAGATGATGCATCACCATCTCGCGGTGGCCGCCGAATTTTTCGCTGTAGGTTTTCGGCCCGCCGAAAACCTCGCCGATAAAGGCCGCGACATGGGCGGGATGGTCGGGCGACATATGCTTGAACACCGGCCCGACGACCGGATCCCGCGCCACCTTGTCATAGAACGTCTGCGTCAGCCGGTTGAGCGCTTCGCTGCCGCCGGCCCATTCGTACAGAGTCGGAACATCCTGGCTCATACTTGACCTCCGCCCAGCGCCGCCTGCAGCGACGATAGCGGAAAAATCGAGCAAGCCTCAACCTGGCTCGATGGCCAGTTCGATGACACGACTACCGTTCGACCGCGTGTCGGCCCCGCCATGCCAGCGCTGATCTTCGGTCGCCGACAAAAAGGGCGGCCCGAGGACCGCCCTTCCTTCTCGATCCGGCTGATGCCGGTGTCGATTACTCTTTGATGGTGACGACGATGCCGGCACCGACGGTGCGGCCGCCTTCACGGATGGCGAAGCGCAGCTTCTCT